>CAWVLT010000016.1:0-203685 GCA_963930185.1 Coriobacteriia bacterium | reverse complement strand
TGCATGCAGCGGGTGCACGGGGCGATCTCGTCGATGCGGCCCTCGCGCAGCTTGTTGACGTAGTCGGGGTCCACGGTGAGCGGGCGGGTCATCAGGAAGAAGTCGGCCATGCCGTCGTTGAGCGCACCCTCGAAGAAGTCGGGGGCCATGGCGGGGTCGTTGTAGGTGACGCTGCCCACGGGGATGGACACGGCGTTCTTGAACTCCTTGGCCACGTTGAGCATGAGGCCGGCGCCGCCGTGGTTGGCCATCAGCTTGCCCTGCCAGTGCTGCGAGAAGTCATACTGCGTGCCGTAGGCCGTGGTGCCCTCGATGCCGTAACCGGTGAAGTACAGGTCGCTGGCGAACTGGCACACGTGCATGCCCAGGGGCCCCAGGCGCACGTGCAGGGAGTTGACGCCGGCGGCCTCGAGGTACTTGGCGATCTCGAGGTTCTCCTCCACCGTGGTCATGAGCGTGCTGTCGCCCAGGTTCTGGTCGTTCTCCTCGATGCCGTTGAGCAGGACCTGCACCGGGAAGTCCTCGCCGCACTGCTCCTTGATGGCCTGGACCATCTCGCAGACGAAGCGAGCGCGGTTCTCGAGGCTCTGGGGGCCGTACTCGTCCTCACGGGCGTTGCGCATGCGCGAGAAGAACGACTGGCCGATGTTGTTGCCGGCGGCGTTGATCTCGACGGCGTCAAAGCCGATGTCCTGCAGCTTCTTGGCGAAGGCGGCGGAGTCCTGCTGGAGCAGGTGGATCTCGTCGAGCGACATGTCACCTGCGACCGAGGAAGCAAACGAGCCGTTGTCGAGCTGCGGGGTGCCGCTGAACGTGTAGCCCATGCACGAGATCTGATAGCCGACGTAGCCGCCCTCCTCGTGGATCGCCTTGGCGATCTCCTCGAGCGGGGAGTCCTCGATTGCGACACCACGGGCATGCGGGAAGTGCTCGTACTTGTCGACGAAGTCTTCGACCCACACCATGGGGACGCCGCCATGGGCGAAGGCGCGGTAGTAGGCCACGCACTCCTCGGGGTTGCTACCGGTGTCGGAGCCGGCGGCCGACTTCACAAAGCGGTTGGGCAGCTCGATGGAGCCGAACTTCCACGGCGAGAACATCGTGGTCTGCGTGAAGTCGGTGATCGAGTTGGAGCGGAAGTCGTAGTCCTGCGGGTTGAGGCGGGCGCTGGCGATGAGGCCGTCATCCTCGGCAGGCGCGGCAGCCTCGGTCTCGGCGGACTCGGCGGCCTCCTCGGCGATGGCGCCGGTGACGACGCTGCTTGCCACGGCTGCGCCGACTGCGGCGCCGGCGGTGCCGACGAAGGCGCGACGAGTCATGGTGGAGCGTGCGTGCTGATCCATGTCTTCCTCCCTCTTTCGGTGTCTTGTGCGCGATCCCTCTTTGCTCGCGCTACCTGACCAACCATACACAAAAGGCGTGGCAGAACCCCTACATCATTGATGTGGGCATGTCGTTTTGGCCGTGTCGGCCTAATTGTCCGACGCGGTTGCCCGCGCAGTTGCTAGTACGTCCAGATTCCGGGCGCGATATCTGCTTCCGGACGGCACGGCGGCCGCGTGTGCGCTATGCTTTGCGTGACGCATGCGGGTCCTGCGATGCTGGGGCGCCGCGTTGAGATGCGTTGCCGGTGGGGAGGGGAGGGTTGGGGATGGCTGATTATGCGAAGAGGACCACATCGCGCGACGGGGTCGCCGGCGAGGGCGGAGGCGTCGCTGCCGACGCGTCGCCTCGTCGCATGACGCGCGACGTTCCGTGGTCGCCCCTTCCCTTCCTGGGCATCCTCGCGTTTCGGCTGACCGCCTACACCGTCTATGGCAACGAGTTTACCACGACGGCGGTCGATGCCTATGCGCTCTCGCGGCTCGTGCAGCTTGCGGTGACCGTGGCGTGCGTCGTCATCTCGCTGGTGGCTGCGGTCTCCAATCGGGCGAGGCGAGCCTTCATCGCCGCGTCCACGGTGGTCATGGTGGCCTGCGGCGTGGTGTCGATTGCGTTTGACCCGACGAGCGCGCTCTTTGGGATCGGGCGCATCCTACATGGCGCCGGCTCGGCCGTCCTGCTGCTTGGGTGGGGCGTCTATACCTGTTCCATCCGGCCGCGCCGAGCGGTCGTCTACGTCTCAGGCGCCTTTGCCCTCTATGGGGTGGCGACCGTAGCCCTCAACGGCGCTCCGTCGGCTGTGACGCAGTGGCTTGCGGTTCTTGCGCCGCTCGTGTGCGGAGGCCTGCTCCTCGCATGCATCAGGACGGTGCCCGACCAGCCTTCTCTCGTAGGTCGTGGCGCACGCACCGCCGGCGAGGGGTTTGGCTCTCACTTTCGCAGGGCCGTGCAGGGCGTTCCCCTCGCCATCCTGTGGCTGCTCGTTGCCTGCAGCCTCATATGCACGGTGACAGGCCTGGTCATCGCCCCGAGCCAGGACGCGCTTGTGCTCTACACGACCAACGTGTTCAGGCTCCCGATGTTTTTGGCGGTCGCCGTTGCGTTCTGCGTGCTGGTGTTCATGTTCAAGAGCGATGACCCCGACCAGTTCTGGCCGCTTTACGCCGTCGTCATCTTTTTGGGGCTGCTTGGCTATTCGTCGTTTGCTTTCGTCGACGAGGCGACGTCGGTCAGCTTCATGCGCGCCACGCAGGACTGCCTCATGATGTTCGCCTGGATCTTTGCCTCTGGCCTCGCATGGCGTGGCGACCTCCCTCGCGTGACGACCTTTGGCCTGGGGGTCATCGTGCTCATGAGGACGGACTTCCTCAGCGGCCTGGTTCGTCTCGTGCTCCCGGGGTTCAGCGGTGAGGCCGCCACGCCTCTGACCGTGGCGCTCTCGTTTCTGATGGCACTGGCGCTCATCCTCTATACGGTCATCCTCATAAACCGTTACCCGATTCGGCTGCGTGCGACGGCTGGCGCCGGTTCCGACGCCGGGGCTGGCGCTAGTGCAGGTGGTTTCGGCGCAGGTGATGCTGACGCTGCGGGGAGGCGTGGTGCTGCGTCGTCCCCATTGCGAGGCGACCCGAACGGCGAATCGCAGGCCGACTGGCTTGCGGCCTTCGGTCTGTCGGCACGCGAGGAGCAGATCGTGGGTCTCCTTCTGCATGGCTATACGCTCTCTCAGGTTGGCGAGCGCCTGAACATCTCGCTCAACACAGTGCGCTGGCACACCAAGGGTGCCTACGGGAAGCTAGGCATCCACAGCAAGAAGGAGCTGGTCGAGCTGGCCGAGCAGTCAAGGCGGCTGCACGAGGGGTGATAGGAGGTCCAGAGATGAAAAAAGCTGCTAGCCTTTCTGTCGGAGGTTAGGCTAGCAGCACAGGGCGTCGCCCGCCAACCGGTTAACCAAACCACGGGCTTCGTCTGGCATCTATTCTAGCATAGGATTTCATGAAGTGCGTGTCGATTTTCTGGGATGTCCATCAACGTCGCCTTCTTTAGGGCTCTCTGAGGCTTCCGAGGTGCCATCATGCCCTGCTCCACGACATGGGGGGCAACTGGGGCGCTAAAGAAGGGAGAGGCAGACAGCCGGAAGGCCCATCGCCGCGTTTTGCGAGCCGGCTATTGGAATCCGGACTAATCACTAGGCAGTTCGTTCGCGCGCTTCCTGAGCTCTTCGAGGTACGCCTTGACGTGTCGCGGCGCGTCGTCACGGTAGAACACGCACCAGTCATAGTCGACGTCTTGGCCGATGAACGGGCGTATCACGTAATCGTCCGAGAACTCCTTGGTATAGCGTGCGGCCAGGGTTTCCGGCAGCATGATGACATATTCGCCCAGGCCCTCAAGGAAGAGCTCCTCATACGAGTCGACGGGCGATGTCGTGAGGCTTTTGGGAACGTCGCCTACAAGGCCGTGTCGCCCGCAGATACCCTGCAGGTGCTTGCGCATGGCGTTGTCTCGGTTCGACCGCAGCGAGGTGAACTTAAGGTCCGTCAGGTCGTCGGGGCCGAATGACTTGCGGCCTGCGAAAGAATGCCTGGCTTCAAGGACAATGGTGGGTCTCTCGTATGCCAGGTGGAACCAGGAGAGGTCGTGCGTGTCAATGAGATTGGACAGCGGCTCGACGGCTATGTCGAGCTTGTCCTCGCGGATGTCGGAAAAGGGCGTCTGGAACTGCTGGGGGATGAACTTGACGCGCAGATGTGCGTTTTCCTCTTCGAGCGCGGCACGAGCGTCTCGTAGAATCGGCAGCGTCACGCCGTCCATGACGCCGCGAACGCGCACGATATCGAGATTTTGCCCGCGGTACTTAGCGCAAAATGCCTGTATGCGATTCCAGGCACAGCCTACGTCCGCGGCAAGTGGCAAAAAGAGCTCGCCCAGCGCAGTGAGACGCATGGGACTTGTCGAGCGGTCGTACAGCTCGAAACCCAGCTCTGCCTCCAGGGCCTTGATGTGGCGACTTAGGACTGACTCTGTCATGTTCAATTCGCGAGCTGCCTCTGAGAGGTTGCCATGCTTTGCAACCATTCCGAATTCCCAGAAGTAACTGATGTCCATGAATCCCCCTTGAGTGAGCGTTTCGGCCCTCACTTGTGCTGCTGCCACCAATGCCAGACAGGTGCATGCAAACGCTCGGTCACCCATCTGGTGAGGTGTCGACGATTGGATTATACGCGATGTACATCGCGGCGATGCATGTGGCCAATGGCCTGGCACGGTTGCGCATCGCTGCGATTCCGAACGTGCAACCCTTGGCGCAAAAATCGAATTTCCCCTAGCACGAACGTGTGCGCTATGGTCTGTGCAGACGGCGTGAATCACAAGGTCACGCCCTAAGAGAAGGGATTGCGCATGGAAACCAGCGTGACGCGTAGGGGCTTCGTGGCGGCATCGGCGCTTGCGGCCAGCACGGCGTTCATTGCCGCAAATGGCAGGAAGGCATATGCGGAGTCCGCGGCGGTTCCCGAGACCTGGGATCTCGAGGCGGATGTCGTCGTAGTCGGCTTTGGTGGCTCTGGCGCCAGCGCCGCGATCGCGGCCGGCGAGGCGGGTGCAAAGGTCATCGTGCTCGAAAAGGCCGACGAACAGGACTGCGGCGGCAACTTCTCCGTGGCGGGTGGTAGCGGCATCCTTGCCAACCCCGATGATCCCGAGATGGCCTTCAACTTCCTCAAGTTCCAGATGCCTACCGTGGGCACCAATGACGAGGAGCTGCGTGGCTTTGTGGACGAGAGCCTTGCCACCCCGCAATGGCTTGAGGACCATGCCTTCGACGGCGCGGTGACCTTCAACGAGGAGGGCGGCGGATCCATGTACGCCGCCAACGAGTACGCGCACGGCTGGAACGGCACCATGAGCGGCGCGGGTGCTGGCTATGGGTTCTTCCAGTGGCTCAAGGGCATCTGTGACGCCAACGAGAACATCGAGATCCACTACGAGACGCCCGGCGTCAAGCTCATCTTCGACCCCACCACCAAGGAGGTCTTTGGCGTCCTGGCCATGGATGCCGAGGGCAATCCCGTCAACGTCCTTGCCCGCAGGGGCGTGGTGCTCACGCTCGGCGGCTTTGAGAACAACCCCGAGATGCTGACGGCGTACTATCCGCCGAACGTGCCCATCTACCCCTGCGGCTCGCCGTACAACACCGGCGACGGCATCAAGATGATCAACGAGATCGGTGCCAAGCTGCGCGGCTTTGGCTCGGTCGAGTGGGGCTGCCACTGCAACAAGGCTGCCTCCGAGGAGGTCGGTGTCTGCCAGGGCTTCGACTTCATCGGCACGCAGAGCTGGGACCACGCCATCATGGTGAACAAGGAGGGCAAGCGCTTCGTTGCCGAGAGCGCCTCGCCCATCGCGTCAATGAGTGACTTCATCATTCGTCCGCTGCACGAGAAGTCCCAGATCCCCGAGCTTGCCTTCAGCATGGAGACGCTGTCCTACACCAACCTGCCCATGTTCTACATCTGCGACCAGACGCGCATCGACGCCGGCCCCATGTGCAACGCCTCGGCCGACGGTGCCGTTCACTATTGGTCTCACCTGCACGACTGGTACACGTGGAGCCAAGATAACCAGGCCGAGATCGAGAAGGGCTGGATCGTCAAGGCCGACACGCTCGAGGAGCTTGCCGAGAAGCTGGGCATCGATCCGACCGGCCTCGCCGATCAGGTGGCGCGCTACAACGAGGGCTGCGCCTCCGGCGAGGATGAGTTTGGCCGCGATCTGGTGCTGACCCCCGTCGAGACCGGCCCGTTCTACGGCTACGAGATGGGCTTGGGTCTCATCAACACCCAGGGCGGCCCCGTCCGCAACGAGAAGTACCAGGTGCTCAACTACGACGACGAGGTCATCCCGCGCCTGTACGCCGGCGGCGAGTTCGGCTCCATGTACACCTGGCTGTATCAGGGCTCGGGCAACGTTGCCGAGTGCATCTACTCCCGTGGTGCCGGTGTTAACGCCGCCGCCGAGGAGCCTTGGTGTTAGGCTGGTAAACTAGATACGGTTTGGTTTCACCCCAGGCGCCCGTCATCTGATTGGCGGGCGCCTTTCTGGCTAGAGGTAGGTGCCAAGGAGCTACCCTACGATAGGCATAGGTTGTGATCTGTCATAAATTTGCTGGCTGCAGCGCGTTCGCGTTTGGTAAGACTGGCGAGTACGCCCACGAGCCTTTCCTCGGTGAGAAATGACCAGATTCCGAGAACTGCCCGTGCGTCCTTCTCTGCTTTGTTTCCGCGTTGGGTGTTGATGACCATCTTGTGTACTGCGTAGGCTTCGGGGGTTGGTACGCGAACTAGGTGTCCAAGGCAGGGGATATCGATTGAATTGCCCGAGAGAATGTCCAGATGCCGAAGTGTTTGGGCTGTCACGCCGACGTTCGTTTTGAGCGCGGGTTCCACGCCGGCGCCCATCTTGCCGATAAGGAACTCGACTTCGAGTCCTGATGTGTCAAATAGTTTTGTTGTACCGTTGAGCGTATCGGATTCCACGAGGAAGCCCTTTTCGCGAGCAAGTGATGCAAGACTTGCGGCGGGACTGGGTCGACGAAGATTCCGAATAAGGAAATCAACGTCCATCGTCCTGATGTTGGGATCGAATCCTTTGAGCAAACCTGCTTCACGGTAGGCAAACTCAGCCCATGAGCCTATCAGAACTACGTGGGGCATGCAGCCTGCTTCCTCGACAAGGTCAAGTACTCTGGAGAAAGCCTTTTGCTGGTCAGTTAACATCAGGCCTTCTTCCCAGTGCGCGTTCGATCTGTTTGCGTGAGTGCTCTTGTTCCCTGAGCGCAGCCTTGAGCTCTTTGCGACGGGCGATCTTGTGCTGTACGGAGTCGATCTCTGACGCGGGGATATAGTCAGACTTTACTTTGTTCCCTTCGCGATGATTGAGATAGTAATACTCCCGTCCGCGAATTTCTCGCACGCGCACGCTGCCCTTTGGCAATGTTGCGAGCTCTATCTCGATGTGGCGACTGAGACGGAGAGAGCGCTCGTACTCCTCTTCAAGCATTTCTTCCAAGACTGACATCCCTGCGCCGCCTTACCCTACATTTATTATTGCTGAGATAATTGTAGGGTAACGAGCCAATCGCATCAAGCTCTGATCCTGCTACCTCAGCAGATCGAGCAGCTCCTGTCTGTCGTGAATGTCGAGCTTGGCGTAGATGTGGCGTATGTGCGTCTTCACGGTGTTCGGCGAGACGCTGAGCTGCTCGGCGATGTACGGGGCGCTTCTGCCGGAGACTAGGAGTGCCAGGATGTCTGCCTCGCGTCGTGTGAGGAAGAAGCGCGAGGCAATCGCGTTCACGCCATCAAGCTGCTGGGGGCCGTGGGGCTGCTGAGGGGCATGGCTGGCATCTAAGGTGACGGCCGGGCCGCATGGCGCGACGCTCTCCGCCGGTGCGATCGGATCGAGTGGGTTGACCCTATTGTCAGGCGCGCTGTGTCTGGCGGCGGGGTCGGGGGCGTCGTCCGCCTCCTCGATCACGACGCCGTGCAGGTTCTTGAGGATGGACGTGCGATTGCCCAGAAGCACGAAGGCGAGCACCCCCATGGTCAGTCCCAGCAGGGTATACACCGAGATAGGCAGGGCGTTCGTCGCGCCCGTCGAGCCGAGGAGCGTTCCGGCCGCTATGCCAAGCTGGTCAAAGGCATATACGAAGCAGAGGAACCGCCCCACGGGCATGGACGATCCCCGGTGCATGATGACGATGATAGCCCAGATGAGCAGGTCAAAGGTGGCGTAGCCTGCCTGGATCAGCGCGGATCCGACAAGTATGGCAGTGACGCTCGGCGATGTGACCAGGCCGATGGTGAATTGCCCCGACGCCATGAGGACGAGGGCGAACACAAGCAGGGGATAGGGCTGCCTCGAGCGAAAGACGTACTCAAAGATGATGAGCGTCGCTGCGACGGCTCGGATGATGAGCGGGGAGTAGTCAAATCCCCCGCCTGGCAGCGCCCCGTCGCCCGAAAAGATGACGTAGAAGTTGACCAGGCCAAACGTCGTGGTGACGATCAGCAGCAGGGCAATGCACCCGACCTTGGTGAGGGCTTCCTTTGTGTCCGGTCGCGTGCCTGTCTGGTTGTTGTCGCTCTGCACGCCATCGCCTCGCCGGGCCTCCGGCGCCCGACGCGGCCTGCCCGACCCACGAGGGGCATCGAGCGCGGAGCCGATGGCCCGGGCGTTGTCGCCGCGCTCGAGGAACACCTTGTAGCTGAGCGCCGAGAGCAAGGGGAGGACCGCGCACAGCACCACAGCCGCCTCGGGCTGCAGGTACATGCCCAGCAGGACGAACACTATATTGAACGGTAGGCATGCGGCGATGTGGATGAGGGCGTTGGTCTTGCCCTGGCACACGATGAGGCATCCCACGACGACGATGCCGATACCCTGGAAGGCGCCTGCCAGAACGCCGCCTGCCACGGAGAGGGCGGCGAGCCCTTGACGTGCGCCCAGATGCACGAGCACGGTGCCCATGCTGCCGAAGACGAGGGATCCAAGCGCAAGGCGGCCTGCATTGAGCGACGTGGCGAGCAGGCGCTTCGAGCAGAAGAACGCGGCGAGCACGGCCGAGCTGATCAGAAGCGACACGACGAGCGGCATGGGGTCTGCGGGCTGACCTGCCGACGTGAAGAGCAGCGGGCTGAATGGCACGAGGTCAAACCACGACCAGAAGAACGTGGACACGAGCAGCGCGGAGGGCGATATGTTGCCGACGAACCTATCCAGGAATTCACGCATGTTGTGCCCTCCCGTACGGCTGCCCCGTCTGCCTCGCGATTCCTTGCTTGGATTAGGGACGCCGGGGATCGTCGATGGCCTAGAACAGGGTAGCAGAATTACGGGTGAAGAGGGTCCTAGATTCGATCGGTCTTGTCGATGAGCTCCTGCCGAGAGTGCACGCCAAGTTTTTGATAGAGCGTACTGACAAAGCGTACTGACAGGTTCCTCCGAAGCGCGTCAGGTGGCAGGGCTTCGGTAATCTGCTATCCTCAGACGAAACGATGGGGAGGTGCCCTGCCGTGGCAAAGGACTCTAGAGACTGCCGCCTTATAGACTACGTCGAGACCGTGCTTGCGCCTTTTGACGAGGTGTCGTTTTGCCCGGTCGATTCGGCTGTGCTTGCGCAGCTCGCCATGGTTCGCGTCGAGCGGGTGGTTTCTGGCGAGGATGAGTCGCTTGGCCCGCGCGACCTGCTGCTTGCGGAGCGCTTCGACGGCATGTTCGCCGGGTTCGAGCCCGAGCTCGACAAGCAACTCCTGTTCGCCGCGGCCGCGAGCCCGCGCTTCAGGCACCTGCGCATCGGGGACGCGCGCGCCCTGTTCGACCCCGGCAGGGAGATGCAGTTCGCCGCGATGACGTTCACCTGCCCTGGTATTTTTACCTACGTTGCCTTCCGGGGGACTGATGCCTCGTTCACCGGTTGGAACGAGGACTTCAACATGGGGTGGATGTGGCCGGTTCCTGGGCAGGCCGAGGCGGTGCGCTATCTCGCAGATGTGGCCGCAAGGCATGCCGGCGCGCTGATCGTCGGCGGGCATTCCAAGGGAGGTAACCTCGCGGTGTACGCGGCGGCAATGGCCGCCCCGGCCGTCCGGGACCGCATCGTTCGTGTTTATTGCCACGACGGGCCAGGGTTTCGCCCTGAGGCGTTTGCCGGGGGAGAGTACGCTCGCATCGCCGGCCGTGTGCACAAGACCGTACCTGTCGAGTCCGTCGTGGGCGTGCTTCTCGAAGACGGCGACGACTTCGGCGTCGTGGAGAGCGATGGGCGAGGGGCCGAGCAGCATAGCCTGTTCAGGTGGCATGTCGACCCCGATGCGGGGGACTTTGTCTACGCAAAGAAGCTGGCCGATAGCTCCGCATTTTGGCGGCAGACCATGCGCCGATGGGTCGAGGAGAGCGACGTCGCCGAGCTCGAGCGCATCGTCGACGCCCTATTCAGGGCGCTTGCCGCTTCGGGCGAGGAGGATGCCACGGCGATCATCGGGGGCGGGCCGCGCGCTGTCTCCGCGTTCGTCGAGATGGCACGCAACGTCGCCCCCGATGATCGTGCGGTGCTGTTGAAGGCATTCGGCTCGCTTGGCGGCGCCGCAGCCCGTACGCTGGGCAAGGCGGGGAGGGGCACCTTCGCGAAATAGGCTCCCTTGGGGCTTCGTGTCGGTTGTCGATTGTGAGCGGTATCGTGAGTGGCGCGCGGTCGCCGGTAAGGGCCGCTGCGCATAAGCGCGGGTATTACGCGGGCGCCGTCGGGTTCAACGAAGTGGCGGCTGAGAGACATGTGCGGACACGGGGGTATGACGGGGCGGGGCCTGCAAAGGCATATTGTCGATTGATTCCGCGCCGCACTTCCCAATTGTGATTAAAATGGCTATTATGAAGTCAATAAGAAGTCATATTGAAGCCCTAATCGAGTCATAATGAAGATCATTGGAGGTCGATATGCCCACGACAACGATACGGTATGACGAAAAGCTGCGTGACGAGGTGTCACCATTGCTCGAATCGATCGGCCTGAGCATCAACTCGTATCTCAATCTCGCGCTGAGGCAACTCGTCATCCAGGGGCGCGTTCCGTTCGCCTTGTATGCAGAGCGTCGTGATGAGTCCGTTAAAATTATCCCAAATGCATCGCCCCACGCTCGAAAGGTTGACGGCCGACTCGTGTTTCCTGCGGATTGGGATGACGGCGATGACGAATAACCCCATTGCGCCCTATCAGGTAAGACGTCTGGCGTTCGAGTATGAGGAGAGGCCCGGCACCTATAAAGAACGCCCCGTCATAGTGGGTGCTGTTGACGAGACGGTCGCTGTTGTCCTGCTGATAAAAGCAACGGGTCACGGCCCTCGCCGGGAATACCCGGGAGAGGTCTGGCTCGAAGATTGGCGGAGCGAGGGGCTTACCAAGCCATCGACTGCTCGATGCTCCAAGACGGTGGAGGTGGATGTCTCTGATGTTGAGATGTCTCCCATGTTGGGGTCTCTAAGTGAAAGAGACGCCCAAGCCGTGCATCAGGGATTACTCGATGCTGGGAAGATCTCTCTCTAACGATTCTTTCCACGTGGAGCTTGGGGCATCCCTGTGAGATGGGATGTCCCGGGTCTGCATGTATGGTTCTTGTGCCTATGCGTTGCTTACGGTAACAGCAGGCAAGACCTCGCTGTCCATGTTTTGGCGGTCGCGCTTTTTTGCCATTATGGCGTTGTGTTGTGCTGCGTGCGAAAAGTAGGCCCTCATGGTGGCTATCTCTCGCACACCACTTCGAGGGCCGCGGGAATCGACGTGACCTCGAAGCGCGTGCCGTCGATCCCATCGAGCCGCTCCCCGTCGACCTGGCAGGGGACTGTGCGCTCGAACTCGATGCTCAGCCGCCTGACCCGCGCGAACCTCACGACACTAGACCGGGCGTGCAGGCCAAGGCGCGCGAGCGAGAACAGGGCGAGTGTGCGCGGGATCGAGGGCAGCTTGACCGACCGGCACACGTCGAGCAGGCCGTCAGTCGGCGAGGCCTTGGGGCAGATGCGAAAGCCGCCGCCGTAGGTGGGGCCCACCTGCATCGCGAAGACGATCTCCTCGCCGTTGATGCACTCAACGCGGATTGTCCCGTCTGCGTCGACGACCTCAAGCTCGGCCCGATAGGCAAACGGCTCTCGGTTGCGGGAGAGCACGTCGAACCCCGTGGCCGCGAACAGGCGCGTTCCATGTGCGCCGTTTTTGGCGCGCCGCTCCATCGTGGCGAGGGCGATAGCGGCGTCGAGCCCGAATGAGAGGGTCTGCATGAAATAGGTCCCGTTGGCGCGGCCCAGGTCGAGCCGCCGGCGCACGCCACCTACAATGGCGTCGAGCGCACGCATGGGACGTTTGCGCGGCATGCCAAGCGTGCGGGCGAAGTCGTTGCCCGACCCGAGCGGGACCACGGCCAGGCAGGGACGCTGGTCCGTCGGAATGCGCATGAGGCCATTCACGACCTCGTGGATGATGCCGTCACCGCCGAGGGAGACGACGGTGTCGTAGCTGCCACCGCGCTGTGCGGTGATCTCGACCGCATGCCCGGGCCCTTCAGTGAGCACGACCTCCAGCTCGGTCGGGGCGTTTTTGCCGGCGGGTCGGCCGTGCAGCGCACGCTCCACGTCGCAGGCCCCCTGCGCGCCCCGCCCGCTTTGCGCGGCGGGGTTGGCGATGAGCAGTGTGCGGTTCCAGACAAACGACGACATGGGTGGCTTCCTTCGGGCCTCTGCTGCGATGTCATGCAAGAGGGTACCACCGTTTGCGCCCAAAGGGACTCAGCGGAGCGCGGGATGAGGGCGCAGAGTGCATATATTCGGACGTAAAGCGGGCGATATTTCGCCTCAACTGTCCGAGATCGTGCACTCTGCGCCTTTCTGTCCGTCTGCTGTCGAGCGTGATGGGCCTATCGAGCGTGCCGTGCCGGCGGCACCTACTCCTCGTCTACCCCCAGCTCGCCTTCCTTGGCGAACTGGCTGTGATACAGGTCGGCGTAGAAGCCGCCGACCTCGAGCAGCTCGTCGTGGGTGCCCTGCTCCACGATGTCGCCGTCGCGGATCACCAGGATCAGGTCGGCCGAGCGGATCGTCGAGAGGCGATGTGCGATCACAAACGACGTGCGTCCCGCCATCAGGTTGTCCATGGCCTTCTGGATACGCTCCTCGGTGCGCGTGTCAACGCTGGAGGTGGCCTCGTCCAGGATGAGCATGCGCCGGTCGGCCAGGATGGCGCGGGCTATGGTGAGCAGCTGGCGTTGGCCCTGGCTGATGTTGCTCGCGTCCTCGTTGATCTCGGTGTCGTAGCCGTGCGGCAGCGTGCTGATGAAGTGGTGAGCGTAAGCTGCCTTGGCCGCGGCCTCCACCTCCTCGTCGGTGGCGTCGAGCTTGCCGTAGCGGATGTTCTCGCGGATGGTGCCCTTGAACAGCCACGTGTCCTGCAGCACCATGCCAAACAGGCTGCGCAGGTCGTTGCGGGCAAAGTCGCGCACGTCGTGCCCGCCGATGCGGATGGCACCGCCGTTCACGTCGTAGAAGCGCATGAGCAGCTTCACCATGGTGGTCTTGCCGGCGCCCGTGGGGCCCACAAGCGCCACGGTCTGCCCCTCGCGCACCCTGGCAGAGAAGTCGCCGATGACGGTCTTCTCGGGCGTGTAGCCAAAGCTCACGTGGTCGAACTCCACGTCGCAGGAGATGCCGTCGGTGGTCGCGGCGGGCAGCTCGGCCTGCTCTTCGGGAGCGTCGAGGAACTCGAAGATGCGCTCGGCCGAGGCGGCCATGAGCTGCAGGATGTTGGACACCTGGGCGAGCTGGGTTATGGGCTGCGTGAAGTTCTTGACGTACTGGATGAACGCCTGGATGTCGCCCACGGTGATGACGCCGCGCACGGCGAAGAAGCTGCCCAGCACCGCCACCGCCACGTAGCCGGCGTTGCTCACGAAGTTCATGACCGGCATCATGAGGCCGGAGAGGAACTGCGACTTCCAGCCAGCCTCGTAGAGGCGCTCGTTATCCTGGCCAAAGCGCTCGACGGCGCGTCCCTCCTGGCAGAACGCCCGCACCACCGCCTGGCCGGAGAACGTCTCCTCCACCTGGCCGTTGATGGCGCCCAGCATGGCCTGCTGCTGGCGGAAGTACCTCTGCGACCGCTTGACGATGACGCTTACCAACACGACCGACACCGGCACGATGACCAGCGTCACCAGCGTCATGAGCGGGTTGATGGTCAGCATCATCACCAGCACGCCGACGATCGTGGCCGCGCTCGTGATGAGCTGCGTGACGCCCTGGTTGAGGCTCTGGCCCAGCGAGTCCACGTCGTTGGTTATGCGCGAGAGCGTGTCGCCCACCGAGGTGCGCTCGAAGTATCCCATGGGTACGCGGTCGATCTTCTCGGCGATGTCACGGCGCAGCTGGTAGCACATGCGCTGCGAGACCGAGGTCATCATCCATCCCTGTACGAACGAGCAGACCGCGCTCACGCCGTAGAGGGCCAGCGTGGTGAGCAGGATCACGCCCACCGCCCCGAAGTCGATGTCGCCGGTGCCGCCGATCTTGGCCGCGATGCCCTCGAACAGCTCGGTCGTGGCCTGCGAGAGTACCTTGGGCCCGATGATGCTGAACACCGTGGAGCCTATGGCGAACACGATGGCGATGATGAAGGGGACCTTGAAGCGTCCCATGAACGCAAAGAGGCGCCTGGTCGTGCCCTTGAAGTCCTTTGCCTTCACGCCGGCCATGGCCATGCCTGGCCCGTGGCCCATGCCGGGGCCGTGCCCCATGCCGCGCGGGCGGCGTGGCGGCATGCCGGCGGTGTCGCGCGCGGTGTCCGACGCGGGCGCGTCGGTCATGGTGTCCTTGCGGCTCATGCGGCATCGCCTCCCTTCAGTTCCTCCTCCGACAGCTGCGAATAGGCGATCTCCCGGTACTCCTCGCAGCTCTCCATGAGCTCGGCGTGGGTGCCCTTGCCCACCATGCGGCCGTCGTCTAGCACGATGATCTGGTCGGCGTCCAGCACGGTGGAGATGCGCTGGGCCACGATGATCACGGTCTTGTCACCGAGCTCGCGGCGCAGCGCCTGGCGAAGCGCTGCGTCAGTCTTGTAGTCGAGGGCCGAGAAGCTGTCGTCGAACAGCAGCACGCGCGCATCGGCGGCAAGCGCGCGTGCGATGCACAGGCGCTGGCGCTGTCCGCCCGAGACGTTGGTGCCTCCCTGGGCGATGGGGGAGTCGTACCCTTCGGGCTTGGCCTCGACGAAGTCGGCGGCCTGGGCTATCGCGGCGGCTCGCTCGATGCGCTCGGCGCCCATGTCCTCGTTAGCGTAGGCGATGTTGCTCGCGATGGTGCCGGAGAACAGGAACGCCTGCTGGGGTACGTAGGCGACGACCGAGCGCAGCGCGTGCTGAGAAAGGTCGCGCACGTCGATGCCGTCGATGGTGACCGAGCCCGCCGACACGTCGTAGAAGCGCTCGATGAGCTTGATGACGGTCGACTTGCCCGAGCCGGTCGATCCCACGATGGCGCAGGTGGTGCCTGGCTTCACGGTGAAGTCGACGTGCGCCAGGGCCGCCTCGACGTCTGCCTGCGCATAGGCAAACGTGACGTCGTTGAACGACACCTCGGCGCCGCCGGTGCGGGCGAGCTCGCCGTCACGCGGGGAGACGGGGTCGTGGATGCTCGACTCGGTGGCGAGCACCTCGTCGATGCGCCCGGCCGCCACGTCGGCGCGGGGCAGCATGATCGACATCATGCCGATGATGAGGAACGACATGATGATGACCATCGAGTAGGTGATGAACGCGATCATGTCGCCCGTCTGGATGGTGCCGCTGTCGATGTAGTGGCCGCCCACCCACACGATGAGCACGCTCACGCCGTTCATGATGAGCATCATCGCCGGCATCATGAACGTCATGACGCGGTTGGTGAACAGCTGCGTGCGCATGAGGTCGGTGTTGGCGCCGTCAAAGCGCGCGGCCTCGAACTCCTGCCGATCGAACGCGCGGATGACGGGCAGGCCGGTGAGCATCTCGCGGGCCACTAGGTTCACGCGGTCCACGAGCCTCTGCATGATCTTGAACTTGGGCATGGCCAGCGCCATGAGGATGCCGATGAGGATGAACAGGCAGATCACGGCCAGCACGATGATCCAGCTCATGGACACGTTGGTCGTCGACACCATGACGATGCCGCCGATCGCCAGGATGGGCGCGTAGAGCACCATGCGCAGCACCATGGTGGTTACCATCTGGATCTGCTGGATGTCGTTGGTGCCGCGCGTGATGAGCGAGGCGGCCGAGAAGCCCTGCACCTCGGCGTCGGAGAAGTTCACCACCCGCTCGAACAGCCGCGCGCGTAGCGTGCGGCCGATCTTGGCCGCGGCGCGTGACGCGAGGAAGCCCACCGCGATCGCGGCGACCATACCCAGCGCGGCGATGCCCAGCATGATAGCGCCCACGCGCAGCAGGTAGCGCATCTGCAGGCCGTCCACGTCATAGCCCACCGCCTCGTATTCCGCCTTTGCCGCGGCGATCGCCTGCTGGTCGATGAGGGCGTCGCTGATCGTGACGGAGCCGCCGGTCGCCTGGGACGCCTGGCCGCCGGCTTGGCCCTCGGCCTGCCCATCGTCGGCCTGGGCCATCAGCCGGTCGATCGCCTGGGCGATGTCGTCCTTGGTCAGGGCGCCGCTCTGGTATGCCTGACGCATCTGCTCGAGGTCGAGCCCGGGGATCTGGTCACCGTAGTGCGCGACGATCAGCGGCAGCGCCACGATCTCGTCGAGCGCCTCCAGGTCCTTGCGGGCGTGATCTTGCAGGTAGTAGTTGCCGTCCTCGCCTTGCTGGTAGGCGCCGCGCAGCACGGCTTCGTCATCCTCGGAGGCCATCATGCATGCGAGCTCGAAGGTGCCCGCGCTCATTTCCTCCACGGCGGCGTGCTCGATGCCCGACTGCTGGATGCCCACATCCACGATGTCGGAGGTGTAGTGCGGCAGCGCCAGGTCGGTGAACGCCTGCACTATGAGCAGGCACACGATGAGCACGGCCGCCACCGGCGCCATCTTTAGATACCGCAGTATGCGCACGGCTACTTCTCCTTTCTGTTCTCTGTCACGAACGATGCCACGCGCCCCATGATGCGCAGCAGCTCACCTGCGTCCTCCTTGCCAAGGAAGGCGAAGAGGCTCCTGAAGTAGGAGTCTCGCATACGCTCTCCCTCCCCGGCGAGGGCGCGGCCGCTCTCCGTGAGATCAAGCACCACCCCGCGAGAGTCGGTTCCCAGGCGCGTGCGTACGACGTGCCCTTTCTGCTCGAGCGCCTTGAGCGTCTGCGACAGGGCACTGGGCGTGGTGCTCGCCATATGGGCGAGCAGACCGGGACGCACCTCCATCCCGTGCGCCTCGGCATGGGAGATGGCCATGACCACCTCGGACTCCGCCGGGGTCAGGTCGCCGAGCCGCAGAGGAGGGGCGCTGTGGCCTTTGCGGATGCTGCGGAACATGCCGTGCAGTTCGTGCTTGAAGTGCTCGTACGCTTCGTCGGCGTAGGCTTCGTCGGTTGCCATTTCGGTGGGCGGGCTTTCGGTGTCCTGCCGCATGTGACCTCCCTCTCATCTCCGGTTGCCACGAGTGCGCCGCGCCGGCATGTCGCTTGCGGATCTGGGTTGATGCTCCTTATCCATGTACGTGCATTCGCGCTCATGCGCATGTTGGTGGACGCGCGAAGAGCACACTCGGGTGCCTATTTAATTTAGCATCTAAATTAGTACCTAAAAAATCGAGCTGCATACCAGGGAAGCGGGCTTGTGAGGCCAGATTCACGAAAGATGGGCAAAGCTCAAAGCGAAGTCCCGGGAAGCGTAGGGGGTCAGCGGCAAAGTGTAGCGTGGGGGTGGGGCGTGGTGGGCAAACCAAAGCATGGCTGGTGGGGTGCGGCAGGCGGGGCGCGGCGGGGTACGGCGGGCGGCAAGGGATGGTGAAGGGGCAAGCCATGTGACCAGATGACAACCAGATGAACTTGCATGAAAGGACTCGCATGTAAGAACTTGCACGCAAAACGATGCCCATCTGGAAAGTTTTCGGGCTTTGGAACGAGTTGGAATGCGTCAAGGCAAGACAAAGGGGGAGTCTGACAAACTACCTTTAGGTCAGGCTAGCGAATGTTCATACCGGATGCACTGATCCCATAATTAAATAATCCTACCAAAACAGTAGGCTCGCAGTAGACTCGTTCCAAAGTGCCATTTCTTTCCATACGGGCCCGTTTTTCCGTGCAAGATAGAGGTGCGGGCAACTTCTCGACTGCCCGTCGGCCCGCTCGTCGCCATCGGCCTGCTCGCTACCCACCAGAACGCCGGCACGCAAGCATGCCGGCACCCCAGCATACCGGCGCCCCAGTTCGCAGCTTACCTGTCCCCGGTGTGGCCTCGGATCTGGCCCGTCGCCCGTATCCCATCGCCCATATCCTAGCGCCTGTATTCCTCACACCCTGTGCGAATCGGCCAACCTGCGCGCTGCCTGCGCCCTGGTGACCACCCACAGCTCCGCGGCCGCCATGGCGCACAGGATCACCTGCACCACCACGATGGACGCCCACGTGCCGTTGATGCCCAGCGCAAACGTCATGCCGGTGACGATGGCAACCACCAGCACCGCCTCGCCGTACACCAGGATGCTGGAGGCCCGGGCGTTGTCGGTGGCGTAGAAGTACGACATGCTGGCGTGCGTGATGCCGTAGAACACGAACGCCAGCGAGTAGACGGGCAGGGCGAAGGCGATGATGTCCGCCGTCGTCTGCGATGCGCCGAACAGGGCGGGCACCTGGCCCCTGAGCAGCACCATGGCCGCCAGGCCGACAAGGCCCAGGCCACCTGCGACCAGGTAGTTGGTGTTGCGCAGGCGTGCTACCGTTTCGCGCTCGCCCTTGCCGTGGCACAGGCTGATGAGCGGCTGGCTGCCGTCGGCGATGCCCTGCATGAGCATGAGCACGATGAACGCCACGTACGAGATGGCGGCGTAGGCGGCGACGGCGGTCTCGCCGCCCACGGCGTTGGCGTTGATGTTCACCACGACGGTGGTTACGTCGGGCAGAAGGGTCAGCCCAAAGGGCGCAAGGCCCAGCTTGAACATGTGTGCGAGCAGCGGGCGATTGGGCCGCAGCGCGCTCAGGGGGAAGCGGTGCTGCTTGCGCGTGAAGTAGAACACGTAGGCGCAGAACGAGAAGATCTGCCCGGTGATGGTTGCCAGGGCGGCGCCGCGAATGCCGAAGTCCAGCTCAAAGACGTAGAGGAAGTCGAGCACGATGTTGATGCAGGTGGCGATGAGCTGCACCACCATGGCGTAGCGCACGTCCCCGCGATTGCGCACAAGGGCGATGCTGCCCAGCGAGAGCACCTGGAACGGCGTACCGATGGCCATGGTCTGCACGAAGTGCGTGGCCTCGGTGAGCGTCTGGCCCGACCCGCCCATCAGGGCGCACAGGGGCCGGGCGAACACCGCCATGAGGATGGCCAGCGGGATCCCGGCGAGCAGCAGCACGAAGAAGACGTTGCCCGTCGCCTGCGCGGTGGCGGCGTCGTTGCCGCGGCCTCGCTCGACCGACGAGATGACGGCGCCGCCCATGCCCACGCCCATGGCGATGGCGTTCACGCAGGTGATGAGCGGGTAGGCCACGTTGATGCCCGCAAGGCCGGCGTCGCCCACGGCATGGCCCACGAACACGCCGTCCAGGATGATGAACACGCTCGAGAGCATGAGCGCCACCATGGAGGGGATGACGTAGCCAAGGTAGGTGCGGAACATGGATGCGTGGATGATGCCGAAGCGCATGTCGGGCGCCTTTCTGCGCAGGTCTGGGTTTGAGGCTCGGGCCGTAGCGGCCGCACGGATGCGCCGCGGATCCCCCTAGCGCGGTGCGACCTGCGGCGCGCGATGCGCAAGTATATATCAATAGACCAGCCTTGGGCCGAATACCGCCCAAAAACAGCCGTCCGTCTCTCCCGTTTGGTAAACGCTATGTTTCTAAACGGTCAACGGCGCACTTTTTGGCGCATACTTAGCGCTTACATACGGTGGCGCGTCCTGACGGTCGTGGCACAACGGATCGTGACACGTCAGGAACGTGACACGGAAGGGAAGAGGTTGGGAGAGTGAGGCCATGAAGAGATACGTGATACGGCGAATATTCTCTGGCATCCTCACGGTACTTGCCGTGTTTGCCATCAATTTCGTCATCATTCACGCAGCGCCCGGCGATCCGGTGACCGCCCTGATGGGTCCCAACACCGATGACCCGGCGATGCGCGCGGCTCTCGAGCAGAAGTACGGTCTGGATCAGCCGCTCATCGTACAGTTCGGCAAGTACCTCGGCACTGCCGTCACGGGCGACCTGGGCGACTCCTACATGTATAACCGCCCGGTCACCGACATGATCGGCGAGCGCGTGGGCGCCACGCTGCTGCTCGGCTTCACCTCGTACCTCATCGCGGCGATCCTCGGAACGCTCGCGGGCGTGCGCGCGGCCAAGCGCGAGGGCGGCCCCTTCGACTTCGGCATGTCGGGCGGCGCGTACGTGGCGAGCTCGCTGCCCTCCTTCTGGCTGGGCCTTATGCTCATCATCCTGTTCTCCTCGATGCTCGGCTGGCTGCCCAGCTACGGCATGACCACGGCGCGCGCCAACTACCAGGGCATGGAGTACGTCCTAGACGTCGCCAAGCACATGGTCCTGCCGGTCATCACGCTGGTCATCGTGCTGATCCCCGAGTACTTCCGTATCGCGAAGTCCTCGATGCTGCAGGTCATGAACGAGGACTTCGTCACTACCCTGCGCGCCACGGGCATGCCCGAGAAGCGCATCTACGGCAAGTACGTCCTGCGTAACGCCATCCTGCCCACGGTCACGATGTTCGGCATCGGCATGGCCTACCTCATCACCGGCGTCACCCTGATCGAGACGGTGTTCTCCTGGCCGGGCATGGGCCGCCTGGTGCTGACCGCCATCAACCAGCGCGACTATCCCACCCTGATGGGAATCTACCTGGTCATGAGCATTTGCGTCGCTGTCGTCATGCTGATCGTCGACCTCGTGTACGCGGCGCTTGACCCCCGTATCCGCTACGAGTGATGGTTAGGTGCAGCAGATGAAGACGATAACGAGATTCTTCAAGACAATCTTCAGCGATCGACAGCTTGCAGCCGGCGTCATCCTGCTGTTGTTCCTGCTGTTCATCGTGATCACGGCTCCCGTCATCGAGCCGGACAACCCCTACCACTATGGCAATGACGTCCTCGCCGCGCCCGGCGAGGTCGGCACCGACCAGAACGGCGACGAGATCACGCACGTCCTGGGCACCAACAACCTAGGTCAGGACATCCTGAGCATGATCATCCGCGGCACCAGGACGTCGCTGTCGGTCGCCCTGGTCTCGGCGCTGATCTCCGCCTGCATCGGCGTCATCGTGGGCGGCATCGCCGGCTTCTTCGGCGGCAAGGTCGACACCGTGGTGTCCGAGATCATCAACATCTTCATGATGATCCCCTCGTTCTTCCTGATCCTTTTGGTCGTGGCCCTGTTCGGCAGCAACATCACCAACGTGATGATCTGCATCGGACTCACCACATGGCCGAGTAACGCACGACTCATGAGGGCCCAGGCGCTGTCGCTGCGTCAGCGCACGTTCGTGCGCGCCGCCACGGCCATGGGCGAGAGCAAGGCGCAGATCCTCGTCAAGTACATCATCCCCAACGGCATCTTCCCGGTCATCGCCAACACCACGCTGGGCATGTCGGGCGCCATCCTCACCGAGGCGGGCCTGTCGTTCCTGGGCCTGGGCGACCCCAACATCATCAGCTGGGGCCAGATGATCTACAACGGCAAGAGCTACATCACCACGGCCTGGTGGATCTCGGTGTTCGCCGGCGTCGCGATCGTCATTACGGTGCTCACGTTCTATCTGCTGGGCGATGGCCTGAACCACGTGCTTGACCCCCGGCGTAAGGGGAGGAGATAGCCATGTCCCAGGACACTCAGGGATTGACCCAGGAGCAGCAGGCAACGCCTGTCGCCCAGGAGCAAGTAGCAGTCGAGCAGATGGCCGCCGGCAAGGACACCGGCAAGCAACCCCTGCTTGAGGCGCATGACGTCAACGTCACTTACATCGGGCGCAGCGGCAAGCGTGTCCATGCGGTGCGCGATGCCTCGTTCACCCTCATGCCGGGCGAGTCGCTGGGCATCGTGGGCGAGTCGGGCTCGGGCAAGTCGACGCTTGCCATGGGCATCCTGCGCCTGCTCGACCCCAAGCACTCCGAGGTCACCGGCGAGGCCCTCTTCAAGGGTGAGGACCTGCTCGCCATTGACGACACGCGCATGAACCAGCTGCGCTGGACCGACATCTCCATCGTGTTCCAGAAGGCGATGAACGCGCTTTCGCCGGTGCACCGCATCTCCACGCAGGTCGAGGACATCTACCGCGTGCACGAGCCCAAGGCCACCAAGGAGGAGATCCGCGCCCGCATGGTGGAGCTCCTGCGCCTGGTGAACCTGCCCGAGCGCGTGTACAACCTCTACCCGCACGAGATGTCGGGCGGCATGCTGCAGCGCGTGGCCATCGCCATCAGCCTGATGCACCAGCCTGACCTGCTGGTGTTCGACGAGGCCACCACCGCGCTTGACGTGGTGACGCAGAGCCAGATCCTCGAGGAGGTCAAGGGCCTGGAGGAGAAGCTGCACACCACGCGCATCATGATCACGCACGACATGTCGGTCGTCGCCGCCTCGTGCAGCGACGTGGCCGTCATGTACGCGGGCGAGATCATGGAGTGCGGCAAGGTCCGCGACGTGCTCAAGGACCCCAAGCACCCCTACTCGCAGGGCCTGCTGGCCTCGTTCCCCTCGCTTAAGGGCGAGATCACCCAGCTCAAGTCCATCCCCGGCTTCCTTCCCGACCTCGCCGAGGAACAGCCTGGCTGCCCGTTCGCCCCGCGCTGCCCGCGTGCCACGCAGCGCTGCCGCGAGCAGCGGCCGCCCGTCGTGAATTTCGAGAATGGCCGCACCGTGAAGTGCTGGCTGTACGAGGGAGGAGACAGCGATGGCCTCAACGGCAACGAGTAGCACCGTGGCGCCCGAGCAGGCCACGGCTCAGCAGGCGCAGGCGGGCGGCAAGGAGCCGTTCGTCCGCGTCGACCACATCACCAAGTGGTACCCGCACAAGACCGGCAAGCTCTTCCAGGGCCCCAAGGACAAGCGCCCGTGGGTCAAGGCCGTCGACGACGTGTCGTTTTCGCTGGAGCGCGGCGAGATCCTGGGCGTCATCGGCGAGTCGGGCTGCGGCAAGTCCACGCTCGGCCGCATGCTGTGCCGCCTGGAGGAGCCCACGCGCGGTGACGTCTACATCGGCGGCGAGTCCACGGGGCAGATGATCAAGCGCGACTTCCGCTCCTTCCGCCGCACGGTGCAGATGATCTACCAGAACCCGTTCGACACCTTCACCCCGCGTGACACCGTGGGCGAGATCCTCATGCGCCCGCTCAAGATTCACCACATCGGCGCCAACGACGAGGAGCGCCGCCAGATCTGCCTCAAGGCGCTCGAGGAGGGCGGCCTGCATCCGGCCGAGGACGTCATGGCCCGCTTCCCGCACGAGCTGTCGGGTGGCCAGCTGCAGCGCGTCTCGATCATCCGCTCCATGAGCCTGGGCCCCAGCCTGATCATCGCCGACGAGCCGGTCTCCATGCTCGACGTGTCGGTACGCGCCGACATCATCAACATGCTCATCAACGTGAGCCGCGGGCAGAACAATGCCATGGTGTTCATCAGCCACGACATCGCCATCACCCGCAACGTCTCCGACTACATCGCGGTCATGTACCTGGGCCGCGTGGTGGAGTTCGGCACGGCCGATGACGTGGTCAAGAACCCGCAGCACCCCTACACGCAGGCGCTCATCAGCAACTGCACGAGCATCGACCCCGACGAGCTGGGCACGCCCATCCCCATCGAGGGCGAGCCGCCCACGCCGGTGAACCCCGGTCCTGGCTGCTACTTTGCCAACCGCTGCTTCAAGCCGTGCGAGCGCTGCAAGAGCGAGTACCCGGGCGTCGTCGAGATCAGCGATGGCCACTGGGCCACCTGCTGGAACCTGGGCCAGTCAACGCAGGCGCAGGCAAACTAGCTGGAACCTCGGGGCCACGTAGCCCACATGGGCGCGTGGCCCCTTTGTATACGTTTTACATTGCGTTTTTACATCGGTGCATGTTCAAAGGAGGACGTCCATGGCACTCAAGCCCGTGTTCCAGAAGGTCATTGACACCATCCCCGACTACAAGGTGTTCCTCACCCCCGACGAGCTCGACGAGAGCAGCCGTGCGCTTGCCGCCGAGTTCCCCGAGACGGTGGAGCTCTTCGAGATCGGGCGCACCCGCAAGGATCGGCCGCTGCTGTGCCTCAAGATAGGCAACGGTCCCAAGAACGCCCTCGTCTTTGGCACGCCGCACCCTAACGAGCCCATCGGCACCATGCTCGCCGAGCACTTCTCCCGCTGCCTGGCCGCAGACGCCGAGCTGCGCGAGGAGCTTGGCTACACCTGGTACATCGTCAAGAACTGGGACGCCGACTCCCTGGAGCTCAACAAGGGCTGGCTCAAGGGCCCCTTCACCATCACCAACTACTCGCGCAACTTCTTCCGCCCGGCGGGCTTCAAGCAGGTGGACTGGACGTGGCCCATCGACTACAAGACGCTGCACTTTGACGCGCCGCTGCCCGAGACCACGGCCATGAAGGACCTGATCGACGAGATCAAGCCCGCCTTCATCTACTCGCTGCACAACGCCGGCTTCGGCGGGGTGTACTGGTACCAGTCCAAGAAGACGCCCGAGATCTGGGACGCCATGCGCGAGGTCGCCATCGACCAGGGCGTGCCGCTCAACCTGGGCGAGCCCGAGGCCCCCTACTGCGTGCTGTGGGCGCCGGCGGTCTACGAGGAGCTGGGCATCGAGCAGGAATACGACTACCTGGAGAAGTACGGCGACCCGGACAAGGACCCGGCGGAGGCCATCGTCTGCGGTGACTGCTCGGGTGGCTACTCCGCCAAGAAGTACAACTCGTTCACCTTCCTCACCGAGCTGCCCTACTTCTACGACCCGCGCATCGACGACCAGTCGCCCACCGAGCGTATCCGCCGCGACGTGGTGACCGAGAGCCTGGACTGGGGCAAGGAGACGAGCGCCTTCCTGCGCGACACCCTCGCCATCTCCCAGCAGTACATGGATGCCGAGAACCCGTTCATGCTGGCAATCCAGGCGTTCACCCGCGACAGCTCCGACGACGCCACGCGCAAGATGATCGCCGAGGACCCGGCCTTTGCCGAGCCCGCCACCGTGGCGCAGGTGTTCGACAACCTGCTCGTCACCAAGTTCTACAAGCTGCTCTCGTTTGGCATGCTGGTGCGCGCCAACGAAAGCGAGCTCGCCGCGATGGACGAGTCGGGCGAGGACAACCCCGAGAAGCGCGCCGCCCTCGAGAAGGCCCTGGCGGCCGCCAAGCCGGCCTACGAGAAGCTCGCCGCCGAGCTGGAGGAGTCGTTTGACTACCAGGTGGTCCCGATCAAGAAGCTCGTGACCATCCAGCTCTCCTGCGGCCTCATGATGGCCGAGTACGTGCGCGACCACTTCTAATCACGCGGACTCGCCCCCTCGCGTGCCCGTCTCGCATGTGAAGGCGAGACGGGCACGCGGTGGACAAACAGAAAGGACGCTGCATCACATGAAGCCGATCTACCAGAAGGTCGTGGACACCATCCCCGACTATCAGGTGTTCCTCACCCCCGACGAGCTCGACGAGAGCAGCCGCGCGCTGGCAGCCGAGTTCCCCGAGGTCGTGGAGATCTTTCCCATAGGTCACACGCGCGAGGGCCGCGAGCTGCTGTGCCTGAAGGTGGGCGACCCCGAGCCTGCCGACCTGCCCGAGGGCGAGAGGCGCCCCACCGCGCTGGTGATGGGCGTGCCGCACCCCAACGAGCCCATCGGCTGCATGCTCATCGAGCATCTCTCTCGCTGGCTTGCCTCCGACAAGGAGCTGCGCGACGAGCTGGGCTACACCTGGTACTTCGTGAAGGCCTGGGACGCCGACTCGCTGGCCCTCAACACCTGGATCAAGGGGCCGTTCACGCTGAGCAACTACACGCGCAACTTCTTCCGCCCGGCAAGCTATGAGCAGGTCGAGTGGACGTTCCCCATCGACTACAAGACGCTGCACTTCCACGAGCCGCTGCCCGAGACCGAGGCCATGATGGCGCTCATCGACAAGGTCAAGCCGCGCTTCATGTACTCGCTGCACAACTCGGGCTTCGGCGGCGTCTACTGGTACCAGACCCACAAGACGCCGGAGATCTGGGAGGAGATGCGCGCCATCGTCGAGGAGCAGGACCTGCCGCTGCACCTGGGCGAGCCGGAGGCCCCCTACGCCGAGGAGTGGGCGCCGGCCCTCTACAAGCTGCTCACCACGGTCGACAAGTACGACTATCAGGAAAAGTATGGCAAGGGCGACCCGGCAGCCAACATCTCGGCCGGCACGTCGAGCTCCGACTATGCTCTCACGCGCTACGGCAGCTTCGAGTTCGTCAATGAGATGCCCTACTTCTTTGATGAGCGCATCCGTGACAAGTCGCCCATCGATCGCACGCGCTGCGACGTCGCTCTGCAGGGCCTGGACGAGCGCGAGGCGGAGTTCTCCAAGATGCGCGAGCTTCTGGAGCAGGTGAGCCCGCTCATCGACCCGACCGACCACTTCCTGCGCGCGTTCACCGAGTTCACGCGTGGTGGCGGCATGGACGACGCCACCCGTGCCATGGTGCGCGAGAACCCCGACTTTGCCAAGCCGGCCACGGTGGCCGAGGCGTTCGACAGCCTACAGCTGCGCAAGTTCTTTGCCGGCCGCACCATCACGCTGCTGGTGCGCGCCTGCGAAAGTGAGCTTGCCCGCATGGATGCCGCCGGGGAGCAGAACGCCGAGAAGCGTGCCACGCTCGAGCAGGTTCGCGACACCGCGGCCGCGCGTCGCGACGCCCTGTGCGAGCAGCTTGAGCAGGAGATCGACTATCAGGTCATCCCGATCAAGAAGCTGGTGACCATCCAGCTTGCCTGCGGCCTGCTCGAGGCCGACTACGTGCGTCATCACGACCTGTAGAGGGCGTCGCTCGAGAACATGGTCATCCGTGGGTGGGTGGCGTTGCGTGCATGTGGCGCGCACATGCGCCGGCATCAAGGCGCGTCGCCCGCCCACATAAGACGAGGCAACGGCATAGGGCCGTGCCCAAGATAAGAGGAGGGACTGCTATGGACATCAAGAACGCTGAGATGGTCGACGGCATCACCCGTCGTCAGCTCGTCAAGGCCGCCCTGGCCGCCGGCGTCTCTCTGGCCGGCGCGAGCTTCATCAGCTTCAACGGCCAGACCGCCCTGGCCGCCGGTAACGACACCGTCATCCTACAGGCCGGTGGCGACCCGCAGGGCTGGTGCCCCGACGTGACGCCCGATGACAACGGCTACTACGCGATGCAGAACATCTACCATCGCCTCACCAAGCTCGACGTGACGCGCAGCTGCATCCCCGACGCCGCCGAGAGCTGGGACGTCTCCGATGACGGCCTGACCATCACCTTCCACCTGCGCCAGGACCTCAAGTGGACCGACGGCGAGCCCCTGACCTCCGAGGACGTAGTCTTCACGTTCCAGGGCATCAAGGACAACGCCCAGTGCTACCTGCACACCACGATGACCAACGTCGACACCTTCGAGGCCCCCGACGACTACACCGTGGTCTTCAACCTGGTGAAGCCCGACATGTCGATGATCAGCACCATTGGCTGGTATGCCGGCTTTATCATGCCCAAGCACATCTACGACGTCGAGGGCGTGGAGTGGAACGACAACGAGAACTCCCTGCTCACCAACATCCCCGTGACCTCCGGCCCCTTCAAGGTGGTTGGCTACACCCAGGGCCAGAGCATCGAGCTGGAGGCCAACGAGGAGTACTTCCACGTGCCGGCCATCAAGCACCTGATCTACTCCATCATCACCGATGACACCACGGCCGTTCAGGCCCTGCTCAATGCCGAGATCGACGTGCTGCTCAACGTGCCTACGCCTAGCGTCGAGCAGGTCAAGGCCGACCCGTCGCTGCGCATCGTCGAGCGTCCCGACCAGACGCCCACGCGCATGATCTTCAACACGCTGCGCACCGAGCGTCACCTCGACGACCCGGCCGTGCGTCGCGCCATCTGCATGTGCGTGAACCGCGATGACATCTCGGCCAAGGCGTTCGGTGGCATCAACCCGCCTGAGGTCGCCTTCTATCCCGCCCAGTGGGGCGTGTGGTCCAACACCGAGGACGTGGCTCCCGCCTACGATCCCGAGGGCGCCAAGGCCGTTCTGGAGGAGGCCGGCTATACTCCTGACGAAAACGGCAACTACATCACCGGCTTCACCATCGATACCTTCTCGAGCACCGGCAACGAGGAGTGCGCTAAGCTCATCGCCGCCGAGATGACTGCCATCGGTCTGCCCTGCGAGGTCGTTCTCTCTGAGATGAATGCCTGGAGTGACAAGGTTGGCCAGCAGCACGACTTTGACATCGAGATCCAGAGCGGTTTCCTCGGTCCGGACGCCTACGCCCTGAAGCTGCGCTGGGGTACCGGCGTTGCCTCCAACTACGGCAGCTACAGCAACCCCGAGTTCGACGAGCTGTGCGAGGAGGCCAACGCCACGGCCGACGATGACAAGCGCGCCGAGCTGTACCGTCAGGCGCAGACCATCCTCTCGCAGGACCTGCCCTACGTGAACATCGTCTCGGCACTTTACAACGATGCCTACGCCGCCGGCCTCATCAACACCGGCGCCGATGGTGCCGGCAAGTGGGCCGGCGTGGAGTGGACCTACGCGGAGTGGACCGAGTAGGCGTTGCAGTGCGAGCGTTGGCGCGGCGACGTGTGCGCGGCTGCGTCGTGCACCTACTTGACGGCGCTGGCAAGATCGCCTAATGCGCCGCGCATGTGAGCACGTGAGGCGGGCGGCAGAACCGAGTTCAACCGGTTCCGCCGCCCGCTTTTTGTTGCTGGCATACTTGGTGGACTCATTGCTGGATGGCCCGTGGGGGATCTCGCCAATGTCCGCGCGCCAAAATTCTTGTCCGCGGGACAGATATTGCGGTTGTGAGGGACTTCGTTTCGGAGGGTTCGACCTGACGAATACTGGCAATGCCAAGCCTGCAGCGATGACCAGCGGAAATGATCTTAAGTTACCTAGTTCACGATGTCTTGGGGGCTCCGAGGCCGATCCTAGAAGCTGACATCCTCGACAAACTACCTCACAACCGAAAACTTTGTCCATCGTAGGGAAATTTTGGCGCGCGAAGGCATCGCGACGCGTTTCGGCACGCCGACCAAGAGGTTCTTGCGAGGGCGGCATGCCACTTGCGCGCTTGCCGCCTGCGTGCGCGTCGCGTACGCGTGCGCCACTACCCGTGACCGCTTTGAGGACGTCATTGGATTGCGCGGAAACCGATGCGGTATCGCCACTGGCCGGATGTTTTCTTACTGGTAACATTTGGTGCTTCGCAAGCGCTTAGGCTGACTGAAAACACGCCCGGGGGCACCTCGCGGGGCCAGGCACGTTGGGGCCCGCTGATACGCAATGGCTGCGCGCTGTGCACCTACGCTGTGTGCCTACGTTCGGACACGCGACGCGCCTCCTCGTGGCGCGTGAGGGCGGCCTGACGTCTGATCTGGGGAGGTCATCGTGAAGCGAATCTATCAAGAGGTCATCGATACGATTCCCGATTACCAGGTGTTTCTTTCGCCTGACGAGCTTGACGAGAGCAGCCGTGCGCTTGCCGCCGAATTTCCCGACACGGTCACGCTCTTCGAGGTCGGCGCCACGCGCAAAGGCAGGCCGCTGCTGTGCCTGCGTGTCGGCGAGCCACGCGGCGCTTCGGGCGCGTCTGCGGGCGAGGGCATCCCCCTGCCCGATCCCCAGCGTCCCGCGGCCCTGCTGCTGGGCGTGCCGCATCCCAACGAGCCAATCGGCGCAATGCTCATTGAGCATCTGTCCCGCTGTCTGGCCGCAGACGCCGACCTGCGCCGCGAGCTCGGCTACACTTGGTACTTCGTCAAGGCATGGGACGCCGACTCGCTTGAGCTCAACACCTGGCTCAAGGGGCCGTTCAATCTCACTAACTACTCGCGTAACATCTATCGCCCTGCCTTCTACGACCAGGTTGAGTGGACATTCCCCATCGACTACAAGACGCTGCACTTCGACGCGCCGCTGCCCGAGACGCGTGCGGTCATGGCCCTGGTCGATGCCGTCAGGCCGCGGTTCGTCTACTCGCTGCATAACTCGAGCTTCGGTGGCGTGTACTGGTACGAGACGCACAGGACCCCCGAGATCTGGGAGGAGATGCGTGCCATCGTCGCCGACCAGGGCCTCGACCTGCACCTGGGCGAGGCGGAGGTGCCCTATGCCGAGCGCTGGGCGCCGGCGCTGTACCGGGCGCTCTCGGTGCGCGACCAGTACGACTATCTCGAGCGGTATGGCGAGCCGGGCGGCGATCCGGCCCAGGCTATCGACTCGGGTGCGGCGAGCTTTGACTACGCATGTGCAGACGGGCAGGCCGTTGGGTTCATCAACGAGATTCCCTACTTCTATAGCGAGCAGATTGGCGACTTGACCCCCACGGGGCGCACGAAGTGCGACGTGATGCTCGAGCGCCTGGACGAGGAGGAGCGGGACACCGAGCGTATCCGCGCGGCGTACGAGCCGGTTCGGCATCTCATGGGCGCGGATAACGGCTTTGCCCATGTCACTGAGGAGTTTCTGGGGCGTGAGGTCGACGATTCCACACGTGCGATGGTGCGGGAGAACCCCGAGTATGCCCAGCCGGCCACCGTGGCGGACGAATTCGACAACCTGCTGGTGCGCCGCCTCTTCAAGGCGCGCGCTGCGGCTCAGGTCGCACGCGCGTGCGAGGTTGAGCTCGCCAAGCTGGGAGCGTCTCCGTCGGATGTCGGCGGGGACGGCGCCGACCGGTGTGCTGGCGCTGTCGGGCCCGCAGGGGAGCGGCCGGACGAGCATGCGGCCCGCTGTGCCCTCGAGGCCGCGCGCGACACGGCGCTCGCGCATCACGGGGAGATCTGCCGGCTTCTTGAGTCCAAGATCGACTACGAGGTCATACCCATCAAGAAGCTCGTGACGGTGCAGCTGGCCTGCGGCCTGCTCGTCGCCGATTACGTTCGTACCCACGACATCGCGTAGGAGCCCATCGTGTAGGAAGCAAAAGGAAGGGGACGCCATGAACAGCATGAAGGACAGCGCCAAGAGGCTCGCCGGCATGGGAGAGGTCTCTCGTCGTGAGTTTGTCGGCCTGATGGGTGCGGCCAGTCTTGCGGCCGCCGGGGCGGCCGGGATCGCGTCGGGGCCGGGCATGGCAAACGTCGCGTTTGCCGACGGCGGGGACACCGTCATCGTGACGCAGACCGGTGACCCGGCATCGTGGTGCCCCGATGTCCTTGCCGATGACAACGCCTGGCCCATCGTCCAGAACATGTTCAACCGCCTGGCCAAGCTTGACGTGAACTCGCAGGTCGTGCCTGATGCGGCCGAGAGCTGGGAGACCTCCGATGACGCCCTGGCCATCACCTACCACCTGCGTCAGGATCTCGTGTGGTCTGACGGCGAGCCACTGACTGCCCAGGATGCGGTGTACACCTTCCAGTACATCAAGGACCACCCCGAGTGCTATGTCAGTGCCAACCTGCAGAACGTGGCGAGCTTCGAGGCCCCGGACGACTACACCTTCGTCATCAACCTCAACGCCCCCGACATGTCGCTCGTGGGTACGCTGGCATGGTATGCGTGCTTCATCATGCCCAAGCACATCTACGACGTCGAGGGTGTGCTCTGGGAGAACAACGACGCGGCGCAGCTCGTCAACACGCCCGTGACCTCGGGTCCTTACAAGCTGAGCGAGTACGTGCCCGGCCAGTCCATCAGCCTGGTTGCCAACGAGAACTACTGGCATGTGCCGGCGATTCCCAACCTCATCTACTCCATCATCACCGACGACTCCACGGCGGTGCAGGCATTGCAGAACGGCGAGACCGACCTGCTCAAGAAGGTTCCGTCCGCCTACATCGACAGCGTGCTTGCAGATCCCAACATCCGCATGGTGCTACAGCAGGACCCCTCGCCGTATCGCATCATCTTCAACCTGAATCGCACGGAGCGCCATCTGGACGACGTGAACGTTCGTCGCGCGATAGCGATGTGCATCGACCGCGAGGCCATATGCGAGAAGGCCCTGGGCGGCGTTTCGGTGCCCGAGGTGGCGTTCTATCCTACCATTGCCGGCGAGTACTCCAACCAGGAGGACGTCGCTCCCGCCTACGATCCCGAAGGCGCGCGCAAGCTGCTCGAGGACTCCGGGTACGTGGCCGACGAGAACGGCTACTTCATCACTGGCTTCACGATCGACGCCTTCTCGGGTACCGAGTACGAGCAGGTGTCCAGGCTGCTCGCTTCCAACATGGATGCCATTGGCCTGCAGTGCGAGGTCAACATGTCGGAGATGAACGCCTGGTCCGACAAGGTGAGCGTCCAGCGAGACTTCGACATCGAGCTCCAGGCGGGGTTCATGGGCCCGGATGCGTATGCCATGATGTCGCGCCTGGGCACGGACTTCGCGTCGAACTACGGCTTCTATAGCAACCCCGAGTTCGATGACCTGTGCAACCAGGCCAATGCGACTGGCGACGACGCCGAGCGCGCCGAGCTGTATCGCCAGGCGCAGGCGATCCTTGCCGAGGACCTGCCGTATCTACCGCTGGCCACGTGGTCGATCTACTATGCCTATGCCGCTGGTCTCGTCAATACCGGATCTGACGGTGCGGGGCAGTGGGGCAAGGAGGAATGGACCTTCGCGGAGTGGAGCGCGTAGGCGGGGCAGCCGGAACAACCGCCATACCTGCGATTCATGCGGCATGGTGTGAGCGTTGTGTTCTGAGCGCGGCAACGGGCGACTGGGCTGGGGCCTTCCGGCCTGGTCGCCCTTTGTTTTGCGAGTCCTCGGCCTAGGCTTCTGGTGGTGACCCATATTGTGGTGCAGGACGGTTCGCAAGGCGGCTCGCGCGCCAAAATTCTTTTCCGCGGGACAAATATTGCGGTTGGGAGAAACTTCTGTTTTTGGCTTCCGATCCGACGAATTGTGGCAGTGTTACGATTTTGGCCAATTATCTGCGAAAATAGCTTCTAGCTGATAGATTCGTAACACTTTTGTGTTCTGAGAACGACGTGGGCGGCCGGATGCCTCGACGGATCTTCTCCCAACCGAAAACTTTGTCCATCGCAGGGAGATTTTGGCGCGCGAGGGTGCTGCGGGGTGTTCTGGTGCGATGGCCTGGCGGCGCATCGCTGACGCTGCCGAGGCGGTTCGGTTGATTTTGCGGACCGCTTACGTGCGTGGCATGCGGCAGGGCGTATGATATGGCTTCTCCTAGCGGCGGGCGGTGATCATTTGGACGAGACCAAGAGTTCGACGCGCTATGCGCTCCTGGACGCACTGCGTGGGCTTGCGCTCGTGAGCATGGTCGCGTATCACGCCGCGTGGGATGCTACGTACCTGTTTGGCATGGACTGGCCGTGGTTCGATTCGATCGCGGTCGACCTGTGGCAGCAGGCCACGGGGTGCGCCTTCATTCTGCTTTCGGGGTTCTGCCAGCCACTGAGCCGCCATGCGCTCAAGCGCGGCGCAGTCGTGTTTGCGGCCGGGATGCTGATCACGGGCGTGACGCTTGTGGTGATGCCGCAGGACCGCGTGGTGTTTGGCGTGCTCACGCTCATCGGGTCCTGCATGGTGCTTGTCCGACTTGCCGACCCGCTGCTCAGGCGATGCAACGCCGTCGTTGGGCTTGTGGCGAGCCTCTTGCTCTTCGTGCTGACCAAAGGTGCACGTCACGGGTATCTCGGCGTGGGTGATCTGGTGCTGCTCGAGCTGCCCGATGCGCTCTATGCCAACCTTCTGACCACCTATCTGGGATTTCCCGAGCTGGGCTTTTATTCCACAGACTATTACGGGCTCATCCCGTGGGGCTTTCTGTTCGTGGCGGGATATTTCCTGCACTGTCTCGTGCGCGATCGCGGGCTGCTGCCGCATCTACTGCCGAGCGTAAGTCGTCCGCTCGAGTGGCTTGGGCGGCGCTCGCTTGTCGTATACCTAGTTCACCAGCCGACGTTGTATGCACTGCTCTGGGCGGTTTTTGCCCTGTTGGCGAGGACGGCCGGCTAGGGGCTGCGGTCGATCGCTTTGCTGAGCGTGCATTCGGGGAGGACGCGAGTCAGCATGACGCATATCATGGGGAAGAAAGGCCTGTCAATAGACGATACTTCTCCGAAGCTCGAAGAAGAAATGATATAATCTTATACGAATTTAGGAGAAGAGGAGACAAATTTGCATGAGTCGCTTGTGGCGGAATATCTCGAGTACGAGCTCCCGTCATATGTTCCGCGAAAGCCGGTGATCGGATCGCTGCCTACCCCGCAAAGGCGTAACATGATCACCACTCTGATCGGCGTGCGTCGTTGCGGGAAGACATTCCATCTGTTTCAGCTTATGGACGGGCTGGTGAAAAACGGCCTACCGAGAAGCCTGGCATTCTATTTTCCATTTGACGACGATCGCCTCGGAGAGCCGGACGCAGGTACAGCGGCAAGCGTTCTCGATGCGTATTATGCCTTAGTGCCCGAAGCGGAAAACGGGTGCTACCTGTTTTTTGACGAAATACAGGAGATGCCTGGCTGGGATCTGTTCGTGCGTCGTGTTGCTGAGCAGAACAACGTGACGCTTGTGCTGACGGGTTCGTCATCTAGGCTACTTTCGACGGACATCCCCACACGGTTGCGCGGGAGATCTCTGGCAACGGAGGTGTGGCCGCTGGACTTTGCTGAGTTCTGTGATTTTCACCGTGTTGACACGCGAAGCTCCAGGGGCGTATACAGCTCGCGAAAGGCTGCGGCGCTTAGCAGGGCGTTCGACTCCTATCTCGATGTGGGCGGGTTTCCTGCGGTTCAAGATCTTGACCCGACAACTAGGGTGAGATTATTGCAGGCGTATGCCGATGAGATCGTAACGAAGGACGTCCTTGAACGTTTCGGCACTGCGTCTTTTCGTGTGGGGCGTCGACTTGCCCTAGGCGCCTTGAGGTCAACTGGCTTGAAGTTTTCGGTAAACAAACAGATAGGCATCATGAGAAGCGCAGGTATATCCGTGTCAAACGACGCTGCATATGCGCTGCTTGATGACTTTGAGGATGCCCATCTCGCCTTTAAGGTCTGTGACTACTGCCTCTCGATTCGGGACAACCCAAAGTCAGCTTACAAGATTTATTCAGTCGACCAGGGACTTTCGCTTGCCGTGGCGCCGGCGAGTCATGTCGACCTCGGGCAGCGCCTCGAGACGGCGGTCTTCATGGAGCTGAAAAGAAGGTATGCGGCAAATCGTGACAGGGTTATCTCGCGCTATAGTTCTGCCCGATGCCCGGAAGTCGATTTTGTTGTTGGAGATGTCATTCTCGGGGCGGAATACGAGCTTATCCAAGTTGCCGTGGAAAGCGGGGCCGACCGCGAGGGCGTTCGGGGTGCGTTTTCGGCGAAGTATCGTAGCGAAATGGGCAATCTCGAGAGGGCAATGGGCGAAACGAGCCTCGACTCGTCGATCCTCGTTACGCTTGCCGAGGAGGGTGACGTACAGACCGACACGGGGGTCGTGCACGTCGTTCCTGCTTGGAAGTGGTTCCTTTCGAAGGGCTGATTCGTAGGCTACGTGGAGTGAGCGCGGGGTTGTCGCATTGTGCGGGGGTGCTTCTTTTGCCGAGCCCAATCCTCTGCTAGTTTCACCCACGCGTCCGCACGAGTGCGGCGTGCCAGCCCGCCAGGACTTCGATACGATCCGTGGGTGTCATCTGCGGGTCAAATCGCTCGCCCGATCCCGCCTGCTCGCGTAGCTGGGCGAGACCTTCCCAGTACCCTACGCCCAGTCCGGCGAGGTAGGCCGCGCCGAGGGCGGTCGTCTCGCTGGTGCGGGCGCAGACAACGGGGCAGTCGAGCAGGTTGGCCTGCCACTGCATGGTGAAGCGGTTGCGCGAGCCGCCCCCGTCTACGGCCAGGCGCCCCAGTTTGCAGCCAGCGTCGCGCTGCATGGCCTCTGCGATGTCGCTGACCTGGTAGGCGATGCCTTCCAGCGCCGCGCGTACCAGATGGGCGCGCGTGCAGCCGCGCGTGAGCCCGCTCACCAGGCCGCGGGCGTTGGCGTCCCACCACGGGGCGCCCAGGCCGGTGAACGCCGGCACCAGGTGCACGCCGCAGGTGTCGGGCACCGACAGGGCGAGCTCCTCGGTCTCCTCGGCGGTACGCACCAGCTCCAGGTCGTCGCGCAGCCATTGCACGACCGACCCGGCGTTGAAAACCGATCCCTCGAGCGCGTACTCGACCGTGTCATCAGGTGTTGCGATGATGGTGGTGAGCAGGCCGTTTTCCGAGCGCACCGGGGTGGCGCCGGTGTTCATGAGGATGAAGCATCCCGTGCCGTAGGTGGCCTTGGTCTCGCCGGGCTCAAAGCAGCAGTGGCCGAACAGAGAGGCCTGCTGGTCGCCGGCCACCCCCGTTATCGGCGGGCGAGCCGTCATGATCTCGCCGGCCACGTGCCCAAAGTCCGCGCGCGAGGGCAGCACCTCGGGCAGCATCGAGGCCGGTATGTCAAACAGGTCGAGCAGCTCCTCGTCCCACGCGAGCTCGTGGATGTTGTAGAGCATCGTGCGGCTGGCGTTGGTGCGGTCGGTGGCGTGCACGGCGCCTGCGGTCAGGCTCCAGACAAGCCAGCTGTCCACCGTCCCGAACAACAGGTCCCCCGCCTTTGCCTTCGTGCGGGCGCCGGGGACGTTGTCGAGGATCCAGGCGATCTTGCTGGCCGAGAAGTACGGGTCGGGGATGAGCCCGGTCTTGCCGGTGATCATCTCCGAGAGCCCGCGGCGTGCGAGATCGGCGATCATGGGTTCGGTCCTGCGGCACTGCCAGCAGATGGCGTTGCACAGCGGGTCGCCGGTGCGACGATCCCACACCACGGTCGTCTCGCGCTGGTTGGTGATCCCGACGGCGGCGATGCGATCCGAGTAGATGCCGCTGGCGAACTGCACCTCCGATATGGTGGAGACCTGCTTGGCCAGGATCTCGCGCGCGTCATGCTCGACCCAGCCGGGCTGGGGATAGTGCTGGGTTATCGGCTGGGACGCCTGGGCGACGGGTTGCCCCGCGGCGTCGAACAGGATGGAGCGTACCGACGTGGTGCCCGAGTCGAGCGCGAGCACGTAGGTGGCGTTGGTGTTGTGTATGCCCTGCGCGCAGGAGGGCTCGGAGCTCGCATCCCGTGTCGAGTGTGTTCCCGTTGTCGTCATCATCGCTGGTTCTCCTTGGTGTTCGCCTGGGAAATGCTCTTTTGTGCGAGCCAGCTGGTTATGTCGGCCATGACCTGGATGCGGTTCGTCTCATTGAGCAGCTCGTGGCGTGCGCCCGGGTACATCGTTACCTCGACGTCGCGCACGCCGCACGCGCGCATGAGGTCGGCGACCTTGGGGGTTGCGCGCCCCATTGAGCCAACCGGGTCGGCCGTGCCCGAGATCAGCAGGACGGGCATGTTTGCGGGCATGCCGCGCACGATCTTTGGGTCCTGCGCCATGCCGATGAGCCTGAACAGCTCGTGGTATGCTGCCGCCGAGAAGGTGAACCCGCAGGCGGGGTCGGCCTCGTACGCGCGATGCGTCGCCGGATCCCGCGAGATCCACGCGAGCCTGCCTCCCTCCTCGGACGCGAACCTGCGCGCGTAGGCCCCAATTGCCATCCCGTCGACAAGGCGCGGGCGGTGGCTCCACCCGAGCGTTTTGCCGATGACGGTCGTGGCCGCGCGGCCGAACGCCAGGGCCGCCCCGGGCTGCCAGCCGGTTGCGCAGACGATGGCGCCTGCGAGGCCGTTGCCATGCATACCCAAGAAGGCGCGCAGCACGAACGACCCCATCGAGTGCCCGAACATCACGTGCGGCATGTTCCCGAAGCGCTTGTCGAGCATGGAGCGCACCTGCTCGACGTCGGCGATGAGGTGCTCGGCCCCGGCGTTTGGCTCCAGCACGCCCCAGGACTCGGGCGAATCGACGCTGCGTCCGTGTCCCAAGTGGTCGTGTCCCGCCACGACGTACCCGAGCGAGGCCAGATGGCGGGCGAACTCGTCATAGCGTCCGATGTGCTCGGCCATGCCGTGGACGAGTTGGACGATGGCCCGGGCGGGTGTCGGACGCTCGTCTGGCAGCCAGAGGTCGCCCTTGATCGTGGTCGCGCCGTCGGCCGAGGGTAGGGAGAACTCCCGTCTGGTCACACTCTTCGTCTCATTTGCATCGGGTGCATGCGTGGCGTTGGGGGTGCACGGGCGTGCCGTCGAACACGCGGGCGGGTATGTACTGGTCTGAGCCTCATCCATCGCGGCCTCCTGATGTGCGATCAACGCGCGATTGCCTCACGGTCGTGCGGTCGTCTCACCTGGGATCGCCCTGCAGGGCCAGCCCGCGCGTTTGCTGCCCTACATGCCCAATCGGCGGCACCCTACGGCGCGACAACGCCTAACGCCTCCACTTCGCCATATGGTAACACCCGCCCGTGCTATCAGGGATGCGCAAACTCTGTCGGCGTATGGCCCTGCACGATCGTCGTACCTATTGCCTGCGCACGGCAAGCTGCTCGGGCCACGTCCTATATAACAATATTTCCTAAGAAATAGCGTGTTCTGTTCCAGCTCGCTGATTATGTCCGTAGGCTGCTGGTTTGATGAGTAAGTTGGCGTGCCAGTGTGAAAAGAAAGGTACATGCTATTTCAGGTTCATTAATCGATACGGTGCGGAATGGCCTACAATGGACGGTGCCTGCTATTGGTGTTCGCCCTGTCCGCCCCTTGGTGCCACCGTTCGAGTGTGGGTGGTTGGCCCGTTGGGCGGATCGGGCGCGCGAGGCACGTCCTAGGCATGTCCATGCGACACAAAGGAGAAAGTAGCATGAAGGAACTGCAGAGTCAGGAAGGGCTCTCTCGCCGCGAGTTCGTCGGTCTGTCCGCCGCCGCGCTCGCCGGCCTCGCCGTGGCCGGCGTCAAGCCCGGCCAGGTGCTTGCCGCCGACGAGGCGAGCAGCACGGTCATCGTGTCCGCCAAGACCGATCCCAAGAGCTGGTGCCCGTCGACCATCGCCGACGACGGCTCCTACAACATGGTCCAGAACATGTTCCACCGCCTCACCAAGCTCGACGCCTCCAAGAAGGCCATCCCCGACGCCGCCGAGAGCTGGGAGACCTCCGATGACGGCCTGACCATCACCTTCCACCTGCGCCAGGACCTCAAGTGGACGGACGGCGAGCCGCTGACGGCCGAGGATGCCGCCTACACGTTCCAGACCATCCGTGACACGCCCGAGTACTACCTGAGCGCCAACCTGCAGACGGTTGAGAGCTTCGAGGTCCTGGACGACTACACGCTGGTCTTCCACATGGCCCAGCCCGACATGTCCATCGTGAGTACCATTGGCTGGTACGCTGGCTTCATCCTGCCCAAGCACATCTATGACGTGGAGGGCGTGAGCTGGATGGACAACGAGGCTGGCCTGGTCACGAACATCCCCGTGACCTCTGGCCCCTACAAGCTGGCCGAGTACGTCCAGGGCCAGTCCATCACGCTGGTGGCCAACGAAGAGTACTACCACGTGCCGGCCATCAAGACGCTTATCTACTCCATCATCAGCGACGACTCGACGGCGGTCCAGGCCCTGCTCAACGCCGAGATCGACTACCGCGACACGCTGCCCACGCCCAACGTGGCCCAGCTGCAGGCCGAGCCCTCGCTCAAGGTCGTGCCCAACGAGTACCCCTCGCCCGCGCGCATGATCTTCAACCTCACCCGCACCGAGCGTCACCTCGATGACGTGAACGTGCGCCGCGCCATCGCCATGTGCATCGACCGCGACGCGCTGTCGGCCAAGGCCTACTCCGGCATCATGCCGCCCGAGACCCACTTCTACCCCTCGCTGTACGCCGAGTACTCCAACGACGTGGACGTGGCCCCGGCCTATGATCCCGAGGGCGCCAAGAAGGTCCTCGAGGACGCCGGCTACACCGCGGACGCCGACGGCAACTACATCACCGGCCTTACCATCGACGCGTTCTCCGGCAATGGTTACGACGAGTGCGCCAAGCTCATCGCCTCCTCGATGAGCGAGATCGGCCTGCAGTGCGAGGTCATCATCTCCGAGCCCAGCGCCTGGAGCGACAAGGTGTCGCAGCAGCGCGACTTCGACATCGAGCTGCAGACCGGCTTCATGGGCCCGGACGCATATGCGCTCATGCGCTGCTTTGGCACGGGCTTCGGCTCCAACTACGGCGGCTACAGCAACCCCGAGTTCGACGAGCTGTGCACCCAGGCCAACTCCACGGGCGACGACGCCCAGCGCGCCGAGCTCTACAAGCAGGCCCAGACCATCCTGTCCCAGGACCTGCCCTACCTGCCGCTGTGCGCGAGCATGAGCTATGACGGCTACGCCGCCAACCTCATCAACGTGCCCAACGACGGCACCGACAAGTGGGGCTGGCAGGAGTGGACCTACGCCGAGTGGCAGGCGTAGGGCACCGAGCGCCGGACGTGTCCAGGCTGCGGGTCAGCGCCTGCCGGTCTGGGTCGTGACCGCTCTGCTGGCCGGTTGGCTCGCGGTTCTATGATGACGGCGCGTGGGTTGCGACGGCAGGCGGTTCTCGCCGCAATTCCTACCGTTAAAGTCGTATCATGCTACAGCAAGCCGAGGGGACGCGCCGCCTGGTGCGTCCCCTTCTGCTTTTCTGGGAGGCCGGGAGGCGGACCGAGCCTGCCCCGCTTATGAGCCGCGTCTTTCGCAATCAGCCGGATTGGTGTGCGTGGGCGCGTGCGTGGGCGGCGCGGGCCTGGCGGCCGTGGGCCGAGAGATTGCGGACGCAAGGCCGCGAGCAGAGAAGAAGGAGTTGCCAAGCATGGAGAACGAGCAGACAAACAGAAGTCTTTCGCGCCGCGAGTTCGTTGGGCTGGGCGTGGCCGGCGTTGCGGCGCTGGCAATTGCGGGAATCAGGCCCGGCCAGGTGCTCGCCGCCGACGAGGCGAGCAGCACGGTCATCATCAAGCACACCGGCGATCCCATGAGCTGGTGCCCCTCTACCACGGCCGACGACAACGCGTACGCCATGTGCCAGAACATGTTCCACCGCCTGACCAAGCTCGACGCCTCCAAGAAGGCCATCCCCGACGCCGCCGAGAGCTGGGAGACCTCCGAGGACGGCCTGACCATCACCTTCCACCTGCGCCAGGACCTCAAGTGGAGCGACGGCGAACCCTTGACCTCGGCTGACGTGGTGTACACGTTCCAGACTATCAAGGACAACCCGGCCTACTACCTGAGCGCCAACCTGCAGACGGTGGAAAGCTTCGAGGCGCCCGACGACTACACCGTGGTCTTCAACATGGCCCAGCCCGACATGTCCATCGTGAGCGTGATCGGCTGGTACGCGGGCTTCATCCTGCCCGAGCACATCTACAACGTCGAGGGCGTCGACTGGATGGACAACGACGCGGCCCAGCTCATGGGCACTCCCGTGACCTCGGGCCCCTATCGCTTGGGCGAGTATCGCCAGGGCCAGTCCATCACGCTGGTGGCTAACGAGGAGTACTACCACGTCCCGGCCATCAAGAATCTGGTCTACTCCATCATCTCCGATGACGCCACGAGCGTGCAGGCCCTGATCAACGCCGAGGTGGACTACCTGCAGACCATCCCGACGGCCAGCGTGGCCCAGCTGCAGGCCGAGCCCTCGCTCAAGGTCGTCCCGAACAACTATCCCTCGCCCGCGCGCATCATCTTCAACCTCACGCGCACCGAGCGCCACCTGGACGACGTGAACGTGCGCCGCGCCATCGCCATGTGCATCGACCGCGACGCCCTGTCGGCCAAGGCCTTCTCCGGCCTGCAGGCCCCCGAGGTCGCCTTCTACCCCTCGCTGTATGCCGACTATTCCAACAGCGTGGACGTGGCCCCGGCCTACGACCCCGAGGGCGCCAAGAAGGTGCTGGAGGACGCCGGCTACGTGGCCGACGCCGACGGCAACTACATCACCGGCTTCACGCTGGACGCCTTCTCGGGCAACGGCTACGACGAGTGCGCCAAGCTCATTGCCGACTCGATGACCCAGATCGGCCTGCCCTGCGAGGTCATCATGTCGGAGGTCAACGCCTTCTCTGACAAGGTGACTCTGCAGAAGGACTTTGACATCGAGCTGCAGAGCGGCTTCATGGGCCCGGACGCCTACGCCCTGATGCGCTGCCTGGGTACCGGCTTTGCCTCGAATTACGGCAGCTACAGCAACCCGGAGTTCGACGAGCTGTGCCAGCAGGCCAACGCCACGGCCGACGACGCCCAGCGCCAGGAGCTCTACAAGCAGGCCCAGGCCATCCTGGCCCAGGACCTGCCCTACCTGCCGCTGTGCAACAGCACGCTGTACGACGGCTACGCCGCCAACCTCGTCAACGTGCCCAACGACGGCACCGACAAGTGGGGCTGGGAGGAGTGGACCTACGCCGAGTGGCAGGCGTAGGGGTTTCTGATGGCCTGATGCCATAACGGCGATGCTGCGATAGAGCACGACGGGGGCGGTTCCCGGGTAATCCCCGGAAACCGCCCCCCGTGTGTTTCGGGCCGGTTGATGGGCACCTTGCCTCACCCGCGTGCCTGACCCTGCTCGCCGTAATCAGTGGCTTGAACTCGGGGGCGCCGACGCCCCCTTACGCCTCCCAGCTTTCCAGCGCGATGATCTCACGTGCGGCAATGCGCGCCATCGAGTAGGAGCCACCCACGGCCGTGCCGCTGCCGGGATACTGACGGCCCATCCAGCCGCCGGCGTCGATGCCGCAGGCGTACAGGCGAGGGATCGGCTCGCCAAAGACGTTGATGACGTTGCACTTCTCATTGACCTTGAGGCCGCCGAAGTGAGCAACCAAGGCGTATGCCCACACCTGCTGGCCATAGAACGGCGGGTTCAGCGGGGCGACGGTGCCACCCGTCTTGCCGAACATGGGATCCTCGCCGTTGGCGGCGCTTGCGTTCCACTGCTCCAGGGTGGCGGCGAGTCCGCTTGCCTGGATGCCAAGCTGCTCGGCAAGCTCCTCGATGGTGTCGGCCTGGGCAAGTGCCTCGCGGTCGGCCTCGGCCGCCGATTCGTAGCCCACGGTGTCGAAGATCTGATAGACGTAGCCGTCTTCCTGCCCTTGGGCAAGCTTGCCAACGGTGTCGGAGTGGTAGTCCTCGTTCACGAAACGCTGGCCGTACTTGTTGACCAGGATGCTGGGGAAGCAATCACGAGGCTTGCCGCGTGTCGTGGTGCCAAAGTCGACGGGGGTGTTGAGCGAGACGAGCGACTCGTGCATGTTCACCACGTCGGCGCCGATCTCCTGACCCATCTTGATGCCGTCGCCCGTGGCGCCCTGCGTGCCTGCCGCGATGCGCATCGCGCCGAAGCGCATGTATTGGGCGAGCATCTCGGGGTTGTTGCACATGCCACCCGCGTTGAGGATGACGCCCTTGCGTGCCTTGACATTGATCGCGGTGCCACCCTGGTCGGCGATCACGCCGATGACCTCGCCGGCCTCGTTGGTGATGAGGTGCTTCGCGGCCGTGCCGGGGATGATCTGGACGCCCTGGGCCTCGGCCTCGTCGATCACGTACCCGTGGATGACCGGGCCGGTGAGCGGGTGCTCCTCATCGGGCGGGCACTGGGCTCCGTGCTTGACGGCGGGAGTCACGGCCGTGCAGTAGGGCTCCTCTTCCGGACCGGTGTAATACAACCACTCGGTGGTGAAGGGAACGCCCAGGCCACGCAGCCACTCGAAGTTCTGGGGCACCTCGTTGGCGATCGCCTTGACGAGTGCCTCGTTGGCCTGTCCCTTGGCGCATGCCATCAGATAGTCGAAGTACTGCTCAGGCGTATCCTCGATGCCAGCTTCCTGCTGCAGCGACGTGCCGCCACCACAGGCCACGACGCCGCTGTGCATGGCGCAAGAGCCGCCCAGGATGTCGAGCTTCTCAAGAACGATGACCTCAAGGCCAGCCTCGGCGGCCGTGATGGCACCGGCGACGCCACCGCCCGAGCCAACGACGACGAGATCGGCCTCCATGTCCCACGTGATGTCGGGGCTGGTGGCGCTTTCCTCTGCGAGTGCGTTGCCTGCCATCGTGAGGGCGGCGGTGCCGAGGGCGCAAGCCGCTCCGCCGGCGACGAGGTCGCGGCGCGTGCAAGTGGTGCTCATGATCGGTCCCCTTTCAGTCTTTGGATTGCAGGCGGCTTGCGGTGCTTTCGGCGTTCCGCGTCGGCCTGCGTGCAAAGACAATTGAAACGCACGATAGCCCGCAGCGGATGGTATGAAGCATACGATTTTGCCTCCATGCGCGGAGCTGTCTGGCGCGCCTGGGTTAGATGGGACGCTCGTATGAAACCTATGAGGCCGACTGGCACCTCGTCTCGTATAATTCGTCACTCGTTTGTTCGACAAGGGCCTCTGCCATGTCGATGAGTTCCTGGCGAGAGTGGACCCCGCACTTTGCATAGATGCTGGCGACGTGGCTGTTCACAGTCGTATAGGCGATGCCCAGGTCCTCGCCGATGCGTGGGAGGCTGCGGCCCTTGAGCAGGTGAATGAGAATCTCGCACTCTCGCTTGGTGAGCTGCTGGTCAGCGAATGCACGGGAGATTACGGCATTCGGGCTTTCCTGACGCTTATTTGCATCGCAGACGCGATCGGATGCCTGCTGACCCGCCTTTTCTGGACTGATATCTTTGAGCTTTCCCCAGCCGCTGAGCACGTCCTTCTCGTCAAGGACGAAGACTGCGGTGAGCACGAGCAGTCCCATGGTTATGAACGCTACAAGCGTGGGGGTGAATACCTCGAAGCCAAGCATCCGCGAGCATGCGGCGCTGACCGCCATGCCGGCGGCATACCCTCCCGCTCCCGCCACGCGGCCCCAGGAGAAGACCCGGTGGCCGGGAATTTTCGCCCGGTAGGCAATGTCTGAGTACAGGATCCACGAGAGCGCGTAGAAGAACATGTAGCCCCCGCCGACGATTGCCGTTGCGATCTGGCCGTGGAGTCCCCCGGCAAAGGGCAGGAGGGCGCAGCCCACCACCATGATGAGGATCGTCGGCCGGTAGGTGAAGCCTCGATCGATGCTGCTTCCAAACAGGGCGATGCCCAGAAGAAGCAGGACCGCCACCACCATTCCCGCGATGGGGTCGATGCTGCTGGCTTGCTGGGCCTGTGGGCTGTCGGTGACGCCCGCCGCGGCGTCAAAGATGAGCGAGGAGCCTGCGACCAGACCCGAAACCGCGCCGTACAGCGCCGCGCACACGAGAATCTTTGTGGGCAGGGGGTTGCGACGTGGCCCGTTTGGGTCGGAGGTGCCGGCCCCGCCCTCCTGGCCCAGCGAGCCGGAGTACCAGATGTCTATCTCAGGCTGGTTCTTTGTGAGCAGGGCCATCGAGAGCACGGGATACAGGCATATGGCAACGAGTCTGGGGATGGGTGACAGATAGGCGGTGAGGTAGTAGAGCGCAGAGGAGAGGAACACCGACGCGCAGATGTATACCGAAGCTCTCCGAGAGCCAATGCAGCCGTAGAACTCGCCCCACATCACCATGGTCTTGGCCATGCCGACGCCGGCTATCGCCGAGGCTGCCGATGCCATGGCGGATGCGATGAGCGACGCGCTGCTGGCTGGGAGAGGCAGAAGATTGGCGATCCACATGCCAGTCGCAATGCTCAGGCTGCTGAGGACTGTCCCGATGATGATCAGGGCGGATGCGGAAGCCCGAGTGCTCCTGCGCAGGCTTATCGGCGGACGGACGTTCCTCGCGATGCCGTAGAACAGCATGGTGAGCGCCGACGCGACGGTCAGCGTGGCAAGGGGGACAAACGAGGCGTGCTCCGTCATCATGGGTTGCGCACTGCCGTCCCAGGTGCCAAGGATGAGCTGGGGTCCATGCATGAACATCGACATCCACGCGAAGAAGAAGGCGAATCCCAGATGGCGCAGACGCAGCTGCTTGAGGTCGCCTGTGAGTTTCTGGAGGGTACTTGCGTCTTTCCGCGCTAGCTGATCTGCTTGTTTAGGACGCTGCACACGAGGGCTGCGGCACACGTCTTGTGACGCGTCGCTCTGGTTTCTCCGCTCCTCTTGACCTGTTTGCTTCTCTTGCATGTGCCCCATCCATTCCCGGCGGTATCTTCTCGTATTTTAAGGCCGACGGGATAGTTTTTGCTTGCGTGGAATGTGCGGGGCGTGCATTACGCGCGATTCTGGCACTGCGTAGCTATGGGCGGCAGACTGCATGTATCCGGACATTCTAGGCGCTGAAGATGTCCGAAAGTATGCAGTCTGCCGCCCTTTGTCTGCGCTCTGGCCGCCTCCCGGCTTACGCCAGCGGGATCTTGCCTGCCGCCATACCGTCGGCAATGCTGCTCACGCCGCAGATGCCGTTGCGCACCTCGCCGGCCGCATACAGCCCTTCGATGGCGTCGCCCGCTTCGGTGAGCACCTGGAAGTTCTCGTCGGTCACCAGGCCGCCGATGGTGATGTGTGCGGCCCACGTCGCGGGCGAGGCGTAGAAGGGCGCCTCGCGCACGGGGCTCAGCTCGTCAAAGAGGTAGCGGCCAAAGTCATCGTCCTGCCCGGCGTCGCAGAAGCCGTTGTAGCGCTCGATCTCGGCAACGAACGCGTCGGCAGGCACGCCGATCTGCTCAGCAAGCTCCTCGAGGGTGTCGGCGCGGTAGAGCCGGCCGTGCTCGATGAGCGACTCCTCGCCGGGGGTCGAGGGCATCACGTAGGTGCTCGCCGCGTCGCTCACCATGTAGCACAGGTTGTCGGTCTGCTCCATGAGCGCCGCCGCCATGGTGAAGCGGTCGCAGGTCTCGTCGACGAACCGCTTGCCCTCCTTGTTGATGAGCGGGCTGTCGGCGAAGGTGCCCGACACGTAGTCGGCGGAATAGGTGGTCGGCTCGTTGAGCGGGAAGAGCATCTGGTTGCCCATGTCGACGGTCGCGGCTCCCAGCTCGGTTGCCATCTTGATGCCGTCACCCGTGTGGCCGTTGACGTTGGTCGTGGGGATGTTACCCTCCGGATAGCTCCACTGCGTGTTGTACTGGCGCAGCAGGTCGGGGCTACCGGAGAAACCGCCACTTGCAAGGATGACCTTGGGCGCGCGGATGACGTAGATGGTGCCGTCTGCCGCCTGGGCGTTCACGCCGCTCACCGCGCCGCCCTCGGTGACGAGCGAGGTTGCCGGCGTCGCCAGGTACACGCTGACCTGCAGGGTGTCGTCTGCGAGCACGCGGTCGAAGAAGTCGAAGTACCCCTCGCCCGCGTTGCCCTCGGTGGGATTTGACCAGCGGGGATAGAGGTGGCCGGTGATCTCGTGGGTGGGCGTGGCCCACTCGAAGCCCAGGTCGGTCATCCAGCCGTTGAGTTCGGCGATGTTGTAGCCGACGGGCAGGTAGTCGGCCGGGGTCAGGCCCTCGCCGGAGGTCGCCGTGTAGTCGAGCGCGTAGAACTCGGGCGAGTCGAAGAGCTTGGTCGAGCCCGATGCCTTGTGGTCCTCGTACTGCTGAAGCACCTGCTCCACCAGGTCAGGGTCGGTGGAGGTCACCAGGTCGCTGGCGAGCACCTCCTCCACGTAGCGGTCGAGCGCCTCGGTCATCTCGGGGCGGGCGTCGTCCGGCGCGGTGATGTACTCGAGGTAGCCGCCCGACACCAGGCAGTTGCCGCCGATGTTGGCGTTCTTCTCAAACACGATGACGCTGGCACCCTGCTGCGCCGCCGCGATGGCGGCGCCCATGCCGGCCGCGCCGGCGCCCACGACCACGACGTCGGCCTCGAGCTCCTCAACCGCATCATTGGGCTGGGGCTTGCCGGTGGAGAACAGCTCGTCCGACGACCCGCCGGCCTGCTCGACGCAGTCCGCCACGGCGTTGACGATGCCGATCGAGGTGAATGTGGCGCCTGCCACCGTGTTGACGCCCAGGCCCTGCGTCTCCACGATGCGCTGGGGGATCTGCTCGAGCGCCGGTGCGGCGATGCGCGCGGTGTCGTTGCAACTCGCATGCTAGGGCGTAGAGGTCGTCGCGTGCGGTGACGAAGCGACGGATGACCTCGTCGCGACGGGCAAGGTCTCGCTCGGCCCTGCGTTTCTCGCGATTCGTGAGCAGCCAGATGGCGAGCATGGTCACGTAGAGCAGCACGCAGGCGATGACGACCATGTGGGCGAACTCGAGGTTGCCGGCAGCCGAACCTGCGCCGCCATCTCGGGAGCCCGTGCCGGCGATGAGGTTGACGACGGCCGATCCGGCGATGACGAACGGGCGCGGGGCCGCGAACACCAGCGCGCCCACGCCGAGAAGGCGACGTCGATCGCCGCGGGCGACCTCCACGGCAAGCGCGTACGACACGAGCAGCGATAGCTCCCAGCCGATGTGGGTGAGCACCATGAGCAGCAGGTTATAGCTGTATCCGAGGAACGGCAGGAAGATGAGCCCGGTGGCCACGATGCCCACAGCGACGTTGAGGAGGGTCGCGTACCGATGGCCGTCGAAGTGCACGTAGGCGAGAAACACGGCCACGGTCACGAGGCTGCAGACCTGGGAGACGATGCCCGAGTCGTCCGGAGAGGTGACTGAGGTGGTCATGGCCACGTCATCGAGCGTTCCGTACACAAACGAGAGGATGGCCACGTACGTACGCTAGCGGCACGACGAGGCGCGACCAGGGGCTTGTTCCCGCGCCTTGCCGTTCCTGCGCGGGGACGTCGGGGGCCGCGGTACCGACGGCTGGCACTCCGATCTGCCCTTCTGCCTGCTCTCCAGCCTGCGTTTCTGTGTGCGTGTCTCGTACCGCCCCTCTTTGTGCGCCTTCCATATCAAGGGCGCCTGCCGCTCCGAGCTTGACGAGTAAGGCGCATGACCCGGCAAGCAGCAGGACGCATGCGGCGGCCATGGGGAAGAGGGGAGCAAGGCCCACAAGCACCGATATGGGGATGCTGGCCAGCGACGCGATTCCCAGCACGTAGGCGGGCTCGCGGTTGGAGAGGCAGCCGAGCCTGTCGAGCCAAAGCGAGGCGAGTAGCGCCGCACCCACGCCCGCGCATGCCCCGGCCGCGCACACGACGGCGACGCGCGCCCCGTTGCCCGACGCAACGAGCAGACAGCAGGCGAGGAGATACGCCGCGCCGCCGACCGCAAGCAGGGCGCGCCCGTCCTTGAGGCGAGGGAGGATTTGCTGCTCGGCCAGCGCTGCCAGCAGCAACGTGACGTTAAGCGTGGCGCCGTATGCGAGTGGGTCGACGGGGGATCCCGTCGTGAACAGCCATTCGTAGTAGAAGAAGATGACCGCGACCGAGTAGAACAGGGTGAATCCCAGCGCGGCCAGGGCGAAGCGGGCGCGCCTTGCCCTGTGGACGAATGACGTGCCTGGCTGTTCGATGCTCACGTGCGGGGTTGTCATTGGGCGACCTGGCCTTTGCGGGAGACGGCGGCTGTCCGGTTTGGGCTCTGGCGGCGCATCGGCCGGGTTTGTACCGTAACAATAGCAGATATGGGATTCTTGGGGGACGAAGTTCGTGTCCGCCAAATACAGGCGTATCGAGTTGCTCAGGGAATTGTGTGACATCCTGTTTCAGTGGCACTATTGTGTCACTGGATGTATCGACGTGTCGGACGCGTGTGGCACTGATATGGGGACGTGGCGTATGAGGTTGTCAGTCTATTTTCCTTATCTCGGGTATGGTCTGCTTGAGGCATGGTCAATTTGCATGTTTTACATCAGGGGCGATGACTTTGTCCTGAGCGGCCTGGCTCCCGGTCTTCCTCTGCTCAGCATTGTGTCGTCACTCACGGTTGCGCTGGGCACTTTGGCAATTGTGATTGCCAGCCATAAACGGGACTTGATCTCCCACAGAGAGGCGCTTTCTTTGGCTGCCGGTTTCGTGAACGCGATAGGGTCGCTCCTTGTCTTGTTGGCGTCACGCCCCCTTGCGGTTGTCGGCGGGATGGTGATGGCAAGTCTCGCCAATGCATGGCTATGGGTGAGCTGGGGTGACGTCTATTCGGCACTTGATACAGAGATGGGCGAGCGAACGGCAATTGCCTCTGCGACGACGCAGGCGCTGGTGATTGCGGTGGCCCTTTCCGTTCCGGCTGCTGCCCGTCGTTTCATCCTCGTGGTGCTTGCCCCGGTTGCAAGCATTCTGTACGTGCTTGCCCTCGGGCGGGTCTCGCAGCTGGATGATGGCGAAACGGATCGTACCGAGCATGCCCCTATAGACCTCACTGCGAAGTTCGTGGCTCGAATGGTTGTCTGCCTTGGAGGTCCAATCGCCATTTTGTACTATTTGATCAACTACCATGTGGTGCTTCCTTCCATGAGTTCAGGTTTGGACATCACATTGCTTGCCGGCCTCCTGCTCTTTATCGTAGCTCTTGTCGGCTTCATGCGATTTGCGGAGGGGTTTTCCGTCGGATCGATATGCACAATCACCTCGGCTTTCTTGGTGGCGACGGTCGTCGCGTGCGGGCTCGGGCTCTCCCCGTCACTGGCGGGAGCCGTTGCTTTCGCTCTTATGTTGCTATGCCAGTACCTCCTGATTCTGTATGCGGCCAGTCTTGTTGGGCGGGGGTTTGGCAATGCGGCGTTTACCTTTGGCGTAATCTGGCTCATAAATCATGCGAGCGGTCTCATTGGGCTGTCTTTGGGTTTTTGGGCCGAGGGTGTTTCCCGGAACGACCCGCCATCGTTTAATGCCATGTCCTGCATCGTTCTGCTTGCCTTGCTATTCGCGCTTGCGCTCGTTGCTGCGCGCGGGGCGAATCGAGATGGGGGAGCGAAGGAGGCACTCGACGGCGCCGAAGACAGGAACCAACTTGATGAAGGGGCTAGGGCCGAGGATGAGCGCCGCGTATTCGAAGAACGCCTTGGGGTGGTTGCACGCGCGTATGGACTCTCTCCACGTGAGACGGAAATACTGGCCCTTCTCGTCAAGGGAAGGAGCGCTCCGTTCATTCGTGACGAGCTCGTCATCTCCCTGAACACCGTCGCATCTCACATCAAGCATATCTATGCGAAGTTAAAGGTTCACACGCGACAACAGCTCATCGATATGGTCGAAGGAGGCGAGAACGGTCTTGACCCTGACCCTGACCCTGACCCAGCTTCGGGCTCCAATGCCAGTGATGCCCCGATCTAGCTCCCTGGGGAGCTTTGTCAGGAGCATCAAGCAATCTGCCAGCCATTTCTTTGAAATCACCTGATTCATGGGATGCCGATCACCTTCTGCATGTGCTGTTCGAGGTTGGGTCTGTGTGCCTAGTATTCGACTCGTGCTCGATGCTTCGGACACTCGATGGGAGAGCAAGGCGCAGAGACAGGCGTGAAGGACGCCTGACGTGTCTGTGCTTCTCGCGAGGGCGCAACGGGCTACATTAGAGTAAATGGAAGGCATGCAGAAAGGGGCTTTATCATGGTTGCTGACATGAACCGCCGTACATTCTTGAAGGGTGCTGTCTCGGCGGCAGGTGCTGCCGCGCTGTGCACTCAGGCGGCCGGCATGGTCAGGTTCGCGGGTGCTGAGGAGGCTGTCCAACCCACCGAGGAGCAGATTGTGGTCGAGCAGACCATTGAATGCGACGTCGTTATCATTGGTGCCGGCATGTCTGGGTTGTGCGCCGCGCTCGCCGGTGCGGAGGCCGGTCTCAACGTCGCACTGATCGAAAAGCTCGGCTACATCGGCGGCACCTCCGCCACTGCCGAGGGCATGTTCGGTTGCATGTCCAGACTTCAGCTCGAGGAGGGATATGACGACGACACCGACTCTTACTTCCAGCAGATCGAGGAGTTTGGTCACTGGTCCAACAACCCACGCATCTGCCGTCGTTGGCTCGAGCATGCCGGAGACACCGTGGACTGGCTCATGGATCACGGCGTGACTTTCAGCGGCATCCGCTCGAGCTGGGGCGTCGTTCCTACTTGGCATGTCTACACTGAGCGTGGCGGACACTGCGCTATCATCGCCGAGGCTGCCCAGGCTGCTGGCGCCCAGATCTATACCGAGATGCCCGCCAAGCAGCTCCTTATGGCCGAGGATGGATCCGTTGCCGGCGTCATTGCTACGGACAAAGACGGCAGGGGCGTCCAGTTCAACACAAAGGCCGTCATTATGTGCTCGGGCGGCTATCCCTGTAACCGTGAGATGGTGAACACTTACACCGGCTGGAGGTTCATCTCCGAGGAAGAGGAGGATCTCTCCGCTGGTTATACCTCCTGGAAGGGCACTCCCGGCCGTGACGGCGATTGCATCCTGATGGGTATGGCTGCCGGTGCCGACACCTTCCGTCTCGGTGCGGTCATGGCGGACTACAGTGAGGTTTCTGGCAAGCGCGTCGAGGAGGCCCATCCCGTTCGCTGCCTGGTCGGCATCGTCCCCACGCTTTGGGTTAACGAGAGCGCCAAGCGCTTCACCAGCGAGGGGCTCGTAGACAGCTTCGTCGCCTATGGCGAGAGCCGCTCGACCCAGGTTGCAAGCTACAACATCCTGGACACCGACTTCCTCAAGCAGCAGTGCGAAGGCATCATCTGCGAGTGCTCGGGAGACGCTCCCGTGGGTACTCCCTTCCCCGACGGCATGGAGCTCGTTGAGGGCTACGTCCAGGGTGACGAATTCAAGGTCTGGAAGGCCGACACCATCGAGGAGCTTGCTGAGCAGATGGGCCTTGACCCGGTCGCCCTCAAGGACACGGTCGATCACTACAATGAGCTGTGTGACGCCGGCTACGACTCCGACTTCCTCAAGGACCCGAAGTACCTCATTCCCGTTAAGGCTGCCCCGTTCTACGGCGTCAAGACCACCCCGGTGTTCATGACTACGATCGGTGGCTTGCGTGTTGACGAGCGCAGCCGTGTTCTAACGCCCGAAGGCAGCGCCATTAAGGGTCTCTATGCCTGTGGTAGCGATGCAGGCGGACTGTATGGCTATATGTACGATGTGTTGGTCGCCGTTGGCTCGCAGCAGAGCTTTGCTGCCGTGGGTGCGCGTTTTGCGATCGATGACATCGTTGAGTCTGTTATGGGCGACGGCACCGGCTACGTGCCCGCCGGAGATGACCTTAAGGCGTAATGGCCTGTAACCCTCGGTGCCGCTGCGTGTCGCTGACGCTCCTTTACGGCGGCCCATGGCTCTAGTAAATGGTTTGGCTCTACTAAATAAATGGTTTCGCAAGCTTGGTGATCCTGCCAAATCTCGGACATGGGATGTCTCTTTCGGGACGTTATATGCCTTGAGTTTGACGGGATCGCCGTTTTCATCCTGACTGTTGGTCATGTGTTCCGGATGGTACGGAGGCCGGTCTAACCCCGTGCCCAAGGATGCTATATTCGTAGGAGCGGTGCTGCTGGGCACGGAAAGGTGCCATGGCGCGCTCTTTAACGAAGAGGGGCATGCGCGAGAGGCAGATTGACGCTCCAGAGAAACGTTGGGGCATGCCGCGCCATGCCCCGTGCGGCGAACTCGGCCGATGTATCCAGAAAAAGGGGGATCGGACTGCACTGGAACTCGTCCCAAGCTCGGGGATTTGTAACACATCCCGCGTGCTGGCTAGAGAAAGTGCAGGTAGGAAGCGTATGCCGATGGACGTTATCCAAACATACCCTTTCGCCGGTCGCGCATCGCCCGTCTCGATGCAGTCCGATCCCCCTTTTTCTGGATATATCTCGCCGTTTCGTCGCAAGCCAGGCAAGCGAAGGGGATCCCAAGCCGAGAAGCCCCGTGGTTGGACCTTGCGGTCGGGCTTGTGGTCTGATCGTCTCCGTGGTGTGACCGGCTCCACAACGCGGTCGGCTTTGCGGCAGACGTAAAGGCAGGAGGGCCCGCCGCGTTTTGCGACGGGCCCTCCCGGTTGCAGCGCTCTTATGCCGGCACCTTGTTGCCGTGGCCTTGCTTGGGGCTGGCGCCTTGTTGCCTCGGATCTTACGCCAGGCCGCCGAGCACCTTGACGGCGTGGATGCCCTGCACCTGGGCGCTGCCGCAGCGCAGGCCGGGCATCAGGCAGGGGTAGTTGCCCGAGAACATGCCGCCGGCGTTGTTGCCCACGACGTAGAGGCCCTCGATGGGCGCGCGGTCGTTGTCAAGCGCCTGACAGTCGCCGTTGATGGCGATGCCCTGCATCGTGCACAGCAGCGAGCCGCCCAGCCAGCAGCCGTAGAACGGCGCGGTGCGGATCTCCGAGAGGCGGATGGCGGGCTTGCCGAAGTCCTCGTCGTCCTGCGCGTCGAAGAGCTCGTTGTAGCGCTCGACGGTGGCCAGGAAGTTGTCCTTGGCCTCGCCCTCGAAGCCCAGCTTCTCGGCCAGCTCCTCGATGGTGTCGGCCTTCATCACCAGGCCCTGCGGCTCGTAGGTGGCCAGGCTGTTCTCCATGGCGCCTTCCTGCTGGGAGCCGGCCGAGCAGCCGATGGTGTAGAAGCGCAGCACGTCCTCGTAGTAGTTGGCGTCAAAGACCTGGCAGTACACGCCGCCGGGCTGGTTGCCGCCTGCGTAGAGGATGTCGTTGTAGGGGCTGCTCTCGTTGGCGAAGCGCTCGCCGTTGCGGTTCACCTTGAGGAAGGGCTGGGTGCCGGAGTTGAACTGCTTGAGGGTGCCCGGCCAGTCCTTGCCGGCGAAGGCCTTCTCGTTGTCGACGTAGCCGGCATTCACGTCCGGGGCCACCAGGCCGCGGTCGAAGATCATCGTCGCGGGCTCCTTGTCCATAGCGGCACCGGCCCAGATGGCCGCGCGGATGCCCACGCCGCGGCAGCGAGGGGCGGCGTTGGTGCAGGTGATGACGCTGGTGCTCTCGGGGTCGAGCTGCTGCATCATGTAGGGGTTGCCCTCGTAGCCGCCGCATGCCAGGATCACGCCGGAGGCGGCGTTGATGCGGATGAGGTCACCGGTCAGGATGTTCTGGGCGATGATGCCGGTAACGCGGCCCTCGTCGTTCTTCTCGAGCTTCACCAGGGTGGTGTTGAAGTCGACGGAGTAGCCGTCCTTCTCCACGACCTCCTGGAACACGACGTTGCGCGCCTTCTCGGAGCCGACGTAGGTGTGCTCCATCTCGGGGAACATGTAGACGGTGTTGTCCTCGCTGCACTCGTCGGGCCAGCGGGCGGCCTCGCCGCTGGTGAACGTGCAGGTGTAGTTGTAGGGGTCGTTCTCCAGGATGCCTGCGACGAAGTCGTACAGGGCGGCGGACTCGTTGATCCAGGTCTTCACGACGCTCTGGTTGCACTTGCCCGAGGCGTAGCGGCTGATCTCGGAGAGCAGCTTGTGGCGGTTCATGGGCTCGCAGCCGGCGGCTTGGGCGGCGGCGGAGTCAACAGCGCCGAACCAGTGACGGGTGTCCTGCGGCGAGTTGTAGGTGTCGATGACGCGGAAGTTCAGGCCGTTCTCGGCGGCGTAGGCCGCAGCGGCCATGCCGGCGTTGCCGGCGCCCACGATCAGGATGTCGGTGTCCCAGGTCTCGGCGATCTGGGCCTCGTCGATCTGGGGCTCCTCGCCCAGCCAGTCCTCGTCGCTGCCCATCGAGAAGGTGGGCACCTCGGGCAAGGTCTCGCCCTTGGCCTGGGCGATGCAGCTCTTGACGGCCTTCATGGCGCCGTAGCAGGTCATGGTGCAGCCGGCGATGACGTCGATCTGGTCGCTCTGGGCGTCCATGAACGAGCCCTGCAGGGCCTCGCCGATCTGGCCACCCACGAAGATGGTCTCGCCCGAGACGTCGATCTGGACGTCGGTGATGCTGGTCTCGTCGAACGTGACGGTGGCGGTGACGGTGCCCACGCCCTCGCCCGTGCCGGTGTAGGTGCCGGCGGTGTAGGATGCGGCCTCCTCGGCCAGCGCGACGGTGGCGCTGCCGGCGATCATGGCGGCGCCGGTGACGGCGGCGGCGCCCTTGACGAAGTCCCTGCGAGCGATTGACTCAGACATACAGGCTTCCTTTCTTGGATTGATCGTGCCCGTGCAACTCGACTGCCCCACTATGCACGCATGCGAACTGTCAGGCATGCGAGTCACGCGGGGCGGCCGGGCGTGACGAGTCGCACAATACGCCGGCTCCGCGAGATGGGTCATCACCCCGCAGGTAGGCACTCGAGTTCGGTGCGCCCAGGCCATCACCCCCTAGGTAGGCTTCTATGGGTTTCGCAGGTGAAAGGTGTTGTAGTGGTGTTGTCTATGCAGTTGCCACGAGGGTTTGTGTATGCTTGTCATGTGGAGACGCGCTGACATAGTGTGCTTCGCGGGATGCCGAGGGAGGCTGATGACGATGGGTGAGGCCCGAGACGGACACGACCGACGCCCCGATGGTGGCGGCGATGGGCGCGGCGCCGTGGGGGTGCGGTGGCGCGACTTGGCCGCGGGGCAGGGTGCCGCCTCTGTCGTGTGCGGCCTGGCCCTGGTGATGTCGCAGCTGCGCACGTGGGTCCTGAACTACGCCATCTTTCCCGTGACGAGCGCGGTGTGCCCGCTTGCCCGCGAGTTCCAGACGCTCGTCCACCCGCTGCTCGGGCTCGTGATCATCCTGCTTGTTCTGCGCCGACCGTCGGCGCTGCGGCCCCGGCCGGCGCTGGTCGCCTCCGTTGCAGGCACGCTTGCCGGTCTGCTGATCCTGGGGCTGTGGTCGGCCGATCCCATCCTGGTGGCGGTGGGCCACGTCCTGCGCTCCGCAGGTGGCGTGCTCGTCTTCTACTTTGTTGGGATCGCGCTGGCTGTCGTCACTCCCGAGCGTACCTCCGTGGTGACGGTGGCGTGCAGCATGCTTGTGAGCCAGCTGCTGATCACGCTGCTGCCCGTCCCTGGCTATGTGGTTGCACTTGTGCTCTCGGTGATTCTGGGCATCGTGCCCTATGTCCTGCTGTGGCGCTACGTCCGGCCCACGCTGGGTCTTGTCGAGCACAGCCGGGTGGTGACCGATCTTGCCGTGGCGAACCCTCGCTCGTATCTGGCGCCGTTTCACCAGGTGTTCGTGCTTATCTTCATATTCTCCGGCTCCTACGGGCTTGCCCTCTCGTTCAACGATGACCAACACACGCCCATGTCCACCGTGCTGCCACTTGTTGTGCTCGCGCTCATCACGGCGTGGCTGTTTATTGCGAACCACAAGAAGGGCCGGCCAGAAGACGGCCTGTTCGCTGTGGCGGCTGTCTTCATGATGGGCGGGCTACTCGCCACCATTGCCGTGCCGCATGTTCCCGAGTTTTTGCCCAATGGCCTGCTTGGCGCGGGTAGCGCGGGCTTTTCGGTGCTTCTGTGGGTGTCTCTTGCGGCGCTGTGTCGGCGTAACCCCGTTGGCTCGGTCTACGTCCTTGCTTGTGGGAGCATCGCCCAGAGCCTGGGGCTTCTGGCGGGCGCGGACAGCGGACATGCGTTCAACGGCCTCGTCGGGACGCATCCCGGCATTGCCTCCCATGTGACCCTCGTGGTTGCCCTTGCCGTGTTTGCCTACGTGCTGGTCGGTCTGCGCGGATTCACCTTCGAGCAGACCATTCTGGGCGTCGTGCCGGCCCGCGAGATCCAGGCGACCGAGATGGCGCCCTCGCGCGAGGAACTCATCGAGCGGGCGTGCGTGCGCCTCGCCGGCGAGCATGGGGTGACCGATCGCGAGCGCGAGGTGATGCGCCTGCTCACCTACGGATACAGCGGCAAGCGCATCCAGGACATGCTCACCGTGAGCTACAACACCGTGAAGTCGCATGCGCGGCACATCTACCGCAAGCTGGGCGTGCACTCCCAGCAGGAGCTGATCGACCTCGTGGAGCAGGCGGCGTTCGATGGCGGAGAATCGCCAGGCGTGGCCCAGGGCGAGGCGCAAGGTGAACTGAGGCAGGTAGCGATGGAGGCGCCTAGCGTCGGACGGGGACATTCTGCTCTTGACTCCGTACCCTACAGTACCGTACTCTAGAGTACGGTACTGTAGGGTACGGTTGATGGGATGGCCATGTTCGTTGGACGCGAAAAAGAGCTTGCGGTGCTCGACCGCATGTACGCAAAGCGCGATTTCCAGATGGCGGTTATCTACGGTAGGCGTCGTGTTGGGAAGACGACGCTTATCGACGAGTTCGTGAAGGACAAGAGGACGCTCTACTTCACAGCTCAGCAAAAGACGTCTCGCCAGAACCTCGAACTCTTCAGCAACGCCGTCTACTCTACTTTTGGACTGCCGTCCTCTCTGCCGGCCTTCTCGTCTTGGAACGATGCCCTTGCATTTGTGGTCAGGCAGGTAGAGTCCGAGCCGACGGCTGCCCCTCTTGTCTTTGTCTTCGATGAGTTCCCCTATGCCGCCGAGGCTGAGCCATCCCTGCCATCTGCCCTCCAGTCTGCCATCGATCACGGGTTCAAGCAGACGAGCGTAAAGCTCATTCTTTGCGGAAGCAACCAGGGCTTCATGGAAAGCGAGGTGCTTGGCGGAAAGAGCCCGCTCTATGGGCGCCGGACGTTGCAGATTCGACTCAAGCCATTCGACTATCTTGACGCCGCTCGCATGCTTCCTGGCGTGCCGGTCGAGGAGCTACCGGTCTACTATGCCACCTTTGGCGGAACGCCGTACTACCTGTCTCAGATTGACTTGGGGGTGACGTACGAGGAGAACGTGCGCTTGCTTCTCTTTGACACCACGGGGATGCTTTACGAAGAGCCCCTCATGCTGCTGCGCCAGGAGCTTCGCGAGCCTGCGCAGTACAACTCTATCCTCGATGCAATCGGTGCGGGGAATACCATGCCCTCGAAGATTGCCGAACGGGCGGGGGTGAACTCGAACTCGGTCGGCAAGTACCTGAAGACGCTCGTCTCCCTTGGGATAATCGAAAGGACCGCTCCGCTCGGAGAGAGCTCGACCTCACGCAACGCACGGTATCAGATCAGGGATCCGTTCTTTGCGTACTGGTATCGCTTCGTGAGCAGGTACCTTGGGTCGATCGAGGAAGGCGCGGGTAGCACGGTTGCGGGGTATGCGACTTCGGGACAGGCGTTAGCGACGTATGTCGGTGGGCAGTTCGAACGCCTGTGCCTGCAGTGGGTTCGCCGGGAGAGCGTCGCCGGCAGGCTCCCGTTCGCCGCGTTGGAGTTTGGACGGTGGTGGGGGAATGACCCCCAGGCCCGAGAAGAGACCGACATCGACGTGGTCGCTGCGAACAGGGCGGAGAGGAAGGTCCTTGTCGGCGAGTGCAAGTGGCGCAATTCGTTTGACGAGAGCGCCGCAATCGAGGCCCTCGAGCATCGCTCAACGCTGCTGAAGGGTTTCACCAGGTGCTATTACGCCCTCTTCACGAAGAGGGACGTGAGCGAGGGGACGCATGCGAAGGCCCTGGCGCGTGATGATCTGCGCATCGTGACGCTGGATGATCTCTATGGGAGGCTCGGGTAGGCGCGCCTGCCCGGGATCATGTGCCCATGGGAACGAGAAGCGTGCTCGCAGCAGTTAGAACACGCTCGGTAGAACATGCTCGGGGCAAATATCCGGACACTTTCGGGCACTTCGAGGCCTCAAAATGACCGAATATTTGCCCCCGCCGCCTGCCTCGCTGGGTGCTGCAACGCTGCTCGCTACTCCACCGACTTCAGCGAGCTCGCCATGTCGATGCTGGCCAGGCGCCTGCGCATCGCCAGGGTCACCACGTAGGCGAACAGTGCCGTGAGCACGGCCGCGAACAGGTAGCATGCGGGATCGAGCGTGCGGAAGAAGATGACGTTGTCAAACTCCGCCGCACGCATTACGAACGTGCACAGCCACATGCCAAAGGGCAGGCCGCACAGGATGCCGATCGCCACGAGCAGGTAGGTCTCGCGGTACACGTAGCCGCGCACCTCGCGCTTGGTGAAGCCCAGCACCTTGAGCGTGGCGATCTCGCGGCGGCGCTCCTCGATGTTGATCTCGGTGAGTGCGTACACCACGATGAACGCGAGCAGCCCCGACACCACCAGGATGATCAGCACGATGCTGTTGAGGCTCTTGGCGATGTCCTCGTATCGGCCTGACTCGTCGGCGGGAACGCTCACGCTTTGCACGGCAGGGTCGGACTCCGCAAGGGTGCTGACCAGCTCGTCCTGCGCGGTAGCGCGGACGTTGTGCCCCAGCGCCATGTTGTAGGTGGGCGCCTCGCCAAAGGCGGCCTCATATGCCTGCGGGCTCATGTACACGCCGTGGCCCACCAGGTTGCGCATGATGCCGGTGACGCGCACGCTCACGGGCTCGTCATCGGCCGAGAACGAGAGCCCGATGCTGTCGCCCACGCCCACCATGAGCTGCTCGGCCAGGCGTTCGGTGATGACGGCACCTTCCTGTGGGAGCTCCAGGCGCGCGCCGCTCTGGTAGTCGTCGATGAGGATGAGGTCCTGCCCCGTGTGCTGCGGCACGTAGACGGTCACGTCGCGCAGGATGCCGGAGCCCTCCTCGCTTGCGCGGTCGCTGCGGCCGTCGCGCATCTCGGCCTGCACCGAGCCTCCGGTCTGGTCGAGCCTGCCCCCGATGCCGAAGGGGATCCGCGAGGGGTCGCCCCCTGGGTTCTCAGCGATCGCGGCCTGCTTGACGAAGTAGCTCCATGCGCCGTCGGCGTCCGAGGTACCCTGTCCTTCCGCGCCGGCCATCTCGGGTCCGAGCTCGTCATTGAGCGCCTGGGTGAGCGGGGAGTCGGACGTCGCGACGCCGGCGTCGGCGTCGAAGTTCACCATCACGTCGTAGGTGTAGATGCCGCCGTACTGCGCCTGCACGAAGCCGTCGAGCTTGTTCTGGATGCCAAAGCCGGTGAGCACCAGCCCCGTGCAGCCCGCCACGCCCACGATGGTCATGACCATGCGCTTCTTGTAGCGAAAGACGTTGCGCGCGGTGACCTTCTGCGAGAAGGAGAGGCGCCGCCACAGGGGCTTCACATGCTCGAGCATGATGCGCCTGCCTCCCTTGGGAGCGGGCGGCAGCAAGAGGGACGCGGCCGACTCGCGCAGCGTGCGGCGCACGGCCACCAGCGTGGTGAGCAGGGCTAGCCCTACCGAGACGCCCAGGGCGATGAGGCAGTCGGGCTGGTGGAATCCCATGAGATAGGGGAAGTCTATGTACATGCGCGAGTAGGGCGTCCAGATGGCGATGGGCAGCGTGAAGACGCCCGCGCAGATGCCCACGACCGCCCCGCCGATCGAGGCGGCGCCGGAGAACGCCAGGTACTTCCAGGCGATGCGCCCCGGCCCGTAGCCCAGGGCCTTGAGCGTGCCTATCTCCACGCGGTCGGTCTCGACCATGCGGCTGATGGTGGTGAGGCACACCAAGGCCGCCACCAGGAAGAAGAACACCGGGAAGATGAGGCAGATGCGCTCCATGCGCAGCGCCGTGCTCTTGTAGAGATAGCAGCTGGGGCTGGCATCGCGTCCCACCACGTACCAGTGCTGCACGCCCTGGTCTGCCAGGTCGTCGCGGGCAGAGACTGCTGTCTGGTAGGCGTCGCTCGCCTGGGCGTATGCCTCGGTGGCCTGCTCGCGGCCGTCCTGCGCCTGCAGCAGGGCGTCGCTCGCCTGGCTAAAGGCCTGCCGCGCCGCGTCGCGCTGCTCGGTGAGGCCCAGCGCTGCCAGGGTCTCCTCGTCGTACTGGGAAAGCTCGTTGAGCGCCTCGCGCGCCTGGGTCTGCGCCTGCGTGGCGGCGTCGATGCCCGCCTGCGCCTGGTCCTGCGCGCCGCTTGCCTGCTCCATGGCGCTGCTCGCCTGGCTGGCGGCATCGTCGGCCTGCGCGAGCAGATCGTCAAAGCGCGCCTGCTCCCGCTCGGGCGCCAGCTCCTTGAGCTCATCGATCACGGGGCGTACCGCGTCGTCGTAGGCGTCGGTGAAGGCCATCTGGCCATAGGCGGCCTCGACGGTGGCCGATATCGTGGTGTACGTGTCGGGGTTGGCGGTGGCGTCCAGGTCGATGTAGGCGTTGTTGGTGATGCTCGCCCCCGAGGTGGGCGAGATGCTCGTCGAGCGGGAGAGCCATTCGGGCGACTGGACCAGGCCCACGACGGTGAAGGTCTGCCCGGAGAGGACCTCGTCGACCGAGTTCGCCCCCACCACGCTGGTCACGGTGAGCACGTCGCCCACGCGTATGTCGCCGCCATAGCCGTCACCTGCGGTGGAGACGGCGATCTCGTCGGCCGCCTGTGGCAGGCGCCCCTCCACGAGGTAGGGGCGCGACACGGCGGACTGGTTGCCATCCAGCCCGTCAGCCGCCTCGAGCGCCTCCTCGTAATCGTCCATCTGCACGGCGGACACCTGGATCTCGAACGTCTCGGCCTCGTCGCCCTCGCCGCGCGTTACACTCATCTCGAAGGACTGCGAGCCGGCTGCCCCGCGCACGCCCGGGGACTCGCGAATCGCCACCAGGTCATCGTCGGTGAGGCCGGCGGTGGAGGAGACCTGCACGTCTGCCAGGTTGTACCGGTCGAAGAAGGCATCCGCCGAGGCGTACATGTCGGGCACGAACATGCGCAGCCCCGCGTAGACGCCGGCACCGATGGCGACGATGCCGAACACCGCCATGAAGCGGGCGAAGTTGAGGGTGATGGTGCGGCGCACCATCGTGCGGAAGGCGTGCGTGCGCCTGCGGTGCCGTCGACTTGGGCGGCTCGAGCTGCCAGAACCTGCGGGGTGCTCGGGCGCGTCCTTGTGGGCGGCGTCCGAGAGGGAGGGGTCGCCTTCCCGACGCGGCCCGCCGTCGAGCAGACTGCCCGGCTCGCCGGTTGGCCAGACGTCGTCGTGCCACTCGCTTGCGGGCGGCTCCTCGTCGCCCGTCGCGTCGGCTGGCTCCACGCGGGGCGCGAAGTGCTTGCCTCTGTATTCCTCGTCTGTCATCGCAGGCTGCCTTCCTCTTTGCGCCCGGTGCGTGCGGCCGGTGCGTCCTACCACGTGAGCGTGAGCGCGCTGGCGGGGCTCTCGTTGGTGTCGATGTGCTCGATCCGCCCGCCAGCGATGTGCACCACGCGGTTGGCGATGGGCTCAAAGGCCAGGTTGTGCGTGATGACAACCAGCGTTTTGCCGGCCTCGCGGCACATGCGCTGCAGCAGGTCGAGCACCGAGCGGCCTGTCTTGAAGTCAAGGGCGCCGGTGGGCTCATCGGCCAGGATGAGCTGGGGGTTCTTGGCCAGGGCGCGGGCGATGGCCACGCGCTGCTGCTCGCCGCCCGAGAGCTGGGCGGGTCGGTTGTCCATGCGGTTGGCAAGGCCCACCTGCGCCAGCACGTCCTTTGCAGGCAGTGGGTCGCGGCACATCCCGCTGCCCAGCTCCACGTTCTGCCGCGCCGTGAGGCTTGCCATGAGGTTGTAGAACTGGAAGATGAAGCCGACCTCGTGGCGACGGAACCGCGTGAGCCTGCGCTCGCTGAGGGAGGAGAGGTCTACGCCGTCGAAGACGACGCGGCCGCTCGTGGGCTTCTCCATGCCGCCGAGCATGTTGAGCAGCGTGGTCTTTCCGGCACCCGACGGCCCCACCACCAAGACGAACTCGCCGCGCCCTATCGTGAGGCTGATGTTGTCGGCCGCACGCACGAGTGCGTCGCCCTCTCCGTACTCCTTGGTAACGCTGTGTAGCTCGACGAAGGGTCTGTCGAGCACGTCGTTGGTCGTCATGGTCACCTGCTTCTCTGCAGACCGGACTTTGCCTGCTTGTCTTGCGACGTCTGTCGGACGGACATGCGCCGAGGTCCCGGCAGCCGGCCGTCGGCATGGCAACGTCACGCCGCGCGGCAGCGCTCTCAAATGTATCCTAACATGTTCGCTGCGGGCAATCCGTCGCTCGTTCCTGCCAGAACCTTCTGAGGTTCTTTCTAACGCGGCCGGTGTCAGGAAGACCCTGAGAGAAATAACCCAGGAAGCGACCTAGGAAAACCTGGGGAAACTTTGATTTACCTCTGGCCCATCTCAGTCGTCTTGCAGGTGCCGGAGAATCCAAAATATGTATATCTGCCTGCGATTTTGATATAATCAGAGCCGACATCGAAGGAACCTCCGACGCAGAATCGAGGCCCCGGATGGGCGCCTGCCAGCCCATGCTGTTCGGCTTAGAGCTTGAGTCTCGGGGGTGGAGTGGCTGGTCGCCCGCAGGCGCTCGACGGTTGCCGGAGGCCTGCGGCCCGACGCCCGTGGTGCCGGCGGGGGCGCCGCCCCCGGCCGGCGATGAGGGGTGCTCCGACGTCAAGCGGAGCCCGCAGGACCCTGGGGCAGGGCGCTGGTTAAATCGGGGTTTCCCTGGGAAACCTAGGAGGTTATGGCTTTCAAGGCTCCTAGGTTTCAGGTCTAGCTGGATCATGGGGGACGAACGTTACAGGCATGTTCAGATCATATGCATGCCTAGAAAGCCATGCCTTGAAGGCGGCTCGGGAAGCCGGGGTCCAATCCTCGCGGTCATCTGGTCGCGTGTGATGCCGTCGTATGATGCTGGACCTCCGCCGGGACCCCGCCTTGTCCGGACGCGCGCCCGCGCGAGTGCCTACTTCATCAGCGTCGTCCCGGCCTTCCAGGCACCGCCGACCTCCTCGCCTACCACACGGTAGACGCGACGCGTGGAATCGTAGACGATGGGGCGCATCTTGTCGAAGTCGACGCGTCCCTGTTCGTCAAGGATCGACTCGTCGGCGAGCACGTTGACGATCTTTCCAACGACGCGCTTCTCATCCTCCCAGTCCTGGATGGCCACGACCTCGCACTCCATGGTGAGGGGGAACTCCTCGATCACCGGGGCGTCCACGTGGTCGGACTTGGTGAACGTGAGCCTGGACGCCTCGGCCTTGTTGATCTTGCGGCCGGTGGCGATGCCAAAGTAGTCGGCCTCGACGACGTGGGCGGCGTCTGCTGGCGCCACGGTGAAGGCCCGTCTGGCGATGATGTTGTCGGTGGACTGGTGGTCGCCGATGTTGAAGCATATCTCATCGCTGTTGCACTCGCCGGCCCATGCGGCGTTCATGGCGTTGGGGGTGCCGTCCTCACCGTAGCTTGCGATGATGAACACCGACTGCGGGAACAGCTCGCCCTTGGCCCCGAGGCTCTTTTTCATGGTGGTCCTTTCTCTGCGATGATGTATGGCATCTCGTAGTATCCTTCTATCCATGCGTCATGATAAGTACTAATTTATAGGTAAGGTACTTACCTAAATGCAAGCGTACTTGCCACGTGGGCAGGGTTGGTTGCGGACGGGGGGCGGAGGAGATCTCGATGGGTGACATCTCGGAGTCGAGGTATGAGGGTACTGGCTACAGCTACACCATGTCGCTTATCCAGGGCAAGCACAAGATGGTGATCCTGTACTGCCTCATGGAGTTTCAGCCGGTGCGCTTCAATGAGATGCGCCGCTACCTTGGCGGCATCGCCGACCGCACTCTCTCGGCCAACCTCAAGGAGCTCGAGCGTGACGGCCTGATCATGCGCAGGGAGTATCCCCAGATCCCTCCAAGGGTGGAATACTCTCTCACCGAGCTGGGCTCATCGCTCATGTCGGTGCTCGACCAGCTCTGTACGTGGGGTGAGGAGCATCGCCCGAAGGGGGTCGCGGGGGCCTCTGACGCACGGTGCGGTGCTGACGGTGCGGGTCTGGTGGCGATTTCACCTGGAAGGGCGCGAGACGGGGCGTCGTGATCGCGACTTGCGCTCGCGTCGTCTCGGTGGTGAATTGTCCGAGTGAGACTGCCGGCTTCAGGGACACGCCGTCGGAACATCATCTTGACCTGGTTTGACGAGGAGTTGTCATGACTTATTTGAGAGCCTGCGTCCGCAGCGCCTCGACCACCACCAGCTCGCCTTCCGTCGGGCGCTCGCGCGTGTATGCGCCGAACTCCGCGAGCGGGATATCGAGGGGGACGTGCACGAGGGGAGGGCACAGGTCGTTGGCGCGGCTGCTGGGGAACAGCACCACCGCCGTACCGCTCATGCAGTCGGCCACGATGCGCTCGGTGGGGAAGGCGGTTGCCTTGAAGTTGTCCCGAGCGCAGAGCCGCTGCACCGCCGCGCACGTGCGATAGGAGCGGTAGTCCCGGTAGTCTGACCCTGCGTAGACCGTCACGCCCTCGAGCATGGGCAGCGTCACCAAGTCGAGACTTGCCCAGCGGCTGTCGGGCCCGCAGACGCAGCGGTAAGCGTCCTCGCCGAACGGCCAGAAGGCGAGGCCTGCGGGGTCCTCAGCGAGCCGTGGGCTTTCGAAGAGGTCGATGCCCCCATCAAGAAGTGCGCTTACCAGGGGCTTTTCGGTAACCTTCACTGCGCTGACGGCCAGGTTGGAGTGGCTGGCGTGGAGTTCCTCGATGGCGTAGTAGGTGTGCAGCGAAGGCCGCCAGGTCACGCCGATGCGCACCTCATGGAGGGCGTTTTCGTCTCGCAGCCTGGCGATGTCGTGCCGGGCGGCGGCCAGCTGCTCAAGGCATGCGACGCAGGCGGCGTACATGCGCGTGCCCTCCGCGGTGGGGCGCACTCCGCGCGGGCAGCGCTCGAGCAGCGTGCACCCCAGCTCTGCCTCGAGCGTGCCGAGCCGCTGGTGCAGCGACGGGGGAGAGATGAAGAGCTCGCGTGCGGCGGCGTTGATGCTGCCGAGATCGATCGTGCGCACCAACGACTCCATCTGTGCCTCATTCAAGAGCGCGCCCTCCCTCCCTGACCGCCTTGACCTGCTGCCTGTGGCTGCAGGCGTCATCCTTTGCCCCGCATGGCCGACTATAAGGCGCAACCTTATACTACCATACGCATAATCAAAATGGACAGACCAAGCGCGTTCCCGTATCGTGATGCTAACGATGGCTGAGCAACGAAAAAGGCATCGCCGCAGGTAGTTCTATGCGCATCACGAGACCGTGCGCTCGGGACAACCTGTGGCGCGGGCTGTTCGTCGCGGGCGTCAGCCGCATGGGGAGCGCCCGCCGCGGGCGCTGGCAGAAAGGGGAACGCTATGTCCGCATCGTCAATCAACGCAGCTTGTACGCGTCGCTCGCTCATTGCTGCCGGCACTGCGCTGGCGGCCGCCTCGATGGGTGCCACCCGTGCCCTCGGCACCGAGGCAACAGGCCAAGACGCCTGGGACCGCGAGGCGGACGTCGTGATCGTGGGTGGTGGCGCAGCGGCGTTCTCGGCGGCCGTGGAGGCTGCCCGTGCAGGGGCCGAGGTCCTGGTGCTCGAGAAGTCCTCGACGCCCGGTGGCGACTCCATGCTGTGCGACGGCATCCTTGGTGCCGCCGGCTCGCGAATTGCCGCCTCGGCGGGTGTCGACCTCACCGTAGAGGACGCCGTGGCTTGGTATTTCGAGAACTCCGCCTGGTATCCCGCGCGTGACCCCGAGGTGAGCCGCTTCAACGCGGAACATGGCGGCGAGACGATCGACTGGCTCGAGGACCTGGGCGTCGAGTTCGAGCCCGAGCCCGCCCCGCGCTTCGGGTACACCGACAAGCCCTTCATCCACCAGGTCGTGGGCAAGGGCGCAGCCATGATGCAGGTGCTTCAGGACGTGGCGGCCCAAGAGGGCGTCGAGACCCTGGTCGAGACCATCGTCAGTGGCCTGATCCAGGACGAGGGCGGGCGCGTCATCGGCGTCGAGGCGCTGCAGGGCGAGACGGCTATTCGCGTGAAGGCGCGCCGTGCGGTGGTTCTGGCCTGCGGCGACGAGTCGGGCAGTGCCCAGATGCTGGCTGCCCTGAGCCCCAGCAACCGCTACGTGTTCCCCGGCTCCCACCCGGCCTGTGCGGGTGACGGCTTCGTGATCGCCCAGCGTGCGGGCGTCTTCACCACGCGGCTTGCCGAGCCCCCGCAGATCACGACGCTTGCCGGCATGATGGTGGGCAACTACGTCAACGTGAACTACGACGGCCGCCTGCACGGCCTGTGGCTCGACGCCGGCGCGCAGCGCTTCTACAACGAGGAGGCGCGCTACTTCGATCCCATGCCTCACCGCGCTATTCTGGCAAAGGCCGTGGAACAGGACTTCCAGCCCATTTTGCTGCTGGGCGACAATCCCGACGTCCAGGCTCTTGTCGAGGCGCAGCCCCTCACCGGCTGGGCGTACGCCGAGACGCTCGAGGAGCTGGCGCCCCAGGTGGGTCTTGACCCGCAGGCGCTGGTTGCGACGGTCGAGCGATACAACGAGATGTGCGAGCAGGGCTTCGATGCCGACTTCGGTCGCGACCCCGAGTACCTGGTGCCGATGGTCGGGCCCTTCTATGCCGTGGCGATGTACCAGAGCACCTCAACCACCATGGGCGGCGTCAAGATCGACACCTCCGCGCGGGCCCTTAGGCTGGTGATCGCGGGTGGCGAGTCGGCGCTTGAGCCCGTCCCCGGCCTGTATGCGGCAGGCTTGGTGTGCGAGTGGAACGCCACGATCGGCTCCACCGTGCTCAGCGCAATGACCATGGGTCGCGTCGCCGGCACCAACGCCGCCGCCGAGGAGCCCTGGGAGTAGGTGGGCCGAGCCCGGCTGTGGTCGTGGCGGGTTCGTGATGTGTCAGATAGCACAAGACGTGGGGGGCGGCGCGGCGATGCGCTGCCCTCCACGGCCATATCTACGGCGCGGGCGTTTTGTCATGGCGATTATCATCGAGCGGCTTGAGCGGCTTCCCTCGGTATCTCACGATCGCGTGGCATATAGGCTGTGTGGTATATACTGACAGCAGAAGTGCGAGCTCCCTGTACGCTCGGAGGTGTTTCCATGCCTGTGCCCAAAGCCGACCCAATCAAGACCGCGGATGACTATTGGTCACTGCCCGATGGCGTTCGGGCCGAGCTCATTGAGGGCGAGCTGTGGGATCTGGCGTCGTGATGCACGTGAAGGTGTCGTGCATCTCCTGTCTCTTATTTAGTACAATACGCAATGTCTCATATTTGTTACTCATAGGGGGCGCCTGGTGCAGTCGATAGCCATACCCCGTCAAATGGGTCAGGTCGTGCGAATGGCTCGTGAGCAGTCGGGCCTTACTCAGGAGGGGCTTGCGGAGAGCGCCGGAGTGTCCCGGCAGCTCATCATGCGTCTTGAGACGGGTAGTGCGACGGGCGTGCAACTTGACAAGCTCATGCATGTCCTTGATGCGCTTGACCTCCATCTTTTTATTGCTAGCGGTGGTGAGTCGTTAGATGGGCGACTTCCTCCCGTACAAAGAGCGACTTGTCAGGGCGACGCATATCGCAGGGCGCTCGGCCAGGTACGGGAGGGGTCGGCAATCGACATGACTTTGTTCGCGCCTCGAGACGGGGGCGTGCATGTCTGAGCGGAAGCGGCTTGCTGTTTACATTGCCGGCGTGCTGGCGGGAAACCTCTATCGCGACGCACGTGGCGAGGAGACATTTGAATATGAGGCCAACTATGCGGGAGTGCCGCTGTCCCTCTCTATGCCGCTCTCTGCCAAATCGTACGGCCGGGATAAGGTCCGTCCTTATTTATTCGGACTGCTTCCTGATGATCGGGAGACGCGCAGACGGCTTGGTTTGCGGTATGGCGTTTCGGGAGAGAATCCCCTTGCCTTGCTTGAACATATTGGCCTAGATTGCCCGGGTGCGGTGCAGATCTGCCCGGTTGATTCTCCCGAGCTTTTGGATCGAGGCGAAACGCTGGTTCCGCTTTCCGATGCCGACATTGCTGCACGGCTGAGTGATCTGAACAGCCGGGAGGCGATTGCCTCATGGATTCTCGAGGATGAGCATTGGTCATTGGGGGGCACACAGAATAAGTTTGCGCTGAGGCGTCTTGGGGGAGAGTGGTTTCAGTGCGGGGGATCTGCTGCGACCACCCATATCATCAAGCCGGGTATTACGAGGCTCAAGTATCAGGCTCTTGACGAATACGCGTGCATGCTGTTGGCAAAAACCGTGGGCCTGCCCTGCGCTGATGTTGCCTACTGCCGTTTTCTGGAAGAGCCTGCCATCGTCGTTTCACGTTTTGACCGCCTTTCGCTTCCCGATGGTACGGTGGTGAGAATCCATCAGGAGGATATGTGCCAGGCACTCTCCGTCATGCCCGATCATAAGTACACATTCGAGGGCGGGCCAGCTGCCGCCGACATCCTTGTTCTTCTCCGCAAGGCCGGCGGCACTCGGGAAGCTCTCGCGTTCGTGGGAATGCTGTTCTACAACTACCTTATCGGGGCCTCTGACGCCCATGCGAAAAATTACTCGGTGCTACTTGGATCGGACGGCGGCGTATCGCTTGCTCCGCTGTATGATGTGGCTTCGATTTTGCCCTACGACAGCCTGATCCATATGGAGGCGCGGGCCGCGATGGGCATCGGGGGCGAAAACCGGTTCGGGCGTGTAGGCAAAAGGGCCATACGCCGATTTGCCGAGCAGAACGAGCTGGATGAGGAGCTGTGTCTGAACGTGATGGGAAACTTGGCCGAAAGAATCATATGCAACGCAGATCGCGTACACGATAATGTGGCCCGGCTGCCCGGGGGCGATGAGCTAGGCGAGCGGCTATTCCCCCCGATCGAGCATCTGTGTACGTCAACACTTGCCCAACTCACATAGAGCGTCATACGCATTGTCGCAGGTATGCCTTTCACGTGCCCGCCGTCCGAGAGGCCCCGTCTGCTTTTCTGGTGACCTTCGCCTGCGACGCTCGCGTGCTGTGCGAGCTGCTACAATCGCCCCTGTCTTCATACATTGGCCCGGTGGATGGTGCGCACGACGCACGGGTGCCCAGGCGCCCAAGGGAACGGGGTGAGAACCCCCGACTGTACCAGCAACCGTAAGCCCGATGGCCACAGGCGCCAGTCGGACGAGCCGGATCGCTTCTCCACCTCAAGGTAAGGGCCCTGGAACGAAAGGTGTCCGCATGTTCGGAACCAAGTCCTCCCTGCACGACAAGTCTCTGACCACCGCCACATCTGCCGTCGAACCCGCCGCTACGGCCCGTCCGGTCGCCGGTCGCTCCGGCGCCTGCGCGAATGCCCTGCGCATCGCGCTCGCCGCGTTGCTCGCCGCCGCGCTGGGCACCGGGGCGCTTTTTGCCTCCGGCTGCTCGCAGGATGCTCTGCAGACCACGGCCGACGCGCCTGCCGCCTCGTCCTCCGCGACGGTCTCCGACGCCGCAAGCTCCGAGCAGGACGCCGACGAGAGCGCGCAGGAGCCCGCCTCCTCCGAGAAGGCCGTATCGGCCGACGCCTCGGCCGCCGACGAGGCCGACGGCACCGTGACGAGGGCGGGTGTGGCTGCCTCCTTCTCGAGTGGCGAGGATTTCGCCGCCTCTTCCTCGGCCGCCGGTGAGTCCGCTGTGTCCGACGGCACCTCCTCGTCAGCCTCCGCCGACGCGCAGGACGTGCTCTCCGTCGAGGTGACCGTCGACTCGAGCGCGGCTGACGGTTCGGTGTCCTTCTCGGGCACGGTCGAGCTCCCTGCCGGTGCCAACGCCTTTGACGCCCTGGTCGCCACGGGTCTGGACATCCAGTCGAGCGACAGCCAGTACGGCGTGTACGTCGAGGCCGTCGACGGCCTGGAGGCGGGGGCCTTTGGCGAGATGAGCGGCTGGCTCTATGACGTCAACGACGAGGTCGCCATGGTCGCGGCCGATGCCTACGAGCTTGCCGACGGCGACTCGGTCACCTGGACGTACTCCACGGGCGAGTAACCCGCGCGCCGCGAATGCGAGCCTGTGATGTCACGCGCGCGACGTACGCGGAGAACCGAAGAGCATGACGATCTCGGCGGGCTGGGAGGCACCCGGCCCGCCGGGTCGTTTTGGGCCAGCCCCTTTGCCGCGTATCACCCCGCCGTGGCGTTTGTCTACCTTGCCTGCGCCGTGGGCTTCTCCATGGCGGCGATGCAGCCGGTGTACGTGGCGCTGTCGCTTGCGGGGGCGCTTGCTTGCGCGGCCGTGGTGCGCGGGCCGCGCCGGGCGGCGCGCTCGCTTGCGTGGGCGCTGCCGATGTGGCTGCTCATGGCGGCCCTGAACGCGCTGCTCTCCACCGAGGGCTCCACGATACTGGTGCGCGTCCTGGGCCGTGACGTCTGCCTCGAGGGCCTGGCCTATGGCATGTGCTCGGGCGGGATGCTCGTGTCGGTGCTGCTGTGGTTCTCGAGCTACGCCGCCGTCATGACCAGCGACGCCTCGCTTGCCCTGTTCGGCAACGTTGCGCCCACCGTCTGTCTCATGATCACGCAGGTGATGCGCCTGGTGCCCCAGTTTGTCACGCGCGGCAGATCGGTGGTGGACGTGCAGCGCGCGATGAGCGCCGCCGCCCCCGCGACGAGGCGCGAGGCCGCAGGTGACAGGCTGCGCACGGTCTCGGTCCTGATGGGCTGGGGCATGGAGGACAGCCTGGTGCGCGGCGACGCCATGCGGGCGCGCGGGTACGAGAGCGGCATGCGGCGCACGACGTATCGCCGCTATCGCTTCGGGTGTGCCGACGGCATCGCGATTGCGGTGATCCTCGTGCTTGCGGCGGGCAACGTGCCGCTGGTCGCCGCCGCCTGCTCGCAGTACGCGTTCTACCCTGCTCTCAGCACCCTGATCGTGTGGTGGGGCTATCTGCCGTACGTCGCGCTGATGTGCGTGGCCCCCGCCCTTGCCGCGAGGGAGTGGTTGCGTTGGCGATCGTAAGCGTTGAGGGCTATTCCTTCTGGTACCCGGCCGGCGATGCCGTGTCCAACGGCTCCTGTGGCGGTGTGGCGCCAGTTCTGGACAACGTGTCCCTGCAGGTCGAGCAGGGGGCGTTCTGCGTGTTGGCGGGGCCCACGGGCTGCGGAAAGACGACGCTTCTGCGCTCACTCAAGCCCGGGCTCGTCCCCGTCGGCCGCTGCGAGGGTTCGGTCGAGGTGCTCGGCACGCGCATCGTCGACGGGGGGCGGCAGACCGGCACGCTTTCGGTACGCGAGTCGGCGGCGGGTATAGGCTTTGTCATGCAGGACCCCGGCGCGCAGATCGTGTGCGATAGCGTGTGGCATGAGCTGGCCTTTGGCCTGGAGAACCTCGGCATGCCGCAGGACGAGATGCGCCGGCGCGTGGCCGAGGTTGCGCACTTCCTGGGCATCGGCCCCTGGATGCACGAGGCGACCGAGACGCTCTCGGGCGGTCAGAAGCAGCTGGTGAACCTGGCGGGCGCGCTTGCCCTGCAGCCGCGCCTGCTGCTGCTTGACGAGCCGACGGCCCAGCTCGACCCCAACGCCTGCCGCGAGTTCGTCTTCATGCTCTCGCGCGTGAACCGCGAGCTAGGCGTGACCGTGGTCATGGCGACGCATATGCCCGAGGAAGTGGAGGCGTACGCGACTCAGCGCGTGGACCTGGGGCCGAGCTGCCCCTCCGCCACGCGCGCCGAGGTGGAGCGTGCGATTGACGGGCGTTGGCGTAAGGCGTCCGGGCACCCGGCTGGGGCCCCGTGCTGCGCCGAGTGTCGCGACGCGCATGTGCGCTACGACCGCGGGGCTCCCTGGGTGCTCGGTGGTGTGGATGTGCGCGTCACCCGCGGCAGCGTGCACGCGTTCGTGGGCGGCAACGGCTGCGGAAAGACCACCCTGCTCAGGCTGCTTGCCGGCATCCTGAGGCCCCAGCGCGGGCGAGTGTCCAGCTCCTGCGCGGGCAGCCAGGCGTATCTCCCGCAGGACCCCAAGGCGCTGTTCGTGTGCGACTCGGTGGCCGAGGAGCTTGCCGAGTGGCGCGATCGGTGCGGGTATGCGCCCGATGACGAACTCGCCACGCTCAGGCGCTTTGGCCTTGCCGGTCTCGAGCGACTCCACCCTTACGATCTCTCCGGCGGGCAGCAGCAGAGACTGGCCCTGGCGAAGCTCATGCTGTGCGGCCCGCAGCTCCTTCTGCTTGACGAGCCGACCAAGGGCCTCGACCCCCAGTCGCGCGCGCAGACGGCCCTCATGCTGCGAGGGCTGGCAGGCGAGGGGCGCACCGTGGTGCTTGCCACGCACGACCTGGACTTCGCTCTTGCTGCGGCCGACGTGGTGTCGCTCGTCTTTGACGGGCAGATCGCCTGCACCGAGCCGGCGGGGGAGTTTTTCGCGCACAGCATGGTGTATCGGCCGTCGGACCGCTCGCGTTTCTATGGCGCGCTGCTCGAGCTGCTTGGGGGTTCCGACGAGCCGGGCGGGGAAGGGGGCCGCAGGTGAGTCGGCTGACACCCTGGAGGCTTCCTCGATGGGCCGGCGTCACGATCGAGGTGGTCGCGCTGCTCAGCGTGCCGGCCGCCCTCGTCGCCTGCGCGCTGGCCGGCATCTACCAGACGGCGCTTCTGTCGCTCGCCGTCGTGGTCGCGGCGCTCGTCGCCTTCTTCGCCCGGTACGAGGCGAGCGCGCCGCGCCTACGTGACATCATGCCCGTGGCGGTGCTCGCCGCACTGGCCGCCGCCGGTCGCATCCTGTTCGCCGCCTTTCCCAGCTTCAAGCCGGTGACGGCCATCGCCGTGATCGCCGGGGTGGTGTTTGGCAGGCGCAGCGGCTTCATGGTGGGGGCGCTGGCCGCGCTCGCCTCCAACTTCTTCTTCGGCCAGGGGCCGTGGACGCCGTGGCAGATGTACGCCTGGGGCCTCACCGGATACGGCGCCGGACTGCTCGCTGGCGTGCCTCTGCCCAGGCCGCTTGGCCAGCCCGGCGAGCGTCTCTGCGACCGGTCGCCCGTGGTGGTTGCCTACGGCTTTCTCGCCTCGCTTGCCTACGGCCTCATCATGAACTGCTGGACGTTTCTGGGCTTCGTCCACATGTCGGTGGGCATGGGGCTTGTGGCGATCTGCGCCTCGTCGCTGCCGTTTGACGCCATCCACGGTGCGGCGACCGTGGCGTTTCTCGTTGCGCTCTACGTGCCGTGGCGCCGCAAGCTGCTGCGCGTCAAGCGACGCTGGGGTTTAGGGTAGCAACTTCGGCAGAACTTCGGCAAAACTTCGACAGAACTTCGGCAAAACTTCGGCAGCTGGCTCGTTGGTCAGCTCGTTCATGAGCCAAGCTGTCGAGTGGTCGCATTTACGGATGCGTGCCACGCGATTGCTTCATGGACGGCGTAGGCGTGGGGGAGACGCAGCGCGGGCGCGCGGGGCGAGGGCGTCGTGGGCGAAGTATGGGGCGAGCTGCAACCCAATTTCGAGACGTTGTGACCCACTCGTGACGTGCTCTATACTATCCTTTTTCGCTCGATACCGCCTTTTGGCTGGGCGGGCTGGCTCGCACATCGGGCCAACCTGCCCCACGCCGCGCGGGCGGCTGCCCGGCGTATGTCGGGCGCGCTGTGCATGGAACGGAAGGGAGCCTAGATGCTCAACAATGCGATATGGATAACCGGTGCCAAGGGGTGCATCGGCTCGTATCTCGAGGTGATGCTGGAGAAGCGCGGTTATGAGGTCCTACCCACCGACGTCGAGGTGGACGTGACCGACCTGGAGGCCGTCAATGAGTTCGCGGCAAAGAATCGCCCGTCCACGGTCATAAACTGCGCCGCTCTCGCCGGGCGCACGGTGTCCGACGCCGACCCCACCGAGGCGTTTCGCGTGAACGCCATCGGCGCACGCAACGTGGCCATCGCGTCGGGCTCCATCGGGGCCAAGATCGTGCACCTCTCCACCGACGACGTGTTTCCCCAGAACCTGCGCACCGCGGTCGACGAGTTCGACGTCCCCAGCCCCGACTGCGTCTACGGGCGCTCCAAGCTCGCGGGCGAGAATTTCGTGCGCAGCCACAACCGCGAGCACGTCATCGTGCGCTCGAGCTGGATCTACGGCCTGGGCGAGCGCGGCGTGCTCGAGCGCATCCTGGAGACGGCGCGCCAGGGCGGGCGGCAGACCCAGCTCACCGACCAGATCGGCTCACCCACGTCCATTTCGACGTTTGCGAACTACGTCGTCGCTCTCATGGAGGCCGGCGAGTTCGGTACGTTCCACATCAGCTGCGCCGGGCGCTGCAGCCGCTACGAGTTTGCCAAGCAGGCGCTGGAGCTCGCCGGCCTGCCCACCTCCGGGCTGGTCAGCGTGATGGACATGGCGCACGCCTACTTCATCGAGCTCGACAACCTGATGCTGCGCCTCGTGAACTTCGAGCCGGTCCCCAACTGGCGCGACGACCTGCGCTCCTACATGTCCGCCCACGGCTTGCTGTCCGGCCAGGCCGCTGCCGGGGTGGGCGTCGGGGCGACCATCGGGGCGAGCGACGCCGCGCACGCACCGTCCGAGGAAGGGAGGTAGGCAGCCATGGCAAACGACGAGATCAGCCGCACCGAAGACACTCGCGCCGAGGCCAGCCGCACCGAGGACGGTCACGCCCAGGAGCTGCCGGGAGCCGGCGCGCCGACCGAGGTTGACCCCATCGACCGCATCCGCCGCGGAACGCCGCAGGACCGCAACCGCAGCCGCAAGCCGGCGCGCCACGTGACGACCCCCGAGGAGGAGGTCGCCGAGGAGCACACCAAGAAGCGCAAGGGCATGGGCCTTACCACGCGCATCTTCATCGCGCTTGGCCTGGGCCTTCTATGCGGTGTCATCTTCCACTACTTCGTGCCGGCAGGCGTCGTGCGCGACCAGGTGTTCGTCGAAGGCATCTTCTACGTGGTGGGACAGGGTTTCCTGCGCCTGATGCAGATGCTCGTGGTGCCGCTGGTGTTCTGCTCCATCGTCTGCGGCGCCGCCTCCATCGGCGATACCAAGACGCTGGGAACCATCGGCGTCAAGACGATTGCGTTCTACCTGGTGACCACGGCCGTCGCGGTGTGCGTGGCGCTTGGCGTGGCCAATATCATCAACCCCGGCCGAGGCGTCGACATGAGCGCCATCGCTGTGAGCGAGACGGATGTTGCCACCCAGGAGGCGACCTCGATCACCGAGACGATCCTCGACATCATCCCCACCAACCCCATCGGTGCGCTTGCTAACGGAAACATGCTGCCCATCATCGTGTTCGCGCTGTTCGTGGGCATCATCATCGCCATCCTGGGCAAGCGGGTCGAGACGGTGCACCGGCTGTTCGAGCAGTTCAACGAGATCATGATGAAGATGACCACCATCGTCATGAGCGTGGCGCCCTTCGGCGTGTTCTGCATCCTGGCGCGCACCTTCTCCAACATCGGGTTCGATGCGTTCCTTCCCATGCTCAAGTACATGGGCAGCGTGGTGCTTGGCCTGGGCGTCCAGTGCTTCGGCGTGTACATGCTGCTCCTGGTGCTGTTCACGCGGCTCAACCCGTTCATGTTCGTGCGCAAGTTCTTCCCGGTCACGGCGTTTGCCTTCTCCACGGCTACTTCCAACGCCACGATCCCGCTCAATATCTCCACGCTCGAGAAGCGTCTGGGTGTGAGCCGTCGCGTGAGCTCGTTCACCATTCCGCTGGGCGCTACCATCAACATGGACGGCACGGCCATCATGCAGGGCGTGGCGGCGGTGTTCACGGCGCAGATCTTTGGCATACCGCTGGGGCCCGCCGAGTACGCCACGGTCATCGCAACGGCGACGCTGGCTTCCATCGGCACCGCAGGCGTGCCGTCGGTCGGCCTGGTGACGCTGTCGATGGTGTTCAACTCCGTCGGGCTGCCGCTTGAGGGCATCGCGCTCATCATGGGCATCGACCGCGTGCTCGACATGCTGCGCACGGCGGTGAACATCACCGGTGACGCTGTGGTCACGACCATTGTGGCCAAGCAGGCCGGTGCCCTGGACGTGGCGCGCTACAAGGATCCGCAGGCCACGCTCGGAGAGCTCGAGGGGGACGCCGCACTGCCCAAGGCGGCGTAGGCTGGCGTAAGCTGGCGTGCTTCGAGGCGGCACCCGAGGCGAATCGGCGTCCGAGGCGGATCGGCTCTCGAGGTGAACTGGCGCTCGGTGCAACTATCCAGACACTTTTTGCTCTCGGCGAAGAAAAGATGTCCAGATAGTTGCACTGGGCGCCTTTTGTATGCAGAGGCCGCCTGCTAGCTGACTGCTTGCTGGCTGTTTGGCTGGTGGGACGGCCCCGCGGGTGAGTAAGGCTGACCGAGGCAAATATCCGGTCAGTTCTACTCGAATATCCGAGTGAGAATGTCCGGATATTTGCCCTAGTGCTTTTTGCGGTGGGGAGTTTGTTCGTCTGCCTGTTTGCAGCTACTCGAACTCACTCATCGTGATGGAAAGCCCGTCCCATATACCCACCTCGACCGCCTCGTCAAACGGGTACGTGCGAGGGGTGGGGTTGTCGGTGTCGAAGCGGAAGACCATGGTCTGGCGCGTCGCGGGGTCGACGATCCAGTATTCCCGTACTCCGGCGCGTTCGTACTTGGCAGGCTTGATGATGTAGTCCATGCGCTGGCTGCTCGGCGAGACGATCTCTATCACGAGGTCGGGGGCTCCCTCGCAGCCGCGGTCGGAGAGCTTGCTGGGATCGCAGATGACGACCAAGTCGGGCTCGACCCACGTCGAGTCATCCGCGTTGAGATTGACGGCGAATGGGGCGGCGTAGACCTGGCAGCTACCTGCATGTTCTGCGATGTGATTTCCAAGCGTGCGATTAAGCTCAGACGAGATTCTCTGATGCCTTCTGCCTGGGGGTGTCATACCGTAGAGCGTTCCATCAATGAGTTCAGCGCGCTCGCCGTCTGGGAGTCCCCAGTAATCGTCTGCCGTATAGGCATGTGGCTGTGGAAGCGGCATGACCATCACCTGTTCCCTTACAAGCTCCGCCTTGCGTATGCCGATATCATAATCGATGCGTGTGTCACCTCGATACGTATATGCTGCCGACACCCCCAGTATACCCGCGGATATTTCTCTCGCGACTACAGCGTCACCAGGTTCCCCTCGTCGTCGAAGTAGAACCAGGTGCTGCTCTCGCGGTGCTCTCCGTCCCAGATGTGGGAGACGTTGATGAGCTCGCCGTTGCCATTCTCCCAAGTCATAGCCACAACCTCTCCTCTCGCGAAGGTGAGGTTGGAGCTGGCAGCGCTTACGCCCATGTCAATGGTGAGCATGATTCTGTTGCCTGCATAGGTCAGGACGTCGCAGACAAAGTAACCAGCGGGAGCCTTTGCTTGGAAGGTGCCGTCGGGTGCATACGAGTCGGGCGCGGTGACCACGACGGGGTCGAGGATCGAGTAGAAATCGGGCAGAAAGACGGTCCATGTACCGTTATTGTAGCGGACGTGCGGCGGCTCGGATCCGTTGTAGTTGCTCCAGATGCCCCTCAGCTCGGTGCCTTCGGTGTAGGTGGTGCCATTATGGCCGTTTGCATACGTCACGCTCAGTGCGCCCACTGCGCCCGCAAAGGCCGATGACGTGGGAACTGCCGCGAGCACCAGCGCGATTCCAATGGCTGCGATCCTGCGGATTCGAGTGAACGTGGTCATGGTGCTTCCTCCCTGTCATTGTCAGGCGTCCTGGCCGCACATGCTGTTATGCCACATGCTGTTACGTACTAGTCTATCGCCTTGACCGGACAGAAACCACCGCATCGGGAGACCTGATCTTTGGTGGAGGAGGGGATTGCGTGAAGTTCAAACGGATACAAGTAGGCGCGCGGCGAGGCACATCTTCCTCGCCGCGCGCCTTGTACGTTGACATCAAGGACTACTCGTGCAGTCGCCCGTCCGCATCGCAGACGGATCTACCTGCTTACTTCGCCGGATAGAAGCCCGAGGGAGCCTGGTTCAGGTTGATCATGATGTTCTTGGCCTGCGTGTAGTGGTCGAGGATGACCTTGGACGTCTCGCGGCCGATGCCCGACTGCTTGTAGCCGCCGAAGGGCGCGCCGGCGGGGATCTGGTTGTAGGTGTTCACCCACATGCGGCCGGTCTCGATGGCGCGGGCCACGCGCAGCGCGCGGCTGATGTCCTGCGTCCACACGCCGCCGCCCAGGCCGTACACCGAGTCGTTGGCCATGGCGATGACCTCGTCCTCGGTCTTGAACTTGATGACCACGGCGACCGGACCAAAGATCTCTTCCTGCGCGATGCGCATGTCGTTGGTGGCGTCCACGATGAGGGTCGGCTTGAAGAACGTGCCGTTGGCGCAGGCACCCTCGGTGCAGGGCTCGCCGCCGCAGGCGATGGTGGCGCCCTCCTCGCGGGCTATGTCGATGTAGGACATGACCTTCTTGGCCTGGACCTTGTTGATCTGGGCGCCGAGCTGCGTGGCGGGGTCGAGCGGGTCGCCCACCACGACCTTGTTGAACTGCTCGACGGCGGCGGCCACGAACTTGTCGTAGATGCCTTCCTGCACGAACACGCGCGAGCCGGCGCAGCACACCTGTCCCTGGTTGAACAGGATGCCCAGCTGTAGGCCGTCGATGGCCTGCTCGAAGTCGCAGTCGTCAAAGAAGATGTTGGCGCTCTTGCCGCCCAGCTCCAGCGTGGCGGGGATGAGCTTGTCGGCCGCCGCCTTGGCCACGTCGAGGCCGATCTCGGTGGAGCCGGTGAAGGCGAGCTTGCGGAAGCCAGGGTGGTCGAGCATGTACTGGCCCGACTTGGAGCCCTTGCCGGTGATGACGTTGACCACGCCGGCAGGCAGCAGGTCGCCGATGAGCTCCATGAGGACGAGCAGGCTCAGAGGCGTCGAGGAGGACGACTTGATGACGACGCAGTCACCGGCGGCGAGGGCCGGGGCGAGCTTCCAGGCGGCCATGAGGAACGGGAAGTTCCACGGCACGATCTGCCCCACCACGCCGATGGGCTCGCGCAGGACCAGGCTGAGGAAACCGCCGTCGAGGATCGAGGCGCTTCCCTCCTCTGCGCGCAGCACGCCTGCGAAGTAGCGGAAGTGGTCGGAGCTGTAGGGCACGTCGATCGCGGTGGTCTCGCGGATGGGCTTGCCGTTGTCGCGCGTCTCGACCTCGGCGAGCAGGGCGGCGTTGGCGTCGATGCGGTCGGCGATCTTGAGCAGGATGTCGGCGCGCTTGCTGGGCTCGACCGCCTTCCATGCGGGGAAGGCCGCCCAGGCGGCTGCCACGGCGGCGTCGACGTCTTCCTTGGTGGCCTCGGCGCAGTACGCGAGATGCTCGCCGGTGGCGGGGTTGGTGGTCTCGAACGTCGCGCCATCGGAGGCGGGGACGAACTGGCCGTTGATGTAGAGGCCGTAGGTTTCCTTGAGCTCGACGGACATGGGGACCTTCCTTTCTGGGCTGCGATGCCGCAGTGTCTGGTCTGTCGGCTTGGGTTGCAGCTCCATCGGCTTGACAATGGGAGGGTACGTCCGGTAGTCCCCAAGGGGCAGCTTCAGTGCCTGACAAAATTTATGGGTCACTTGTCCGGTCGTTTTGCGGTCAGATGTTGACGCACGATGAAGAGGATGAGGTCAAGGCATGAAAGTTTGACATAGATTGATGGAAACCATTCACAATACTGATAGGCTGGCCAACCGACCTATAAGAAACGTGTGTGCTTTAAGATAAAAACAAAGGCCGGTGCCCATGATCGACCATATTTCCATGCAGAATACTATGATTTAATCGTCCTGTGACGACTGGCCCGCCCTATGTCCTCGCGAAACACGTCGACGAGCAGACTGACCGCACGTCCCAGCTGGTCGGGCTCGATGCTTGCGAAGTTCACCACCACGTTATGGGCGTAGCGCGCCACGGGATGCACGCAGTAGTCCGACAGCATCGCGAGGTTCATCCCCCGTTCGCGCGCCGCTTGCTTCACGGCGTCGTCCGACATCCTCGTGCGCACCGAGAGGAGCAGGTGGGTCCCCACGTCGGGCGTGTTGACCTCGGCAATCGCGGCGAGCGGGGAGGCCGTGATGGCCTCGACTGCGGCCTTGCGCTGTCGGCCGTAGTAGCGCCGCAGCCGGTTGACGTGGCGCTCGAAGTGCCCCTGGGAGATGAAGTTGGCAAGCGCGAGCTGCTCGAAGCTCGACACCGTGCACGAGTAGAAGCTCAGCTGCCGCTCATAGAGCTCCATGAGGGTGTCGGGCAGCACCATGTACGAGATGCGCAGCGACGGGACGAGCGTCTTGGAGAACGTGTTGAGGTAGACGATGGCCCCCGAGGTGTCCTGCGTGAACAGGGCGGGCAGCGCACGGCCGGAGAAGCGAAGCTCGCTGTCGTAGTCGTCCTCGATGAGGTAGCGGTTAGGGCGTGCGGCGAGCCAGCCGAGCATCTCGGCGCGCCGGGGCGCCGACATCACCACGCCGGTGGGGAAGATGTTGGCGGGCGAGACGTGGGCGACGCTCGCGCTGCTTGCGGTGAGGCGCCCCACGTCGGGCCCCTGCTCGTCGAGCGGGATGTAGTCCCACAGCACGCCCGAGTTGCGCGAGATGTCGGCGAGCTTCTTGTAGCCGGGATCGCCGATGGCAATGACGGTGTTGGGGCCGAAGAGCTGCAGGAGCTTGCCGTAGAGGTATTCGGTCCCCGCACCTATGACAATGTTGTCCGGCGTGGTGCGGATTCCCTTGAACTCGAGAAGATGGCTGGCGATGGCGCGGCGCAGCTCGTACAGCCCGTTGAAGGGCACGGTCTCGAACAGCTCGGGCGTGCGCTCGGAGAGGACCTTGCGCATCATGCGCGCCCACGTCTCGGCCGGAAACAGGCTCATGCTGCACCAGTTGGCCTTGAAGTCGATGAGGTCGCGCGCCTCGTCGCTCCCGGTCTCGCCGGTCGGGGCCGCTCCCGCTGGCTCGCGAGCGGTGTCCCACGCCGGGGCGCCTCCGACCCCATCGGCGAGCTCGGGCCCCGTCACCTGTTGCGGAGTCACGTAGAACCCGCTGCCCGGCCGTGCCTCGACGTACCCCTCGCTCACGAGCGTGTCATAGGCGCGCTCCACGGTGCCCACGCTCACCGCGAGGTGCTCGGCGAGCACGCGCTTGGAGGGTAGCCGCGTGCCTGCGGGCAGAACGCCCGAGCGGATGTCCGCGCGGACGCGACGGTAGAGGTACTCGTATTTGGACTGGCGCGGCTCTCGCCGGTCGAGGTCGTAGGTGATCATCGGGCGGGCCTTTCGTCGCGCGTGCTTGTGGGGGCCGAACGAAGCAGCCTCGGCGGGTGTCGCTCTCGGCGGACAGATGCCATTCCGGACGGCTACCATTCTGATCCTAGCGCAGGGATTTTGGAAGCTCCTGCGGCAGATGGATTGCCACGGACCGGCACGAGCTGCGTCTCCAGGTGTATTCGGGCGTCGCTTGTGCGCATACGCGTGCGGATTGTCTAGTAAAATTGCGTAGTACGATGGGCGGGGCCGGATTGCCGGCGTGCGATGGTCGGCAGGAGCGGCGCGCCGCGCTCGCGCCATGCCGGGCGGGTCTGCTGGGCTCGGCCCGAGCGTCGCAGGGAGGTGCGACTTGGAGATACGGCAACTGCGCTACTTCGTCCTGGCCGCCGGCAAGGACAGCTTCAAGGCTGCCGCCGACGAGCTGTTCGTGTCCCGGGCGGCGCTCAGCAAGTCGGTCTCCAAGCTCGAGGGCGAGCTGGGCTACGCCCTGTTCGACCGCACGCGCGACGGCGTGTGCCTCACGCCTGCCGGCCAGCGGTTCCTCGACCGTGCCGAGCCGGTGGTTGCGGCCTATGACGAGCTGGAGCACGCCGTCAACGAGGAGCGCGGGCACACGATCATCTCGCTGGGGATCCCCATCTCGTGGACCGACGCGTTCGCCGGTGCGGTCAGGCGCTTCGCGGACGCTCATCCCGACGTGCGCGTGCTCGTCTCGAGCTGGCTTGACATCGAGTGCGTGCGCAGGATCCAGTCCGGCGCCCTCGACGTCGTGGTGTCCCATCTTCCCGTGCCTGACATGCTCGACGAGGGCAAGCCGCTCGTGCGTTCGCCGCTCTACATCGCCATGAGCGAAAAGTGCCCGCTTGCGAATCAGGACGTCGTCACGCGCGAGGAGTTGGGTGACTACGACATCGCGTACTACGCGTGCGGGTGCGAGGGGCTGACGTGGGCCCCGCGCATCGGCGGTAGATCCGAGACCTACGACAACGACAACGACATGATGCACATCTACGCCCGCGTCATCCGCAACGAGGCGGTGTTCCCCACGCCCCTGCACACGGTACCGCCGCGCCATGACGGGGTGGTGTTCCGCGAGTATCGCGGCACGCTCGACGTCGCGGTCATGACGGGCTACATCGCGCCGTCGGTCAAGGGACGCTGGCCGCTCGAGGGGCTGTGTCGTGACTTGCGTGACGCGCTGATCCTCGACGCGTGAACGGCGGTTACGCCCTGCGTGAACGTTATTGGCTTTTCAACGCGTTGCCATGGCCTGATACTTGATGGTGTACTGCGACCCGCGGGCGGCGTCTTGCGCCGCGTTGCGCCGCGTGCGTCGTGCCGCGTGCGTTGTGCGGGTCGCTGGGTATTGGGGTGCGCTCCACCGGGGCGCTCTACAGAAAGGGGAACGTATGTATATCGAAGCGCTTCGTTCCATCAGCAGGCGTCAGATGGTCGCCGGCTCGGCCGCTGCAGCCGCGGTCGCCACGGCCGCCCTGGCCAACCTGCCCACCGCGCGTGCCGAGGAGGCCGCCGAGGCCGCTCCCACCACGTCGTTCATGACCGCGCCCGACCCCATCGACGAGTCGCTCATCACCGACACCGTCGAGCGTGACGTCATCGTCATCGGCACCGGCCTGTCCGGCCTGTGCATGGGCGACCGCCTGGCCGAGCTCGGCGTCAGCTTCAAGGTGTTCACCGCCGGTTCGATCCACACGCAGCGCGGCGGCTCGTTCCACGGCATCGACACCACCACCGAGGAGAAGTACGGCATCTCCTACAAGGCCAACGAGGTCGGCAAGCGCATGAAGCAGGAGATCATGTGCGGCTCGTTCTTCGTTGACTCGAGCAAGTGGGGCCGCTGGATCAACAACTGCTCCGAGGCCATGAACTGGCTCATCGCCAAGGCCGAGAGCTATGGCTGCAAGGTCGTCCTCGAGCACGGCTACAACGACGAGGACTACCTGTGGGAGTTCACGCCCGCCTCGCACAACTTCGTGATGGTTGACGAGAGCCTGACCACCGAGAACGGCGGCATCTTCAGCTACACCACCGACTTCGGTGCCTCCATGGGCGCTGGCCTGGTCAACGACATCTATCAGCACGAGATCGAGGCCGTCGAGCCCATCGACTGGCGCACCAAGGCCGAGTACCTGGAGAAGGACGACTCCGGCCGCGTCGTGTCGGTTATCGCCCAGAAGCTCACCGACGAGGGCGAGGGCACCGGCGAGTACGTGCGCTACGTCGGCAAGAAGGGCATCGTCATGGCGACGGGCGACTTCTCCCAGAACCACGAGATGATGGCCAAGTACTGCCCGTGGGTCGCTGAGAACGACATGATGGCCGACTTCCCCGTGGACTACAACGCCGGCTTCCAGTTCGGCGGCGTTATGCCCGGTGACGGCCAGAAGATGGGTCTGTGGGCCGGTGCCGCCTGGCAGAAGAGCCCCAACGCCTGCCTCATCGACAGCCTGGTCGGCCCGTACTACAAGGAGATCGGCAACGTCGACATCATCAACCTCAACAAGCAGGGCAAGCGCTTCATGAACGAGGACGTCCCCTGCTCCTACTCGGCCATCGCCGCGCTGCAGCAGACCGACCACATGGTGTTCTACGTGTGGCCCGTCGAGTACGCCGACAAGTACGAGGAGTGGAACAACTTCGGCGCCACCCTGCCTTGCCCCGATGACGGCGTTCAGTACCCGTCGTCTCGCACCTTCACCTCCGAGGAGATGAAGCAGGAGTGGGCTGACAGCGCCACGGCTGGCACCTACGTGACCGGCTCCACCATCCAGGAGGTCCTCGAGGCCATGGGCGACATCGATGTCGAGGCTGCCCTTGCCACGATCGAGCAGTACAACCAGTACTGCGCCGACGGCTATGACCCCGACTTCCAGAAGAACCCCGTGCTGCTCGACGCCATCGACTCGCCTTCCGGCCTGTACTATGGCTACAAGGTCACCATGGGCCCGGCCAACCTGCTTGGTTCCACCGGTGGTCTGCGCACCAACGACCACATGCAGGTCTGCGACGAGAACGACCAGCCCATCGAGGGCCTGTACAACATCGGCGTGATGGTGGGCGACATGTACGCCACCACGTACAACTTCTGCATCTGCGGCCACAACCTGTCGGCCACCTGCACCACGTTCCCGTACCTGCTCGCCCAGGAGTTCGCTGACATGGCGTAAGGGACGTTTCCCTGCTCGTATCTAGGCGGGCGTAGGTAGTGCCGTGGGTTGCGTGCGCGTCATGCGACCCACGGCATGTGATCTGCGATATGCAGACGAGCGCATGCCTGAGACTTGTCGACCCAAATCCACGCAAACCGCTCTGCGGAACGTGGATCTGGGTCGATTCGTTTTCTAGCCTAACTTTGGCTGGACGCCGAAGCACACAAGTGGGGTGGTCACATCAACGAGGTGACCACCCCACTCCTGGCTTTTCGGCTTGGCCTACTTGGCGAACATGTTCTTGCGCGAGAACTCCGCGTGGACGGTGCGCAGCATCAGGTCGGTGTCGTCAAGGCCCAGGTGACGCTCCGCCTCGCCGGCCTTGAGCGTGCCGCGACGAAGGGCCCAGTTCTCCAGGCTTGCGGGGCTCGACTCACGCGGCAGCGTGGCGACCTCGCCGTCAAGGCGGCGGCAGATGTCACGCGTGTCGATGGGCACGATCTTGCCGGCCTTGCGCCCCTCGGCGTAGCCGTCTAGGTGCAGCATGAACCAGGAGTCCTCGAAGGCCGCGTTGTGCGCCATGTAGGGGTAGGTCTGCATGAGCTTGAGCAGCGTCGCCTGCAGCTCGCGGTCCTCGCGGAAGGGGGTGTGCCCGTCGAGCATGCTCCAGGTGATGTGGTGGATGCGCTCCAACGGCACGCCCTTCTCGGCGTACATCTCGGGGATGCCGGGCCAAACGGCCTGACCGTCGCGCGGGGTGGCGTCGCTGGTGAGGTCCATGAGCTCCCAGCCCACGTTGATGATGTAGCCGCGGTCGGGATCGCGGCTGGTGGTCTCGATGTCGATGCCCAGCACGGTGCCCTTGACGGGCTTGCTCACGTACGCGGCGCCCAGCGCGCTGCGGTCGCCACGGATCTCCCTGAGCACGGCTTGGGCGGTGCGGCCCTGCATGGAGGCGATGCCTTGGCAGACCTCCTCGTCGGTTAGGCCGCGCTCGAGGTTGCGGCCGGAGACGTTCTCGAGGCGGTCGGCGCCGATCTCGTCGCACAGGGCGCGGTTGCGGTCGGCCAGCTCACGCACGATGCCGAAGGGAAAGCCCGGCTTCTCCTCCTTCTTCCACGCCTCGCGCAGAAGGTCGATGGCTTCCTCGTTCTTGTCACGCTCGGAGTCCATCACCTGGTAGCCGCTACCATAGATGAGCTCGGGGAACATGAAGGCGTTGGCATGTTCGAGGGCTTGGCTGAGATTCATGTGCTGCTGCTCCTTGCGTGTCGGTTGTGCCGCTTGGGATGGATGTTCGCTCCTGGCCTGCGAGGCGCGGCGCGGCCAGGGCGACAGGCGGCCTGCTTGTCTGCACCATGATATGCGCCGACGGCGAGGGTGGGTGGACGAGCGGTGAACCCGCGAAACCAACAGGTTGGCAGGGGGGCGCGTCTGCGCGCGGCTGATGCGGGCAAATGAGCAAAATGCCTGCTGCTTGTCACAGAAGAGCCGAAGTGTGCCGATTAGGAGCGGAGTTAGGATGTTCCTTTATCCGACGGGATGGTTCACCTGATTGGCACAAGGCTGTGACCTGAGGTTTCGTATATGGGATTGATTTCTGTGTCACAGTCTAATGCATGCTGGTCTGGATGCTGTTCTGCAATCGGTACATTTCGGAGAGATCGAGACACATGGAGTGGATTTTGCTCGATTCGGTCGTCGCTCGGAGATGGGAGGGACCATGACGTCGTTGGGCTGCAACTTGGCCGACCGCCTTGGCTTTGGGTGCTAAAGCGGTCGGCCATTGGATGCGTCTGTCCTCCGGTTCGCTGCGGGACGTGGTCTATGCTTCGGCGAGCAGCTTGCCGGTGAGATAACCAAAGGTCACGCAGGCCATGCCGTAGTTTGCACCCTGGATGTTGAACGTATATCGGCCAGCGAAGAGGTCGCCCACCATAGTGCCCACGTTGTAAAGGCCCTCGATCGGCTGGTCGTCTGCATCGCAGACCTGCATCTTGTCATTGGTGCGCAGCCCGCCAAGGATGGTGTAGAAGCGCAGGGCGGAGTTGTCGGCCTTCTCGCAGTAGAAGGGCGGAGTCTTGATCGGGATCAGGGCGTCCGGATCCTTGTAGAAATCGGTGTCGCTGCCGGCGTCACACATCTCGTTGTAACGCTCGATGGAAGCGAGCGCCTCCTCGGGAAGCCCGGCAAGCTCCACGAGCTCCTCAAGGGTATCGGCCTTGAAGTACGTGCCGTCTTCGGCAAGCTCATCCCAAGAGGCGACGACCTCCTCCTGTGTGTACTTGTGATTCTCCCTGTCACTGTACTCAAAGCGGTCCTGGTACCACTCGAAGTGTTTGGACCAGTCTACGTCCCAGATCGCAAACGACAGGCCGTGGGGGTTGAGCATCTGGTTCAATGGGCCGAGCGCGCGGCTGCACAGCTCATTCATGAAACGCTTGCCCTCTTCATTGAGCATGAGGCCCATGAAACCCTGTGAACGGTTGACCGAGGCGCCGGGGCAGATGTTTCCGCTCATCGCGCAGTTGGGGAGGGTTTTCTGCCAGGCTGCGCCAATCCACAGTGCCGCCTTGTGCATGTCGCCGTGGAAAAGGCCGCCGATGAACGCTTCCTTGTCGTAGTCAGGCTCTTCATCGTACACGTCATCGGAGATGCTGCTGGCGATGTTGGGTGCGTACTTCTGCATCATTTCGCGGTCGGCTGAGAAGTCGCCAGTTGCCATGACGATACCTTTGGTGGCTATATAGCGCGCGTATGTACCATCATCGAGTTTGCGAGCGATAACCGAAGTAACTCGGCCATTGTCATTCTCGCGCTCGAGCTGATAGCCCGCTGTACGCCAGTGGACCTCGGCGCCACCATCGACGAGTCTCTGAGCGAGGGCAGCAACAACGTCGGGCTGGTTGCGGCCAACCTGATTGCCGATGTCTTCCTTGAAGCACCAGGCGTGGGAGGCGGCAGGCGAGTAGTACAGGCTGTCCTCCTTGAGGTAGTTTCCCTGCTCGATGCCAGTATGGAAGCCTAGCGGATCTAGAACGTCGATCAACCAATTCATGGCCTCTTCGCTACGGTTGTAGTGCAAATACCACTTGCGCTGGTCGACGGCATTGTAATTAGAGAAGATCTCTTTCTGGATCTCAAAAGGGACAACGCGTGGCAGTCCGGCTTCTTCCATCGCCTTGCTATAAACAGCGTTGTTGGAGCCACCGCGGGCGATGGCTTTGGAGCTGCCGGAAAAGAGGATAACCTTCGCTCCGAAGTCCATGGCAGCGTTTGCGGTCACAAGGCCTGCTGTGCCCCCGCCGATCACAACGACCTCTGTCTCGTAGGTTTCTACAATCTCGTCTTCGGGAACAGGCTCCGGTGGGATCTCGAAGGAATACTGCATCTGCGTGGCAGGCGCTTCGTCTGCGTGCGCCGTCAACGGCGCTGCGACGGCGGCAGCTGCGCCGGCAAGACCGGTGGCTTTAATAAAGTTGCGCCGAGTGATGCTTTCCATGTGTGCTTCCTTTCATAGTTGGCGACATGGTGGTGCAGCGGCCTGCTCCGATTGGATGGCAGGTTGCTGATGTCATTGTCTAGGTCTGATAATGAAAGCGAATCATGGATAGTGGGTGAAAATGTCGTAGACGATCTTCATACGTTGCGGGTGAGGGCCTTGCGATAGACAGACATTGCAAATCGGTCGCTAGCCAGACTTGCGAAACCGACAAGGATGCTACCGTGTGACTCGTTGAAACTCAGTTTGCTTGCGGGAATTGGGCGCCTTGCGATAGATCGACGCGATCAGAGTCGATCCTGTATATCAGTTCCATCAATTCTTCTCGCGAGTGAACCCCAATCTTCTGATAGGCATGCGCAGCGTGGGTCTTTACGGTATTCTCGCTGACCCCACGTTTGACGGCGATCGCGCGGATGGTCTCTCCCATGGCCAAGGCGATGAGGGTTTCTTTTTCGCGTTGGGTAAGCCTGTGTTCGGCTGCAACAATCTCGCAGTCTTTCTCAATCGTGTCTTGCAAGCTGACTGTTGGGGCCGTGCGATCAGCCTGCTCATCCGGGGCGCTCCGAGAAAATCCCCCTCGGATTCCAAGAAGAAACGTGGCTATGACAGCTACGTTCGTGATGAGGAGCAGCCATAACGAGCCGGCCGAGATCGCGTCAAAGGCTCGATAAAGCAAACTTCCTAGGGAGAGCCCCAGTGTGAACAGTAGGTGTGTTAACGACGCCACCCAGACAGTTTGGTTGGGACGGTCGATTGCGTAATGGGCTGTAACGATCCAAAAGAAGGCTCCGAATAAATAATAGCTTGCAGCGGAGAACGCCACGGCGAACAACGCATGAGAGCTTCCTATTAGGGTGAGCCCGGCAACGCCAATTGCTAGCAGCGATATCGACAGCGGTATGATCCGCTCGATATGCTTAAACTTGAATAGAGCAGTCGCGACAAGAACGGCCATAGTAACCAAAAAGACTACCCCAAGAACCTGCTCTTCGTCGGGCCTATGCGTGCTACCCATTCCGTCTGCTGCCGAACGGATGGCATTTAGCACTATGGCAAGAAGAAAAAGGGCCCAAATCTGGAGTGGCGGAAGATGGGGTCGTGGCTGCGATTCGAAGGCGGACCCCTGGACATCAGAGACGATCTGGGGATCCGGGCTCATTTGGTCTATGCACCGGTAGCTTGCCCATATCGCAATAATCATGCCGATGACAAAGAGTACGAGTACAGAGAGCCCCATCGTTTCGGGGAGGCTTCTGGCAACAAGGGCAAAAAGAATTTGGAGCGCAGTGCCTGCCAGCACTACAAAGCCCCGTTGTTTGTTGTCCTTTATTGCAATGAAGATGTCAAATCGGATAACGGTGATTATGGAGCTGCCTATGTCTGCAAGCAAGATGAGCAGGAACGGCATAAAGGGAAGCTGTGTGAATAGTGCTTGCGGCGCGAGCGTCTGGAGGATGGATGACATGATGAGGCATACGCCGGAAAAAGCCCAGAGGCCCCGTGAGCGTATGACCCTCTGCGCACGATCCGAGAGTGCAAAGATCAGCAGATAAGACGCCAACGCCATGACATTGTGGATATACCAAGGCGATCTCGCAAATACTTCGTACTCGTAGACGCCAGGCATGGAGACGTTGCAGGTTTGCCATGTCCATTGGAGTGCAAACAGCGCCGTTGTGCATGCAACGAGTTGCATGCTGCGTGAATTCATGAGGTCTGATTGACCTGCTGGCACGGCGTCCCCCTGTCGATGATCTTGGGTGTCTCTCCTGGAATTGTACCTATATTTGATTCGCTCATGTCTTGGCAGCTAAGAAAGTCAATCATCTGACGCGAGTTTTTTCTTCACCCGCAACGTATGAAGAGGTTTTCGCTCCATTTCATCAGCAAAGCATGAATGCAGATCGACGTCGTTTCCCGATGATTTTACCTAGGCGGGACGTTCGGACACATTGATGTCACGACGTCAGGTTACTGCCCGGCATTTTATACGTGCGTCATAGAAGGAGGAGTACGAAATGAGTATTTCCACGCGCCGCCAGTTCGTTTCTGGCACAGCAGCCGCTGGTGTTGGCCTGGCAGCCGTTGCCTCCGGCATCGCTGCCACCCCGCTTGCGCTGGCCGAGGAGGCGGCCGAGGGCGAGAGCGAGTCCGAGGACGCTGCCGCTGAGGTCGAGCTTTCCGGCATGGCCTTGCTATCCAATGGCAAGGAGTACGAGTTTTATCCTCCGAACTCCAGTGGCGTTGCCTATGAGGAGACTCCTGTCACCGATGACATGGTCGCCGAGACTGTCGAGTGCGATGTTGCTGTGCTCGGCGCAGGCATTTCCGGTCTGACCACTGCGCTTTCGGCTGCTGATGCCGGCCTCAAGGTCATCGTCCTTGAGAAGAACCCCTTCTATAACATGCGTGGTTCCGAGATCGGCTGCATCAGTGGTGAGTTCGTTGAATCACAGGGTGGCATCTTTGACGAGCACGCGTATTACATTACTGCACTGAACGATGCCCATTATCGCTGCAGCTCTGCTGTTTGGAAAGCCTGGATCGAGAACAACGGCAAGGCAGTTGACTGGCTTCTGGGTGTTGTCGAGGGCCAGGTCACCCCGTACCTCAACCTTGGTCCGAACGGTGAGACCACCGAGGATCTTGACGGTGTGACTTCCTTCCGTGGACAGGTGCGCTTTGAGGAGGGCATGTCCGCGCTTAGCGACGTCATGTACCAGGAGGCTATCAACCGTGGTGCCGAGTATCGTCTCGGGACGGCCGGCGTACAGCTAGTGACCGACGAGGGTGGGGCGGTCACCGGCGTCATCGGCAAGGACGAGGACGGCAACTACGTCAAGGTCCTCGCTTCGAAGGGTGTCGTGCTGTGCACGGGTGGTTACGAGTGCAACTGGGAACTGCTGCGCAAGTACGTTGCCCCGCAGGACCTTGTAGCTGCATGCTGGCGCATGCCGATCATCACCAACACGGGTGACGGTATGCTTATGGCCCAGGCGATCGGCGCGGGCATCGATGACTTCCCGCACGTGATCATGCGTGACCCGGGCGGAAGCGTGAAGAACCATGATATGAACCGTGCGATGTCTCTGCCGTGGCCGCGTGTCAATGAAGCAGGCGAGCGCTTTGTCAACGAGGGTGTCGCGGTCAACTATCTCGCTAACGCTATCGCCGCGCAGCCTGGAGCTCATAACTGGGCCCTGTGGTGCGGGCCTGATCTTCTCGAGCTGGTTAATCACGTCCCCTATACCTCCTCGACGGGATCCATCGGTCGCTATGAGCCGGAGGCTGTCGTGGAAGAGCTTGAGCTTGCCGCGGAGCGCTATGACACGCTTGAGGATCTGGCTGCCGGCACGGGCATCGACCTTGATGGCCTCAAGGCTACCATCGAGCGCCTACAGGAGAGCTACGAGGCCGGTGAGGATCTCGAGTGGGGCTCCAACCCCGGCTACCTGATGGACTGGAGCACCGGCCCCTACTATGCTGCCGAAGAGGCGAACGCCCCTATGGCCACAGGCAGCGGCCTGATCATCAATGCGCAGTCCCAGGTCCTGACTCCTGGCCATATCGTTATTCCTGGCCTGTACGCCGTGGGCAACTGTTCTGGCTGCATGTTCGCGGATACCTACCCCCACGAGCTTAACGGCGTGAGCCACGGCCGCTGCGTCACGTTCGGCTATATGGTTGGCCAGCGTCTTGCCGGACTGGTTGAGTAGCCAGCGTCCCCTGTCTTTTGGCGGCTGGAACGTGATGCCACGGGTGTCATGATCGCTCGGCACCCGTGGCGTTGCGCGACGGCTTGATCCTGCCGCATGTGTTATTGCACATGCTTTTTCATGTGCTGGATTGACGGGCGCTAGAAAAGCTAAGGAGAAAAGACATGAGTACCGAGATGAGTAGAAGAGCCCTCGTTAAGGGTGCTCTTGGCGTGTCAGCTGCTGCCGTGGCCGCTTCATCTGTCTCGCTTGCGATTGCAGAGGAGACTGCGGCCGAGGATCAGGCTGTCGACCGCACTGGTTATGAGGCGGCCGAAATCGAGACTGACATCGTCGTTATGGGTTCCGGCCCTTCTGGACTCGCTGCTGCCGTTGAGGCTGCTCTTGGCGGTGTGAAGGTCACTCTAATCGAGAAGCTCGGCATCTTCGGTGGCAACGCTTTTGGCACGGAGGGCATGTTCGGTCTTGGTAGCTCCATGCAGCAGGAAGCTGGTATCGAGGGAATTCCTGTGGGCGAGATTATCGAGGAGGAACTCGAATTCACCAACTACCGTACCAACGCCGAGCTCTGGAGACGCTACATCGAGGCCTCTGGTGGCAATGTCGACTGGCTTATCGAACAGGGTGTTGAGTTTGATGAGGTAAGCAACTACAAGGATGTCAGCGCTTTCGAGTGCTTCCACTGGTGGAAGGATCACACCGGATCGAATACCACCGATCGACTTGTGGCTCGCGCCGAGGAGCTTGGTGTCGAAATGATTGCCAACGCCGCAGGCCAGGAGCTTATCTTTGGCGATTCTGGTGAGGTGGCGGGCCTGGTCGCTGTTAATGACGTTGACAAAAAGACGTTGCGTATCACGGCCAAGGCGGTCATTCTGGCATCGGGTGGCTTTGGCGGTGATTTCGATCTGGTTGAGGCCAAGACTGGCTACAACATGGCAAATGGAAGTACGCGTGCGTATACCAATGACGGTGCTGGCTACAGGATGGCTATGTCGGCCGGTGGCCACGACGAGAATACGTGCATTTTGCCCAAGACCACGATCAAGGGCTATGATATCTACGAGAATCCCCAGGTTATCACTGCTGTCTCGTGCCTAAACCCCCTGCTTATGGTCAACGAGAACGGTGCACGCTTCATGCGCGAGGATCTCATGACTTATAAGACTACAGCTCTATACTGCAATGCCGTAGGTGCTCAGGTGCGCGTCTACACCCTGTTTGACCAAAACATCCTCAAGGAGCTTTCTGAGGGATGCGGCATGATGTACAGCTGGCGTGACTTCACAAAGGGCACGCTGGTTCCCGAGCTGGTTGACCAGCTCGAAGAGGTGCTCGCGATGAACCTCGGGAACATGGCGAAGGCAGATACCCTTGAAGACCTGGCCACGCAGCTTGGGTTTGACCCCGAGATCCTCAAGCGCACCATCGAAGAATACAACAGCTATTGTGAGGCCGGCGAGGACGCCGAGTTTGGCAAGGACGCTGAGTATCTGATCCCCTATACCGAGGGTCCTTACTATGCGATTCGTCAGGATCCGGGCATCACGACGACCATCGGCGGTATCGATATCGATATGGATAACGCCGTTGTCACGCGTGACGGCGAGCCGATCCCGCATCTCTATGCCGTTGGCGTGGATGCGTGCGAGCTGTATGAGGATACATACAACTATAATTTCTCGGGCGGTATGGTGGGGTATGCCATCTATTCTGGACGTAATGCTGCTCAGAATGCTATCGGGAAGTACTGCTAAGTTATGAACGGACGCAATTGCGCCCGATCCGTGTAGTATTCTCTTTTCACAGTCTTCAAAGGGAGGCGCGTGAGTCCCGCAAAGGGCTTACGCGCCTTCTGGCATTACACATTAGGTAGGAGCCTCGCATGTCACTCGAACAAGTCGTCTCATATCTCGATGCTCGCGGCTATGCCGATCGCGTGCGCACGTTCGAGGTCTCGAGCGCCACGGTTGAACTGGCAGCGCAGGCCGTGGGGGTTCCTCCGGCGCAGATTGCCAAGACGCTGTCGTTTCGCGCGGGGGAGCGTGTGGTTCTCGTTGTGGCTGCCGGCGACGCGAAGGTCAACTCCAGCAAGTTTAAGAAGGCGTTCGGTGCAAAGGGCTGCATGCTCGGGCATGACGAGGTCGAGGGTCTGGTGGGCCATCCCGTGGGCGGTGTGTGCCCCTTCGCCGTGCGTGAGGGCGTGGAGGTGTGGCTCGACGAGTCGCTGCGCCGGTTTGCCGAGGTCTACCCGGCCGCCGGCACGCCTGCAAGTGCGGTGCGCCTCACGCCCGACGAGCTTCAGGATGCCTGCGGCGATGCCTTTGCCGGCTGGTGCGATGTGTGCAAGCTGCCAGGGACGCAGGCTGTGGGTGAGTAGTGTGGCCGTCAGAGACGGGTCTCTTCGATCTTGCAACTGTGCTGGCCTGTCTTTTGGTCATAGGAAATCCCGACGAGAAGCACTGACCCATTGTAGCTGGCTAGCGCCTCGGGATATCGACGGTCCCTTATTTGGTCGATGGCGGCGCTGGCTGCCTTGTTCCACTTGAGCTCGATTATCAGCGGTGGCCATGCTGACCCGCTTTTTGGCAGAAATGCGATGTCGGCGTACCCATGTCCGCCAGGAAGCTCCTCGATGCGCGTGTAGTGGTCCATCGCGGCGAGATAGGCAATCCTGACCACGCTGCGCAGGACCTGCTCGTTGTTGTAAAACAGCGGGGTACACGCCGTGTCATGGACGTGCTGGATTGCCGACGCGACCGCCTCTTCATCGCGAGAGACGGTGTCAGCTAACAATTGCTTCGAAAGTCGCACAAAGCCGGTCAGCACGGGGTGCGTTCCCGTCTCGATGGCGTCTTTGAACTCGAGGCGAACTTCCTCGTTGGGGACGCAGACGGTGCTGTCCTGTCCGTTAAACGAGAGGTATCCCAGATGCACGAGGAGCGTGAGGATGTTATCCCTGCTCGTGATCGAGGTCATATCGTTTTGGAACGTTCGCGTGTTGACGGGCTGCGCCTCTCCTGCCACCATACGCACGATTGCCTGCTGGAGCCCGTCGAAGTCCATGTCGATGTAGTCACGCAGCGACGTGTAGGTTTCAGAAGGAGCCCAATACGAGCCGAATGTACCGAACCGTATGGCGTCCATAACTGAATTTGGGGAGTAGATTGAGCCAACTCCGGGTAGCTGATACCCGTCATACCAGCGCTTCATCTCCGAAAAGTCAGTACCGTGTTTGTCGCAGAGGCCTCGCACCTCATGCTCGGTGAAGCCGACATATGGTGCCAGGGGACCCGGACGGACCATCGTGTACTCTTTGAAGTCCGACACCGCAGACTGCGTGCCATATTTCTTGATGGGAAGAATTCCGGTCATGAAGGCACCGGCGATGACCTTGCTCGTGATGTTTGCGTTCTTGAACAGCGTCCTCAAAAGCAGGATATAGTCCTCCTGGGAAGCGACGTCGTTCTTTGCCTCGCGAAAGACGGCATCCCATTCATCGACGATGAACACAAACTTGCGACCGGTCAGGCCAACCACGTTCAGCAGCGTTTCGCCGAGGGCATCGCTGGACTTGGCATCGGGAAACGTTTCCCGCAGCTCCTCGAGAAGCAGTGTCTGTATCTTTGTTGCGATGTCGTGTGGCGATCCATAGCGACCGATGACGTCGGTGACGTCGAGAAGGATGACGTTGTATCGGTTCAGGTGATCGTGATACGAGGGATCACGGGCAATGGCGAGGTCGTCGAATAGCGATGCCGAGTCGCAGGAGTGGTCATAATACGCGGCGAGCATGAGTGCGGAGAACGACTTACCGAACCGACGCGGGCGGGTGGAGCACGTCAACTTTTGAGGGGTGTCGAGAGTCTGGTTGACGAATTCGATGAGTCCACTCTTGTCAACGTACTCGGTGTTGCGAATGGTGGCAAAGCCATCGTTGCCCGGATTGACGTAGACGCCCATGCTTTGACCCCCCTCGACAACTGCGCAACTGGTAAGCTTTTTGTGACGGACATCTGCTATGATACTCGATAACTGGGTACGCTGGCGTGCATCGCGTGGGGGCGTCATGATAGGTACGGAGAAAGACGCGGGCATTCGGGACGACGGGGTTGTCTCCACTGGAATGAATGAGAAATTCCGTGTCCCCCTGCCTCTCGGGGTCCTCTACTGGGCGCTCGCCGTCGTCCAGCTCGTCGCGGTGTGCGTGGTGTGGCACCTCGTGCCCGACAGCATCCCCGCCCACTGGAACGCCGCGGGTGAGATCGACCGCTGGGGTGGCAGGTGGGAGCTGCTGATCATGCCCATCTTCACCGTGGCGTTTGCCGTGGGCATGTCGTTTGTGGTGCGTCGCTGCACGGGGCGGCACGTGGCCATGGGCTCGCTGCTCGCGCTATGCGCGTCCCTGCTGTGCTTCGCTGCCATCGAGGCATGGTGGATTGTGAGCGTCCTGGCGTAGGTCGGTGCCACGCCCGTCCATTGCGCCCATTGGCTTGTGGATCGCCTCGTACAGCTCCTCGCGTGTGTGGATGCCCATCTTCTTGTAGATGCGGCTTGCGTGCGTCTTGGCGGTGTTGGTCGAGATGGCGAGCTTCTCCGCGATTGCGGGAACGCTATGGCCCCGGGCGAGCAGGGCGAGTACCTCGGCCTCGCGCGAGGAGAGGTCGTAGGCGTCGACGATCGCGCGGCAGCGCGCCTCGAGGTACTCTGACTGTGCGGTGGGGGCTGGGGTTCCTGCCTCGAAGGTGGATCGCCTTACCAGGACGTAGATCGCCACACTTGCCAGGTACGCCGCCATGCATGCAAGGCAGGTTGCCTGGGCAAGTTCGTCTCCCACGATCTGCCATATGACCATCGCGGCAAGAAACGTCCCGGCCTGCGCCGATCCGTACGACAGGATGGCCGCCTGCCTCGCTTGGCCGTCGATGCCGCCAACGCAGGCCAAGAGCAGCAGATTGAGCGCCGACCAGACAAAGCCACAGATCATGCTCATGACAATGGTCACTGCAGTCGTGTGAACAAACGCAAAGAATTGCGACGCCATGAGCACCATGATGCAGGCCACGGGGACGATCATCGTGAGTATGAGCGTCCTCGTTGGCGGCCGTCGTGCGGCGAGTAACGCCACGAGCGCCGCGAGTGCCATCCCGACCAGGTAGCCCCACTCGGCAACGTGTCCGGTATCGATTAATATGGGGCTCCCTTTCAGCACGGCGATCGCAAAGCACCCGTCGATATAGGCACAGATGAGGCATGCACCGAGAAGTACACCATGAATGCCAAGGCGTTCGGAGCGTCCGTTTGAGCCAGCGCTAGGCCTGACGCCGTTGTCTGTCGCGTTTCCCTGTGAGGTGGCTTGCGGGCTGGTCTGGGACATGGTGGCCTGCCAAGGCAGCGTAGGGATCACGCATGCGCAGAAGAACAGCGGTATCGACAGCGGCCACACCAACGGGCTGCCGATCACAAGCCCGATGGCTCGGACGACGGCGACGGTAAGCACACAGGGGGCGAGCAGACGAATGGACTCGGACAGGCTCTTCGCTTTTGCTATCTGGTTGAGAATTGCCTCGAAGGCTGCGGCCAGACAGATGCCGGCGACGGCGCCCCCAGCAATTGCCAGAAGCACGGCGTCACATGTCCAGGCAATCGAGAGGGAAATGAGGGCGATGACGAAGCACGCGGAGCGCAGGACAATGGGCAGGGAGCCCGTGTGACTGACGAGCAGCCGGTACATGGAGGCAATGAGACATGCGGCAAATGCGACGAGGCACGCCGCGGCAGTTGCGGTGGCAAGCTCGAGATGGACGGTGTCGAGCATGCGCATCCCGTTTTCGTCTGCGAGCACAAACCACAGGCCGAGCAGGCCGGTGCAGCCTATCTGAAGAGACAGGCGTGGCGGCATGCTCGTGCGCTGGTGCGCCTGCGAGCTTGGGCGTGGCGGGATTTTCATGCAGCGTATCTCCTTGCGGTCCATCAATCACCCGAAGCGTATGACACGCTCATTCTAGCCGGTTACAGGGGCGGGGCGATATCTTTTTCTTTGCTCGTTTCGATGCAGGGTGCGTTTTACCCGGCAGCGAAGGTGTGTTCGCTCGTTGCTGTGGCCTGCAGGTTGCCATGGCATACAAGGAACCATACAAAGAAGCACACAAGGAAAGGAGTACGTATGTCTGAGCTTTCGAGCATGGACAGGCGCACGTTCGTGGCAGGCACCGCCGCCATCGGCATCGCCGGTGCGGTTGCCTCCAGTCTGGCTGGCGTTGACCGCGCCAGGGCCGAGGAGGAGCACGAGGCCGCGGTGACCTCCTACTACCAGTGCGCCGAGGACTGGCTGGGCCTGCCTCCCGAGACGGCCGAGCCCGCCGAGACCTTTGACTGCGACGTGCTGGTTCTGGGCGGCGGTCACGCCGGCATTCACGCCGCGCTTGCCGCTGCCGAGGGCGGCGCCAAGGTCATCGTGGTCGAGAAGGCCACCGAGGACATGCGCAAGGTCCTGGGCGAGGACATTGGCCACATCAACTCCAAGTGGCTCATCGACCAGGGCTACGGCCCCTACGACGTGGGCGAGGTCACCAACGAGTTCGTCCGTCGTGCCGGCGGGCGCTGCAACCCGGAGATCATCCGTAAGTTCGTGGCCAACTCCGGTGAGATGTTCGACCACCTGCAGGAGCTGTGCGTGTGGCCTGACGAGCGCATCAAGCTCATGCCCACCACCGAGCGCAACCCCGAGGCGTCGCCCTTCGACCCCAGCCAGCTTATCTGCCAGGTCTCCGGTGCTACCGAGGACGGCCCGGTTGAGTATCCCATGATGTGCGGCGGCAACGGCTCCTACGCTGCAGTCGCGCAGTTCATGGGCGAGATCAGCCACGACAACTCCATCCCCGGCGTCGCCGCCATGTCGCGCCTTGACGAGGTCATGCAGTTCGCTATTCTCAAGGGGCAGGAACTCGGTGCCGAGTGGCACTACGGCGAGCGCGCCCTCAAGCTCATCACTGACGACTCCGGCGCCGTGGTGGGCGCCATCGCCCAGAAGCTCGAGGACGAGTCCTACGTGCAGTACAACGTGACCAACTGCGTCATCCTGTGCACGGGTGACTACAGCTGCGAGCCTACGATGGTCTGGAACCTCAACCCCGACATTTCCGAGTACAACTCGCGCCAGGGCCTCACGAAGGATGACCTCATGGGCATGTCCGGCGGCTTGGGTGACGGTCAGAAGATGGGCTGCTGGGTCGGCGGTGTCATGGAGCCCACGCCCCGCGCCTCGATGAACACCGGTGGCGGCGGTGGCGGCCCTTGGGGCACCTGCCCGTATCTGTTCCTCAACGCTGAGGGCAAGCGCTACTGCAACGAGGCTAACTCGGTGGGCATCACTGCGGCCACCCTGGCCCAGCCCGTTGGCATCGTCACCACGGTGACCGACGCCAACTACTACCACACCCTCAAGTACGCTGGCCTCGACCACGGTGCGCCCAACTATGGCCGTCCCGTGTACTACGAGGAGCTCGTTGAGGACATGGAGGCCATCGAGCTCGAGAACCCCGAGGGTGGCCCCGTGCGTTCCTGCACCATTGCCGAGCGTAACCCCAACACGGTGTACGCCTCCGAGACCCTCGAGGGCGCTCTGAAGCTGGCCGGCTACGAGGGTGACGCGCTGCAGACCGCCCTTGACGAGGTGGCCAAGTACAACGAGCTGTGCGCCACGGGCGTTGACTCGCAGTTCGGCAAGGACGCCATCTACATGGTGCCCGTCGACACCCCGCCGTTCTACACTTCCCCGAGCAACAACTCTAAGACCACCAGCGCTGGCCTCGTGACCCTGGCTGGTCTGGAGACCAACGATGACCTGCAGGTTGTTGACGTCTCCGGCAAGGTTATCCCCGGCCTGTACGCCGCTGGCAACTGCCTGGGCGAGCGTTACGGCAACTCCTACGCCACGCCGTTTGCTGGCAACTCCATCGGCATGGCCATGACCCACGGCCGCGTCGCCGGCAAGATCGCCACGGGCCAGGAAGTGCTGTAACCGACTGCTACAGTAGCTGGCTGATCGCCGGCTTGCCCGGAGGCGCCCGCGCGCTGAGTGCCTTGCGTGGCAGCTTGGATCTGACAGAGATCTGACAAGGTAGAAAGCCCGCCGGTTGCTGGGAAACCAGTGGTCGGCGGGCTGTTCTTTTGCATGGTCGAAACGGCTTGGGTGCAGACGGCCCAACGCCTGCTTGCGTCTGATATTTCCCGAGATTCCGTTAACAGTAAAACGTGCACTGGCCCGATACTTGTCTCCACTGCTCGCAGATGTACTCATGGTTTGCCGCTACAAACTGCTGGAGATCTTTCAGGTCACGCTCGGGAATTTTGCTTTTGTTATTCGCCACCAGGCAGCCGCCCGAACGGGTTAGCCAAATCTTTGTGGCGTCTTTCGCCGGTCGCTTTATGGAAATGTGGACATGGACCGGTTCGTTATTTTCCCCCGTCCAGAAAAATAGGACGTAGGGACCGAATCTAAAAAGGCTAGGCATACTTTCTGCCACCCTCATATGCAAAGCGCAGGATAAGAGGGGCGTTGTTTCTCACGAATCGATCGAGGCGCGACAGCTCTTCTTCGTTGAATCCGTCAACCTCGGTCCAGGAGAAGGGGGGAAGTAGGCATTTTGCTGTATCGAACCCCCAGTCTCGTGGGCGCTCGATTACCACTAGCACGGTATTGTCCTCGAGGACGTTTGAGTAGGAGACTTGCGTATCGTCAGCGAAGCGAACGTACTCCCACATCATTACCGGGCCTCCCATCTCTATTCTGGCATTCTCTCTAAACATTCGCTGGCCAGTATACCAGCGCGATTGGCCGGTTGTCGAAGGGGCTGTTAAGACGAGCCGATGGCCATTCTCGTGATGTCTTGCTCCGTCTTACTCGACAGGTTTGGCGGAGGCGGGTAACCTGTGCGTTAATTGTTGCTGCAACAAGGTGGGCTACTGGTACGCTGTCGAAGCCCAGTCCGAACTCGCGACGAAAAGGATGCGAACCATGGATCTGTTCGACAACCTGACGACATGCTTCTTCACGTTCAAGATGGCTGACGAGGGCGGGACTTTCTATCTGTATGACGCCCTGTTTTCTGTCGAGGCAGCTGCCGACTCTGGCGATGGCGATGTTGCTGAGAATCCGGACACCCTCTACCTCGTGTACGCGGACGCGGAAGGCTCGGACGGCACGGCGGGCGTCGCGCCCCAGGCCCCTGCGTGCGCCCGGATCGTGGGTGACGGACTGTACGCATCGGTCGTGACCGACCGCAAGGCCTTCGACGCGGCGGTCGCGGCGGAGGAGAGCGGCTCGTCGAAGGCCCACGTCCTCAGACTTGGGCAGATCGAGAGCGAAGCAGGCCTCGCTGCGGTGAGGGCAGCGGTCGAAGAGGTTGAGTCCGAGGACGATCTTGCCGAGGACTGATCGGCCGTGCCGACTGGGTCGTCCGCATCGGCGCCGGCATCAACACCAACACCAATATCGCCGCTATCATCGGCGCTATTATTGGCGTGTCACGGGCCAAGCGGTCAGAATCTTGAGTTCTGTGTCACTGGGGGTTTGTGGCATGGACAAAGACGGGAGTTCTGTGTTACATGACTAATTTTATAGGAATATGAGCAAAGCGTTTACCAGCGGTGATACTATAGAATTATCCGTAATACCGCAAAATGCGCTTTTAGTTAACATAAGATCACACAGAACTCACGATCCTGACCACCGTCCGTGGTCGCCGGAACACAGAACTCGGCATCCTGACCATTGGCATCCCGATCAGCCATGTCGCTGATCGGCTTCGCGATGACGGCCTCGGGCTGGGCCGGTGAGGATATCAGGTGGGATCGAACATACGAGAGGCGAGGCCGGCCGCCGCGTGCGACCGACCCCGCCTCCGTCCTCGCTTCTCTTGGTCGCTGTCCGCGCCACGCCTGCTTGCTACCCGCGCGTGGCCATCGCCTGGTACAGCGGGTACATCGGCGTTCCCAGACCCGAGCCGCCCGAGCACTCCATGACGCCGCCGGTCACGTAGGCGCTCATGTAGCTGGCGTAGAACAGCACGGCGTTGGCCACGTCCTCCGGCTCGCCCAGGCGTCCCAGCGGCACGGTCGAGAGGAAGGCCGCCGTGAACTCGGGAGTCATGTTGTTCTTTACGGCGTCGGTGGCGATGCAGCCTGGGCACACGGCGTTGGCGCGCACGCCCTGACGCGCGTACTGGATGGCCGTGTCCTTGGTGATGCGGATGATGGCCGCCTTTGCCAGACCGTAGCTCTCGCGGGCGAGGTCAGGGTAGATGCCGCCGGTCGAGGCGATGTTCACGATGGACAGCCCGCCCTTGTCGGCCATGGCGCTCACGGCAACCTGCGTGGAGTCCCAGACGCTGCGCACGTCATCCATCACGATCTCCTGCATGGCGTCGAACGTAGTGTTCACGATGTCGTGGTCACGCGTGACGTCGGTGGAACCGTAGTTGTTCACCAGGATGTCGATGTGGCCCTCCTTCTCCACGATCTCCTTGACGAAGCCGGCGTACGTGCTCTTGTCGGCGGCGTCAAAGCGCACGTAGGCCGCCTGGCCGCCCTGTGCCACGATCTCGTCGATGACGCCCTGCGCACGCTCGGGGTTGCGGGCGGCGATGTACACCTTGGCGCCCTCGACGGCGAGCTTCTTGGCGCATGCCAGACCGATTCCGCGGGTCGACGCGGTCACTGCTGCGATCTTTCCGTCTACGAGTCCCATGGCACACCTCTTCCTCTTTGCTGGCTGGCAGAATGTTGTCTGACAGAAGCCGACTCATGAACGCCCCTCGTGGGGGCGCACGCGCGACTAGTCGCTCGCGATGCTTCCGAGAAAGTTGTACCCGCTGGCGATTGGCCAAAGGTGGAGAAACGCCGCTGGCCTGTTGTGGGGTGCAATCGCGCGGGCGAGCGGTCGTTATTCGGAGATGGCTCAAACAACAACTCCAGCCGGGCGGACAGGGAAAGCCCGTCCGCATGCTTGCAACGAACATCTGTTCGATATATACTTCTGACGGAGATACATTCGAATACAGGATTTGAATGAAGATCGATCACTTCAGCCCTCTTTTTGCTTTCGATCTAAGTCTATGACGGTAGACTTATGGTAACAATAGGGGTAGATGCAAATGAAATATCGGGTGCTCAGAAAGACGATCAATCGGCTTGCGAGAGAAAGAGGGTTAGAGGCGATATGGGACGAGGGCTCCAGCCATACGAAGGTGACTGTTGGCACCAGGCAGACGACAATTCCCAGGCACAGCGAGGTCAACTGAGATAACGGCGCGTGCGATTTTGGATTACCTATTCGAGGGGAAGTAACCTATGGAAGCTCTGAATGTTCGGGCCATGGTTACCCGCAGCGACAAGGGCTGGTGGGCCATCTCTGTGCCGGAGATACCTGGTCTGTTTACTCAGGCACGCCGTCTTGACCAGGTTGAGGAGCAAGTCAGAGACGCGGCATCGATGCTGGGGGTCTGCGTCTCCGGCGTCGAGACGGTTCCGGTTCTCGACTCCGATTCGGCCGAGATGCTGTGCGAGCTTGAGCGGGTTCGACTAGAGGCCGAGGCAAAACGGCGCGCGTCTTCTGAGCTCACGCGAAGGGTGATACGGCGCCTGCACGACGAGGGCCTTACCGTTCGTGACATAGCGACACTCGTTGGCTTGTCACAGCAGCGCGTGTCTGTGCTATGCCGGCAATCCGGCTGATTGTCGTGCGACAATTCGAGGCTTGGGTGCCGGGCTCAGGGCGCGAGAAGTGCTGCCTGCCTGTCGTGGGGCGCAATCGTGCGGGCGAGCGGTCTCAATCATTAAGAAACTCATAAGCTCGGCGAGAGACGTTGCGTGCTCGGGGGGGGGTATGCAGTATTCTTATACGTGTTCTCTTGGGACGTGTTCTTTCAGGCCGCATCGATTCCGCCGACCGAAGTGAGGGTTTGACCACATGAGCATGCAACCTACCAACAAGCTCGACAAGCGCATCACGCGCGTGTGGCGCATCCACGAGGGCATCGCGCTCGTGATCGTCGCGCTCATCGCCGCGTGTGTCTCCGCCGGCATGTACTTCGGGGGCCTCGCGCAGGAGGGGCCGGGCGCCGCCACGGCGATGTTCTGGATCAATGTGGGTGTGTGGGCGCTCACGGCGGCGCAGCTCGTCAGCTTCATCGTGGAGCCGCCCCTGCGCTACTCGCGCTGGCGCTACGAGGTCACCAACACTGACGTCATCCTCAAGCACGGCATCGTGGTGAGCAAGTCGGTGGTGATCCCGCTCGTGCGCGTGCAGCACGTCGAGACCAAGCAGGGCCCCATTCTCAAGAGCTGTGGTCTTTCCGCCGTCACCATCTCGACGGCCGGCGACAGCTTCGAGATCCCCGGCCTTGGCACGGCAGACGCCGAGCGCCTGCGCGACCAGGTCGCCGTTCTTGCCCGCATCGCCCAGGAGGACGTGTAACCATGGCGCAGGACATCAACGAACTCGAGCGGCAGGAGAGCCCCGCGCAGGCCGGCCGCGCCGCTCAGAACGCCTCGCCGCAGGATCGGCCTGAGCCGCCGGCGGGCTATGACGGCTCGCCTGCGGCCGAGCCCCAGTCCCTTGCCGAGGCGGCCCGCGCCACCATGGAGGCGGTGCCCGGCCTGGCCGACGTCAACGTGCGCAGCGTCAAGGCCGTGGGCCCCGGCCCGCACCGCGGCTCGCTGCTCTCGTTCATCCCCACGACGATCAAGCTCATCCCTGCGCTGTTCGTCGTGCTCATCGGTCTCGTCACCCAGATGCCGGACATGCTCAGCTCGGGCGAGACGCTTGCCGGCGGGTTGCTCACGATGCTACTCCCGCTGCTTGGCTTGCTCGTGCTCGTGGTGGGCATCGCCCTGCTCACCTGGTACATCAACACGTGGGAGCTGGCCGATGACGCGTTGGTGCTGCGCAAGAAGTTCATCACGAGCTCGGAGAAGCGCATACCCTACCAGCGCATCCATTCGATCGACCTGTCGGCCAAGATCTTCGAGCGCCTGCTGGGCCTGGTGAGCGTGTCTGTCGACACGGGCACGGGCGTCAGCAGCAAGATCGAGGGCATGCGTCGCGACGACGCCGAGGCGCTCAAGCGCATCGTGTTCGCGCGCAAGGAGCTGCTGGCCAAGGGCGTGGACGCCGCCGAGGTCGCTGCGATGTCGGTCGACGACGTGCTGGACCGTGCCGAAGGGGCCCAGGTGGGAGGCGAAGTCGCCGCCGCTGTGCGGGGCGCTGCCGTCGCATCTGCGGGAGATGCCCAGGTTGCCGGCGAGCGCGCCGCCGACACGTGCGGCGTGGTCGAGTCCGACAGGGTGGACCACGAGGCGCGCCTCACCGGCCGGCAGTACGTGATCGGTGCCATCACCAGCCCCACCATCAACGGCCTCATCCTCACGTTCTTTGGCTTCACCGCGGGAATGTGGCAGCTGGTCGACTACGCGGCCGACATCTTTGGCGACAGGCTCGTCTACGGCATCGTCGGTAGCGGTGCCCAGATCACGGCCGACGCGGCGGGCGGCATCGCGTCCACCGCGGGTTCGATGATCGCGCTGATGGCGGCGGTCGTCTTTCTCGTGATACTGCTTGTCGTGTGGATCGCCTCGGCGGCGCTGTCCCTCGTGAAGTGGGGCAACTTCGTGGCGCGCCGTCGCGGCGAGCGCATCGAGGTGTCGTGGGGCCTGCTCTCGCGCAGCACGCGTGCTGTGGAGCTGTCGCGCGTGCAGGTCGTGCGGGTCCACCAGTCGCTGATCCGCCGCCTGAGTGGCTACGCCCAGATCGTCGTCCACACCGTGGGGGCCGGCGCCCAGGCCGAGGGGCAGGAGTCTGCCTCCACCGGCGTCGTGGTGCATCCGTGCATCAAACTGCGCGAGGTCGACGCGTGGCTGGCTGACATGCTGCCTGAGTTCGCCGGCGTGTGCGAGGCGGCACCCAGCCTGGACCGCCTTCCCGCGCAGGCGCTGCGCCGCACGCTTCTTCGCGGCGTGTACTGGACGGCGTTCGTGGCCGTGACGGCGTTGGCGGTGACGCTTGTCGTGCGCCGAGTTGGGCCTCTGGGCGAGACGCAGCCTTTTGCCGACGTGACGGTGTGGGCCCTGTGGGCGCTTGCGGCGCTCGTGCTGGTGTGGGGCAGCTTCGTGCGCGTGCTTGGCTGGCGCCTGCGCCGCGTCGGCACGGGTGGAGACGACCGTCTGCTCATCACGCGCAGCGGCGCCCTGCAGCGCACCGTGTCTGCCGTGAGCCGCACCAAGCTCCAGTCGGTCACGACGAGCCAGACGCCGTTCCAGCGCCGGGCGCGCGTGGCGACGCTGATCACCCGCACTGCCTGTGTGTCGGCTACCTATGACCCCGGCATGCGCGATGTGAGCGTGCAGACGGCCGACAGGCTGCTTGCCTGGGCGCGCCCGCGCTACCACAACGAGGAGGAGGTCGCCCGCGCCCTCGCCGAGGCCGGGATCGCGTAGGTGACGCGCCGACCGGACGGGCCACGTCTCGTGTGCGTTCCCTGATATATGGTCTTGTCGTGTACGTGACGGTGATGCAGACATTGACATTTCGGGTATAGTTTATGCAATTGACGCCACACGCACCTTAAACGCACCCAGGGAGAGATCTACCAGATGGCACGACCATCATCGACATCATCGGAGGGGGAACCTCCTCATAGTACCAAGGCCGCCGAGGCGGCCATGGATATGCCCGACACCGCGAAGGGCGCCTGCGTCATGGCGGGCGCCCCGCTGACAAGCGCCGCCCCGACGGATGCTGACGCAGGCGCCGCCCAGCGGGGCGGCTCCCCATCTATCACGTGGGAGGAGCGCCGCGCCGGGCGGCAGTACACCATAGGCGAGGAGATCGCCAACTCCATCTCGCACGGCGTGGGGGCAGGCCTGTCCATTGCCGCGCTCGTCCTGCTCATCGTCTTTGCGTGCACGCATGGCGGCGGGCTCAAGCTCGTCTCCGCCATCTTCTTTGGCGTGTCGCTTCTGCTCGAGTACCTGTTCTCCACGCTGTATCACGCGATCCAGCCGGTGCGCGCCAAGCGCGTGCTGCGCGTTTTTGACCACTGCGCCATCTACATCCTCATCGCCGGCACCTACACGCCGTTTCTGCTCGGCCCCCTGTGGGGTCAGGGCGGTCTCGGCATGTGCGTCGCCATCTGGGGCGCGGCGCTTGCCGGCGTGGTGATCGAGGCGTTCTCGCGCGAGCGCCAGCCCAAGTGGGTGAGCGCGCTCATCTACCTGGTCATGGGCTGGGCCATCGTGTTCAGGCTTCCCACCCTGATCTCGGCGCTGCCCGAGGCGGGGGTGTGGCTGCTGTTCGCAGGCGGCCTCTCATATACGGTTGGTGTGCTGTTCTACCTGCTCAAGAAGGTGCCGTACATGCACATGGTGTGGCACCTCTTCGTGCTGGGGGGCAGCGTGTGTCATTTTCTCTCCGTCCTGTTGTTCGTCTATTAGGGGGTTTAACGCACGTCCATGAGCATCGGCATAAGCATCCTCGTCTCCTTCATCCTCATCATCGTCAACGGCTACTTCTCCATGTCGGAGATGGCCCTGGTCAACGCGAGCAAGTCGCTGCTCGACCATGATGCGGAGGAGGGTGACAAGCGCGCAAGGCGAGCCTCCGACCTGGCGAGCGACTCCAGCCAGTTCCTCGCCACCATCCAGGTGGCCATCACGCTGGTGGGCTTCTTCTCGTCGGCCGTGGCCTCGACCAACCTGTCCGACCCGCTGTCGAGGTGGTTCGGCTCGTTTGGCATCGGCTGGCTCACGGCCATCGCCCCGGGCCTGTCGCCCATCCTCATCACGCTGGTGGTGTCCTACGTCAGCATCGTGATCGGCGAGCTGGTGCCCAAGCGCATCGCTCTTGCCAGCCCCGAGAGCGTGGCCAAGATGGTCGCCGGCTCGCTCATCGTATTCAAGAAGATCGCCAAGCCTCTGGTGTGGCTCACCTCGGCCTCGGCCAACGCCATCTCGGCCATCTTCCGCATCAAGAGCGCCGACGAGAACCAGGTCTCCGAGGAGGAGATCAAGTACATGGTGGCCGAGCAGGACGACCTGTCCGAGGCCGAGAAGCGCATGATCCACGACGTGTTTGAGCTTGGGGACGCCATCGCTCGCGAGGTCATGGTGCCCCGCGTTGACGTGACGGCCGTCGAGGAGACCGAAGCGGTCCAGGACGTGCTCAAGCTCATGAACAAGACAGGCTACTCGCGCATGCCGGTGTACCACGAGGACATCGACCAGGTGGTGGGCGTCGTCAACATCAAGGACCTCATCGCCCCCTCGCTGCACGGCAAGGGCGACGACGCGGTGGGCGCCTACAAGCGCACGGCCATCTTCGTGCCCGACACCAAGGACCTGGTGCCGCTGCTCTCCGAGATGAAGGCCAAGCGGATGCAGATGGCCATCGTGGTCGACGAGTACGGCGGAACGGCCGGCGTCATCACCATCGAGGACATCGTGGAGGAGATCGTCGGCGAGATCGAGGACGAGTACGACCCCGACAACCGCTCCATCACCAAGCTGTCCGACCGCGAGTGGGTCGTGCCCGGCGCCTTCCCCATCGACGACGCGCGCGAGATGGGCTGGCCCATCGAGGAGAGCGACGAGTACGAGACCATCGCCGGCTGGCTCATGGACGAGGTGGACTCGCTGCCCCACGAGGGTGACTCGTTCAACGAACAGGGGTGGACGTTCGTCGTCCAGTCCATGGAGGGGCGTCGTATCGCAAGCGTGCACGTGACCGCCCCCGAGCCCGACGAGGAGCCGGGCGAGGGCGATGAGCCGCCTGCGGAGCAGAAGGCCGAGGACTAGCCGCCGGGTTGCTGCGGCGCCTGTCCGACGACGGGCGGATGGCCGCGACATCGGCCGAACGCGGACCTTTCTGCGCCGTCCGCCGTGCGGGAATATGATCGGAACACAGGGCCTCCACAAATGTGGGGGCCCTTTCACATATGCGGCTCGCATTGCCGGCACAGACACCGCTCGTTCCCACGCACGAGCCTGCAGATATGACAACCTTCGCGATCCTTGGTTGCCAGCCGCGAGAGCGACTTGAGGGAACAGGCTTCTGACCTGCGATTTCACTGGGTGCGTCAAGATCGGTTGATGCATGTCCCCATTGGTGAGATCGTAATAAGACTAAAGTATCACTCAAAACTTTATACTTTTAGCATTGCTGAGGATCTTTCGCGTCCCAGGGGCGACCCGGAGGCGAAAGCGAGGGCGATCGATCTCTTTGCGCGGGCCTGCTTTTTGCCATCAGGGGAGCATACGGCTATAATTCCACCTCGACGGAGTTCCTTGGCTGGCCGATGATGCCGGCTCGGCTCACCACCAACGGCCAGGGAAGACTCGAAGTACCGGCGGCGCGTGGGGCATCGTGGCCCGCACGCGCGAGCAGCAACCGTAGAGGTAAGCCTGCCATATCGCAGGCCCCGTGGACCGAACACACACCCTTCAAACAACGCTCATTTCGGTCCAAGGGCGAGAGCATCATCGCAACACCTCGTCTCGTAGCCTCGGTTGCATGGGAGCGTGAGAATGAACATTCAGCATGTGGTACGTGGCATCTCGTCGCACGTCTTTGGCCGTGCGCTGGGATGCGCAGCTCTGGCCGTGTCCCTGACGTTTGCCGGCGCGGCGGCTTCTGCCCAGGCGTCGGAAGCGGTGGTGGGCGTTGGCCTGCAGCGCAGTGAGCACGCCGTCAAGGGCGACTCCTACGTCTCCTCCAAGCTGGGGGCGTCTGCGGGTGGCACCCTGCAGTCCACCAACGCGGCTCGCTCGACCGTGGTCGTAGCGACGCCCTACGTCGACGAGACGGAGTCCTTCGATGCCGACGCGTGGGTCGGGGAGACCCCCGTCGAGGAGGCTGCCCAGGACTGGCAGGCGGCCCCCGAGGTCGTCGAGGAGGCTCCCGCCGTCGACTACTGGGAGCCGGAGTACGTGGAGCAGCCCGCGCCCGAGCAGTCCTACGAGGAGGACGTGTGGGTCGAGGACAGCTGGACCGAGGACACGTGGACCGAAGACACGTGGGTCGAGGAGACCCCCGTCGAGGAGCCTTCGGTGACGTGGTACACGGCGGTCGCCTCCGCGTACTCGGTCGAGACCAACGGCGGCACCACGACCGCCTCGGGCATTCCGCTCGACGACGGGGTGCTGACGGTGGCCTCCCCCTGGATCGACCTGGGCACGTACATCGAGATCGAGTACTACGGCGTCACGGTGCAGGCCCAGGTGACGGATCGCGGCCCGTACGTGAGCGGGCGCGACCTCGACCTGTCGCAGGCGGTCGTGCAGGCGCTGGGCTTTGGGTCGATCTACGACTGGGGTGTCCAGACGGTGAACTACCGCATCCTGTAGGGATGCCCCATCCCCGATCGGATCGTACGCGTGCCGACGTCGCGACCGGGCCGCCACCTTCGGCCGTGTCCTGATTGGCAGGATTGTTGATGGCCGGGGCGGAGAGGTAGGCACAGGCAACCCAAGTGCGCTAGGATAGGCGACGTCAGCGTGACGTCGCCTTTTTGCGTTCTGGCGCGCCGGGGCGGGCGCGGGCTGGAATGGTCATGGCCATCCCCCGCAAATACGCGGCGCCTCTCCCCGAGGCGCGTCACGTAAACGAGTGATCGCGAACCAGGTGAACGAAGGGACGTCGACATGAGCCTGTTTGACTTTCAGAAGGTGACCGTGAAGCCCGAGACGATGGAGGTGCGCGTCAGGCTTGCCGACGGTGCGCCCATCAGGACGAGCGAGGACATCGAGGGGACGAACCGCGTGTACCAGCTCATGCCGCAGATCGCCGACCACGTCTGCGTGTGCGACAAGGGTGACAGCTTCCGCTCGACGCTGGGCGACACCGAGCTCGCGCACCTGCTCGAGCATGTCGCCATCGAGTTCATGACGCGCGTGGGATACGAGGACATAACGGTGGGGCGCACTACCGACACCGACGAGGACCGCGTCTGGGACGTGGAGCTGAGCTGCCCTGACGACGCCCTGACGCTGGGCGCGCTTTCCAGCGCGGCCTGGCTTATGGAATGGGCGTTCAGTGGCGGCGCAGACCCCTCGCCCGACGTCGATCACACGGTCGCCGGGCTCAAGGCACTGGCCGAGGGGCTGTCGGGCGAGGGCGCGTAAGGGTTCCTCCTTGCGGGGTAGCTTGCGGCCGCAAAAGGGGTACAAGAGCGGTACGGGTTCCCGGTCGACGGGGTCCCGAGGTAAAGGACGGTTCGACGGCGGAAGTCGAGGCACGTGCGGGGCATGTGCGCGCCTCTGTTGAATATGGGAGGTCCCATGAGTAACAGCAGCGGTATCTTTGGGTTCATCGCGGGCACGGTTGCAGGCGCGGCGCTCGGCCTGGTGGCCGGCATCCTTCTTGCCCCCCGTGCGGGCGCCGAGACCCGCTCGATGATGAGCGAGGCCGCGACCGACGCGTGGGGCAACGTGGTGGACGCCTATCGCCAGGGTGCCGAGCGCGTGAGCGAGGGCGTCGAGAACATCCGCCCGACGGTCGACGCCAAGAGCGACGAGCTGCGCGAGAAGGTCGACCAGGCGCGTGCCCGCATGGACCAGATCCGCTCCTCGCTCAACGAGAACATGAGCCAGGTCGCCGAGAAGGTCAGCGCCGCGGTCCAGAACGCCAGGGAGGCGGTCGAGGAGGCCGTCGAGGGCAGGGAGAACAAGACGGTCGAGGCCGAGCAGGTCGAGGTCACCGTGCCCGGTGCCGGCGTCTCCGGCGCGGCTGGCACGCTGTAGGCTCAGGCCCGCAAGGGCGCCAAGCACCGTGGCCGCCCGGCGCGACAAGCGCGCCTGCGGCCACGCACGAGGGCAGATCGAGAACACGCACAAAGGGGATTGAATCAATGCTCACCACCAGAGAGGTACGGGGCGTCCGGGTCTGCCGTGCGCCGAAGCCCGGCAAGGAGCTTACCAAGGACGGGCTGCCCAGGCGCGGTCGCAAGATCGGCAAGGTCTCCAAGACGGTCTTCGACCCGAGCGGCATGCGCGTGGTGGGCTTCATCGTCCGCCGCCCCGACCTGCTCTGGATGTTCAAGCGCTCCGACCGCTTCATCGCGCTGGACGCCATCGAGGTGCGTGACGGGGTTATCTGCCCCGTCAAGGGCATGGACAGCTGGGACGACCGTGCCATCAAGCGCATGGGCGTGGACTGGGACACCTGCATCATCTGGGAGGGCATGCCCGTGCGCACCTCCTCGGGCGAGGACCTGGGGCGGGTGGACGACATCTCCTTTGACGAGGAGACCGGCGAGGCCGAGTCGCTGTTCCTCGATGACGGCGGCACCGCGCGCGCCCTGGTGGGCTCGGTGGAGATCCCCAAGGAGCTGATGGTCGGCTACGACGACGGCCTGCTGATCGTGAAGTCCGAGGCTGCCCAGTGCAAGCTGACCGGCGGTCTTGCGGCCAAGGCCGGCGAGGCAACCGCCAAGGTGGGCATCGCCGCCCGCGAGGGCGCACACACGGCCGGCAAGGCGGTGGGCAAGGCAGTCGACAAGGGCAGCTATGGCCTGGGCAAGGCCATCGGGCGCATCAAGCGTTCGGTGAGCGGTGCGGCCGAGGAGTTCAAGAAAGAGGCGCCGGCCCCGGCGAAGAAGCCCGCCGCAAAGACGACGGCTGCGGCCAAGGCCACGACTGCTGCCAAGACCACGGCCGCCAAGACGGCGTCTGCGAAGGCAACGTCCACGACGAAGACGACCGCCAAGGCGACGGGAGCCAAGGCGGCCACCGCAAAGACCGCCTTGACCACGAGCGCACAGACCAAGGCGACCTCGACGAAGTCGGCTGCGACGAAGTCGGGCGCCACGAAGGCGGGCACCGCAAAGTCGGCCTCGTCCGCGAAGTCCTCTGCGACGAAGACGGCGCCTGCCAAGGCCGCGACGACCAAGACGTCTGCCGCCAAGGCGACGGCCGCGAAGTCCACGGCCACCAAGACGACCAAGGCTACGGCGACAAAGACGTCGAGCGCCAGGTCGTCGGCCGCAAAGCCCGCCGCGTCTCAGTCTGCCTCAAAGGCAAGTTCAGGGTCGGCCAAGAAGACCGCTGGCGCAGGCTCAACTTCTGTGAAGAAATCGACCACTTCTCGAAGCGCGTCAGCAAAGGCCGCTGCGCCTGCGACGAAGAAAAGCGCAGGGCAGGCCGCCGTCGAGCATCTCAAGTCGGCGGGCGGCATGTTTTCGGGCTTCAAGGAGGAGTTTGACAAGGCGCGTAGGGATGATTCATAGTAAACCGCTGACGAATCTTCATATAGCTGAAGCGTAGAACCGGAGCTTTCAGATGGTGGACATGCGGGGCCCCAACGGCCGTGGCTACGGCGACGACAACTACTATGACGAGTCTCCCTACGTGCGAGGCGCGCAGTCCCGTGCGTCTCGTGGCTCACGCGCCGCGCGCGGCCAGGGGGATGCGAACACGGAGGCGGGCGCATATGACGCCCCCCAGACCGGGCGCGTTTATCGAGAGGGCCGCGGGTCTGCGTATTCCTCTTCGCGCGCGTCGCGCTCTGCCGGCTCCGCAAACCCCTCCGCAGCCAGCAGCGGCCGTGGGGGCGCCCGCGGCGTCAACCCCGTCTCGCGCAGTGAGTATCACCCGGGCTTGTCTGGGTACTCGACGTACGGTGGGGCAAAGGTTGGCAAGCCCGGCCTGTCGCGCCGCCAGCTGATAGGTGTGGCGGGCGGCGTCCTCGGCGGCCTCGCGCTGTTTGGCATCGGTGGCGTCACGTGGTGGACACACCGCGCCATCGGCTGCGAGGTCAACGGCTACGCCCGCACCGTGCCGGTGGGCTCGGGTGCCGATGACCTCATCTCCAAGGGGTACGCCAATCCCGTGCCGGGCAACCTCATGAGCATCGCCAACGCCGCCGGCGAGGTCACGATGCTCGAGAAGGGCGGCGGCAATCCCTACACCATGACGGTCAACGGCGAGCAGGTCGACCCCGCCACGTACCGCGTGGCCGAAGGGGACACCATCGAGTTCCAGAACGGAACGGACACGACCGAGCCCGTGACCGACCAGAACACCGAGAGCCCCTGCGGCGTGCAGTTCCGCCTGGCGGACGGCACGCTCATGACTCCCGACGAGGCCGCTGCGGGCGGGTACTACCTCACCCCTGTCGGCTGCGTGCTTCAGTGGGGCAAGAACGGCGTGTCGACCGTGCAGACCGGCACCCTGTCGGGCAACGTGGTCGACCTGGGCGTGACCCAGGAGGCCCAGAACCTCATCGTGGGCAACACCCACATCAACCCCGAGGGGCGCCTGCTCATCGCCTTGACCTTTGACGATGGCCCCGCGGATCCCTATACCGGCCAGTATCTGGACATCCTTGCGCAGTACGGCGCAAAGGCGACGTTCTTCAACCTCGGGCAGAACGTCGAGGCGTACCCCGAGCTCGCCAAGCGCATCGTGGACGAGGGGCACCAGATCGCAAGCCACACGTATTCGCACCAGAATCTCCCGACGCTCTCGGTGGACGACATGAAGGCGGAGATCACCAAGGCCGCCGATGCCATCGAGAAGGCCACGGGCGTACGCCCCACCGCGATGCGCCCGCCGTACGGCGAGTTCTACTGCAAGCAGCTGCTGCAGACGCTCGGCGAGATTGCCTACTCGGCGTACTGGACGGTGGACTCTCAGGATTGGGACGTCGCCACCAAGATGGGACTTGAGGACGGCGCGGCGGCGATTGTGTCGTACTGCACGGCCAACCTGTCGGGCTCAAGCCACAACGGCGCCATCATCCTCATGCATGACGGCGGCGGCGACCGCACGCGCGACGTGGTTGCGCTGCCCGGCATCATCGAGGCCTTCCAGGCGCAGGGCTACGAGTTCGTGACGCTCGACGAGATGCTCGCGTCCGACCCAAACGTCCCCACCTGGGTGAGCAGCGGCGACGCGTCCATCCCGGCGGATGCGGTCATTCCGGACCTCACTGCGTACACGGCGTAGGAACACCCCGATAACTGATTCACGCGCAGGCCACTCCTCCTTCTTTGAGTGGCCTGCGTGCGTATGCGCGCGAGATGCCTGGCCGGCTGAGGGGCCGATGTAGGTGGCCATGGCGGGACAGGTGCTGCCCAGCTTTCAACATTCTTCCTCGAAAATCGTGCACAAGATTCCTCGAAAAGCGACTATTGAACTGGATGACGGTACCTGGGCGGCCATTGAGATAAAGACGGGGGAGGACAAGGTGCCTGGCGCCGTCGAGAACTTGACGCGACTGAGGAAGAAGGTCGCGGCAAATCCCGCGGCCTGCAACCCAAGGCCCGCGTTCGCGGCCGTCCTTACGGCAACGTCTCCCTTTGCCCGCTATGATCGGGAGCATGACGTGTATGTATTCCCGCTGAGCGCCCTGCGGCCTTAGGGGCGAGGCGATGCAGGGCCGAGGGGATTCGAGAAGACAAGTGTTTGCGTGGGCGTGATCACCATGTCCATCTGCATGTCATGGGGCTTAACGGGCAGCGAGACGTCGAGGAGCTGCTCGTCAAAGCAGATGCCGCAGCGCAGGGCATGGGGCTTGCCCCCGCTGGCGCCCGCGCGCCGTAGATAGGCGTCGTAGTATCCGCCGCCGTAGCCCAGCCGGAACCCCCGCACGTCAAACGCGAGGCCGGGGATGACCATCAGGTCGATCTGGCTAGGGCTGATCGTCTCGCGACCTGCCGGTAGTTGTGTCGGACGGGCGGGATGGGTTAGAAAGTCGGGTCGCGCCGCTGTCGCGCGTGCATCCGTGGCGCTTGCGCTGACGGTCGTGCCCAGCAGCTCACGCGCCTCCACGTGCATGAACTCCATGCGCGGACCTGCCGCGTCACCTGCGGTCGCAAGCACTACCGGTACGGCAAGCGCCGGCGCTGGTCGCAGGCTGGCCAGCACTTCGACCAAGTGGTTGGGGGCAAGCTCGCTTCCCATGGCGCAATACAGCGCCACCGTGCGCGCGGCGCGCATCTCGGGCAGCGCGGCGAGGCGTTCACAGGCGGCGTAGGAGGCTCGTTTATGCTCGCTGGCAGGTATGGCGTCGCGGCGCGCCCGCATGAGCGTGCGCAGCTCGCGCTTGCGGGCCACGCTGGGCGTATCCACCCTACACCCCCAGCGCCTGCATCACGAACATCACCAGGGTGAGCACGCCCACCAGCACGATGGTCGCCCAGGTCAGGGCGTTCCACACCCGGCCGTTGCGATAGCGGCCCATGGTCTGCTTGTCGTTGATGATGAGCACGTGAAACACGAGCAGCACCGGCAACAGCACGCCGCTGATGACCTGCGCGGTGGTCATGACTCCGAAGAGATTGACGTTGGGGATGAGCACGATGAGGCAGGAGACGATGATGACGAGCGTGATGATGGTCTTGTAGGTGGGCGCCTCGCCCCAGCTGCGGTCGGCCCCGCGCTCCCACCCAAAGGCCTCGCAGATGGCCGAGGAGGTGATGCCGGGCAGCACGCACGCCGCAAGAAACGAAGCCGCCACCAGGCCGGCGGCGAACAGCTTCTCGGCGTACGGCCCGGCGATGGGCGCCAGGGCGCTGGCTGCGTCGGCCGCCGAGTCCACGGCGATGCCGGCGGGGTGCAGCACGGTAGCGGTCGTGATGATGATGAACCAGGCGATGAGGCAGGCGATGATCGACCCTGAGATGCTGTCGGCGCGCTGGTACTTGAGCGTCTCGGGCCCCTCGCCGCGGTCCACCACGTTGTTCTGCGCCAGGAAGATCATCCACGGGGCGATGGTGGTGCCGATGGTGGCGATGAGCAGCGAGAAGAACCCTGCGTCGCCCATGACGTGCGGGACGAAGGTGTTCTTGGCCACCTCGCCCCAGTCCGGCCCGGCGAGAAACGCGGCGGCAACGTAGGCCAGAAACACGCACGACACGGCCAGCAGCACCTTCTCCACGCGCTTGTAGCTGCCGCCGGTGGACAGAAGCCACACCACCAGGCCCGCCAGTGGTACCGACACAAACGCCGGGATGCCGAACAGCGACATGCCCGAGGCGATGCCGGCGAACTCCGAGAGCGTGACGGCCGTGTTCGACACGAGCAGCGCCGCCATGGCCAGGGCCGTGAGGCGGATGCCGAAGCGCTCGCGGATGAGCGAGGCGAAGCCCTTGCCGGTGACCGCGCCCATGCGGGCGGCGGACTCCTGCACGACCGAGAGCAGCAGCATCATGACCGGGATCATCCACAGCATCTTGTAGCCGTACAGCGCACCCACGTTGGAGTAGGTGGCGATGCCGCCGGCGTCGTTGCCGGCCAGTGCCGCCAGCAGCCCCGGCCCCATGGCCGAGAGGTACAGCAGCCACTTGGGGCGCGGCTTCTTGGCGGTGGCTGACTGCTCCGCGTGACCGGCGCCGTGCGTCGGGGCGTGCGGCGCCGGCTGGCGCCTCGACGCGGCGTTCGTGCGGGGCGTGATCGAGGTTCGTTTCTCGCGCGTCATCACAGGGCTCCCGCGAGCGCCGCGATGAGGACGGACAGGCCCACGAACACCGCGCTCGCCCCCACCATGATGAGAAGAGACGCCAGCACGCCGGGCGTGGGCTTGTCCTGCTCGGCTCGCCGCGCGAAGATCACGGTGAGCGCCGCCGCGGAACCTACCAGCAGGGCGACGGTGACCATGGCGGCGGCAAGCACGCTGTTCACCAGGGGCAGGTTGTCGCCGAAGGGCACCGACCCCGTCCAGATCGCGGCGCTGCCCAGCAGCCAGCCTAGCGCGCCCATGGCAAGGCCGATGAGCGCGTCACGCACGATCAAGCCGGCCAGGGACGGCCTCTCCTCGTCGGCGTCGATGATTGCGCCCGCGGCGAAGGGCAGGATGTCGTCGGCGACGAGCAGCACGATGGGCAGGAAGGCCAGCAGCAGCACCGGCAGCTCGCCGGGTGCCACATGCTGGATGATGGCGGTCACGAACACCCACACGCCAAACCACAGCTCGCGGCGCAAGAACCACGAGAGGTGGCCGGCGCCGGGCGCGCCCACGGTCTCGGAGCGGGTGCCGCTGGTCATCTCCAGGTCGCGCTCGTGCTCGTCCTCGATGACGTCCAGTGCGTCGTCGACGGTGACGATGCCCAGCAGCTTGCCGTCGGCGTCCACCACGGGGATGCCCACTAGGCCGTACTTGGTCATCTCCTCGGCGACCTCCTGCTGGTCGGCCTCGGGGGAGATGGTGATGAGGTCGGTGAAGGCCAGGCCGGCGAGCTGCTCGTCATCACGAGCGAGCACCACGTCGCGCATGGACAGCACGCCCGCGAGGCTGCCTTCGGCTGAGAGCGTGTACACGTAGTGCACGGGCTCGTAGCCCTTGCCAAGGGCGCGAATGCGGTCCTTGACGTCGGCGATGGTCGCCGTCTCGGGCAGGGCCACGAACTCCGAGGTCATGATGCCGCCCGCCGTGTTCTTGGGATAGCCCAGCAGCTGGCGGATGGCCTTCTCCTCCTTGACGCCCATCAGGTTGAGGAGCTTCTCGGCCTTCTCGTAGGACAGCTCGCCGATGATGTCGGCTGCGTCGTCGGGGTCCATCTGGGCGATCATGCCGGCGGCCTCGCGCTCGGGCAGGTCGTCGATCACGTCGGCCTGGAACTCGTCGTCGAGCTCGGACATCGCCTCGGCGGCGCTGGCGGTGTCGAGCTGGCGGAACACCTGCGAGCGCAGCCGCGGGTCGAGCTGCTCGATGATGTCGGCGATGTCGGCGGGGTGCATGTCCTCCAGCGATTTGTGGGTGACCGAGAGCTTGACCTGCGAGATGTCGCGGTCGAGCAGGTCCATGTAGCTCCACGCGATGATGCGTTCGGGGATGGGCTGGCCCAGCGCCTTGGCGCCGGCGCACACCACCTTCTCCAGGCCGCGACCGATGCCGCGCAGGATCCCGCGCACGCCTACCTCGGCACCCAGCAGGCGCAGCTGGTCGTCGCCGGTGCGGGAGAGCTTGAGGTCGTTGACGCGCACGACCTTCATGCCCTGCGTGTCCACGATCTGCTTGTTCATGAGGTCGCGCTTGAGCAGCAGCTCGTCAGGCTGAAGGTAGGAGAAGCGCACCTCGGTGGCGCGGACGTTGAGGGTGATGAGGTCGTCGGTGAAGCTGTCGACGTACTTGCGCCACGAGATCATGAACGGGACCTTGGCCGGTCCCTTGAAGGCCAGCGCGGTCACGCGGGGGAATACCTCGCGCACGGCGGCGCCCACGTCGCTCACGACGCCGATCTTCTCGCCGTCGGCATCGACGACCGGGGTTCCCAGGATTCCAGACAGGTACGGCATGCCACTCCCTTTCTCGTGTGCCATCCAGGTCCAGATGCGTCAAGGCGCCGCGGCGAGGCGGTGACATGCGCACTGCGAGGCGCGGCTGCGTCTCGCGCGACCTTCTGTTGGATGGCACGTTCCAGAACGAGACCCCTCGCGGTCCCGTCCGATGGGAGTGGCGAAGGGTCAGCAGGTACTGTGCGGTCGAGGTTTCAAAGCTGACCTTTCTCCTAGCCCGATAGAAAGACGGCCGATGTGGCTCGTCAGCGCATGCAGTGTCCCCGCGGCCTCCAAAGCCCCTATGGCCCCAACGCCCCTACGGCCCCAACGCCTCTACGGTCCCGAAGCCCCTGCGGTCACGCAGCGCTGGGTGCATTGTACTCGCTTGAGCAGGCAGTGGGGCGCACGTCGGGGTGGTCTGGCCGCCTCTGTCACGAAAAATGCCGGTTGGATGGATGGCGCTGGCTGCATGCCGCGGGGTGTGTCATGCGTTGTGGTGCGCATTGCGTGCTGTGGCGATGTGCATGCCAGACGTAACGTCTGTCTGCTGCAACTTGCACGCTTTACGGGGGTGAGGTGGAAGAAAAACGGACTTTGGAATGAGTTGGAGATGTGGCCGACCGATGAGGTCAGCAGCATGGAGAAAGAAAACAAACTGTACTTTAACAAAGTGTCTTCGAAGATGCAGAAGCTGCAATGTATGATGACCCGAGGAATCCTACCAATCCAACATGGTCGTTCCAAACCCCGGAAAGTTTCCACCAGACCCTGTTTTTGCGTGCTATTTTGTATGCAATTGCTTACATGTATTCGACTTGTCGCGCAGATGTCATAGGCAGCGCCCTTTGCGACAATGCCCCTACGCCTTGCGCTCGAACTTCTCGCCACACTTGGGGCAGGTCACGCGGATCTTACCGGCACCCTTGGGAACGCGCACCTGCTGGTGGCATTTGGGGCAGGAGAAATAGCGATGCTCCTTGTCCTGGGCACGCTTGGCCGCCGTCTCGCCTGCCTTGCGGGCTTGCTTGAGGGGGCCACCGATCTTGCCGAGCACCTTGTTGCGCTTCTCGAGGTAGGCCGTGTTCTCCTTGGAGCGCGCGGACAGGTTGCTCGAGAACAGGCGGAAGTAGCTGTACAGCAGGGTTGCCATGCCCAGCGCGAACAGGATCACGCGCGCGGCGTCGTGCAGGAAGATCGAGATGACGATCAGGACGAGCGCCAGGACGAGCGCGTCACGCGAGAGCTGGTCGGGCCCGTTGCGATGCGACATGAAGTTGCGGTACTTCTCGCCAAAGTTTGAACCAAAGTTCGAGGCCATGGGGCGGGTTCCTTCCGGAATGGGCGCGGATGGGCGTGGGTGCGCCCTGGGTTGGGCGCACCCCGTCGTTTACCTGATGATATCCGCCAGAAGCCCGCTCTATGCGCTGGCTCGCGCGACCTGCGCAGAAAACCACGGCCGCGGCAGGAAGTGGCCTCCCTATGCCATTCCGGCCTGGGACATGGCCTCGCTTACGGCCGAGATGATGGCATTGCTTGTTACCGTGGCACCGGTCACGACGTCTACGTCCACGCCCTGCGCCTCAACGATGGCCGCAGGCAGCGAGTCTATCGCGTTGGTGCCGATGCCCTCGGTCTCGTGATGCTCGAGTATCTCGACGCTTGCGATGGCGCCATCCTCGATGGAGGTGCAAACGATCACGTCTCCGCCAATGCCTTTGCCCGAGGTGATGTACTCGTTTTCGCCGGCCTCGTAGCCCAGGTCATGGCTTTGCTCTATGACAAAGAAGTCGGTGTCGGTGACATCCTCGCGCGCCGCCGCGTGCCGAGCGGCAAGCACTCCCATGACAAAGGCGGGGCCGATGGTGCCGCCGCCACCGCCATAGGCGGGCCCGGGGCCGCCGACGCCTGCGCAGTTGCCCATGGCATACAGCCCGACGATGGGCTCGCCCTCGACGTGAATGACCTGCGCGTTGCCGTTCAGGCGCGGGCCGCCCTTGGTGCCCAGGCTGCCGGACGAGATGGAGATGGCCCGGTAGGGCGGGGTCTCGAGCGGGGCGAGGGTCTCGCTGACCGTCGAAAGGGGCTTCATGGTCTCACCGCGATGGAACAGGGGGTCGATGCCCTGCCGGGCGCCTTCGTTGAACTCCTCGACGGTCTTGATTAGCTGCTGGCCGTTGACGCCGATAATCTCGGCAAGCTCTTCGAGCGTGTCGGCGACAATCACCATTTCCTCTTCGGGAATGTCGGGCGAGGGAAAGCCGGTGTCCTGCCCGCGTCCTACCACGTTGTATGTCTCATAGCAGGTGTTGTCATATATGAGCCATGCCGGGTCAGCCGACCAGCCGTTGTCGAAGTAGTTGTTGTATCCACCCATCGTGTTGCCCTGTGAGTCATAGTCGGACGCCTCGTTGCAAAAACGCCGACCGTTGTTGTCGACCATGACGGAGCCGGGCACGGCACGCTCTGTCTGGTAGCAGATGGAGCAGGGAATTCCGCGCTCCTTGGCGTACTCGCCCTGAACCGTGTAGACGGACTGGCCCCAAAACTCGTTCATGAGGCGCAGGTCGGCGCCGACCGACTGGCACATACGCAGGGCGCCGCCGTTGTTAGTGCTGTACGACACATGGTAGCGACAGGGAACGCGCACGTAGTTGGTGACGAGCTCCTCGTCCCACTCAAAGCCGCCCGTGGCCAGCAGAACACCGCGATTGGCCTTGATGGCATAGGTGGTTCCGTCGGTCATCTCCGCGATGATTCCCAGGACCTGCGGTATGCTGTCGGACGTTTCCCGGCTGGTGACGAGCTTCTTGCCGGTTGTCCCGGTGAACACGTTGACGCCCAGGTTTTCACAGGCCTTGACGAGCGCGTCATTCATGCGCATGCCACCGCCGACGGTGGTCATGGTACCGTCTTCGCCTGCGACGACGGTGGTGCGTCCGCCTCCGTTGCAAGCACCCTCCCAGTCGGAGTGGTACTCAACGGGGTAGGGCAGCGGCGAGAGCAGGACACCGCCCTCTGCCAGCGTGTCGATGGTAAGCTGGGTGTTGTCGAGGAAGGCGTTCATGACCTCGAAGTTCTTGTACTCCTGCTGCATGTGGGTGAGGTAGGTGAGGGACAGCTCGTAGGTGTCGCCGTTCGCCTGCGAATACTCGGTATTGGGGAGCCATGCGCATCCGCCCGAGAGCGCCATGGCGCCGCCCACGGCGTCGCGCGACTCGAGCAGGATCACGCTCATTCCGTTGACCGCCGCGGCGACAGCGCCCCCGAGTCCGGTGCCGCCTCCCACGACGACGAAGTCGGCGGCCATGTCCCATACCTGCTCATCTGCCGAGGCGATGCTTCCGTATCCCAGGGTTCCTCCGATCGCGGCGGCTGCTCCCACTGCGACGGATGTCCCGAGGAATGCACGTCGTGTTTGCGCGTACTGCGAGCTCATGAGGTCCTCCTTTTTTGGCGTTAGGTGCCGTTTTGCCTTCGCAATGCGTCTATGGCGAGGCCAGGCGGCTGATCGCTAGGCGAAGTAGTCCTCGCCCTCTGTGTAGGTGTAGGTCAGCGAGACGGTTTTGATGCGCCAGCCCTGCTCGGTGCGTCGATAGGTGTTTTCGTAGTAGCCGCCGACGATGAAGAAGTCGGCGCCCTCCATCTTGTGGGTCGCGCGCAGATACGTGAGCGCGGAGGCTTCGTCGCCGTCGATCTCTATCTGGTAAACATTCATGAAGTGCTGCGTGGTGACGCCATTCTCGACGAAGTTCCCGACGATTCCCGCCGCCATGTCAGGACCAGGGACGTCTTCCATGACGGTGCCCGAGTCCGGGTAGCTGACGCTGATGATCTCGTCAAACGCGCTGGCGAGCAGGTCGGCGTCCTGCATGTCGGCCCCGCGTGCGTAGCGGTACTGGCATTCGGTGATCTCCGCGCGGTCTTGCAGGAGCTGAATGTCGGCGGCGAGTTGGGCGAGGCCGTCGGCCTGCGCATCGGCGTCGTTCGCGTGGGCGAGACTTGCCGCTCCTCCGGTGGCCGTGACCAGGGCGGCCGCGCCGGCGGCTAGGCCCATGCTGCGGGCGAGGCTTCTTCGCGTGTAGGTGCTCTCGTGGTTGGTGCTGTTCAGGACGTTGGATTTCATAGCATCCCCCTTGTGCCGGATACCCTGGTTAGGCAACGGAGGGCGTCTTGGCGACGTTGAGATGGCCACGAAAGGCATCCGACGCCTCTTGCGCGGCCTTCTTGCCACCCCCCGATGGCGCCCCCGCCTACGATGTCGCAACCCAGCGCTGGATTTGATGCACCCTTAGTATATGGGCGAGCGTCACGCGCGGGCGGCATATCTTGTATGCTTATGCGCAAATGAGATTTGTCAAAGGGAGGGCGTTGGGGGAGGGGTCATGGAGCTCTTCAAGCTTCGCTATTTCGTTGCGGCATACGAGTGCCGCAGCTACACAAAGGCCGCCGATCGGCTGTACACGACGCGCCAGGCCCTGCGTCACGGAATCAAGTCCATGGAGTCCGAGCTGGGGGTCGAGCTGTTCTTGACATGCGGCCGTCAGATCGAGCCGACGCCAGTGGCACGCAGGCTGTATGAGGCATGCGGGGACCTTCTCGACGCATACGCCTCCTTCGAGGAGAGGCTTCCGGACATCGTCACTGCCAAGTCGACAAAGGTGCGCTGGGGACAGGTTACGGGCATACACGACGCATATACGAAAAGCGAGATGGAGAGTCGCCGAGGGGGTAACTACGCTGCCTGGTGCCAGTTCGTGACGGGCAGCTGCGACGAGTGCCGCCGCCTGTTGGCGGAGGATCGGCTCGACGTGGCGACAATCATCACCACGGCCCCCGCCATTGGTGCCGAGGATGGCGAGGAGTGCCTTCCGTTCAAGTCCCGCACGCACCGGACGGGCCGTCTCTACCTCATGGCTCATCGCAGGAGCGCCCTTGCACGCAAGAGTTGCGTCACCGTTGATGACCTGCGTGGAATGCCGTTTCTGACCCAGGGTGCCGGATATGACATACATGGGTTCATAATCGCCGCGTGCAGGCAGCGAGGCTTCGAGCCCGATGTCTCTTACGTGGCCCCGCATTTTCATGAGCTTGTCGCGCAGGTCAACGCGAATCTCGGGGTCTCGTATTACCTGATGCCGCGCGTCGAACTCTATGACGCACCGAACGTCGTGCTCCTGCCGTTCGAGGAGCCTGGCGCGTTCTGGCGCATGCAGGGCCTGATCGGAAGGAGGCGCACGACAGACGAGCTGTGCTATAGGCTGTGGAGCGGTCTTGTGACTCCCGTCTCACTAATGCGGACCTGCTAGCTGGGTGGGTTTGGCTGGCTGGGTGGATTTGATATATGCGGCTGGGCTTTTGGCTTAGCGCGACCTCAGGCCCGATGGTATGCTTATCCAGGGCTCGATCCTGCGCTTGCCTCCGTCATGGCTGCGGGAGAGCCGTTCTCGCCCGTCTCTTCGTTTTCCGGAGGCACCCATGCCCTTGTACGCGCGCATCATCCTGTTCGTCGTCATCCTGGCTGCGGCCATTGCCCTCGCGGTGTGGTGGGCGCGCCGCCGCCTGGCCGCGGCCGACATCTACCTCAAGCCGCGCACCAAGTTCGGGCCCGCCCTCATCTTCACGGTGGAGGGCGACGATGGCGAGCGCGTGCGCGTCCTCAACGTGGGCGGCATGTACCAGTCGGCGACGTTTCTCGACGACGACCGCTGCTACGATCTGGTGTTTGCCTACACGCTGCTGTACGACAAGATGTTCGAGGTGGGTGCTGACGTGCGCAACGTCCTCATGATCGGCGGGGGCGGCTACTCCTACCCCAAGCACCTCATCAGCTCCCATCCCGAGGTGCGCATGGACGTGGTGGAGGTTGACCCGGCCATCACCTCGCTCGCCAGCCGCTACTTCTTCCTCGACCGCCTCATCGAGGAGTTCGAGACTGAGAAGGACGATCGTCTCGGCCTGGTCTGCGCCGACGGTCGCGCGTTTTTGGACGAGCGTACGGGGCAGGCTCGCTACGACGCCATTCTCAACGATTCGTTCTCGGGCAAGGAGCCGGTTGCCTCGCTTGCCAGCGTGGAGGCGGCCCGCTCGATCCACGGGTGTCTCGCGCCCGGTGGCCTGTACCTGACCAACGTCGTGTCGGCCCTGGAGGGCGAGGGATCGGGCTTCATCCATGCCATCGTGGCCACGCTGGGCGAGGTGTTCGCCCACGTCTACGTGATCCCCTGCGGGCGCGACGAGCTGGCCGATCGTGACAACAACATGGTGATCGCCACGGACAGCGCATGCACCTTTGCCGACGCCTACGACACGTCCGGTTGGAAGCTGCCCGCCGCGCTGACCGACGCCGACGCCCAGGCGCGCATCAAGGAGCTCGTGCGATAACCAGTCTCTGCGTCTCCGTTGCTTGCTGTGCTGCCACATGGAGGCGCTGTGCCGGCCCTGTGGTCTGCGTGTGGAGCGAGTTTTTCGCCGCGGTAAATTTGGTGACGCTTGCCCCATTCACCCAATGGGGATGATGCCGCGGACCCTCGCGCACGATATCCTGAAGCCAGTTCATGAACCAGTTCGTGAACCAGTTTGCGAACCAGTTCGTGAAGCGGATTCGTTGGACATGCGGTCATTGATGGCTCGATGGCGCGCAGACGTATGAGGAGGTTCGCTGTGAGCGCGGCAAAGGGCACGTCGCCAAAGTCAAAGAAGAAGAGTCACTCGTCCGCGTCCGGGCATGGGCGTAAGGACGCGGCTGTCCAGCTTGGCTCGCACCCGAGCCTTGACTACAAGCCGGTCATCGACTACTTCACCTCGCGCGGCGACTACGAGGAGCGGGCGTTCGACCGCTTCTTCAACGCCGTGGAGCCCAGCGACGAGCTCATGGACGACGAGGACGGCTCCTACGACTTCTTCCGCGCGTTCGGCGAGTGGTTCGTTTTCGACTGCATGCTGGACAACGGGCGCACCCCGCTCGAGCACTACGTGCTCTGCGCCCCCATGAAGGCCGACCCGGCGTTCATCGAGATGCTTCGCCAGTCCGCCAAGACGCGCTTCTTCTCGGTGTTCTGGATTCGCGGCGTGGACGAGGCCGCCAAGGTCGTGACGCTTGAGGACGCGGCCGACGGCAAGACCTATCCGGTGCATGAGGAGGGGCTCGCCAACCTGCTGTCGGCCAAGCCGGCGGGCGTGATCGGTGCCCATCTGGTGTGCGTGGCCGACGAGTGGCGCTGCCCGTTTGGCCCCATCGTGTACCAGCAGCTCACGACCGACGCCGAGGCCCAGGCACTTCTCGAGGCCATGGGGCCGGCGCATGGCAACACGCGCGGCGTGAGCTTCCGCGGTGCGGCTCGCCTGGAGTACGGCCCGGGCGGCGCGGCCGATCGCGAGTTCGGCGTGGTGCGCGACCCCGTCGACCCGAGCGCGGCCCCGTGGGCGACGAAGGTGCTGGGTGCCTCGGACTCTGAGGTGAGCCCCGGCTTGGACGTGCCGCCGCAGGAGCGCTTGCGCTACCTGTCGAACCTCGAGCGCACCTATAGCGAGCTTGCGGAGGAGTACGACCTGTCGCCCACCTGGCCCGACATCGTGGACGTCATCACGCGCGACGGCGGCGCCACGACCGCTCACGGCGCGATCGAGGAGCTCTTCGGCCCGGGCGCCATCGAGCTCGAGCACCTGAGCGACTACTCGTTCAACGATTTGCTCACCGTCTTTTTGGGTGCGTGGAACCTGCTGCCGCATGCATCGCTTGGTGGCCACTCGATCTCCGAGGCTGCGTGGGGGAAGTAGGGGGAGCGTGAAGTTTGGCCCGCCTCTGCGGGGATGTGCCCTGTCTTTGTGGAAGTGCGTTTAAGGGGGCGTCTGAGGGTAAAGATCGATGTTCTTTATAGCCGGCTCGCGAGTAAGGTGCTCGCGAGCCGGTTTTGCTTTCGCACGGCGTAGATCTGCATGGCATAGACCTGGACGCAGGTTTGTCAGAGTAGGCTGGCGATCATAACGGAGAGGCCCCCGAGAACAAGGAATCGTTGCCTCGTTGAAATATACGGCATATGCCACTAATATGTAAACACGTATACATTCAGAGGATGAGGATGGTGAAGATGGTGACCTCCGTGGTTTCTGGGCGAGTGGATGATTACGTCAAGCTGAGGGCGGACGGTTATATCCGGGCGGCGGGTCTCACCGTCGGGGACGTGATCAAGGCGGTATGGGAGCATATCGCCAAGACGGGGGAAGTGCCGGCGAGAGATTCCTGCGAGCGAGGCGAGGCAAAGGGGGCAAGCGCATGGGATGAGTTCATGGAGGCGAGGGGCTCGTTGCCGAACGCCACGTGGCTGGCGACGATGACTGACACACAGATGAAAGACATGGTGGCACGGCGTTATGTATAGGAGAAGCGGATACAGGCTCCTGCTTGACACAAACATCCTTCTCGATGCGGTATGCAGGGAGCGACCCCAGTCGCAGGAGGCATGCGAGGTGTTGCGGCGTTGCAACGGAGAGGATGACATCGGGTTTGTCGCCTCGCTATCGCTGAAGGATGCCTACTACGTGCTGGGGCGTCAGTACGGGGAGGAGCATGCTCGCCAGATGCTGGATCGCCTTATGGCCATGCTCGTTATTGCCCCAGTGGGGCCAGAGGAATGCGATATGTCGATGCGCTCGAACGAGCCTGACTTTGAGGATGGCCTTGTGCGCGCGTGTGCCGAGCTCAACGACATCGACTTCATCCTTACGCGTGACGCAGGCGCGTTCCAGAAGTCGAAAGTCCGTTCCGTCACGTGCAGCGAGTATCTGACGGTGGTGAGGTAGGTCTGGCACGGCTCTCGGCGGAAGCGGTTTTGCAGATTGTGTACTTGTACTACACGAATTTCTGCTAGTTCGCGTAGTGCAAGTGCGCAAACCGTCCTCTATACGAACGTGGACATCTTCAAGCTCGTGGACTACTTTTCGAGGGGGATTTCTTCGCAGAGCAGACTTGCTTGCCGCATAGGGGGCCGTGTCATCAACGAGCGTTATGTGTCGCTTTTCCTGAACTGGAGCACAGTGGCCGAGGGCATCGGCTATTGGGCGGTTGCCCATGCGTTGTCGTTCCATATTCGGCTCCGACCGACATAATTCCTGGCTTTGACAAGAGCTATGAATATCGCCGGTTGATTGCCGAGTTCTTAAGACGCCACTGCCTAGCGGCAGATGGAGAGGGGTTCACTACGAGAGCGCTGCCGGTGGGTGAGACATTCTATGCGGAGGTGCATCTGCCGGTTCGGGCGACATCCCTTTTCTCGCACCTGCTGCTTGGCAGGCCAAGGCAGGCATCGTGCTGCTCACGGTGCTCTATCGCGGGCGTGCCCGCGCCCGGTGGAAGCGTGAGGGCGGCCGCGTGACCGTCATGCGGTACCATCCTCTCTCCCAGACCGCCTGCGACGTGATTGCATCCTGAGTGCGCAGAGTCTATACCGGCGAGAGGGCCGCGGTGGTGTTGCAGTCTCAGGAGGACTTGCCCGCCCCCGTGCCGTTCTCGCTGGGCACGCTGCCCTCCGAACTCGCGCGGCAAAATGCGCCGCCGGTTGAGGTGTCCGCGCGTTAGCATGCAACGGCGAAATGCAGGTATAAATTCCGTTACGTCTGCCTATTCGAGTGGGAACATCTTGCGTGCCACGGCGAGGGCGGCGAGCGCCTCGGGCGATGGGTTGGGGGAGTGAAGCAGGCCGAACATGCTGCCGTACCTCTCTGGAAGCTCCACGCTGACGAGGTCGGGAGGCACATCGGTGTTCACGATGTCCCACACCAGGAAGACCCCCATGTTCATGCAGACGTTGGCTACACCCAGCTCGTCGTGCGCATGGCGCTCGAGCCGCGCTCTCGGCGCCTCGGTCGCCAGGTCGTGCTCGAGGGCTGCGAACCAGTAGGGGTCACTGCACGAGATGCCCAGGCCGTCGAGGTCCGCAGGCTGCGCGCTGTGCCTTTTGGCCAGCGGATGAGCGCGACTCACGAGCAGCAGGGGGCGTGCTGGGGTGAGTGGCAGAAAGCCGAGGCCGAGCCGGGATACGTTGGGCTCTTCTATCCACTCGACGAGATCATAGACGCCGCGCACCACACAGTCGAGATCCTCTCCGGGGGCATCCTTGGAGTACAGGTGCTCCTGGGTGATGTCCGGCCGCAGGCTCGAGAGCTCGTAGGCGATGTCCATGAGGCAGTGGTTGCGCGCGACGCGCCCGTCGCAGTGGCAGAAGCGCACCGTGGGCCTGCCCTGCGCCGCCGTCTTGGCCCGTGCGCGTGCCGTGTCGAACATCTCGAGCAGACGCTTGGCGTCCTGGTAGTACTCTGCCCCGCTCGGCGTGGGGTTCACGCCCTTGGAATTTCGCTCGAGGAGCTTGACGCCAAGCTCGGACTCCATGTTGCCGATCTGCTGCATGAGTGACTGCGGCGCCATGAACAGCTTCTGCGCTGCCTTGGAAAAGCTCCCCGCCTCAACGACGGTGACAAATGACAAGAGCTGGTCGTTTGTCACTGGTTCCCCTATCCCTCTGCCTGCTCGCCCGCTATTCGCCGCCCCGCCTCCAGGCGCGTCCCGATGTGCTGCCGGGCCGGTCTGGCGCCTCTCCGTGCGGCCATGCTACCCGCCGTGCGGGGCTGTAACGATTGCCTGTTACCCTACTCGTTTTCCCTGCTTCCGTCTAGTGGGAGCGGGTCGTAGGCTAGAGCTAACCTAATCACCCGACCAAAGGGGGATACCATGGAGTCCGCATCCATCACTCGCAGGAATCTGGTCGCAGCAGGCGCAGCCGTCGCCGCAGGCGCTGCCATGGCGGGCACGCTCAACGCCGCAAACGCCATAGCCGCCGAGTCCGACGGCTCGCTCATCTACGAGGGCACCGCCCAGGGTCTGCGCGGCTGGGTCACCGTGCACGTCACGCTGTCGGCCGACGGTAGCGCCATCGAGGCGGTTGACGTCGTGCGCTCCACCGAGCAGCCCGACGTGGTCTGCGGCAAGGCCATCGCCGCCGTTCCCGGACGCATCGTTGAGGGTCAGTCCACCGACGTCGACGGCGTGACTGGCGCCACCCTCACGAGCACCGCGATCATGACCGCCGCCGCACAGGCCCTCGAGGCCGCCGGCGTTGCCGAGAACTTCAGCACGCCCGTCCATCACGAGCCTGACGGCAGCGCGCAGGACGTGTCGTGCGACGTGCTGGTTCTTGGTGCGGGCGGCGCCGGCTGCATGGCGGCGCTTGCGGCCAAGTACGAGAACTTCGACGCCGTCTCCAACGACCTCAATGTCATCCTGGTCGAGCGCCAGGGCTTCTACGGCGGCTCGAGCATGCTCTCGGGCGGTTCGATCGGCACGGCCATCCCGCTGAACGACACCACCAACATCGAGAACGGCTTTGACGACTACATGGCCTCCTACGAGGGTGGCGAGCTTCCCGTCAACCGCGAGCTGACGTACAACATGCTCATGGCCTCGGGCAACAACATCCTGCAGATGCAGGCGCTGGGCTATCCCATCGTCACCAACGGCTACCTCAACGACCCGAGCACCTACGAGTCGCTGACCGCCGAGCTGCGTCGCTATCGCTACGGCACCGAGTACTACTCCACCGATCACTGGCCCTGGCAGGGCGTGGAGCTGCAACACTTCTTTGACGAGCGCTTCGATGCCGCCGGCGTTGACGTCCGTCTGAACACCGAGGCCCTGGAGCTTGTGGTGGACGAGTCCGGCACCGTGACGGGCGCGCGCGTCTCCGGCCCCGACGGCGAGTACGTCATCACGGCCCAGAAGACCATCCTCACCATGGGCGGCATCGCCCAGTCACCCGACATGATGGCACAGTACGCCCCCGACTGGGCTACCTGCCTGCCCTACACCAACGCCAGCTGCCGTGGTGACGGCATTCGCATGGCCACCGAGCAGGTGGGTGCCGTGGTGAACGGCAACTACGCCACCGGCATGCTCGGCCCCGACCTGCACACTGGCTTTTGGAGCGACCTGGGCGCGTACTTCCCTGGCTGGAACAGCACCGTCATGCTCGTGAACAACGCCGGCGCGCGTTTTATGTATGACGGCGACGGCTATGACGTGTACGAGTCGTTCAACCTGGCTTGCCGTCAGGAGGGCGCGACCGTCTACGCAGTGTTTGACTCCCAGAACCCAGCGGTTGCCTATGTGGAGGGCTCCACGATGGACACTGTGGCCCCGCACATCTTCCAGGCAGATACGCTCGAAGCCGCGGCGGAGGCTGCGGGTGTCGACGCGGCAGGTCTCACTGCTACGGTGGACGCCTACAACGCCGCCTACGACGCCGGTGAGGACGACGCTGACTTCGCCGTGCCCAACGATGCCATGACTCCCGTGAAGACGGGTCCGTTCTACATCGTTGAGTTGCGCCCGTTTGCCTATGCTACTAACGTGGGCATCTCGGTGAGCGAGAACTTCGAGGTCGTCAACGCCGAGGGTGCGGTTGTGCCCAACCTCTACGCCGCCGGCGAGATGATCTGGACTGGCACGGGTATGGAGTTCCTAGGCGGTGCCATCGTGGGTGGCCGCCTGGCCGGTGAGAACGCAAAGACCGCGATCCGGGGCTAGTCGGCAATCTCAGATCTGATTAAGCCTAACAAGAGGGCCGCAGCAACCGCTTGGTATGCGGAGCTGCGGCTCTCTTGCTGTCCTAGAGCTGTCTGGTCCGTCGGATTGTGGCCGTCGTCAAATCCGCCGCCGCTTACCTGCTGTTACTCGAACTCTGGTAGTGTTTTCCGCCCTGCTCGAGATGGCGCGGCGTTACAGCACGTTGTTGCAGATCTCCTCGGCTGCCAGGACGCCAGAGGTGTGGGCCCAGCCCACCGTCTGACCCAGCGCCCAGTAGTAGTCGTTGTGCATGACGCCCACCGACTCGCTGCCCACGGCATACAGGCCGGCAACGGTGCTGCCGGGCTCGGTGCCGCGCACCTCCATCTTGGGCGTGACGGAAAGGTCACCGCACGACCCAAAAGGCGTTGGGGCAAAGCGTACGGCGTAGTAGGGCGCCTCTCCGTAGGCCACGAGGAACTTGGCATCCTTGAAGAAGACCTCGTCGACGCCAGCCTCGCAGGCGGCGTTGTACTCGTCGAACGTCGTTTGGAACGCGTCCGGATCCCAACCCACTGCCTGTGCGAGTTCGGTTGCGGAGTTGCCCTGATACACCACGCCATTGGCGATGAGGTCATCCAGGATGCTCTGGTCGAGCGTGCTGTTCTCGGCGTCCATGAAGGCATCGAGCATCGCCTGGTCAACGATGACGTACAGCCAAGGCTCGTTGTAGGCCACCGCGTTTGCGCCGGCATAGGTAGGAACCCAGCAGTAGGCATCCTCGGAGTGGAAGCGCTTGCCCAGTTGGTTGACGTGCAGGCGGCTCTTGCCGTCGTCGCCCATGACGTTGCCGATGCCCTGAATGCCTCCGGAGTAGGACTTGTAGTTCTCGTCAATGGGGTAAAGCGTGTCGCAGCACAGGATGCCCAGGTTCCAGGGCTTCTGTGCACCCACCGACCAGGCTATCTTGGCACCTTCGCCGTTGTTGATGACCGGGTCGCGGCCCAGCAGGGGCACGTCGCACAGAGCATTGACCATGTCCTGGTTGCCGGCGTAGCCGCCGGTGGCCAGCACTATGGCCTTGCCGGTGAAGTCGACGACCGTGCCATCATCTTTGGTGGCGCGCACACCCGTCATGCGTCCGTCTGCGTCGACGATGGCTTCCTGCGCCGTCACGCCATAGAACACCTCACCGCCGGCGTTGGTTACGACGTCGAGCATGGCGCCATAGGCGACGGCGCGAGTGTTCTCGTCGCGCGGGGGTTGGGAGATGCGATACTCATTGCCCGACAGGCCGTTGGTGGGCTGGACCTCCTTCATGAAGAACTCGAAGCCATAGCCCAGCAGCCAGTCCACGACGCGACCGCAGTTGCGCAGGTAGGTGCTCAGGACCTCGTGATCGCAGTGATAGTGCACCGCCTCGAGCCACTCGGCGTAGAACGCGGGGATATCTGCCTCAAGGCCTTGGGAGGTCTGATATTCGCTGTTGAGCGAGATATAGCAGTTGCCGCTTGCATACAGGCCGGTGCCGCCGATGAGATCGAGCTTCTCGAGCAACAGCACCTTGGCGCCCAGCTCGGCTGCGCGGGCTGCACAGGCGATGCCACCGGGGCCTGCGCCAACCACCACGATGTCACCCTCGTGGGTCTCGGCGGCCGCTTCCATTTCACCGATCACGTTGACATTGGCGCTGAGGACGTCGGAGTCACTGCCGGTGCTGGGCTCGGCCTCCTCTTCGGCAAGGGCAAGGCCCGTTCCCTGCATGACGGATAGGGTACTTGCGCCCATCGCCGCTCCCGCAGCGCCTGCGACGAAGCTCCTCCTGGTGAGTTCCATGATCGTGCGCTCCTTTCAGGTCTCTGTTGACGTGAGGACGCCGTGCAAGGCTCGTGCGCCTGAGGTTCGCAACGATGCTGCTTGTCTGGGCGTACCTCACGCGCCGACATCTCGAATCATGGCCTCTCTTCGATTCTCGCACACCGACCAAAAGGTGGTGTTTTCCTAAGTTAGGGTGGTTCTGCGGCACAGTCCGAAAAGGGGGAGGCGGGCGGAATGCCTGGTATACCTTCGGATCGGCGTGGTTTGAGATACAATCGCTCTGACTGACGTAGGGAAGGGTGGGCATGCCGGATATGGCACATACAACTCGCAAGATTAGCAAAAGGGCATGCTTCTTCTGCTGCGCTCTGGCCATGCTCGGCCTTCTTGGTTCGTATTCGGACCTGTCTCTCGACGCTGCAATGATCGAGGGGTATCCGGTCATAGCGCGCTGGCTTGCGAGAGGTGTCTCTCTTTTTGTGTATGCCGCCGCCTTTCTGATGGCATGTGTGCGTGGGAGCCTACTGAGGCGCCCGTTGGTGCTCGCGGGCGGTGGGATTTTGCTGATCGTCGGTACCATGCTAACCTTTGGCTGGGCTGAGAGCTATCCAACCTTTCTGGCTTCGCAGGTGTTCGTTGGCTTGGGCAGCGCGCTTGTGCTCATGGCGTGGGCGGAACTGCTCTCGCGCTTGCCGCGTTCTCAGCGCACCTTGAACATCATCTTCGGCGCGATGGGGGCAACGGTCTTTCATGTTCTGTATCGTCTGCTTGGTGGCGAGTTGGACGGCCTGCTGTCACAGGGCATATACCTTGTCATCTTGGTTGGCGCAGTGGTTCCCCTCTTGGGCGGCGCCAAGCTTTGGGGCAATGGATCATCGATGGCCTTCTGCCCTACTGCGCCAACGGCTGATGGGATAACTGAGGTTGAGACGTCAAAGATGAGCGCCGCGTGCTCACGTTCGGTTTTTCTGCCGCCAATTCAGGCGGTGAGCTGGGAGCATGTGTTGCTCATGGTGTGCTATGCCTTGCTTTTTCGCATCTTGCAGAATTTCGAAGTCGAAGGCGGCATTCTCGGCCCGGTCGTGCGCTTTTTCGTGACGATGACCGCACTCGTGGCCCTGCTTGTGTATATCCGCAGAGGGGGAAGGAAGCTCATCGACTCGAACGGTGCGGTGCTGTTCCTATTCGTGCTGGTTGCGGCGGGATTGTCTCTCATCCCATTTTCTGATGATGCCTTACGGGTGGGGGCTTCGTCGATCGCGGGATCTTGCTGGCCCCTTTTCTACTACTTGCTTTGGATCATTCTTTTTGACCTGGGCGACATGCGTGATGATCTGCATGTTGTCGCCCTGGTTGGTGCGGGCGAGACGGACAACGCAAGCCGGCGCACCGCGGTCGATCCGTTCCAGACTTTCACATGGGGATGGCTTGTTCTCAATATCGCCCTGATTCTGGCGGCTCCGCTTGCCTGGCTGCTCGCGCAGCAAGTGGACAGGGGCACGCTTTCCATGACGGCGCTCGTTATCATTCTTATCTATACGATTCTCGTGGCGTCTCTGCTCATTCGACATCGCCGCAAAGCCTTTGCTGTGGAAGAAAGGGTCGTTGATCACGTCGCGGGTGCTGGCACAGCGGGTGTCGCGGGGGTCGAGGTTCGCTGTGCGCTGCTTGCCGAACAGGGTGGGCTCACCGGGCGGGAGGCCGAGGTCCTTGCGCTGCTCGCCCGTGGCCGTAGCGTTCCGTTTATCAGCGACAGTCTGGGCATATCGGCGAGCACGGTGAAGGGTCATGTCAAGCACGTGTATGCCAAGCTTGACGTTTCGAGCAAGCAGGAGCTCATCGACCTGGTGGAGGCGCGAAAGTGAGACGCAGCTGACTGGGATGGGTGCTTGGTGGACCATGGGGACCGATGGATCAGGAGCCATGCGAATTAGCAACATGGATGTTGCTGACACTAACATGATACCTAAATGATAAGTAGATGATAACTAAAAGGCAAGTAAAATCGAGCGGACTCATCTTCTGCGACTGCTCTCGCCCCATGCATTTGTGCAGGTAGACTGCTCGCTGCTCTGATTGCATTGCCGCGCGCTGCCCTGATGGCGAGCAGAAATGTTCCTGTGTGATAAGTAAGCGCATCCAGGCATGGGTTTGCTGGATGCGCTTTTGTGGTGGGAATAGACTGGTACGTGGGACACGCAAGGAGTGCCTTATGCCCACGAGGGAATATATCGGCGGAATTTCGCCCCGACGTCCGCATCCTCTTCCTTGATCAGCCCCGATTCGCAGCAGTCACGAATCAAGCGCGAGATTGCCACTACGTTCTTTTTTGAGCTATCTAGTCCAAACCGTTCTCGCAGGGACTGGTTACTCATCGAATCGCTCCGGGCATAAAGTAGGCATGCATGCCAGTAGGTGGCATCTTTGCGCTCGGCCTTTGTCATGTGGTCGTAAGCGCGTCCCCTAAACAGAGTGACTGTCGTGCCCATTCCGTCCTCGCTGCGCATTTTGGGCGCAGGCAAGTGCCTGTCCTCGCATGCGGCTACTGCCAAGTCCCACCCTGTTCCGCTCTCTTCGCACAGATCCATCTGGCGCAGATGACGTACAAGGCCTGTGTTTCTTGTTCTGGGCCGTGCATTTAGCAGACGATCGGTCGGCACCAGTGTCACTCCCGGATTGGAGAATTCCAGGCGGTTTGTGTAGATGCTCACTACAGGGCCGGCCGTTGTGTCAGTTAGATCCTGGTGGATTAGCGTGTTTGAGAGAAGCTCGCGAACGGCTCGCTGGGGATATTCCGTCTCGATGCGTCGGAACGCCCCATCGACAACCTCACGCGCCGGGGTGGTTGACATGATGTATCGCTCGGCTTCCGGAAGGGCGAGCGCGTAGCCCTTGTCGAAGAACACGTCATCGAGTATCTCGAGGTTCGCATCTCCGTCGAAGCGTGTTATGCGCAGTGTTCTCTTGCGTAGGCCCGGAAACGGCGAGAGGGCACGGCCTACAAGCAACGCACCAAGGTTCGTCACCGTGTAACGCCCGTTGTCCTGATAAGAAAGAATCCCTTGAGCACACATTTCTTCTAGTGCGTCATCCTGACTGCCTGGTCTGCGTGTACGCACTAATTGATAGTAGGCGTCGATGTCGAGCAGGTCCGGGATATCTTGAGACGCCACGTCTTTTTCGGCGGCTTGCATCTCGAAATCCTCTGTCTGCAGCCGATGCCAAAGCTCTGCCTCTTTGGCGGAGCCAGCGGTGAGTCGCGTTGTGCTGCTTCCTTCGCGAATGTAGGCGACATTGTCAAAGTAGACGGGCTGCCTTGCAGCTGCCGCCACGATCAGGGCCACGAAAGAAAGGCCATCGCATTGGATTGTCTTGAACTCGTAGTTCGAATTTGGGGAAAGAAAGCGCTTGAGCCAGATAAGGAGGTCTTGGTTTCCTTTGGCCTTCTTGGTGAGCGGGTTGAACGAAGTTCCAACGAGGCGTCTGGTCTCGTCTTCTACTCCCCAGATCTTGTAGGCAAAATCCCGGTGATGGTAGGCTGCCGAATTGGCGAGCGCAGAGATGTCTCTGCCGATGCGCTCTGGGTCGCTGTTGCTGTCTTTTAGCTCGATCCACTCGGTTTCTGACGGATACCCGATGAGTGAGTAGATGAGCTCCATCTCGTCCGCATCGCCCATTGGTTGCTCGCCTCCGCTCAGCAGTATATTAATCTTGATAACTAGATGATAACTAAGTGATAACTAAAATGCAAGTAAAATCGAGTGGACTCGTCTTCTCCGTTTCTTCTCGTCTTATGCATTTGCGCAGGCAGACTGCTCGCTGCCTTGATTGCATTGACGCGGCCCGCCTTGGCGGCGAGCGAAAATGTTCCTGTGTGATAAGTAAACCGCAACGTCGCCCTGCAAATACCCACATTGGGTGAAGCGGTTGTATGCGGAGCGGAAGTAATCTTGATGACGTCCGCTGGTTTGGTTTCTTTGATCGAGAAGGGGTGTATCGTAGATGGTAGGCATCATGAGCGCGGTTTCGGGAATGTCAAGGCGCAACTTCGTGGCCGGTGCAGTCGGCGCCGGCGTGGTCGCCTCCGCCATGAGCTATAAGGCTCTTGCCGAGGAGTCCCAGTCTGCCGATGAGGCGGCGGCTCCATATGCCGAGCGCGTTTCCTCTACGATGGACACGGACATCGTGGTCGTCGGCGCAGGCATCTCTGGCCTAAGCGCAGCCGTCCAGGCAGCCGAGGGTGGCGCGGGTGTCATCCTGCTGGAGTCTGGTACGGCTCTCGGCGGAAACGGCACGGGCACCGAGGGCATGTTTGGCGTGAACAGCAGTCTGCAGCAGGAGCAGGGCATCGAGATCTCGTTCGCCGAGATCATCAACGAGGAGCTTGACTTCTTTGCGTACAAGATCGACCCGAGCTTCTGGCGTGACCTGTACGATTACTCAGGTGCCAACCTCGACTGGCTCCGCGACAATGGTGTCAAGTTCTCCGGCGTCGTTGACAACTACGGCGTCGGTCGTGTCGAGACGTTCCACTGGTACGACGGAACGGCAGTGGAGTGCTATATCGAGCCGATGAAGGCCAAGGCTGACGAGTGCGGCGTCCAAACGCTGCTCGAGACGCGTGGGCGCGAGCTCATCCAGGACGAGGCGGGTACGGTCGTAGGAATCTATGCCGAGGGGGCCGATGGCTCTGTCGTCCAGATCAACGCCAAGGCGGTCATCCTTGCCACCGGCGGTTTTGCCGGCAGTCCCGAGAAAATGAAGGAGCATGGCATCGTCCTCGGCAGTGCGCTGCTCAACGGTAGCACAACCAACGTTGGTGACGGGCTTGACATGGCCGTGGCCGCCGGTGCGTACGACCGCAGCTATGAGTGCTGCTACCTCACTAACGCCATGACCCCGGGATTCACCTTCTTCCTGTCGTTGCGCGTGGGTATGCTCAACACTGCCCTGTGGGTGAACCGTGACGGTGTGCGCTACACCAACGAGAACTGCGGCGCCGTGGTCCAGGCAAACGCCGCCAATGCGGTGCGCACCCAGTTTGAGTCGTTCATCATTGCCGACCAGCCCATCATCGACGCGGCGCATGAGGTTTTCACCGGTGAGGACTTCGACTTCAAGGGTGAGCTCGAGAGCCTGCTCGAGGAGGGGGCGGAGGGCGTCTTCCGTGCTGAGACGCTGCCCGAGCTGGCTGCGGCGGCGGGTATCGACGAGGAGGCGTTCGCCCAGACTGTCGAGCGCTATAACGGCTACTGCGCAAGTGGGGTTGACGAGGACTTCAGCAAGGAGGCCGAGTACCTGCAGACCATCGACGAAGGCCCGTTCTATGCCATCAAGCAGATGGACTGCTACGGCACGTCTATGGGCGGCGTTCTGGTCAACCGCAACTACCAGGCGCTTACTATCGACCGTGAGCCTATACCCGGCCTGTATGCGGTCGGCACTGACGGCTGCATGATGTACTACGGGACGTACACCATCGAGGTGCCGTCCTCGATCGGTGGCCACAACGTGAACTCCGCGCGTATCGCGGCCAACCACGCGCTGAGCACGCTGTAAGTAAGAAAGACCCCTGTGCGCCACCTCTGACGTCGGGGCTATCGCAGGTCTTTGTGTCATCGTTTTACGCGGGGCCCATCTCCGGGTTCCGCGTTCCTTTTTTGCCACGGGGTCTCTTGTCGGATGGCGAGGTATTGTATGCTTGGACTATATGCGCCGCACGCAGTACGGGCCGGACACCTGCGCGCGGGGGTCTTCGACTCATTAAGGTAGGTCAATGTCCAGATGAGCGTGCCGGTTGAAAATGCCAAAGAGCCTTCGGACAAGGGATGTCTGCGGACGCGTGCCTTGACTGCGGTTGCTGCCGTCGGGTATGCCGGTTTTCTTTTTGCGGCTGGGATTGCCCCGACGAGCCCTATCACCCCGACGCTTTCGGCGGACATGTTTACCGGATTGCTCGGAGCCTCGTTTCAGACGGGCTACCTTGCCGCTTATTTTGTCTTGGCGGTTTTAGCCAAGACGACGTGCGGCGGGCTGCGCTGGCGTTACGCCATGGCAGGTGGCGCATTCTTGTCTATTGGGTATGTCCTACAGGGTCTATTCTGGGCAGAGCCATCCCTGACGCAGATAGGAGCTCTCGGCAATACGATCGGGGGAATTGGCTTTGCTTGCCTGGCCTTTGCATGGCTAGTCTCCATGGTTTCTCTTGGCGATGGGGGTTCGGTTTTTGTCCTGCTTATGGGTTCGGCTTTGGCGTCATGCGTTTCGCTGCTCTTTTGCCTGACTGGGTTGCCTCTGAGCAGCGTGTTCGCCCCGGTGGCCTCGCTCGTCTTGTCGCTGTGCTGCCTCGGTTATTTGGCATGGGATCGTCGGCGACGTGGAGCACCTCTTGGTGAGGTTGCGTCTGGGCAAGATGGGACGGCCCCCTTGACAGCGAGTGGCATCTCCGATGACAAACGAATCGCTGACGATTTGGCTCTAGGTGCGACCCTACGCCGTGTCGGTATTCCCATGCTGTGCGCCTCGCTCCTTGTTCTTGTTGGACCTACCGTTGGCTTCGGCGCGATCAATGCGAGCCTTGCTCCTGCCGTCCAGCCTGTCGTCGCGAACATTGGACTGCTTGCTGCCGTCGTATTCCTTGTCCTGGCACTGCGAATCATTCCGGGGAGCTTCACGATACAGAGGGTGTACCTTGTCATGTTTCCGGTGCTTGCCACCATGCTGCTCGTCTTGACATTTTCCGGTAACAAGTTTGCTGTCCCGTTTTTGGTTGTTACGTACTTTTCGTACAACCTCACTTCGCTGCTCATGATTCTCTTCTGCCTGCGACAGGCGAAAAGTGAGGTCGAGGCGGCGGTGACGTACGGTGTGATGGCGGGGGTGGTGTACGCTGTTTCGACGCTCGGCGCATGGTGCGGTGCCATCCTTTCGGCTGCCCTTGTTGACAACATGGCGCTTTCAGTCCTGACGTTTGTGGTGTTGTACATCCTTGCGCTTGCTGTGTTGTTTGTCTCTCGCCAAAGCCGCCGTGCGGATCGCGGGGATGTCCCTTCTGCGGTTGTGACGGTCGATGTGGCGAGAGCTCGTTGTCAGGCGATTGCCTGCTCGCATGAGCTTACGGAACGTGAGGCGGAAGTGCTTTGTTACCTTGCGCGCGGACGGGATGTCCCGGCGATAGCCGAGAAGATGCTCGTCTCGAAAGACACCGTGAAGGTGCACATGAAGGGCATCTACCGAAAGCTTGACGTTCACACCCGGCAGGAGCTCATCGATCTCATCGAGCGTGACGAGGTGCGCTAAACCATGGCGGGGCGTTCTCCCTTCACCGGAGGACGATTCTCCGTCGGAGGTGAGGTGACGTGCTTGTTGGCAGGCGCGGTGGAGGCCGTGGACCAAGGCCGACAATAAGGAGCGGTTCTGCAAATCGTGTATTTGAGATACACAAATGGTGCAGCGCCGGGTGTTGACATGTGTCGTGCTGACGAGCGAACGCTGGGCGATTAGTGTGTCGCATCCGCACGCAGTTGTTTTACAATCCCTTCCAAGTCATGCGAGACGGGGAGGTCTTCCATTGCGACAGCGCATCGTACTCATAGTGGGGCTTGCTTGTACCCTCCCCTTCTTCCGGGGAGACTTCCTTGGCATATACCTCCAGCAGTACACGGGAAGTGACGCTTCGATCCTTCTTTTCAACGCGTTGGTCATCCTCATGGCGTTTGGACTCTACGCCGTACGCGACGTGCTTCCTCCGATAATCTCGCGACACAGGTTGGCTGTTGTCACGCCGGCATTGGTCACTACCGTTCTGTTCGCACCGCTGTCCGTGTCTTTTGTCATCGAGCCCCTCGTGTGGCTGGCGACTCCATTTGCCGCACTTACGTTTTGTCTGCTTCTCGCCGTTTGGGGTGAGGCATGCTTGGAGCGGGCACGCGTGGATGGGGTGCGTGCAGTATGTCTCGACATAGCGATTGCTTACGCCTTGAGTTATCTGGTAACCCCACCTTTTGGAAGCGGAGTTGCGACGACTCTGCTCAAGGTGGTAATGCCGTCATTATCCGCCTGTATGTGGCTAGTTTGGGATTCGCTTGCTGGTCACGGGCGCTCTTTGGAAGGCGCGGATGCACCGTCTCAAGCACAATTGACGAACACGGCAAAGATGCTCCTCTGCTCCTACGCGATTATCTTGCTGGTCTCAAGCCTGAGTGTGGGATTATTTGTCGGTTCGGGCCTTAATGATCAGTTGTTTCGCTTTGGGACTTCTGTGGGCCTCGCGCTCCTGTTCATCGTGGCCTATCTTTGCGTCAAGCGTTTTGATCCAAGGATTGTTTCGGTCTCGGCGGCAATCATCGTCATTTTTGGCGGGGCGCTTCTTCTCGTCTCACCAGATGCCGGCCTGTCAATGGCAGGCGCGAGCCTGATCACTGCTGGTCGGCGGTTTGGGTGGACATTGTTCTGGGTCCTTCTGGTGGTTCTCGGATTCGGATCTTCGGAAAACGGCCGGGGAGGAGGTCTCTTTTGCTGCGTTGCGCCGGTCGCTTTCGCGATTACGCGCATACCTATTAACATATTGCGAGAGGTGGGCTTTGCTGAAACTGCGAGTCATGACACGCTGTATGTAGTGCAGGTCATAGTCTGCATCGGCCTGTTTGCTTCGAGTTTCTTCCTCATATGGATGGAGGCCTTGCATGCCCGGAGTGGTGGTATGGCTGCTCAGCCAAACACAGCTGTTGTATGGGAAGACCTGCGTAGTGCCGCCACCGATTTGCTCGCCGGGCGATTTGGGCTGACCGAGCAGGAGGCCAACGTTCTCTTTATGCTGTCTCAAGGTCACACCATTAAGCGGATCGCCGAAGAGCGAGGGGTCTCTGTTAACACGATACGCGCTCAGGCCAAGTCGTTGTACCGAAAGACCGACTGCCATGCAAAGCAAGAGGTCATCGACTTGGTCGAAAGGGAGATGGTGGGCTTGAGCAATTGTGCGACCATCGATAACGGAGCCTGCTAGGATGAATTCAACTTGTTGGTGACAAGCCGAGGGGCGCATCGACATTGAATTGTCGTTGCGCCCCTCGTGTTTCAGAAAGTGACCGCTAGCGGTCCTTGCTTACAGAATAGCTTGTCGATGGCCGAGACTACAGGGAAGCGGCCGCCTTCTGGCCGGCGTTGATGCCCATGACGACAATGTCGCACACTGCGTTGCCGCCCAGGCGGTTGTCGCCATGGATGCCGCCCGTCACCTCGCCGGCGGCATACAGGCCAGGAACCTTCTCGCCCTTGATGGTGAGCGCCTGCGAGTCGCCGTCGACGTAAACGCCGCCCATGCAGTGGTGGATGCCAGGATAGCAGGGGATGGCATAGAACGGCGCGGTGGCCAGGGGCTCGACGAAGCCGGTGGTGCGGCCGAAGGGATCGCCCTCGCCGCCGTTGGCGACGGCCTCGTTGTACGCGTCGAGCGTTGCCTGCAGTGTGGCAGCATCGATGCCGAGCTGGTCGCACAGCTCCTCGAGCGTCTCGCCCTTGATGGACATGCCGCGCGTCTCGTAGCTCGCGCACACGGCGTTAGCGTCGTAGAGGGTCTGGTCATAGAAGCACCAGATCTTGCCCTCGGGCTGCTCGAGCTCGGCCGCACTCACCGCATCACGGGTGTCCATCTCGTCAAAGAAACGCTCGCCGTTCATGTTGATGAGGATACCGCCGCCACCACGCACGGCCTCGCCGATCAGGGCGCCGGTCTCGGTGTACACGGTGGGGTGAATCTGGATCTGATCCATCTGGATCAGGTTGGCGCCCGCAGCCTGGGCCATCACCATGCCGTCACCCTGAACGCCAGGGGCGTTGGTGGTGACGAAGTCGGCGAGGTCGGGGCGATACATCCCGATCATGTCAAAGTTGGCGCCAAAGCCACCGGTGGCCAGGATGACGGCACCGGCGCTGTAGGTCGTCTGGGTGCCCTCTGCATCCTCGACGATGACGCCGGTGACGGCGCCGTCGGTCACGACGAGCTCTTTGGCGGCCGTCTCGTAGATGATCTCGATGCCGGCCTCGGCCACAGCGGCCTCAAGTGCGGGCACGAGGTTCTGGCCGATGGCGGTCTTGTCGGCCGGGCGGTGGCAACGGGCAACAGAGGCGCCTGCCATGGAGGTGACGTCGGAAAGCTCCAGGCCGTGCGCGGCGACCCAGTCGATTCCGGCAGCCGAGCCGTTGCAGAGCTGCTCGACGAGCGCGACGTTGTTCTTGTTGTGGCCACCAGTAATCGTGTCAGAGATAAACAGCTCGACGGAGTCCTCGATGCCGGCCGCCTCCTGGTACTTGGTGTACGCGGCGTTCATGCCCGAGGAAGAGTAGCTGGTGTTGCCGCCGCAGATGGCCATGGACTCGAAGATGACGACGTTCTCGGCGCCAGCCTCCTTTGCGGCGATTGCGGCGCACATGCCCGCACCGCCCGCGCCGAGGACAATCACGTCGTACGAGGCGGCGGCCTCCTCGGCCATTGCCGACCCAACGCCAAGGGCGGACACGGCAGCAGCCGCAGCGGCGGTGCCGACGAACTGGCGGCGATTCAGGGAGATGCTCATGGAACGCTCCTTATCCTGTGTGACTGATGTACGGTATATCTGACGTGCTAGGAAGTGCAGGTAACGCTTGACGTTCTCGTGGGCGGGGCCTGCCTTTTTGGTCAGACCCCGCCCAAATTGCAAGCGTCACGGAGTAAGCTGCTGCTCGAGTGTCCCTATGCGGACTTACGCCTTGGCGTTCAGCTTCTCAACGACGGTCTCAGCGAACTTCACGACGGCGAGCCACTCCTCGCCCTCGGGGATGGTCAGCGCGACGAACATGCTGCTGCCGTCACCCGTGCCGTCAGAACCGGTGAACTCGGCGTCGAAGTCGTAGCCCTCGGGGGCAAGGGCCTTGACGTTCTTGATGAGCTCCTTCTCCAGACGGGTGGCCGCGATGGCGTACTCGCCCTTCACGCAGTGAGTGAAGATGTTGCTCACGTTCTTGATCAGGCCCTCGACAGTGCGGTCATCCACGAGGTTTGCCTTGGCGGGGGCGAGGTTGCGGATGGCGGTGTTTACGTTGGACCAGCAGATGTCGTAGACGATGGCGTCGACGTCCATCATGTTGGCCACGACCTGCGTCCAGGTGTACACCTCGTCGTGGAACTTCTTGGCACCCCAGTAATCGATGCCCGTGGCCTCCTGGGTGTGGGCGCCGGTCCAGCTGCCAGCCTGGCCGATGACGGCCTTGCCGAGCTTGTGCGTGGAGGCCTGGACGGCACGGACGAGGCCCTTGTACTTGCCGGAGTTGCCGGGGCGGCCGTCGATCTTGATGTCGGCGCGCTCGAGGCCGGAGTCAACGGCGGCCTGGATCAGCACGTCGGTGCACCAGTCGTTGTCATCGGCCTTCATGAAGCTCAGCTCAGGCAGGCCGTTGGGGACCATGTCGCCAGTCTCGGCGTCCCACTTGCCGCCCATAGCACCCATGTGCTCCACGCCCACAGTCACGCTAACCTTGTCAACGACCTCGGGGAAGATCTGATAGGGGTCGTTCTCGAAGTTGCCGGTCTCAAAGCCCTCGATGAAGTGACGGGTGTCGACGCAGGCCACGAGCGTCTTGTTGCGCTTCTCCTGGGGGATCTGGCTGAAGTAGTGGAAGATGCCCAGCGTGCCCAGGGCGCCGTTGTCCTGGACGAGGTTCATGGCGTCGGAGTGCGAGTTGATGGTGATGTACTCGTCCTGGTCGGTGCCGTAGTTCTTGCCGGGGAGGAAGTACAGGAAGTTCCAGTTGTCGACCACCTTGAACGTGGCGTCCATACCCATGGTGGCGGACTTGCCGGCGAGCGCGGCCTCCTCCACGATCTTGGCGGTCTGGTTGTCAACGACGAGCACGGGAGCGGGGTTGCGGACGTTCTGACGATCGATGAGCGTGAACGCCTGGGTCCAAGGGAGCAGTGACAGGATGATGCAGCCGATGGCGCCGCCCTTCATGGCGTACTCGTTCATATCGCCCCACTGGCCGAAGTCCCAGCGGCCGATCCATCCGGCGTTGTACTCGGGCGGGCAGATCTCGAGCAGGCCGACCTCCATGTCGGGCTCGGAGCGATAGTTGGTGTCGGTGATGACGTAGGTGCCCATGAAGCTCTCGGTGTAGGGCTTCTCAGGCCAGGTCTGCGGCTTCATGCAGACGATCTTGCCCTCGAAGGCGCCGTCCTCGGGCTCGCCGTCGGCCATGTCCCACAGCACCAGCTCGCCCGTTACGCCCTCGGGATCCATGTCGGCGCCGCAGAGCTGCACGTGCGTGGCGACCGGGATGTTCTCGCCGTCGATCTTGATCCACTGCTTCTCTTCGTGACCCTCGGGCCAGTCCTCGCAGAGGTAGGAGTCGAAGTCAAAGTGATGCTCGAGGATGTCGATGCAGCCGTACTCGGTCAGCTTGTCCTTGATGAAGTTGAGATACTCATCGTAGTGGGTGTAGCCGGGGTACAGGGGATCGCAGGTTGCCTTATACTCGTGCCACTCGGTGCCCAGCTCCTCGGGCATGACCAGGGACGGGTCGATCTTGCCGTCGGCGGTCGTGGAGCCCCTGACGAGCAGGTCCTCGGAAGCGGCCTCCTCGGCGCGAGCGGACGCAACGTTCACGGCCCCTGCAACGCCCAGACCTGCGACGGCGGCGGCACCGGCGCCGACGAAGTTCCTGCGAGTAAGATCCATGCTCATTTCGCGTTCCTCCTTTGTAATCGGATGGCCAACCGCCTGTGGTCGGCCGCGACAATCACCATCATGGCCAGAGGCAGCCCTCGCGTCTTCACATGAATGAGACAGAGCGGTCCTCTCTTTGTTCGCAAAATGGGGCAGAATTAAAATTGCAGGTAAAGGCTGTCAAATCTGAATTTGACTGCTAAGAGCCGATATGTTTTGACCAGTTTTTCGACAGACTCGATCTGTCAAGTATTCAAATTGCGCACGCCTATAGGCGGTGTCGCAAAACGGGTAATTGTGCGACTGCCCCATAATGAGTCACACTATCGTCGCTTGCCCCCGTTCTGCAACTTGCTATGCGCGCGGACTTCACGTCAGGCGCGGCACGACGCTCCGCTTATACGTACGATCAGATGGGATGGTTTTTGTTCATGCGGCAACGTGTCTTGACCATACTTGGCATGGCATTCTTTCTCCCGTTGCTTCGAGGCGACTTCTTTGGAACGTTCTTCCTGGGTTGCATCCCTGAGTACGTTCCGAGTTCCGCCATCCTGATCGTAGTTAACATGGCGACCATTGTTGTTTCCGGGTTACTTGCGCTCTGCCTCCCGAGACTGACGGTGACTCCGAAACCTCGAACGTATCGCGTTGGTACACTGGTGCTGTGCGCTGTGACAACCGCGGTGCTCTGCTTCTTTGCGCTGCCCGTGCCTATCTGGCCGCTTGTTTGTATCTCGCTACCTTTGGCCGTCCTGTCCTTCTGCGTGCTTTCGGTCGCCTGGGTTGCCGCGCTCAGATCTCGCGTGGCTGAGAATGGCGCCATGCTATTTGCTGACATTGCTATAGGGTATGTCCTGAGCTTTGTCGCGACGCCGCCAGGCGTGGAAGGCATCACGGCCTCCGTCCTTCTCAAGGCACCGCTTCCTTTGGTTTCTGGCGTAAGCTGGTTCCTCTTGCAGCCGTCAGCGCAGATGGACATGCGGATGCGTGCAACAACAGGCCATGAAGGACGGCAAGATATTGCCATCGCGATGCCTGCGGCGCTTCTGCCCCTGATGACGGTGGCCCTGCTTGTCTCAGGGGTGCTCGTCGGCTTCTTTGTTCCTGCAGGCAACGCTGACACCGTGTATCCTACTCGGTATATCTTCTCCGTGGCGCTTTCCGTCCCCGTTGCTTTGCTTGCAGTCCGGAGGCATCCGCACACAATGTCGATCTCTGTCTTCCTGAGTTGCGCGGTCATTTTTCTGGGCACTTTGATGCTCATTTCAACCAGCCGTGCGCTGGTTGACATTGGGGCGGATGCAATGACCGCTGGCAGAAGGCTCTTGTGGACTCTCTTTCTCATCGCAGTGCTCGGGGCTGCTCAACAGATTACACCTGATAAGGCGGTCTTCATGGGCTGCGTTTTGCCGATCGCGTTTACTGTCACGCGAGTTCCCATCAATGTGCTGCGCATGACCGATCCCATCGCGGGGCTTTCGGCAAACAATACGTATCTTATCTCGATTCTGCTCGCCATCCTACTCATCGCCTGCAGTCTTGCGCTTGCCTGGATCGAAGCGATGGGAGTGCTCAGGAAAACGTCGACACGAAATGTAAATGGAGGGTATGCCGAGGTCGAGATGCGTGCGATTGCGATTGATCGGATTGCGAACGACCATGGCCTAACGGAGCGAGAGCTCGAGGCGTTCAGGTATCTCGCTGCGGGTCATACTGTCAGGCGCATCGCTGAAATGCTGGGAGTTACCGAGAGTACGGTACGTAGCCATTCGAAGACGATCTACCGTAAGATAGGGTGCCATTCGAAGCAGGATCTGATCGACATGGTAAACGAAGCGACGCGGCGCGGCACAGGCCGGGACATTCATACGGCAGACAACAATGGCCTGGTGCATAACGTCAGGTCGTAGATCTTCGATCGTGACGACAACTCGTCCGAGCGCGTTCAGTTCTCGCGCAATGCGGTCGACACGACCTGATGCAGGGCGCAGTGGTTGCCTGTGTTTGACTTATCTTGGGCAAGGGCGTCTGTTTGGTCGCGAGCTAGGGCGTTAAGAGGGACCCGTGTTTTGGGTCCCTCTCATGATAACGTCTGGTTACTGTGGTTCGAACAGCTGGCAACTGCTGTTTGTCAGGCCCTATGCAAGAGCATCGTTGACGGCTTCTTTGAACCCGCGCAGGGTGTTGGAGGCACTGCTTGCCACGTCGATGGAGTTAAGATCCTGCGTTTCAACAAGCTGCTCGCAGTAGACCGGAAGGGCCGTACCGCCATAGGCGGGCGTCTCTGCGGACTCCACAATTTCGCATGAGCTTACGGCTCCGGCCTCAACGGTGATCGAGAGGACGATTGCCCCTCCAAAGCCACTGCCCCTGCCTTCGTATGTGCCGTCCGCAAGGGATTCAAACGCAATGGCATCTCCTGCAGTTGCCTGCTCGTTTTCTATAGCAAGACGCTGATTCTTCGTGAGAGTGGGCTCGGACGCTCCCTCGAATTCTCCGCGCGCACGCTTGGCGGCATTGGTGCCAGAAATACGCCCGAAAACCATGGTCTCGCCAAGGTTTCCGCCGCCGTTGTACATGTCCGGGAACACAGATCCAAGCTCGCCAGCCGAGAATAGCCCCTGGATGGGAAGGCCATCGACTGACACGATCTGGCCAAACTTGTTACGACGAGGTCCGCCCTGCGTGTTATACATGGTCGGGCCGATCTTCACTGCGTAGAATGGAGTGGTTTCAACTGGTATGGTGCACATGCGGCCCCAGTCGTCTTCCTCGCCTTCATTGTTATTGGCATGGCAGTGGGCGTTGTACTTCGCGAGGGCGCTGTCGAGCTCCCCGTTGATGTTGAAGCTTGGGGCTTCGCCTATGGTGCGGATGTTTTCGGACAGCTCCTCGATTGTCTCGCCGACGATGACAATGCCAGCTTCGATCTCGCTCGTGTTATCGGCGCTAAAGCCTGGGATGAGCGGCTCGCCGATGTGGGCGGAGTCGGTGATGTAGTAGGCCGGCAGGGGGCAAGGCGTCGAGATCCAGCTGCCGCCGATGTCGATGCGACCATGACGGTTCTCTGCCGTTTCATTTTGGAACCGCTTGCCACTGGGGCCCACGTAGATGCCGGCAGGCGAGAAGCCAAGGCTGAGTGTTGTGCAGGTTGTCAAGTTGGGATTCTTGTAGGCCCACATCCAACCGGAGACATTGCTCATATGCCACAGTTCAGCGCCCACTGCCTGCGCCATCTTGATGCCGTTGCCGGTGTTCATGGTTCCAGCTTGCAGGTAGGCATAGGGGAGCTGGGTGTACGAGGAGATCATGTCGGGATTGGCCTCGAAGCCGCCGGTGGCGAGAATGACGCCACCGTTTGCCTTGACGCGAAGCTCCTCCCCATCCTTTTCGATGACGACACCGACGACGGCCCCGGTGGCGTCTGTGATGAGGCGCTTGCCAGGCGCTGCCTTCCATACAGTGAGCCTGTCATTATCGATGCGAGACTCGATGGCCTTTTTGCATAGGTTGTAATACTCAGAGTTAAAGGCCTCGCCATTCGTCATAAGGGACATAGCGTGGCACGACTCGGGAATCTCCGGGAACTCGTCCCAAACATGCATGTATCCTGGCCTGCCGATGCCCCACAGGTCATCGAAAGGTTGCCAATCGGGGTTCCCATACTCGGTTGAGTCGGGGTTCTCTGCGGGGTTTTCTGTTGGATAGACCAGATTGGGATCTGCTCCCAGCGTATTCGTCAGCCAGTCAAAGTTGAGTAGGCACTCTTCGCAATACGCGCGCATGGCCTCTTCGTCCCAGTTGTCGTAATTCCCGCACAGCGCCTCGAAATACGTGTAGAGCCCCTCGGCGTCATCGGTTGCCATGATGAGTTGTCCGGAAGCCTTTGAGTTACAGGGTTCCTGCCCGTCGGGCGCCTTCTCGCACAGGAGAACCTTGGCTCCCTCTTCATATGCGGCGACGGACGAGTTTGCACCTGCTGCTCCAAAGCCGAGAACAACGACGTCGTACTCTGCATCCCAAGCGCTTTGCTCACCAGCAGCTTCGGACGCAAAAGCAGGGGCTGCGGTGGCGCCTATAGCGATTGCGGTAAATCCGATCCCCGCCCCACCAACTAGTTGCCTCCGAGACATAGTGCTCATTGCGGATTCCTTTCTCTCGATCTCGATCGAATCTCCCTGCGTGTGACAGCCGTCTGCGTATCTTGGGCCGCGATGCGCTGATGGCAGGCACTAGGGTTGATGATAGGGAGGGGCTGACTGCGCGGGTGCCATGTTTTCGGTGCTTTTGTCTCGTACATGAAACAGGGGGTGCTTCTCAAAAGTACGGGTATTGACTCTGTGACCTCGAGGAAAACGGTATACTGATTTTATATGGGAAGGCGACAACACATGAGTGACAGCGGTCGTCTGGGTGGGAAAAATGCTGGAGTTGCACGTGGGTAGCTAATCGCATTGTCGTTTCGACACTTGGGCTTGGGCTTTGCGTGGTCGTGGGCGTGGACTATCTGGGGCGCCATTTCGTTCATTGCGGGTGGGTCTGGGTTTGGGATCAGGTCGACCCCGGCTTGGATGGTTGCCATCGGCTCGTCAGTGGTTGCCATGCTTGCTTTTGCGTATGCATTTCGATCACGGGCTATCTCTTTGTCTAAGTTTTGGACTGCTGCATCTGCCTTGCTGTCTTTTGCGGGCTCGATTTTTGTTGGGCTCTCTGATATCTGGCTTGACATCAACCTTGCCGTTGATCTGTTGGGCGGAATTTGCATAGGGGTTGGCTGGGCGCTGCTTTTTCTCCTTTGGGTAGACTGCTTTATGCGGGCTCCGCAGGTACATTACGGTGTTGCCGTCTTGTCGTGCGGAGCGGTGAGGATTTTGCCAATCGTTGTGATAAGTTGCGCCATGCCGATTGCTTCATGGATATTCACCTCGGTTCTACCGATCATTTCTGCATGCATGCTGGGTGTCACTGTCAAGAAAGACGTTCAGGCAGACAGCGAAAAGGTGGCGAACAAGGTAGGGCGGAATGTCAGTCTCCCTGTTCGGCCGAGATTGCTAATCCAGATAGGCCTTCTGATTCTCTTTTTGAGTGCCCTTGTTAGCGTGCCCTCCGGGACCGGCACGGTAGTTGGTGTAGGGATTGTCGGAAGTTCAGAGGGAGTACTTGCCGCGCTCAGCTCTTTCGTATCTCTTGGCTTGGCCGTTTGTGTGGCTGTTGGCCTGGCGCGCCTAGATATCTTCGAGTACCTTCGGTGGACGGTCCCACTCGCTGTCATAGGTGCTCTTTTCTATTTCCAGCCCTTTGAATGGGCGTGGATCTGTGGTGTCGCCCTGTTCCGCATAGTTGACAATCTTGTACATGTGGCCATTTTCGATTGCGCAATCATGTTTGCCAGGGAAAAGCATGCGTATGGTTGGTCTTGTATGGCTCTCCTGTTTGCGTCGAGTCAAATTGGAGATCTCATCGGAAATATGCTGGGTTTCGTGTGGGGCGAAGCGCATGCCGACAATGGTGAATTCGTTTTGATGTGCCTGTTCGCCGGATTGTGCCTTTTCGCCTTAGCGATGTTTCAGTCTGGTGAGAAGCGAATTTATACAACCGTCAGTACCCAGAGCGCATGTGGAGATGAGATCGAAAGCACGTGTGACGCCATTGCCAAGGATCTCTCCCTTTCTCAGCGGCAGCGTGACGTTTTGGCATACCTTGCTCGCGGGCGCACAGTGTCCTGGATTAGCAACGCGCTTTCTCTTTCCGAGAATACGGTGGCCTCGTACGCCAAACAACTGTATGCCTGTCTTGGGGTCCATTCAAAACAGGAGCTCATCGATCACGTGTCATCAATGGCGTTTACAGGTCGCTGAGAAATCGGGGCCGTTTTTGTGACTCATATGAGCAGGTCGAGCACATGATGCCCGTTGATGGAGATGAATGCTGCGAAGAGAGGCTGCCACCTTTGGTGCGAGCTCCGAATGGCGTAGTACCACCATTCGGTTACTCGAGGGTCTTGCCATCTGGCTTGATTCCCATCTCGCCTGCCACGGCGTCGATGATCTCCTGGCGGGAGCGCATACCCGTCTTCTGGTAGACGATTTTTGAATATGTCCGGGCGCTGCTCGGTGCGATTCCGAGCAGCTCACCAACTCTGTTGAGGCTGTTGCCCTGCGAGAGCAGCTCGAGGACCTCGGTCTCGCGGGCAGTGAGGCCGGCATGGGTGGCGATCCGACCGCAGGCCTCGGAGCGGGTGATGCCACGGGGGGCATCGGATTGGCTGCTTTGTGTCGCTGATAGGTTTGGCTGACGAGCCATGCCGAGCAGCGCAGCGATGAGCAGCAGTATCGTCGGCACGCCAAAGGCAAACACAAGGGCCGGCGGCAGGGCGGGCGGAACGCCCGCAAGCATGAGCAGCCAACCCACCACGACCATGCAGAACTCCAGGGTGATGACGGGCATGAAAAGCATACCTATCGCCCGAGGAGCCGTGACGTTTGCTCGATATGAATATGCGATCGACGCCAGCCAGACAAAGAACAGCGCCACTACGCGCGTTGGGAGTATGACGGTCTGTGTCAGCTCGTCCGCGGACTCTCCAAATGTCGCCGCGAAGTATGAGGCCACGACGCACAGCGTCACGAATAACACCCAAGCGTACAACATCGTGGTCATCGGCGCCGGCACCTCCGGCGTGACTGCGATCGCCACGGCGATTGACGAGGGTGCCACCGTTGGATGCCTGCAGAAGGAAGACCGCGTGTACTCGCAGGGCTCGGGTATCTCGGCCGTCATCAAGGACAAGTGCACGAAGGCCGGCCTCGCCCGCTGGCGTTCTCGCTGGATGCAGGTTAACGACTGGCGCGTGAACCCCGTCCTGTTCGATTACTACATCGACCACTCCGAGGAGTCGGTGGCCTTCATTGTGAAGAAGGGCCTGGATCTGGGCGCCGAGCTTACCGAGCACACTACCAGCTCTGGCGTGGTGTTCCCCAACGGCGAGGTTGCCGCCACCTATTGGGTGCGCACGGTCAGTAACCAGACCCACATGTCCACTATCGCCGAGCAGTGCGAGAAGGACGGTGCGGTGATTCACTACAGCACCCCGGCTGTCCAGCTTGTTCAGGATGCTGACGGCACCGTGACGGGCGCCATCGGCAAGACCGCCGACGGCAAGTACATCAAGCTGAATGCCACCAAGGGCGTCATCCTGTGCGCGGGCGACTACATGAACAACATCTCGATGCTCAAGCGTTACAACGGCGACACGCTCGACCTGTACCCTGATGTGGAGAACCAGACTGGCGACGGGCACATTCTCGGCACGCTTGCCGGTGGGCGCATCGCGCCGGCGCCGCATTCTCGCCAGATCCACAGCGCCTGGTCGACCGATGGCCTGCTGCTCGACACGCCCCTGCTGGCTCTGGATACCGCCGGCAAGCGCTTCATGAACGAGGAGTGCGTCATGACCGAGTGGAATACGATCCTCAAGTACCACTACCCGTTCGATGCGCCCGAGTTCCTCTACCGCATCGTCGACTCCGCCATCGAGGAGAAGTACCCCGGGACCGCCACGATCGAGGACATGGGGCGCATCGTAAGCGAGACCAATCCCGAGATCCCCTTCGGCTACGGTCGCGCCGTCTTCAAGGCTGACACCATCGAGGAGCTCTGCACCCTCATGAAGATCGAGGACCCCGAGGTCATCGAGAACTTCAAGACGAGCATCGCCCGCTACAACGAGCTGTGCGAGATGGGTGTTGACGAGGACTTCGGCAAGGCGCCCGAGCTTCTGAAGACCGTTGACACGCCGCCCTACTACGGCATCGTGAACAACCCCGAGTCCAACTCCGCGGACAACGGAGGCCTGCTCGTTGATGGACACTACCAGGTGGTCGACGCCAATAACGAACCGATCCCCCACCTGTTCGCGGCGGGCGTCGACGCCGGCGATCTGTGCGGTGGCATCAACTGGAAGATGCCTCGCGGCTCCTCGAACGGCCACTGCATCAACGCCGGCCGCTATACGGTCATCTATGCGCTGACGGGTGATCTGGTGCCGAGCCATCCCTGCTCGTTCAACGACATCGCCGACCTGTGCGCCGAGGAGGACGGAACCTTCATGTGGGACAACCCCGAGACGGCGATGGATGACATCCTGGTGTGGTAGTGTTGCAGGCAAGAACGATCGGCCCGAGTCGGTTGATCGAGAGACTCTGGTAGTTATAAATGCGAGCAGGGACGACCTCACCATACAAATGTGATACAGGCGTAGGGCTTGGTGGGGGAGTGACTCCCGAGGGTTGTTGTTGGACGGAAGACAGGGGGGAATCCTTCGCCCCTTACATATGGCTGGGTCGTAATTCTGGAGGGTTCTTTCGCTTGGCACCTCTCCCTCCGAGCGGCACCCTCCTAGGCCGTGGCGCCACCACGCCCTTGTTCCTCCGCCATGTGCAGCAGCTCGGAGACGGACACCCCTAGGCTCCTTGCTATACGCGTGAGCATCCGGATGGTGACGTTTGCCTTCCCGTCTTCGATCTTGTTGAGGTATGGCCTGCTCATGCCGCACATAAGGCAGAACCTTGACTTGTCGATATTCGCTTGTTCGCGGAGTCGGCGTATGACGCTGCCGAGGTCTTGTTCGAGGCATTCTTCCATGAGGAAAAGTTTCACCTTGAACTTTCATCGTACGTAAACTATAGTTTACGAGTGAGGCAGAAATGCCCCAGAAAACACGCCTTATTGGCTAGGGGAAAGGGGAATCAGAATGTCTCAGACAACTTTGACTCGGCGTGGTTTTGTCGGAGTCGCTGGCTCTGCCGCATTGGGGATGAGCGCTGTCGCGGCAGGTGCGGCTCTGGCAGACGAATCCAGCCAGAGCGTCTACACGTACGCTGACACCGTCAAGTGGGATGCGGAGTACGACGTCGTTGTCCTGGGCATGGGCTTTGCTGGCATGGCATCAGCCATGTCGGCTGCCGACGCGGGTGCTGGTGTTCTTATCTGCGAGAAGTGTCCCGAGGGTGAGGCAGGCGGAAACTCGCGCGTCTGCGGCCAGGGATTTGCCAACACCGAAGGCGACCGCGAGGCGGCACTCCAATACTACACCGCCCTTACCGGAGGTCGTGAGGTTCCCCAGGCTGTGATCGAGCACATCGCCAACGGCATCGCCGACATGCAGACGCTCTTCTCCGAGAAGTTTGGCATGAACAAGGAGGAGTTCAACAAGGTCCGCGAGGCCGAGTACCCAGAGTTTCCGGGTGCCGACAAGGTGGGCTTCTGGATGACGCACGACGGCTCGTCGGATTCGTACGTCTACCAGTACATGCGCAGCCGCATCGCAACCAACTATGCCGGAAAGATCGACGTCTGGTTTGGCGCTCCGGCTATTTCCCTCGTCCAAGAGCCCGAGACGGGAACGATCATCGGCGCAACGGTGGAGCGCAACGGCGAGACGCGCAACGTTCGTGCGCTCAACGGAGTGTGCCTGTGCGTGGGCGGCTTTGAGGCGGACGACAAGATGGTCCAGGACTATCTTGGCGTCATCAATCGCGCGGTGATCGGCGGGCTTTACAACACCGGCGATGGCATCCGCATGGGCATTGAGGTTGGCGCCCGCCTGTGGCATATGTCGGTGTACGAGGCCCTGACGAGGCAGTTCCTTGCCTGCGGTTACTATGTCGATGAGGGCGAGCACGGCATCACTCCCACGATTCCCGCCGAGGGCTCCTTCCTGATGGTCGGCACCTGGGGCAAGCGGTTTGGTGACGAGAACTACACAACGCGCCACGGCCACGTAACCGAGGGCAACGGCCTGTGGGAGAACGTCCACTATCCCGAGAAGATCTTCATGGTGTGGGACCAGGCTCAGATGGATGACATCGAGGCCTCCGGGGCGCTCGACGAGAGCTTCCGCGATACGATCATCTCCTGCGCTTCGGTTGCCGAGGCTGCCGAGGCAATCGGCTGCGATGAGGCAAATCTGCAGCAGACGATCGATGACTTCAACTCGTTTGCGGAGAACGGTCGCGACTACGAGTACGCGCGCCCAGCCGAGACGATGCGTGCGTTTGACGGTGCAGCCTACTATGTCATGCCGATGAGGAACATGATCCTGAACACCCAGGGCGGCCCTGAGCGCAACGAGAAGGGCGAGGTCCTCGATCTCGAGGGCAACCCGATCCCGCATCTGTACAGCGCAGGTGAGCTCGGTGCCTTCACAGCGAGCATGTATCAGGCTGGCAGCAACGTGGCTGAGTGCTTCATCTCTGGCGTGACGGCTGGCGAGAGTGCTGCCGCTCCCAAGGACGATGTGCTCCCTGATTACGTGCTTGCTCCCATGGTGGAGTCGACGCCCGCCCATCTTGGCGACGAGACGGACCTGGTCGCCGAGTAGGTTTTGACAAGCTGCTTTGGTTGTCGCGGAGTAATTGGCGGATGCGTTTGTCCACACTATTCCATTGGCGGCCACGAAGCATAGACGGATGAAAAAAACGACCCTCGTTTCGGAGAGTTTTCTTCGGGGCGAGGGTCATTTGCTCGGCTTCGATCGAGGGCGCGGCTGATCGTTTGCGCGGGCCCATCTGCTGCTATCGACAACCATCTGCCCGTTATTCAGGCATCTAAGGCGTCTTTCGCTCTTTAGGGCATGCCCCCCGTTGTTTGTGTCGTACATTGGACGTATGGGTCGGTATGTGTCGGCGCACATTCTGGCATGCATCTCGTGTGCCGTCTGTGCCACGCTTGCGGAGGGAGTGGGGGATGACAGAGCGCACATCGCAGCTTCGATCTTTCCTTGTTGGCGGTGCCTCGGCGTTCGCGGCATTTGCAATGGCCGTGACGATCGCGGGCGCACCATCGGGCTATGCCGTGGCGGAACAAGCCGCAGGGGAGGTGGTCGAGGGCCTGGAGACGCCCGTGGAGTCCCTGCCCGCCGATTCCGTCGAGGTCTCTGACGACGGCGCCTCGGTGACTATGGGCGAGGACGCTGTTTCCACTGACGTCGATTCACTTGCTGACAGCTCTCTGCTTGCTGCCCCATCTGCCTCCACTCTCTCCTCGATCACTGCCGACGCGGCTGACGGGTCGTCTGCCGAGCCGCCTGCCGAACAGGCTACCGAGCCACTTGCTGGGCAGGCTACCGAGCCGTCTGCTGAATCGTCTGTCGAGACATCTATCGAGCCGTCTACCGAGTCATCTGTCGAGTCACCTGCGGGGTCGTCTGTTGAGTCGACCTCCGAGGAGGCCTCTTCGACCGACTCGTCAGGGGAGGCTGACAGCGGGGTCCCCGCCATTGGCAACGTGACGACGGCCCCCTCGAGGGTCACGGGGGGCGACACGCTCAGGGTGACGGTTCCTGTCTTGGGCGCCGATGCCAGTGAGATGACCCTTTTCATGGCCGACATCGTGAACGTCGATACCGGTGACGAGCTCTATTGCTCGGGGGAGGCCGGAGTAGACGGCGGCGCTCTGTGGCTCGACATCGCCATCGACGAGTGGTTTGAGCCGGGGAATTGGGTCGTTGTCTGTCTTAGCGTCCTGTCCGACGGAGACTTTTTCGACTACTACGACCCCAACCTGGCCATGCCCGGGTCTTTTATCGGTGACGTAGCCGTCGACCTGTCGGGGACGATCTTCGAGGTGTACGGCAACGTTGTCGACTCCGCTCCTCCCATTGTTGAGGAAATGGCGCCCAACGGGCCAACTACGGTGACGGCCGGGGATGTCATAAGCTTCACGGTCAAGGTGAGTGACGATCTCTCCGGCGTTTCGTGTGGATATGCCTATCTGCGCAACGCCGATACCGGTGAGGTGGAGCTGCTCGATTCCAAAGTCGACGAGCCGGTGCTGAGCGGCACCTTCGAGTTCTCCTTCCCCGTTGAGGAGTGGATGTCGCCCGGAGTCTGGTTTGTCGACTCGATTGACTTCCGCGACGAGGCGCGCAACGAGGCCACGATCGACGATCCGGAGATGCTGGCACCCCTCACCTTCGAGGTGGCGGAGACGTCGGCAGATTTTACGCCGCCTTACTTTGACGGGGTGGCGTCGATCGAGCCCCAGCAGGCGCAGGCGGGCGATGTCGTGGCCGTCACCCTGTGCGTGAACGACGAGGGGTCGGGGGTCGCCGACGGCTTCGGCGGCCTGGTTCTTCGCAACGAGGAAACTGGCGAGATTCTTGAGATCACCGATCCCGTCATGTCCGCCGGTGACGGTACCGTGACGTTTGCGATTCCGGTTGACGAGGGTGTTGCCGACGGACGCTGGGTTGCCATCAACCTCGATCTCATGGACAACAAGGGGAACATCGTCCTCTATTACGACCCGGCTTACTATCCGGACCTCAGCGGAGAGCCGCCGCTTTGTGCAATCGACCTGTCGGCGATCGCGTTCGACGTCGTGCCCGCAGGGACGGAACCCGGAGAGCCGGACCCCGGCGACCCCGGTGAGCCCGACGATCCCACGGGGCCCGAGGATCCCGGCAAGCCTGAGAACCCCGACACGCCCGGCCAACCCGAGGATCCTGCTGAGCCCGATAGCCCCGACACTCCGTCCGCAGGCGAGGGTGGCGACAGCCCCTCGGCACCGGCGGGGGAGAAGCCCGGCGCGTCGGCGTCTATCCCCCAGACGGGCGACGAGGGGGCCTGGCCTGCCGTGGCCGCCGCCTTCGGGGGCCTCGGCGCCCTGGCTGCGGGCGTGGGCGTGGCTTTGACTCGTGCCCAAAGGAGACGCGCGACCCGCTAAGGCCGAGCCTTTCGGCATGATGATGGTCACCTGCGGCGGCCTGTGCACCGACGGACACTCCAATGTTGTCGACGACGCCTACAAGCCGATCCCCGGCCTGTACGCCGCCGGCAACAACTGCGGCCGTCGCTTCGGCCGTGCGTACTTCACGCCCATCGCCGGCGTGAGCATCGGCTTCGCCATCGCCCAGGGCTACGTGCTGGGTGACTACCTGGCGACGCTGTAGACCGGATTCGTGCGTCGGCCGGGTGGATCTAGGATCTAGCGGCGCCCGACGCCGCTGGCCAGGCGATTCGCTGGGGGACAAATCGGGGCTCGCCTTCGGGCGGGCCCCTTTTTGTGCCGTGCGGGTGCGAGCATCCGCCCGCTCGGGCACCCTTGTTCTTGCAGGCGTTGCGGCTTGCTCACGCTGTCGCTACGCCGTCATCGCGTCGAGCGTAACGAGCTCCCTAACCCGCTCCGCACGAGTCTGGCCGAGCTTTTTGGCCTTTGCATCAAAGGCTTCGGCTATCGATTCTGCCACACGTCCGGAGACGACCTTGGTGCGCTCCTCCGTTACGGGGGGACGGCCGAGACGAACGGTGCGGCCAGCCGGCCACTCGTCTTTTTCGTAGGCATCGGCTGTCGCTTCAAGTTCTCCTGGGGCAAATCCCATGAGCTGTTCCATTTGCCTTGCGTCCATAGTGTCCTCCTAACGCCCGCTAAGACCCATTTCAAGGAGAAACTTTCTTGTGGGAGGCGTAATCGCATGAAAGATAATGTACTGATCTTCTCCGCAGCATCTTGCGATTAGTTCGATGAGCCTCCCTTTTTGATCCAGACCGACAAGTAGATAATCGACGCGCCCGTCAGCTCGATCTCGTCGTGCTTGCTCAAATGCGTTGCGCCAGGCATGCTCGATCTCGTCACTAGTTAGTCCGTGCTTATATGCGTGCGGGTGAATGCCAATGAGTTCCACATTGGCCTCCTCTGTGGCCGGCTTCGTATACGCAATATTGTATACGAAGCCGGCCACAGAGGATAGCTGCACTTCTGTTCTCCAATTGACAGATCGGCGGCAAGACCGTGCGTGCTGTACATGCGTGGCCAGTCGTGACGCCGTCCTGCGCGACAGCGTGTCGGTGGAGAACTGCCTACACAAGGCTGGCCTGGTCGCGGCGCCTTCGTCGGGGGCGACGTATCTCGACGGCGAGGGCATCGAGCTGACTCGAGACCTACATCGTGTTGTTCGTGGTATGAAGAGTCCCGCGCGATGAATCTGGTGACGGGTCGGGGTGGCAAGTGGGTACAAAGTACTGATCAAGCAAGCGACGGCGACAGCGCATCTTTCATCGCGCATCACGAAGATCGGAGGGAGGGTCCATGGCACAGGCCGACGAGCAGGACGCACGCGTGCGCCAGGATGCTCCCTGTGAGGTGCCGGCTACCCCCGACACGCAGGTGCCCATGCCTGTTGTCAGCCTGCCGCAGGTCTTTCTGGTGGGCGACGCCGCGGCGAGGGAGGTGGCCCCCGACGCCGCATCTTCCGTGGAGGTCCCGTTTCCGGCGGCTCCCCCGTATCCCGAGGTCCTTCTGCCGCGCGCCTCGCGGGGGAACCTGGTCATCCCCATTGCCCACGACGCCGAAAGCGACCCCGGCGACGCCGGTGTCCCGAGCGGCGCGGAGCCTGCCGAGGGCGAGTCGGGCGGCGCGGGCCACGTCGGCGCACAGCGCGCGCTGCTCGCCGTGTGCTTCCTCTTTGCTCTGGAATCCGTGGTACTGCATGTCAGCCTGCCGGCCGTGGGCCTTGCCGGCGCACTCGTCGCGCTGCTGCTTTCGGTCTGGCTGCGCCGCATGGGCGCGGTGAGTCGTGACGCTCTGGTGGTCGCGCAGACCCTGGCCGTCGTGGGCGGCGTGCTCGCAGCCCTCTCGCTTGCGGGGGTTCTCCGATGAGCGGCGCCTCCGAGGGCGCCGGCATGGGCTCCGCCGAGCTGCTCGGCGTCGGGCGCGAGCTCATCGAGCTCGGATCGGGCGTCGAGGCCGTCTGGATCGACGGTCTTCCCGGGGTCGAGGCGGGCAGGCAGTTTGGCTACGTCGGCAAGGACGTCGTCCTTCCGCCCGGGGGGCTCGCATACGTGGTGGAGCGACAGGGCGAGGGCGCGGCGCGCGTGATAGGCTATCTCGACCGCTACTCGCGCGCCTTCGACGCGCATGCGACGATCTCCATACCGCCCGCCTGCAGGCCCGCCCTGCAGTTCTTTCACCTTGCCGGCGGCGCGGGCTCGGACGGGTGCGTGAGCCTGACCACCGATGACGCGACCGTGCGCGTGGCCGAGTTCTCGGTCACCGATGACAGGATCACCTTCACCGACTCCCGCGTGGAGCTGGGCGCGCGCGGAAGGGCGCTGTGCGTCGTCGACGCCGTGTGCCTGGCCTACCTCGCCTTCTCGTTCCTTCCGCGCGAGCGCGGTGTCGAGCTTGTCGCCGTGGGCGTCGACGAGATACTCGGCAAGCTGCGCGGCGACGACCTGTTCGCCGCCGTCGACGACGTGGTCGCCACGATCGAGGAAGCGGCGAGCCGGCCCCTGTTCAGCCCCCCGGGCATCCTGCTGTACCTGGCGCAGGCGCTCAGGGAGACGGGGATCGTGGGCAAGACCGCGGCGGACCTCGCTGCGAAGGGGCAGCCTGCGTTCGAGATCCCCGGCCTTACCGTGCTGCCCGCCGACGGACAGGCCGCGGCGTCTCTGGGCCAGCTCATCATGGCGTCGCTGGGCCAGCACCTCGGCTCTGCCGTGCCGAAGATCCGCCTGCTGCGCACGAACGAGTACGCCCGGCTCTTCTACGTCGCGTTCGACCCCAACCGTCTGAGCCCCGAGGGCGTGCGCATGCTCGTCGAGACGGAGAGCGTCCTCAACCGGTTTCTGCTCATGGCACAGCGGCTCGAGGCCGCCGGTGCCCTGACGTCTGCGACGCTGGGCCAGTGTGCCGAGCTGGACCAGTGGGTGCTCGAGGACATCGTGGCGCAGGGCCTTGGCTCCGGTGACGAGCCGCTGGCTACCGTCGCGCGCCCGGCCGACGATGACATCCTGACGGACAGCGAGCTCGACGTGCGCCTCGCCTTCTCGCGCGCCTGCGAGGGCCTCGTCGTTCCCTATCGCCTCGAGTATCGCTTCCACTACGACGCTGCGCAGGGCGCCTTGCTCGTCGACGTGGGATGCCCCGAGCCTGCCGTCATGCCACGGCGCGCATGGGATCGCGCGCAAGGCGAGATGCGCGAGCTGACGGGCGCCGAGCGTGAGGGCATCGCCACCCGCTACGCCTTCCATCTCGTGCTGCTGGTCGCCGCCCGGGCGTTTGCCTGCGATGGGCGCGTGGGCCAGGTCACGGTCAGCGCCTGGCGCGACGTGGTTGGGCAGGAGGGCCAGCCCGAGGGCGACATGGAATGGCGGTGCGTCCTCTCGGCGCGATTCGAGCGAGAGGGATTCCTCTCCATGCTGGCCGAGCAGTGCCGAGTGACGGGGACGCCCCCCTTGACCCAGCAGGCATCGGGGGCCGCCCAGGCGCCCGTTCGCCTGCCGGTCGAGGCAGATCCGCTTGTCCCCATCCGCGACGTGCCCCACGCCTTTGGCCTGGGCGGGGACGCGTCTCTCCAGAGCGTGCGCCCGCTCGCCTCGATCGAGGCGCCGCAGGCGATGCCGGACGGGGCGTTCGAGAGCGTCGAGACCGACGAGCGCCCCTTTGACGAGGCGGGAGCCTCCCTGCTGCGGGCACGGCGCGTTTGCGACATGGCTATCTACGAGGACTCGCCGCGCAAGCCGCTGGCGCACGAGGTGCTCCAGGCGTTCGCCAACGACGACGTCTCCGCCGTCCTGGCCACGCTGCGCGACATGCACGACCGCACCGAGAACATCCCCGTTCGCCAGACGTGCCTTCAGGTGAGCGAAGCGGTCGCGGCGGGCAGCATCACGGCCTCCTCCGCAGACGAGCTGCTCGAGATGTTCTCCGACGTGTACGGCCTCAAGAGTGGCCTGCGGGAGGCGACGAAGCTGGTGCAGCGCGACCGGCCGGGCGCCGTCGCGCGCCTCGAGGCCCTGCTCGCCGGCGTGGAGGAGTGCGGGTGGTTCGTCGACTCGCCGACGCGCGCGTATCGCTACTTCGACTGCTACGCGTCGCGGGCGCTGTATGCCATGCGCTGCGGGGATGACATCGCCGGCCGCGAGCTGCGCCTGTGTGCCGACGAGTACTTCCTTGCCCATCATCGTCTGGCGACCCTGCTTGCCGACTCGCTCGACCGCAACGAGGACGCCATCGCGCACGCCCGTCGCTGCGTCGAGATCGCGCCGTCGGTGGGGGCGTCGTACCTGCGGCTCGCGCGGTGCTACTTCTGCTCGTTCGACTACGTCTCGGAGATCGACGTCCTCAAGAGGATGATGCGCATCGCCTGGAACCCCTCCGACATAGGTATGGCGCTCTACTGGCTTGGCTACGCCTTCTGGATGACGGGCGACGCCGACACTGGCCTCGCATGCTACCAGCGCTGCACGCGCTACGATCGCGACCTGGCCGATCCCGTAAGCGCCGAGGTGACGGAGTTCCTGCGCAAGGAGGGCGTCTCGAGCCGTGCACTTGGGGAGGACGAGGTGGACGAGCTGCTGACGAGGGCCGGCGTTCCCGCGAGCCAGCTTCGCTCGAACGCGCTCGACCTCATGCGCGGGGCCGGGGCGGCGGCCCGGGCGGGCTCGTATCGACTGGCGCAGAACCTGACGGGGTCCGCCGCCGTCATCCTGCGTGACGACGCGCTGGCCCCGGTCCTGGAATCGCTGGGCGCCTCGGGCGGGGAATAGGGTACGGGCGCAGGCGGTGCCGGCACCTCGAGTGGGGCTGCCTTTTGGGGGGGCGAGCCTGCCGATGACGGACGTGAGATGGGGACGTTGCATGGACGCGAACAGCGACAAGGACATCGCCGGCGGCAGGGACGTTGCCGATGAGAAGGTAGGTGCCGGCGAGAAGGTGCGCGCCGGGCTGCGCGACGCCGTGACGTCTGCCGCCTACGGCGTGGGAAGGGTGGCGCGCGCAGCACGAGACGCGGTTGCCTCGCCCGAGGGCCAGCGCGTGATCGGCGAGGCGAAGCACGCCTGCCCCAGGGCCACAGAGGCCCTGGGGTCGGCGGCACGCAAGGCGGTGCCGGTGGTGCGCGATGCCGCGCGCGTGGCCGTGGACAAGGGCGTCCCCGCTGCTCGTCGCGTGGCCGGCCGCGTCGCCGACGCGGCAGGGTCGGCCGTGCGCGGCGCAAGGCCGGCTGCCCGGCGGGCAATCGAGGAGGTCGAACGCGCTCGTCGCAGGGACGGCCGCCCCCAGACGCAGGTTGACCAGGCAACGGGTCAGCCGGTGGAGACGCAGGTCTACGTCATCAACGAGGATGGCTCGCGCGACTACGACGTATTCCCACGCAGGACCGCTTTTGACCTGGGGCCGGCTGGCCGCAAGGTCGCGGGGCTGCTGCTCATCCTGGCTGGCATCCCCATGCTCGTGCTGCCCGGACCGGGGCTCGCGGCTATCCTGGCCGGCGTCGCGTTGCTGGGCTCGTCGGGCACGCGGGGATCCCGGCCTGGCGAGGATCCCGACGAGCAGTCCTAGACGCTGCCCCAGATACGCTGCCCAGGTGCTATCCTAGGTGCGAGAAAAGACGCGAAGGAGCGCTGCTGCAAAGCCGCGTGACGAAAGGTAGGTTTTCATGTCAGAGAGCATCCCCGAGGACCTGTTTGTTGGGGAACCCGTCATCGAGGCGCGCTGGCGCCTCCAGAACAGCGCCCTTCCGCTCAAGAACCGCCACCTGCGCGCCTTCACGGCCCGTGGCGTGAGCAAGGCCCTGTCATCCTGGGCTCGCCAGCACATCGAGTGGACGCTCGCCGAGGGGTCGATGGACACCCCCAACGGCGTACTCGTCATCGACGTCGACAGCGAGGGTCGCGCCGTCATGTCGGTCGAGCCCTACGAGGCGCTGCCTGCCATGTCGGCCGAGCTGCTTGTTGGCCGAGCGTCCGGGCAGCAGGCCCAGGCCGTCGAGGACGAGGTCATCTGGACGTGCCGAGGCGGGCAGCTCTACGTCTCCTCCGATGCCGACAAGCCCCTGAGCGGCGCGAACTCCCTCATCGCCGATCTTGCGTGCACGCTGCATCGCGAGCCGGTCTTCGAGGGGCATGCCGATCCCGCGCAGGTCATGGGTCGCCTTGCTGCAGCCGACGAGTGCTTCCTGGTTTCCGACGAGCACGGCGTCGTCACGTCGTCGGACCACGACGGCCCGGTGGGGCGCAAGTTCGCGGCGTGCTATGCCAAGCTCGTCGCGCAGGCAAAGCCGGACCGCATGGACGTGGCGGCGGGCGCCCGATAGCCCATGCCGGCATGCGGGCATCGCCTACTGGCGGGCGTTGCCGGCAGGCGGGCGGCGCACCCGGCAGGGCGTGTGGGTGCGCCGGGATGCCGCTGGCTGTGAATAATCGGTGACTAGCGGGTAAGACGTGCAACCACCATATCTGCTGCGCATCGGAGCCTCATCATATCGGCATGCATATAAGGCACGCCACATGTCATGAGCGGCATGGGCGCGCAAGGACGCCTCGGGTTTGCGGGGCGCATGTTGTGAGAGGCGGACAGACGGGGGTGCGGACAATGAGGAGCCTGCGTGTAACGTGTGCCGGTCTTGCCCTTATTGCCGTGTGCTCGGTGGGTGCGGCCGGTCTGACGGGCTGCTCGCCCGCGCAGGCCGGCGGAACGGCGCGCGGCCAGGTGTCTGCCGTCGCTTCGTCCTCCTCTGCTGACTCCGCCTCCGACGAGGCGGCCCAAAGCGGGGAGGCCACCCGGGACGAGGTCGTTGCGGAGTCCGTGCAGGCCTCGCCCGAGATCGCCTCTGCCGCCGACGCTCCTGTCGCAGACGACGCCTCCAGCTCCAGTGCCGATGCGCTTGCCGCGGACTCGGATGACGGGCCCATCTCGACTGAGGGCTCGATGGCTGAGGCCTCGACGGACGCTCTGCCCGAGGCGGACGGTTGGGCGCCCGATCCCGTCTGGCTGTCGGGGGAGGGCGATGACGCACGGTCGTGGTCGGGGCTTGTCGACGTCAGCAGCCAGTCCGCCGGTAGCTCGCGGGCCGCTTCGTCACAGGAACGGCAGTATCGCGACGGAACGTACTACGCAAGCGGTACCGGCAAGTTCGGCTCGGTCCCCGTGACAGTCGTCATCAGCGGCGGGCGCATCACGAGCATCGAGGTCGGCCCCAACGAGGAGAGCAGCGTCATGGCGGAGCGGGCCCAGTCCCAGGTGATACCCGCCATCATCGAGGCGCAGTCGGCTGACGTGGAGGTCGTCACGGGGGCGACGATGACGAGTGAGGCTATCATCGACGCGGTGAACCAGGCCCTCGAGCGCGCGGGCGAGTAGCCGCGCCCGGTCGGGTCGCGCGGATGACGAGGCAAGCTCGGCAGGACGAAGCGAAGCGACAGCGAGGAGAGGCCCATGGCCCGCATCTACGTGGTTGAGGATGATTCCGTTATCTGCGGGGAGCTCGTGCGCCTGCTGCAGCGCAACGGGCACGAGACCATGCACGCCACGCGCTTCGACCATCTCGTGGACGACATCCTCGCCTCCGAGCCAGACATGGTGCTGCTCGACCTCTCCCTTCCCTGCACGGACGGGCAGTACGTCTGTCGCGAGCTGCGCCAGGCGTCAAGCGTCCCCATCATCGTCGTCACGAGCCGAACCACCGATCTCGACGAGCTCATGAGCATGACCATGGGGGCGGACGACTTCGTGAGCAAGCCGTACAACGGGCAGGTGCTGCTCGCGCACATCGACGCCCTGCTGCGCCGCGTGCACGGCGCCCAGGAGCAGGGGAGGGTGCTCGAGCACAACGGCGTGTCGCTCGACCTCGCCCGCTCGCTTGCCACCTGCACGCGCGGCGAGGGCGCCGGCAAGTCGGTCGAGCTCACCAAGAACGAGCTGCGCATCCTCTCGATGCTCATGCGGCGTGCGGGGCGCATCGTCTCGCGTGAGGACCTAATGTGCGAGCTGTGGAACTCCGACGCCTTCATCGACGACAACACGCTCACCGTGAACGTGAACCGTCTGCGCAACACGCTTGCGAGCATCGGCGTGCGCGACTACCTCACCACCCACCGCGGCCTGGGCTACTCGGTGTAGCGCGAGACGGCGCCACGCGGCGCACGCTACCCCGCGCGGCAGGGACGAAGGATGGGAGGGCACGTGCTGAAGAGAGGGCCGGGGGGGGGGTATCTCACGTGGGCGTCATGACGTGGCTGCGTAGCCATGCAATCTCCCTGGCGGTGTGCTGCTTGGGACTGGCGGCGCTCTACGTGGTGCTGCGCCTCGTGGCTCTGGGCCATGCGCTGTCGCTGCTCATCGTGCTGACGATGTTGCTGTTCATGGTGGCGGCCGCCGTCTTGGACTACCTGCACGAGCATGCGTACTACCGCTCGCTGCATGCGCTTACGCAAAGTGGCGACGAGGCGCTTTCCCTCGTGGACCAGATCGAGCGACCCAACTCCCCGCAGGGGCAGATATCCTACGACGCGATCGAGCTGCTCGGCACCCAGGCAAATCAGGAGGTCGCGCGCATGCGGCGTCTGGCGAGCGACAACCGGGAGTTCGTGGAGGCGTGGGTGCACGAGGTGAAGACGCCCCTTGCCGCCGCTGACCTGCTGATCGAGAACCTCGATGACCCGCGGCTGCGCCCCGTGGCGAGCGAGCTCGACCGCATCGCCGCCTATGTGGAGCAGGCGCTGTTCTACGCGCGGGCAAACTCGGTTGACCGCGACTACCTCATACGGACATGCGAGCTCGCGCGCCTGGTGTCCGACGCCGCAAAGAGCCGGGCCCACGCGCTTATCGGGGCCGGCATGTCCGTCTCCATGGAGGGACTCGAGCGCACGGTGTACGCCGATCCCAAGTGGATGGGCTTCGTGCTGGGGCAGGTCATCGACAATGCGATCAAGTATCGGCGCGATGCAGACGGGGACGGAGGGCCCGATGCCGGCGAGCGTGCGAGCATCCTGTTCCGCGGCACCGTGCAGGGCGAGGGCACGGCAAACGAGCGCGTGGTCCTCACGGTGCGTGACAACGGCTGTGGCATCTCGGCCGCCGACATCGGACGCATCTTCGATAGGGGATTCACCGGCGCAAACGGTCGCACGCATGCGAAGTCGACGGGCATGGGCCTATACCTCGTGCGCCTGCTGTGCGACAAGATGGGTCTGTCCGTGTGCGCCTCGAGCGTCCAGGGCGAGTGGACGGCGATAGACATCGTGTTCCCCACCAACCGCATGCAGCTGTTTGAGTAAGATGCGTCTACATGGCCGAAGTGTATGACAATGGAGCGTTGATTGAGTGCGAAGGCTCTGTGTGGTGATTCAGTGCGTGTCGAAGGCGTTTTTTATGGCAAGAAATCCTTAGGTTGCACGATCTGCTGGGCAAGGTGGTTAAGCGTGGGCTTTCCAGTGTGAAGTCCCGGCGCCACTTTTTCGTTACCTCAAGAGCTCCCATGCTCTTGAGCTGGGGTTTTGTGTTATGGATAACGAGGTTATCGTTTTGATTGCATAACATGCTTGCCGGGTTTCTTTCGTTACGATGCGTGCGAATCTTCCGTTCGTACAACCTCGGCTTTTTATGCCAACACAGCAGAATTTTTGCGCAGGGATCCTTTTGGAACTGGTTTGAACCCTGATGAGATGTGCCTCGATGTTTCCTGTCTCGTTGATAGGGTCAGCGATTGGGCTGAGGAAATGGGGCAGGTTGTCTGACAAGTTTTTTGTCAGGTTGGCAGCTGATCTGACAGCTTGTCTGTCGGGTGACAGAGGATCTGGGATTCCACAGGGCCTTCATGGAGCGCAGTCTTCAGGCGGCAGTAGATTATTGCCATGGATACGAAACAAAGAGTGCTTCTCAGCCACGATACAGCATTGGAATATTTACGCGCTCTCGGATGGCGTGGGGTGGCGGACAGCCGGCTGCTCCCGGAGTTTCCCGCAGATATGCACGTGCGCAGGCTCAAGCCCGGTGGCGGTGGTTCTGTATGTGGGAGGCGGTTGGAAACGCTGCTTGAAGGCAAGCTCAGGGGCCTCGTCGTGCCTATTGACGTCCTTGTCGATGACCCCGCTGAGAGACGGAACTCATCTCTTCTTCATTGCCATGTCTGGAGTCGCCCGCTGCCCGAACGGTCGTTCATTGACATTGGTGACGGGGTGTTCGTTAGTGCTCCGGAGCTCTGCTTTATGCAGATGTGCAAAAAACTATGAGGTAACCGAGCTTGTGCGTTTGGCTTATGAGCTGACCGGTTCGTATTCGCTCATGAATAGAGGATGTGCCTGGGGGCTGTATTGGCTTGCTACATCTACCGCAGACGATGGAGAAGGATGGCCATGGAGTGAAGTGCGAGCCGGTTCTGCCATCTGGCCAAATATCATGGGATGGCTGCGGGAGAGGCATATCCCAACATTCTGCCAACGACCGCCGCTTGTCAGCATTGGTAGGTTGCGTCGGTATGCGGAGCTTGCACGTGGATTTTATGGGCGAGATCGCGCCCTGAGGGCATTGAAGTACGTGGTTCCAGGTTCGGCATCTCCGATGGAGACGGCGCTCGTCATGCTGCTTTGCCTACCTTGCTCACTGGGTGGCTACGGCCTGCCATTGCCCGTTATGAATTATCACGTGGGCCAAAATATGCCCCGTGATTCGATAGCGGGAAAAGAGTATTACGTCTGCGATCTGTATTGGCCTGATGTTGGACTTGACGTTGAGTATGACAGCGATCTATGCCACACGGGCCCCGACCGCATTGCTGACGATTCGGCACGCAGGGGTGCGCTTAAAGAGCTCGGGATCGACGTGATTACTGTTACTTGGCAGCAGATCAGAAGCCTGAGGAGTATGGACGCACTTGCTCGCCTGATTGCCAGGCTGCTCGGCAAGCGCTTGCGTCGAAATATCGAGGCAACTGTCGAGCAACGCCGATGCCTGCACCAGCTGCTCCTTCGGCGGGAGATATAGGCTGCGCTTTTGTGGCACATGAGTTGCTCGAGTGTTTGCGGGGTGCATGACATGAATTGCGCGGTTTGAGCTTCTGACTGGCATTTTTCCTGGAGGTTGTATGATCTGGATATGATCATGTGCGCCTACAAAGTGGGACGAGAGACGCGCTGCTTTCGTCTTGAGTGCCTGACCTGCTATTTTGATTTCGATAACAGGTATACCTAAGGTGAGTCCGCGACTTGGGAGCACTTGGGTTGAAGCATGGCCGTACAACCTCGGCATTTTTTGCCGTCCGAAGGGCATTGTTGCGCACGGGTGCCCTTTGCGACGCAGCTTCGCTGCTTCTTCAATAACATCCCTGTGGTTTAGCGGCAGTCTCAACCTGTTGACAACCTGCCTGTGGCGACTGCCTTTCGCCAACGCGCTTCCTTACACGAACGCAAGGCAGATGCAAGCGCAATCGATGGTCGTGTCTCGCCAAAAGCCTCATCCTGAATGTGTGAGAATTTGGGTCGAGGGCTGGCTCGGCAGCGGGACGACGCTGCCTGCGGCCCGACAGGAGACGAGAGGAGTTGCGGATGGCGGCGGTTCTTGAGGTCGTGAACATTGAGAAGGTGTACGGGGGCAGGGGAAACACCACCCGCGCGCTCGACGGGGTGTCGCTTGCCGTCGAGCAGGGGGACTACCTGGGCATCATGGGACCGTCTGGGTCGGGTAAGTCCACGCTGCTCAACTGCATATCCACTATCGACCGCCCCACGAGCGGGCAGATCCGCATCAACGGGACCGACGTGGCTCGCATGGGCATGCGGGCGGCGGCTGACTTTCGTCGCGAGCAGCTGGGCTTCGTGTTCCAAGACGCAAACCTGCTCGATACGCTGACCGCGCGCGAGAACATCTCGCTGCCGCTCTCGATCAGTCGCGTGCCCGCACGCCAGATCGGAGAGCGCGTCGACAAGATCGCCGCCACGCTCGGAATCTCCCAGGTGCTCGAGAAGTATCCCTACCAGCTTTCGGGTGGCCAGGCCCAGCGCGTCGCGGCGGCCCGCGCTATCGTGACCGACCCAAAGCTCGTGTTGGCAGACGAACCCACCGGCGCCCTTGACTCCAAGAACGCCAAGCTCATGCTCGAGTGCTTCGACATGCTCAACGAGCGGCTGGGCGCCACCATCGTCATGGTCACGCACGACTCGTTCGCGGCGAGCTACTGCCGACGGGTGGTGTTCATTCGCGACGGGCGCGTATTCACCGAGGTGGTGCGCGGCGATGCCACGCGCAGGCAGTTCTTCGACCGCATCATGGAGGTCGTGGCCATGATTGGCGGTGACGGCGCCGATGCTCTGTAAGCTCGCACTTGGCAACGTCCGCAAGAGCCTGCGCGACTTCGCCGTGTACTTCGTCACGCTCGCGCTGGGCGTGGCGGTGTTCTACGCGTTCAACACCATCTCGGGTCAGGCGGACTTTCTCTCTACCGAGAGCACGCGCGACGTGGTGCGCGCGCTGGCTAACGTCCTGACCGGCGTGACGGTGTTCCTTGCCGTCATCATGGGCTTCCTCATGGTGTACGCCAACAACTACCTAGTGAAGCGCCGCAAGCGCGAGCTGGGACTCTACCAGGTGCTGGGCATGCGCCCGGGGCAGGTCTCGCGCGTTCTCACGCTCGAGACGCTCTTTGCCTCGGCTGCGTCGTTCGTGGTGGGCATCCTAGTGGGCGTGGTGCTCTCGCAGCTGCTGGTGTTCGTGACGGCTGCGTTGTTCCAGGATCACGTCACGTACTTCAAGTTCACGTTCTCGACGGGGGCGTTTCTCTTCACGCTGGGATGCTTCGTCTGCATCTCCCTGCTCATGCTGGCGCTCAACCAGTACACGCTGCGCAGTGCCCGGCTCGTTGACCTGCTGCATGCCGAGCGCGTGGGCGAGAGCATCAAGGTGCGCAGCCTGCCGCCCACCGTGATCCTGTTCGTCGTCGGCTGCGTCCTCATCGGCGCGGCGTACTGGCGCCTGCTGCACGACGGCCTGCCCGTGACCGACGTGAGCGAGGAGGCGGGCACGCGCTTTCTCATCACCACGGTCATGGTCGTGGTGGGCACGTTGCTGTTCTTCTATGCGCTGTCGGGCTTTGCGGTGCGCGTGGCGCAGCGCATGCGCGGCGTATGGTACCGCGATCTCAACATGTTCATGATGCGCGAGCTCAACGCCAAGATCAACACGACGTCCATCTCCATGGCCGTGATCGCGATGATCCTGTTTCTGGCCATCACCTCGGTCACGGGTGGCATGAGCATCTGCTCCACGCTGATGGGTACCATCGAGCAGCACTCGCCCTATGACGTCTCCGTCGGGGCGGTATATTACTCGCAGCGCGGTCTGGCGCAGCTCAGCGAGCAGGATGCCGCGGGTATGGGGCTGGCGAGCGGGCCGGTTGACCTGGCGCAGACCCTGCGTGAGGAGGGGGCGGACGTCGACGAGGTGTCCAGCGCGTACGCTCAGGTCGACCTCTACGATTCGGACGAGATCACCGAACCGGGCGCCTTGAGCCTGGCGGCCATGGGCGAGGCGGGTGGCGTGTCGTTGCCGGCCGACATGAGCGGCGCCGGCAATAGCGACACCAACATGGACCTCATCGCTGAGAGCGACTACAACGCCCTGCGCGCGATCAACGGGCTGGACCCGGTCGACCTGGGCGAGGACGGCTACCTCATCACTACCGACATGGGTGCGAGCATGTCGGACTTCTACCAGGACGTCGTCGACGCGGGGGCATCGTTCGAGGTGGCGGGACGCACGCTGCACCCGGCAGGGGACGTGGTCACCGACGCCACCGCGGTGATCCTGAACAGTCCCATGGGCATGAACGCAGGCTCAATGGTGGTGCCTGACGACATCGCCGAGCAGGGCCAGGTGTACGGGAGCTACCTCAACATATACCTCGACGCGCCGGCTGACGACGGACGGGGCGAGGAGTTTCTGTCTGATGTGAGCATAAGCTACATGGAGGGGCCGGCTCTCGTCCAGGACGGGGTCGAGGTGGGCGTCCTCAGCCAGGTCATAACGGCGCAGGAGAGCTATGCCTCGGCAAACAGCATGACCGGCCTGGTGAGCTACCTGGCCATGTACATCGGGTTTGTGCTGGTCATCGCCTGCGCGGCGATTCTGGCGATCCAGCAGCTCTCTGGCACGAGCGACGCGACCGGTCGCTACCGGCTGCTCAGCGAGCTGGGATGCCCCGAGCGGCTCATCTATCGCAGCCTGCTGCGTCAGACGCTCATCTACTTCCTGGTGCCCCTCGCCGTGGGCCTTGCCCACTCCTTGGTTGCCCTGAAGGTGGTGTCCGACGTGGTCGCGCTGTTCGGCAGGCTCGACATCACCACGCCCGCCGCCCTGTGCGCCCTGATGTTCGTGATCGTGTACGGTGGCTACCTGCTCGTGACATACCGCGTCTCGCGCGGCGTGGTGCGCAGCTCTCTGCAGCATGGCCTGCGCAGGGAATAGGGTTGGCCGCTGAGGATTGACGGGAGGAACGGGCGGGTTCGCGCGTGGGTCGAGGCGAACCCGCCCTCCTCGTTTTGGGGTGCTTTTGCGTGGGCAATTCCGAGAGATTGCTAAATGCTAACACTATTAGCTGCTAATGGTATTAGTATATGCGTTGACATTGCGCTGACATGCGCGGATGCGCTGACGTGTGCGGCGCTGACAAGCGTGTTGCTGGCATGCGCATACTGACAAGTGTGTTGCTGGCATGCGCGACACTGGCAACTGCGGCGACATAGCGCGTGCAGGTGCGGGAAAGACGACCGGCGAGAGGAGGGGCCATGGAAGAGGCTGACCTATACGGCAAGCTCGCCCTCGAGCTCATGGACGCGCGGTCTGACCAGATCCGCCTGGGCGTCGACCACCAGGAGACGCGCGATCTGGGCGGCGAGGTCTTTGTCCTCGACTACCTGCAGCGCCAGGCGCGCGAGTCCCGGCCCTGTCACCCCAAGGACATCAGTCTGCGCATGGGAGTGACGAGTGCGCGGGTGGCGACCATCCTCAAGGGGCTGGAGCGCCGCGGGCTTCTCACCAGGCGCATCGACCGGCAGGACGCGCGGCAGACCGTGGTCGAGCTGACCGAGGAGGGAAGCGCGTTTATCCTGCGGCATCGTCGCGCTGTCAAGGAGCGATTTGCCCGAACGCTCAGGGCGCTTGGGCATGAGGACGCGGCCGAGCTCGTGCGTATTATGAAGAAGCTCGTGCGATGTCTCTCGTCGTGCGAATCGGGGAATTCTAACGCCCCAACCTTTGACCAGGACGCACTGGCTGTTACCCGGGCACCCGAGACCAAGAGGAGGTCGTCATGAGCACTGCGATTGAACCCATGCCCATCGAAGGCAGGCTAAGCTCATCGGCGGCTCGCGTTCCCATGGAGATCGAAGGATGCACGGGCATCATGGTGCGCGGGCATCGCATACGCTCGTTTGCCTACTCGACCGACGTCGCGGTGATCCACAACACCAACGCCGACGCCATCCTGGCGGTCTATCCCTTCACGGGGCATCCCATGATCACGCAGGCCATCCTCTCCGTCGCCAAGGCGCCGGTGTTCGTTGGCGTGGGCGGCGGCACCACCACGGGCCAGCGCGTGCTGGAGCTGGCGATGTTCGCCGAGATGCAGGGCGCCATGGGCGTGGTGCTCAACACGCCGGCCACCGTTGAGACGGTGCAGCACACCGCCGCGGTGATCGACGTGCCCGTCATGGCGACCATCACGCAGTGGGACGACGTCGCCCGGGCAAAGGTCGAGGCGGGCGCCAGCATCATCAACGTGGCCGCCGCCAAGCAGACCCCCGAGGTCATCCGCGCGCTGCGCGAGGAGTATCCCACGCTGCCCGTCGTGGCAACGGGCGGGCGCAACCCCGCCTCGATCCTAGCGACCATAGAGGCGGGTGCCAACGCGGTATCATGGACGCCGCCCTCGGCCCAGGAGCTGCAGGGTGCTATGATGGACAGGTACCGCGAGGATCCCGAGCTCGCCGCCGGCAAGGCCCGCGCGGCAGAGGGGCGAGACGGCACGGTCGAGGGGGGCGCGGCCGCCGGCGCGCAGGCGTCGGCCGGTGACCTGTCAGGTGGGACTGACGCCCAGGCGGCTCGGCCGACGACCGGCCCGATGACGCATCCGGTGACGAAGCTGAGCTCGTGGCTCTCGCAGCATGGGATGTAGCGGCAGCCTGCCCGACGCTCTCTGCCCGACGCTTTACAGCCTCTCGGTCACCCAGGCGCCCACGTTATGCGTGAGACAGTCGAAGGCGATGCCAAGCAGGTGAACCTCATCGCCTGAGCTGCGGTATGGCTCGGCATAATCTCTCTCTCGTATCTGCGCAAGGGCCATCCGTGCGGCTTCCTGACCTGCCTGCTTGCCAGAGGCGACCTTCATCTCAATAACGAGGGTGTGTCCGGGTGCCCGTAGCACGATATCGATGCGACCGCGGGAAGTCGTGACCTCGCCTGCCGAGTAGATTCCGATGAAACGCATGATGGCCACAACGACGCACTGGTATGCTTGCTCGGAGAGTCGATCAGTGAGGTCATAGCCAATGGCAGAGAAGAAGGATTCCAGGGCCTCCATGAAACCCTTCACGTCGCCTGTGCCCAAAGCGCGCCGACATGCGATGGCCCAGCCGCTTGTCTGGGAGACATCGGTATCTGCGGTCATATAGGCATTCGCCAACCAGCGATTGAAGCCGGCCGAGACCTCGCCGTTGGGAAAACCCAGGTCGTACGTCATGCCCATGGCCTGGCCAGACACGTCTTTGATGGTGAGGTAGCCAGTCTGCAAGAGAACTGCGGGCATGGAGGGGCTTGCGGGCTCGAAGGTGCCCAGATCTGCCTCGCCCACTTGGAGGTTGTCGAGATCCATCGGGGTCTTTTTGGCATAGGACATGAGCCAGCCAGGCGTTCCGGTCTCGAACCAATACGACTTCAGCTGGAGGTCCCTCAGGGAGCTGCCCAGTGAGACGGGGTTAAAGACGCGCACTAGGCGCTCGTCAAAGCAGTAGCCGTCATACATGGAGATGAGCCTGCCAAAGGCCCCGTCGACGTCGGTGCCCAAGGCATGGGCGAGAGCGCCCAGGCGCGCGGGGAAGTTCGCCCGCACCTCCTCGTGCGTGTAGCCAAGAAGCGTCGTGGCGAAGGGGCTCATCGTGAGGTCGGTCAGGTTGTTGAGGTCGGAGAAGATAGAGACCTTGGAAAACTTAGACACGCCTGTCATGAGGCAGAAGCGCTGCTTGGACTCGGTTTTCTTGATGACGCCGTAGAATGACTTGAGGAGGGACTGGAAGGGACGCACGCCCTCAGAGCCTAGCCATTGCGTGAGAGGCTTGTCGTACTCGTCGACGAGCAAAACGAGCTGACCCCCCTGATCGGTCGAGGCCACATCCTCAATGAGGGATTGCAGGCAGACGGTGACGTCACCCTCATCGCGCAGGGGGACGCCCAGCTTTCTTGCTTCCGAACGCATGGTGGCCAGGATGCGCCCCTCCACCTCACCTATCGTCTCGCCTGCGCATAGGCTCATGTCCAGACGGAGAACCGGCCATTTCCGCGACCAGTCCCAAGGCAGGGAGTCGATGGCGAGACCCTCGAACAGCTCACGCCTTCCCTCGAAGAGTTTCTGAATGGTAGACAGCAGTAACGACTTGCCAAAGCGACGGGGTCGAGAAAGGAAGAACTGGTTGCCCATGGAGCCGTTGATCAGGGGCCAAAGCAGCCTCGTTTTGTCTATATACGTAAGACCTGCCGTGCGTATGGTCTCGAAGTCGTATGTGTTCGTGGCGATCCGCTCAAGCTCCATGGCATGCCCCTCCATTTGACGCTATCTCGTCCCATTCTACAACAGAGATGACGTGCAAACATGCGCTTCAGAACCGTGATAGGTGGGACAAACTGGACGGCATCGCGGCGTTATCTGGCGTTATCCCTCCGCCCAGAACTCGTCGACAAGGATCTTGAAGCAGATCTTCTTGACGTCACGCTGGCCGTCACCGGGGAATTCGAGTGTGGGCATGTGCGGCTCGCCGGCCATGAAGAGCGCGAAGCGTCCGTTGCCCAAACAGCCGGACACGACGGCCTCGTCGGCCGCGTCGTACAGGCCGAAGTCCTGCTCCTCGCTGAACGGCGTGATCTCGTTGACCGCGCCTTGCGCCACCTGGAATGCCTCGCGACCGCAGATGTCGACCTGCAGGTCCATGTAGCGGGCATGCGTCTCGTAATGGGCGTCGTCCGCCGGGCGGGTGGTTGCGTCCATGACGTTGGCGAAGACCCTGTTGCCGTCGATTTCGGTGCGGCCCACCTCGAGGGTTCGCCAGTCATTGTTGGCAAGCCAGCCAATGAGCACATCTAGGCCCTTTGAGAGCCCGTGGTAGCGTTCGATGTTCTGGATGTGATCGACGATCATCTGATGTCCCTCTCAATCCCATGTCGCCAGCCGCTGCAATGCCAGTCTGTTTCGTGGCGGCGGTATGGGTGCCGGCCTGCTGGCGTTCGACGCGCGTGCCTCGATGATTCTTGCGGTTTGCAGTGCGGCATGATAGCGATGCATGGGGCGAGGTCAAGCTCATCACGGCATCGACACGTTGCGTGCGGTTGCGTCTGCAGCTTGCGGCTCGATATTCCAGCAAAGGCTCGAGCGGTGCACGGGCATCCGGCGCGAACACGTTCGCGTTTGTTGTTTGTTGCCGGGCTGTCGGCACGGCGGGAATGGGTGCGCGGGAGGCAAAAAGCACTACACTGGTCTGGTGCGTTGATACGAGCTACCGTTTCGCATCACCAACGAGAAAGGACGTCGGGCTCATGACCGCCGAGACCATGCCTACTCCCACGGCCCCTATCGCCGACGATGCTGCCGCCGTCGCAGCCGACGGCGCTGCCGGTCCCGTCAAGCTTTTCGTCTATGACATGCGCGAGTACGACGAGCTTGGCTACTTCAAGGACATCTGCCGTGAGCGCAGTGTTCAGCTGGGCTGGACGTCGCAGTACTGCACGATCGACACGGCCGAGATGGCGCGCGGTTACGACGTGGTGAGCACCATGCCGGTCACCATCGACCGCCCACTCATCAAGGCGTGGGTCGACATGGGCGTGAAGGCGCTGGCCACGCGCAACATCGGGCTTGACCATATCGATCTCGACGCATGTCGCGAGCTGGGACTTCGCGTTTCCAACGCCCCTTATGCACCCGACTCGGTCGCCAACTACGCAATCATGCTTGCCATGATGTGCCTGCGCAAGGTCCCGCAGACGCTTGACCGTGCTCGCGTGCAGGACTACACGCTCGAGGGGCGCCTGGGCCGCGACGTCAGTGGCTGCACGGTAGGCGTGGTGGGCACCGGCAGCATCGGCGGCACGGTGATCCGCCACCTCAAGGGCTTTGGCTGCAAGATCCTTGCCTACGACCTGTATCCCAACGACCGCGTGGCGCAGGACGCGACCTACGTGGAGCTGGACGAGTTGCTCGCGCAGAGCGACGTGGTGACGCTGCACGCCCCGCTCACCAAGGAGAACCGCCACATGATCGACGACCGGGCTCTCGCGCTTATGAAGCCCGATGCCGTGCTGGTGAACACCGCTCGCGGTGCGCTCATCGACACGGTTGCGCTCATCGGGGCGCTTGAGGATGGCCGTCTGGGCGGGGTGGCGCTTGACGTGCTCGAGCGCGAGGACGGCCTGTACTATGCCGACCGTCGTGGCGACGTCATCAAGAACCGTGAGATGGCGGTGCTGCGCTCGTTCCCCAACGTGATCCTGACGCCCCATGCGGCCTTCTACACCGATGTGGACGTGCGCCAGATGGTGGAGAATTGTATCGAGGGGGCCATCGCCATGGCGACGGGCAAGATCGAGGGGTGCAGGCTCGTCGTGGCGTAAGGCGGGGCGTGCGAACTTGCACTTGGTTGCGCTCGAAAGGGGCTGCCGGTTCTATAGGAATCGGCAGCCCCCTAATGTGGGCGTCTTCTGCGGGCGTTCCCTCACGTCTTCGGGTGTCTGCGCTGTGCTCTCTGGGGCACCGCCCTGGCAGCCGATCCCAAGCGTGTGCGAGCCACCTTCTGCTGCGGACTCTTCTTGATTCCCTACATCCCGATCCTCTCGGAGAAGTCGGCCAGCGCCGCGGGGATGTCGATTTGCTGAGGGCACACCGCCGCACAGGCACCGCAGCCGATGCAGGCGCTCGGGCGCTTGTCCTCGGGCATGGCGCCCACGGCCATCGGCGCGATGAACCCACCACCGGTGAAGACATGCTCGTTGTAGAGCTCGAGCAGCCGGGGGATGTCGAGCCCCTGCGGGCAGTGCGAGGTGCAGTAGCGGCAGGCGGTGCAGGGTAGCACGTCCGCGCTGGTCATGGAGTCGCCCAGGGCCACCAGAGCGTCGAACTCCTCGCTCGTGAGGGGCTGGTCGGTCTGATAGGTGGCGATGTTCTGCTCGAGCTGCTCCATGTTCGACATGCCCGACAGGGTCATGGTCACGCCGGGCACGCTCTGCAGGAAGCGGAAGGCCCAACCGCATGCGGTCTCCTCGGGGCGCATCTCGGCGAGCTTGGCCGTGCTTGCCTCCGACAGCGCGGCGAGCTTGCCGCCACGCAGCGGTTCCATCACCCACACGGGAATGCCCAGCTTGTCCAGGTAGTCGACCTTTGCCTTTGCATCCTGGAAGTGCCAGTCAATATAGTTGAGCTGTACCTGACAGAACTCCATGTGCTTGCCGTATGCATCGAGGAACTTCTTCATGACGTCAAAGCTGCCGTGCACCGAGAAACCCAGGTGACGGATGCGCCCGACCTCCTTCTGCCTGAGCAGGTAGGGGAGGATGCCATAGGCCTCTTCGTCCAGATACGGGTCCACGTTGCGCTCGTAGACGTTATGGAACAGGTAGAAGTCGAAGTGGTCAACGCCGCAGCGGCGCAGCTGCTCCTCGAAGATCCCCTCGACCTTGTCCATGTTGGCGAGGTCGTAGCCGGGGAACTTGTCAGCGAGGTAGAAGCTGTCACGCGGGTGGGTGGCCAGCGCTTTGCCCAGGGCCACCTCGGAGTTGCCGTTGTGGTAGCCATAGGCGGTGTCGAAGTAGTTCACGCCATGCTCGATGGCGTAGTCCACCATCTTGGCGGTGAGCTTCTCGTCGACCCTGCTGTCGTCGCCGTCGATCACCGGCAGGCGCATGCACCCGAGGCCCAGCGCCGAGAGCTGCAGGTCCTGAAACTGCTTGTAGATCATACGGTTCCCTCTCCTCTTGTTGTAAGGCAAGAGGAATTATCGCAGCTGGAGTGCACTCAAGGTCAAGTAGGCGCACAACGACATGACAAAGTGGACATTGCCCAACAGACTCTTGTCAGTTCAATCTTACTGTATTATTATTTGAAATGAATAATAATAGAAAGGCTGAAAATGGAGGAGTATGGCAAGGCGAGGTTGATCGAGATACTGCAAAGAGTCGATGAGGAGGCGGCGCTTGAGCTGGCGCCTCGAGCGAACGTTCGTCCGCGCGTTGTTGTGGTTGGTGGAAGTGCCTTCATGCTGTCTCTTACGAAAAGGCCGGCGACGCATGACATTGACATATTGGAGGCAGACGCAAGCGTGAGATCGATCCTTGACCGCTACCGGATGATCAACTCGGCTGTTGCTGCCCACTCTGACGAGTTGCCATACAACTTTAAGGATAGGCTAGTGTCTCTTCTCGAAGGTTGTAGGTGTGTTAACTTTTGTCGACCGAGTCTTGAGGACCTTGCTGTGATGAAGCTCTATGCTTGGCGCCCAAATGATATTGCAGATCTGACGTCTCCGGCAGTGCTTGACTCTATTGATTGGGATGCGCTACGACATCTTGTGTATGACGAAGGAGAAGCACGAGCTGCATGTCTTTCGGATCGTCGATATGAAGAAATGTGCTTAGCATTTGAACAATATGAGAGAAAGTACCATCATGCATCGGACGTTTAAGGGTTTCCTCAAGGCATATTGTGCGTCTCTCTCTGGCTTAAGGACGACAAGCCTGAGAAGGCTCTGCATGTCCGCGGCAACGGACGCCCCTCGTGTTGCCGAGCCGTTGTTTCTGCTCGCTTTGGAAGAGGGAAAGGTTGACTACCTCCTGCGACTCAGCAAAGAAACATGGATGTATGAGGGGTATGAACTGCTTGCGAGGTGCGCAAAGGGCTATACAGACGCTGAACTCTTTGTGCGAAACGAGGGCGGGCTTCCTGCGCGGGTAGAGTCAGTTCTTAATGCTTTTGAGAGTCAAGGCGACATCCTATCTGCAGATCGAAGGATCATTGCTTTGATCCGACCAAGGATACTGGGACTTTTGGATAAGGCTGGCATGACGCGATATGCGCTCTGCAGGGCACTTGGTTTGAACATGGGGAACGTGTATGCCTATCTTGCGGGTGATGACACAAAGGTGAGCAGGACTACCGCCCATCGAATGCTGGAATATCTTGAGACAGCATGACACGCTGTGCTGGGCATGCAAATGGGTGTCACAGAAATGCGGGGCGACCGGCACTGTTGCCTAGGTCGCCCCGCCACATGATCTCACTATCTGGAGCCAGTCTTATCGGCTAGTCTCATCGGCCAGCCTCACCAGCTGCTTGGCTCGTCAGAGCTCGCGGCGAACGTCTTACTCCGCTTCCTCCGCGAGGTACTTGCCGGTCAGATAGCCAAAGGTCAGGCAGGTGGCGCCCAGGTTGTGGCCGGGGAAGTGCGTGGAGTAGCAGTTGCAGTACATGTCGCCCACCATGGAGCCCAGGCAGTACAGGCCGGGGATCACGTTGTCGTCCTTGTCCATGACCTGCATGTTGGTGTTGCAGCGGATGCCGCCGACGGTGGACAGGAACCACGGCGTGCACTTGATGCCGTAGAACGGAGCGGTCTTCACGGGGAGCAGCAGGCCGGGGCGCTTGTCGAAGTCCTCGTCATAGCCCTGGTCGCAGAACTTGTTGTAGCGCTCAACGGAGGCCACGGTCTGCTCGACGGGCAGGCCGAGCTGCTCGGCGAGCTCCTCGATGGTGTTGGCCTTGATCATCTTGACCTCGATCTGGCCGGAGCCGTTCATCTCGACGGTACCGGGGCCGTTGACGATCTCCTCCCAGTAGTCGATGACGGCCTGGGGGCTCTCGAAGGCGGGGTCGCCGTCGACGAAGGCGTGGTTCTGCCACTGCGGCTCGTTGGCGTAGTCGGTGTCCCAGATGGCGTAGGCGCACTGGCCCTTCTCGTGCATGAGCGACAGGCCGCCGTGGGAGATGACGTTGTCCTCGTTGGTGTAGCGCACGCCGTCACTGTTGACCATGAGGCCCTGGAACGCGCGGACCTGCTTGGTGATGGAGCGCCACTGGAAGCAGAAGACCAGGGCGGTGGGGGTGGTGCTGCGATCGACCGCGGCGCCGGCCCAGTAGCACATCTTGTGGCCCGAGCCCTCCCAGATGCCGCCGGCGGTGTCCTTCATCCAGGGGATCAGGGTTTCCTTCATCTCCTGGTTGGTGCCGAAGTCGCCCGTGGCCATGACGACGCCCTTGGCGGCGTTGAACTGCACGTAGTTGCCGTCGGGGTTCTCGCACACAACGCCGATCACGCGGTCGCCGTCCTTGACCAGCTGCTCGGCGACGTGGCCAAAGCGCACGTCAACGCCGCGGTCCTGGCAGTAGAACAGCAGGTTCTCGCACACGTCCTGCTGCGGGTTGGCGGCGGGGCTGGAGCCGTTGGGGCCGTCGAGGAACTCGTGGGTGCCGGGGAACTCGCCGTTGATGCCCTCGGGATCCTGGTACCAGTGCTCCATGACGGGGGTCAGGTCATAGCCGCCCACGGAGCTACCGGTGGTCATGTGGTCGATGAGCCAGTTCATGGCCTCCTCGGACTTGTGGGCGTGCAGCATCCACTTGGCGCCGTCGATGCGATAGGAGTGGTAGCCCATCATGCGCTTGAAGACGCGGCCGATGTCGTAGAGCTTGTCGTCGTCATGCTCGGGGGCGCAGCCGCCGGTGGTGTAGTGGTAGCCCTTCTCGTCCATGAGCTTGGAGTTGATGGCGAAGGTGGAGCCGCCGCGGCCGATGACCTGGTCGAGGCGCTCGATGAGGATGACCGACGCGCCAGCCTCGGCGGCGGACACGGCGCAGTTCAGGCCGGCAAAGCCAGCGCCGACGATGACGACGTCGGCCTCGATGGTCTCGGTGATCTGGTCGGCGGGGATGGGCTCGGGGGCGATCAGGAACTCGGGGGTCTGTCCACCGTTGGCGGCAGCGGCCTCCTCGGCCTGGGCGCGCGTCAGGCCGATGCCCATGAGGGCGGCCACGGCGCCGGAGGTAGCGGCGGCAGACACGAACGTGCGACGATCCATGGTAGCGTCCATGTGGACTCCTTTCGTGCAGGTGCCATTTGGCCCTTGCGCTTGATTGCTCCTGCGGCTTGGCGGGGCTTGGCTTGGTGCGCTGCGCCCTGCCTCGCCGACGGGAACACGACGCTTTCCAAGCTAGCGCGCAGAGGCCTGCGCTGGCTTCCCCTTGCTCGATGAAATTCGCCCCAAAGATGCTCTACCCCGGTGCGGGGTAGCCGCTGAGCTGCGAAGATCGTTTTGTCAACAGTCAGATTGGAAATAATGAGCGAGGGGTTTGGAGATAAAGAACCATCAGCTGCCCTCGGGGTCGTACCCGGTTGCTTGCAAATATGATCCTGCGTCTACGCGGACTCGGCGCGGAAGGTGGTTGTATGATGTCGACGGTCCGATACAATGAGATGAATTGCGGTCCGGCCGCACCTATGCCCTCGGGCTTTTCGCTGCTCGGCATGCAGGGCATTTTGGGTCGCGGGCGTGCTTTGGATTGCAGGCGTGTTTTGGGTCGCAGACGCCGCGCTGCGTCTCGGCTCGACGGGTCGAATCGGAAGAGGGAGCACGGGGGACGATAGAGACATGCTTTCACTGCTGCCCTCTGCCCATAAGGAGTGCCGGCATCTCCTCGGCCTTGTGCGCGAGCACTGGCAGGTGATGGTTGCGTACTGCCTGTATTCGCTCTGGACGTCGTACATGCTGCTCGGCCCGATCTACGAGAGTCACCGCGAGGCCGTGGCCGCCCCGCTCGCGATCGTCATTCCCTACGCGCTGGTGGGCGCGGTCTGCCTGGCGCTGAGCCTGCTGTTCAAGTGGCGACGCTTCGCGTTTGACTCGACGAGCCACAAGGTTCTCACGGCTGCCCTCATGACCGTGGGGTCCGTATGCCTGGTCGTGCTGGCAAACGACAGGACTATGGGCACCCTGGTGACGGGCGGGGCGGTGTACCTGCTCGTCTACTGGGGCGGGCTGCTCTGCACGGCGGTGGGCATCGGGCTGTTTCGCATCGAGATAGACCGCTCGTTTGGGTGGCTCGGCGCGACGAAGACGCTGTACGTGGTGGCGGCCGGCACGCTGGCCCTCCTGCCCGCCTCAATGCTTCTCCTCTTCGTTCCTGCGCTTGCCGGGGGCGTGATCTCCATACTGCTGCCTGCGGTGTCGATGGCGCTGCTGCAGGCTGGTGTGTGCACGTACCCTCGTAGGCGCTACTACGAGGTCGACCGGCGGGTCGAGCTGCCCGTGCCGACGCAGTTCATCCTGACGTCGTTCGTGCAGGGCGTGGCCAGCGGCGTGTTCTACGCGGTCGAGGTCGTGGGGCTCGTTGCGGCGCTGCAGCACCCGATGGGAGGCTCGGAGTCGTACGTCTCGTGGCTCGTGGGCGTCGCCCTGGTGCTGGTGGCGACGTTCGCTGCCCGCCTCGACTACAACCGCCTGCTCTACAAGGTGGGATTTCCCCTCGTCGCGCTGTCGTTTGTCCTGCTTGCCCTCTTGCCCTGCTCCGGCAGGGTCGGCGGCCTGGCGTATCTGGCGGCCGCGGCCTATCTCGACGTGATCCTGTGGAGCCTGGGGGCGTTCATCATCAAGAACATGGGAATGCCGGCGTGCTGGATCGCCTCGTTTCCCGGCGCGGCGCTGTACTTCGGGACGGCCGCCGGTGCCCTCGCCGTCTATCTCGTGACGTCCTCGCTCGGCAGGCAGGACGTGGTGACGATCGCCATCCTGTTGCTCACCGCGTGTGCCATGCTCTTCGCGTCGCTGCTGCTCCTGTCCGACAAGAACCTCAAGAGCGGGTGGGGGACGTTTCGTGTCGGCTCGTCTGCCGAGGACGCCATGGAGCGGATCTCGGTTGCCCTCGTGTTCATCGCCCGCGAGTACTCTCTGACGGCTCGCGAGGGCGAGGTGGTGGGGCTGCTCTCGCGGGGAATGTCGAGGCGGGAGGCGGCCGAGGCGCTGGGCGTTGGCGAGGAGACGGTCAAGACGCACCTGCGCGGCATCTACCGCAAGCTTGACGTGCACTCCCAAGACGAGCTGATCGAGTTCGTGCGGGGGATCCAGGAGGCCATGCGCGAGGGGGAGGACGGGCGGTGGGCATGCCGGATGAGAGGTGGCGCCGCCGGCGCGTGCGAAGTGATTCGCCGTTCGAATGGTTTGCACGCAATTTACGGCCTGGGACGGAAAGAAAACCGACTTTGGAACGACCTCATTCAGGTGCCGGGATTTTGTAGAATCACTGGCACCGCAATAGATGGACTGTAGATTCAAGAAAAATGAATATCAAATTAATAAAGAATATATCTTATATAATTAGACATGCAAATCAAAAAAGTCGTTGCGCTTTAGCTCGTACCAAAGTGCCAAAACTTTCCATTTCACCGTTGGTATTGATGTCAGTTCGCCATCCCGGCATCAATTGCTAACGCTCCACCGCTGGTTCTTCTGGTGTTCGGGTTTCGAGAGGCAAGGCCATGGGGGCTGCCAGCAGGAGGCCGATGGGGTACATAGTGTGGGACGCGTGTTTTTGGGATGCGCAGAGCGGGGTTTGACTCTCTGCAGACTCAGGGCCGAGTCCTTCGGGATCCGGGTAGGAGATGGGCGTATGGCTGTCGCGAGCAGTGAGGTTGCCGGCGGGTGCGATGCGAGGTGGCGCCGTGCCGCCCGCCACTACACACGCTGCGTCATGGTGCTGCCCGATGACCTTGCGGGCAAACGCGTGCTCGACTTGGAGTGCCGCAAGGGGCTGGGCGCCTTCAAGATCGCCGACCGGGTCGGGCGCGAGGGGTTCGTCATCGGGACGGACTCGTCGGCCGAGCGGATCGCCGCTGCCGTTGGGCGTGCGCCCCAACAGCACTGGGCAGGCGAGGACTGGCGGTGTCACATGCGCCTTGTGCAGGCTGATCCGAGCGACCTGCGGTCGGCTGGTATCGAGGGTGCCTCGGTGGACGTGGTTGTAATCAACAGCGTGCTCAACCTGATGCCCGATCAGCTGGCGGTGCTGCGCGAGATCGCCCGCGTGCTCGCGCCCGGCGGGTATCTCTACCACGACGCGGTGCTGGCGCTGCAACCCGTGCCGGTGGCGGTGGCTCGCGCATGCTCGGAGGCCGACGATCGGGCTGGCGAGCATATCGGGGACCATGCCGGCGAGCATATCGGCGAGCACCTTGGCGGACATCCTAGCGGACGCAACGTCTTTGCCGTGGCGCCAACGAGAGGCGAGTTTGAGGCGCTCCTGCGCGAGGCGGGCTTCGCACGCTGGGAGTCCCTCAACAAGCTACCCCTCGAGCCCCAGCGAGACGACGCGAACGAGGCTCTTGCCGGTTTGGCGTTCGAGAGTGCGGTGGTGCGGGCGTTCGTGTGAGCCAGGGGCGTGGCCGGGTACATTGTCGAGATCATGGTTTGGGCCGAGAGGGGAGAGGCGACTATGAAGAACGAGACAGTCTACGCGATGAAGCTCTCGAAGGTCTACCCGCTGCTGGTGAACAAGGCCGTGCGCAAGGGCCGGACCAAGGCGGAGGTTGACGAGGTCATCTCGTGGCTCACGGGCTATTCGGCTGACGAGATTGCTCGGCTGGTCGATTCGGACATCGACTACGGCGCGTTCTTCAGCGAGGCCCCCGCGCCTAACCCCAATCGGGCTCTCATCAAAGGGGTCGTGTGCGGCGTGAGGGTCGAGGACATTGAGGAGCCTCTCATGCGCGAGATCCGCTATCTGGACAAGCTCGTAGACGAGCTGGCCAAGGGTAAGCCGATGGAGAAGGTGCTGCGAAAATAGGGATGCCCTGTCTGGAAGCTGGCCCGGCAGCGCAAATGACGCCGAGTGCAACTATCTGGACACTTTACCGGCTTCGCAATCGTCAGAACGTCTAGATTGTTGCACTGAGACGTTGCGGCGAGATCGTTGGGCGCTCTTGCCGGGGCTGTCTGCGAGGTGGCCGGCGCGGCCCTATTCCGCCTTGCCTGCCTTGTCGCGTCTGCGCACCAGGATCATCGTCACTCCCACCAGCGCAAAGGCAACCAGCGAGAACACGGCGCCGACCAGACCCACGTGGCTGATGCCCGGCCCGGACACCACGGCCCCGCCCACCGCGGTGCCAAACGCAATGCCCATGTTGAACGACATGGGCTCAAGCGAGCTGGCAAGGGTGAGCGCCTTTGGGTGGCGACGATTGGCCGTCTGCATGAACATCGATATGCACGGGACCGACACGACGTACATGCTCAGCGCGACGAGCAGTATCGTCGTGACGGAGGCGGGGACGGCCGTGCCCGTCAGGAAGAGCGCGAGCAGCAGCAACGCCTGCGCGGGAAACGTCACGAGCAGCGCCTTCATGCCAAAGCGGCTATCCACCCAGCCGGAGAGCAGGTTGGAGAAGAAGCACACCCCGCCGTACGCCATGAGCACGGCGCTCGCTCCCGCGGCGCTCATCCCCAGCACGTTTTCGAGGTAGGGCGTGACGTAGCCGTAGAACACGTAGACCGACCCCACGCCAAACACGAAGATCGCCATGCCGGTGAGGATCTGCGGCTCGGCGAGCAGGCCGGCCTGCTCGCGCATCGTCGCGGGCTCGTCGGTGGCGCCGGTGCGCGGCATCACGAGCAGCAGGGCCACGCTCACGACGATCGCCATCACGAGCGTGCCCATCATCGCAAATTCCCAGCCAACGGTCGAGGCGATGATCTTGCCGGCGGAGGTGGAAAGCACCATGGCGACGGAGAACGCCGCGTACACCACCGAAATGGTCATGGACATGCGCGTGGGCCCCACGAGCTCGGGGATGTAGGTCACCCCGACGGCAAGCAGCGCGCCGGACACGGCTCCCATGAGGATGCGCGAGGCAAGCAGGGTCTCGAACGTGGGCGCGATCGCCATGACGGCGTTGGCGATGCAGAAGACCACCGCGTAGACGACAAGCAGCTGGTAGCGCCTGAACCGACCGGTCGTGATCGCAAGGATCGGCGTGAGGATGGCGTAGGCGATGGAGAACAGGCTGATGAGCTGGCCTACGCGCGCAAGCGACACGCCAAAGGTCTCGGCGATCTCGGGCTCCACTCCGATCACGATGAACTCCGAGCACCCCAGGGCAAACCCGAGCAGCACGAGCAGCGCCACGCACAGGCGTGCGCGGGCAGGCGAAAGGGCCGTCGCGGTTGCCGAGGCCGACGATGGCGCGGACGCAGGCGTAGGCGATGGCGCGGACGCCGCCATTGACGCGGGTGCGTCAGCGTGCGGGCCGGTCTGCTCGCGTTTGTCCTGGTCGGTAGTGCGCATGGTGGTGCTCTCCTCTAGCTACGTGACGCCTGCGGGGATCGGGGCCGCGGGCATCTCGGTTGTCGCGTGAGCGTCTCCGATGTCGTGCGTTGTCTTGCGCGCGGGTGTCACCGCGTGCCCGTGGGCATGCGGGGATGTTTCGCATGCCGCCGTATTGTAGCCATTCAGTGCCGGTTTTTTGTCTACATCTGGTATGCTTACGCATCGAATCGGGAGTGCCGCCGAGCGCATGCTTCGACTCGACGACCGCCTTGCCCGCCTGCGTCTCGCCCGGCCCCGCCGTCGCGACGCCCCGGCGGGGCATCTTGGCAACAGGTGAGAGCTGCGTGGCGAGGCCCGCGTCGAGCGGGCGGCTTCGCTCGCGCACATCCCGTCAGACCCTCTCTAGGAGGTTGTTGGCGTTTATGCCTGTTGCGCTAAGTCTCATTCTCGTTGTGTTCTTCCTGCTCATGAACGCGTTCTTCGTCGTGGCCGAGTTCTCGCTCGTGCGCGTGCGGCGCAGCCAGATCGACATGCTGGCGGCCGAGGGAAAGGCCGGCGCCAAGAACGCCAGCCTCATCGCCCATGACGTGAACGCCTACCTCTCCGCCTGCCAGCTGGGCATCACGCTGGCGTCGCTCGCCCTGGGCTGGCTGGGCGAGCCGGCGGTCTCCGAGCTGCTCCACCCGGTGTTCGCCTTCTTTGGCATGCCCGACGCCGCGGTCAAGGCAGTCTCGGTTGCGATCGGCTTCATCATCGTGACGGCGCTGCACATCGTGGTGGGCGAGCTCATCCCCAAGTCGCTCGCCATCTTCTCCACCGAGCGCTACGCCCTGCTCACGGCCACGCCCCTGGTGTGGTTCTACCGCCTCACCTACCCGGTGATGTGGCTGTTCAACACCATCACCAACGGTGTGATGCGCCTGCTGGGCCATGACCCGGCCGACGAGCATCAGGTGTACACTGAGGACGAGATCCGCCTGCTCATCGACGAGAGCACCGAGAACGGCCTCATCGACTCCGAGCAGAACGAGTTCGTCGACAACATCTTCGACATCTCCGACCGCACCGTCGCCGCCGCCATGACGCCGCGCCCTGACATGGTGTGCCTGTCGCTGAACGACAGCCTCGAGGAGAACCTGCGCGTGGTGCGCGAGCACAAGTTTACGCGCTACCCCATCTACCGCAAGGACAAGGACGACATCGTGGGCTTCGTCCACATGAAGGACCTCTATGACCTGCCCGCGAACGCCACGATGGCAAACCTGCGCATCCGTCGCATCATCGCGGTGCCCGAGAGCACCTCGGTCGTCAACCTGCTCCAGATCATGCGCACCGAGCGCGCCAAGATCGCCATCGCGGTGGACGAGTACGGCGGTACGGCCGGCCTCATGACCATGGGCGACATCTTCAGCGAGATCATCGGCGACTTCGAGGACGAGTACCTCCACGGCGACACCGAGGAGGAGCTGACCGAGGTCGAGCCCGGCCACTACGTGGCGAGCGGCTCGTATGCCACCGACGGCCTTGCCGACCTGCTGGGCTTTGACGCGCAGGATGACGAGGACTTCCACGGCAACGATACCCTGGGCGGCCTTCTGCTCGACCTGTTCGACCGCATCCCTCAGGCAGACGAGGAGGTCAGCTATCGCAAGGAGATCGGCACGACCGCCACGGTGGTGCGCTTTGCCGTGCGTGAGATGGAGGGCAACCGCATCACGCGCGTCGAGTTCTGGGTGAGCAGCGAGGAGGCCGCGGCCGAGGACGAGTGAGGCTGCTGGCTGGAGCGTTAGCCAGACTGCAGGCCACGGTCGTCTCGCGCGGGCTGGTCATTGGCCCGCTGGCCAGATGAGCTGTCAGAGTAGCCGCCAGAGTGCATCGTTTCGGACATCGCAAGGCCCGTCTGGGCGCGTTTCTGTCCGAGATGGTGCACTCTGTCTTTGTTAGGGAGCGCTATGCCCGCAGCCTGCGCACATCTGCCGTGATGCGCGCGAAGTCGCCGCTGTGGGCGAGGTAGGTCTCCCAGTCGCTCGTGTTGGTGGTCTCTACGCCGTCGAAGCGCGTGGTGGCGCCCAGCCCGAAGGAGAGGACCTCGCAGCCCGCGTGCTCCAGGGCCCAGAACACGTCCTCGCAGCCCGGCTTTGCGAACTTGAGCGGTGCGTACTCGTGCCAGCCCGCTGCGGCCAGCACGTCTCGCGCCTCACTCAGCTGCGCGGCCTCAAGCTCGGGCGAGGCCTGCGCTGCCCCCGTGCCCTGCCAGCGCTCCAGGACGAGGTGGGCTGCCGGCATGCGCGTGAGCGCCACGACCGAGCGACGAAACGCGTGGGTGTCGGGGGCGTCAAAGCCAAAGGCGAGCACCATCCCCAGGCTGTCGTTGGCGTAGGCGTGCAGGAAGCAGTCCACGATGTAGGGAAGGTCCTGCAGGGCATCGCTGTGGTTGAGGCGGGAGAAGTCGGCGGTGTCAAGCGCGAGCATCTCGAAGTCGAACCTCGTGACGCCGGCGCGCTTGAGCAGCGGCATGCTCGCCCCGCTGATGTTGCAGATCGAGGCGCGGGCGCTCATGGGTGCACCCTCGGCAAAGCGCAGGCTCTTGCGCAGCAGCTGGCAGGTCTGGCACAGGTCGTCGGCACGGGCGTTGGTGGCGATGCCCCCGCCCAGGCGCACGGCGCGCACGGTGCAGTCGGCGAACTGGTCGGCGTTCGCGGCGATCTCGCGCTGCAGCGCCTGCAGGTAAGCATGGGTCTTCTGACTGTCCCAGCCAATGACGGCCTCGCGCTCGGCGTGGCCGCGCCGCTCCACGGCAAAGGGGAGCTCGAGCTTGACCACGACGTCTCTCTGCTCTGTGACCTGCGAGGTGTCCTGCATCCCGATTCCTCCAAGCTGCCTGTTGCGTGCTCTGTCGCCGGACGTCCCCACGGCGCGGGTTGCCGGCGCTGTGTTGCCCGCCTGTCCTTTACGAACCCGTTGTTGTATACCCCATGCACGGGGCGCCGTCGATTCGATGTCGACGGCGCCCCGTTTCACCTTGCTGGCGAGCCGCGCCGTATGCTACGGCTTGCCCGATCTTCTAGCTGCGGGCCTTCGACCCGAACGCGCCGCCGGGCGTTGGCCTCCGCCTTGGATACCTTACGCCTGCAGTGCGGCGATCACGCAGTCAGCCGCGCAGAAGCCGCTGGTCAGGGCCGAGCCGCAGGAGTTGCCGGCCGTGGGGGTGGTGTACTGGATGCCGATGCGCTGACCGCAGGTGTTGCCGGCGGCGTACAGGCCGGGGATGGGGGCCTTCGCGCCGGTCAGCACCTGGTAGTTACCGTCGGTGCAGACGGCGGCGTGCTGGCACAGGCCGTTGGAGGGGTTGCCGCCCGTCGTGGTGAACGCGAAGAAGAACGGCGCGTCCTTGATGGGCATGAGCAGCTGCGGGTCGATGCCCCAGTCGGTGTCCTCGCCGGCCTCGCACATCTCGTTCCAGTGCGCGACCTCGGCCACGAAGTTGGCCGTGCCCTCCTCGTCAAGACCGGCGATCTGGGCGACCTCCTCCAGGGTGTCGGCGGCGTACATGGTGGTGTACTCCTTGCCGAAGCGCGAGAACGCACGCACGGGGAAGCCGTCGGGGCCGGTCACGTAGGCCTCCATGTTCTCGCGGACCTCCTCCACCATGTAGTCGGAGCTGCGGTCCATGGTCTCGTGGCCGTAGCCCTGGTGCGAGAGGTACTCCTCCCAGTTGGAGTCGGTCACCTGGAGCAGCAGCGAGCCGTCAGGAAGCATGTCGAGGTAGCCGTTGGAGCCATGCTTGATGAGGCACTCGTTGTAGAAGCGCTTGCCGTCGCTGCCGAAGCACGGCCAGGCGCCACCGAACGCCAGGCCGGCCGGGCCGTTGCAGCCCACGGCCTGAGCGGCGCGGGGGCCGGCCTCCATGGTGCCGCCCGCCCACAGGCACATCTTGATGCCCGAGCCGTCGCGGCCCATGCCACCGATCGAGCCGGTGTCGGTGCGGTCCTTGCCGTAGGACCAGGCAAGGTTGCGCAGCTGGTCGGAGAGGTCCAGGCGCATGTCGGGGTTGCCGCCGAAGTCGCCGGCGCACACGATGACTGCCTTGGCGTTGATCTGGTGGTAGACGTTGTCGACGTCGCGCAGGATGGCGCCGGTCACGGCGTCGCCCTCCTTGACGAGCTCGATGCCCTGGTAGCCCCAGCGCATCTGGCCGCCGAGCTCCTGCAGCGAGGCGAACAGCGAGCGGATCACGAAGGGCCACATGTTGATGTTGGAGTCCTCGTCACGCCACTGGATCATGCCGCGGAACGACAGCTGGCCGCAGTGCTCGCCGTTGAAGTTCTCGTTGCCCTTGTAGTTGGAGGTCTTGGCGTAGGCGTCGATGTACTCCTGGGGGGATGTAGCCGCACATCCAGTCGAACATCTCGCCGCCGCGCGTGGCGTAGTCGCGCACGAGCTTCTGGTGGGCGTGGCCGCGATACTGGCGCATGTACTCGTTGAAGATGTCCATCGGGTCGATCTCGGGCGTGCCCTTGTCGAGGAACAGCTTGGAGTTGTAGCAGGCCATGTCGCAGGCGTACTCGTCGTACTCGCCCTCGGTCTGGGTCTCGGCCAGAATGGTGGACAGGCCGGCCTCCTGGCAGCGCAGGGCGGCCACGGTACCGGCGTTGCCGGCGCCGATCACCAGCACGTCGCACTCCTCGGTGTCGGCGATGTCGGTGATCTCGGGGGCGGTGCCCAGCCAAGCCGGGACGTTGAGCATGAAGTCAGCCGGTGCGATGCCCAGCTCGTCGACCATGCCGCCGGCGGACAGCACGCCGTCACCCTTGGAGATGATGTACTCCTCGGGGGTGGCGGGAGCAACGGCGTCGGGGTTCTCGCCGTGGCCGTAGGTGGAGTACTGCGCCATGATGTCGTAGGTGCCGGCGGGGGCGGCCGCGGCCTCCTCGGTGGCGGAGGTGGCCTCCTCGGCGATGGCGACCGAGCTCATCGCGGCGAGCGTGGTGACGCCCATGGTGCCGGCGGCGGCGCCACGCAGGAAGGCGCGACGGCTCAGGGTGTTCTGTGACATACGATCGGTCCTTTCTCATGTTGGTGATACGCATGTCTCAAGGCGGTCCTCGCGAGGTCCGCCGTTTGACGTGGCCCATCATAGGCAAGGTGCGCTCGGGGCACATCACCGTTCTTGATGATGTCTCTGAGCTGGGAGTTTCTGGTTTCTTCGCCATGCGCGCTTCACGTTGGGCCTCCGGGCGGGGCCCGTATCACCGGAATTGGTGAGGCCGTTTTGCGCGAATGCGCCAAGGCCTTTCCGACTGATTTCTCGGCCACGACTCCCCTCATTTGTTTTAGGATGGAGCAGACGCGTTTCCTTCTAATATTCGAGGGCCTGCATGAACACCGGACAGACCAGCGGTTGCCGAAACAGCGGGGCTTGCGGCGAAGGCGGCCGCAGCAACGAGATGCGCGTGGAAGTGCTGCTGCATGCGCTTGGCATGGGCTCTCTTTTGTCGCTCGGCCTGCTCGTGGTGCGCGGCTCCGACGGGGCGCTCGCCACGCTCGGCATGCCCCTGCTGCTATGTATGGCGTATGGCCTCTTGGCAGGCATGCTTCTCTGGTCGGTCGGGTGCCTGGTCTGCCGGACGCTTCGTGGGCGAGCGGGCCACGTGGGCGCGCGAGGGGAGGAGGCGGACACGAGGGCCTCTGCCTCTGGATTGGCCGTCCCCACTTCACAGCTCGCGTCTCGCCGGTCCGCGGCGCGCCACCCTCGCGCTGGCCATGGGGCTGGTGGGTCTTGCTGGCATCCTGGTTGTCGGCATGACCCAGCAGCTGCCGATGACCGTGGACCCTGCCTCTCCTCTGAAGGCGGCCATGCTTGCGTGCGGGGTGGCCTTGGGCGTGGGTCTGTCCGTCTTTGCGCTGATGTGGACGGAGCTCGCTGTGCGCATGCGGCCGCGCTCGGTCATGCTGGCGACCGGGCTCGCTCTTGTCGTCTGCGGCGTGAGCCAGGCGATGCTTGCCCTGGTGCGCGATCCGTGGGCGGGGGCCTTGCTCGGCATGGCGCTGGCGGTGCTCTGCGCGGCAAGCCTGATCGCGGCCCTGCGCTTGGAGGGCGAACGGCGGATGCACTCGACCTGCCCGACTCCCAAAGGCCCCGACACCGGGGAGGCCCAGGGGGAGCCGACACGCCAGCTGGATAGTCGTCGCATGCTCTTCGCCTTGTCCGATGGGGCAGGACGCATCGTCACGGCTAGGGGCGGGGTGCCCAGGCTACGCGATGTCTGCGCCATGTCGTGGGTGTCGCTCGCGTCTCTGGCGTTCTGCGGGTTCATCACGGGACTGACATGGGATCCGGTTGCCTCTGAGGAAGTCGCCTGGCGCGGGCCGATAATCGGGGCCGTCGGCGTCATGGCTGGTGCATGCGTGTGCGCTGCGACGCTGCTGTTCGTGAGGCATGCGCGCGACGAGGCCTCCTCCCTGGCCATGCTCACGCGCGTGCTCGAGCCCGTCTCCTTGGCCATCGTGCTGGTGGTGCCTATCGTCAAGCAGTGGACGGACTACACGCTCGTGCTGTCCGTCGCCACGTCGATACTCTCGATCGTGGGGTTTGCCATGATCACGAGCATCGCGTGCATCGAGATAACGACCATCCTGCGCTTCGGTGGACTGTCGTGTCGGCTGGTCGTGCCCGCCGTGGTGGCCCTGCTCGCGGGGTCGCTCGCGTGCGGCATGGTGTCGATCGGATTTCTCGGCAGCAGCGGTCGCATCTTGTGTTTCGTGCTCGAGGCCATTCTCTTCACGGCGGTCGCGATCTCGTTTGCCATGAGATCGAGCGGCATATCGGCGAGCGCGTCATCTGCGGGTGCGGCGGACGGGGCTTTTGTGGATGGGCCTGACGACCAGGCAGGCGCGCAATCGGGCGCGCCCGACCTTGTGGGCAGATGCCGCGGTCTGGCGGACTCCTGCGGTCTGTTGCCGCGCGAGGCCGAGGTTCTTCTCTATCTCGGTCGTGGATATGGGTCGGCATACATCGCCACGAACCTCGGCATTTCTGAGAACACCGTACGCACGCACGTGCGGCACATCTACGAGAAGCTGGGCGTTTCCTCGCGTGAGGGGCTCATCGCGCGCGTGGATGACGCCGGGGTGGCCGATAACCGGTAGGCCCTGGGAGGGGTCGGCGTCGACGCCCATCCCTTGGCCTGCCTATGCGCGCCCATATGCGTTCAATATGCGCCCATGTGCGCAATAACTCGCGTCCGTCATGCGCACGGTGACGGTTTTGGGCGCTTGGTTTGGTTGCCGACGGGTGGCCGTGCGCCTTTGTGGCAGTCAGGCGGCAAAAAACCTGGAGGTTGAACGACTTCGATTGCCCACGGAGAGAGGTCGTCAGGCGATGCGTGTTGCTATCGCTGGTTGGTTTTGTATCACCGCAGGTCACACCACATGCCATCGGTTATGTAATAACAGACTGCCGTGCGAGCATTGACCGATACATTGACGAATCGTACAACCTGGGCTTTTCTTGCCAGATCGGGCGACTTTGCGCGCAATATGCCAGCCACCCATGCAACCAGGTGCCGCCGCTGTGATCACCGCTACCTTGGTCGGGCGATGCCGATTCGTCTGCCGGCGTCTGGCATGTTGGTGTCTGCGGGAGGTGTCTGCAGGAAGGGGAGCACCCCCGGCGCCTGCGTGCTGCGCCGGGGGTGCTCTGGGAACGCCTGCCCGAGGGCGGGAGAACTGGCGAGGAGCCGTTGCCTGCCTGGTCCTGCGCTCTGACCCTGCTTTTTGGCCTCGCCGTTCAGCCTCGCCTTTCGATCTTGCCTACTCGACCTCGGTGAGCTGGGCGAGCTTGTTGTAGATCTCGGTGTTGTCGAACGCGCCGTCGAACAGCTCGCTGCCGGCGCCGATGGCGTAGATGTTCACCGGGGCGCCGGTGTGGGCGTAGGTGGTGTGGTCCAGGCCGGACTTGTGGTTGAGGATGTGGCAGAGAGTCATGCTGAACGGACGGTAGGTGCCGTAGAGCTCGTAGTCCTGCTGGCTCATCGCGTCCTGCGAGCCGCCACCAACCTCCATGTCGAGCTCATAGGCGGCCTTGAGCTGGTCAAGCTCGTAGTCGGTCATGACCAGCGAGCCGTTCTCGCCGGCCGGGTCGGAGTTGGCGGCGTCGGGGTCGTCGGCGGTCATGAGGCCAAAGCAGGCCTTCACGTCGGCGAGCACGTCCTCGAAGGGGGTCTTGTTCTCGGCATAGCCGGCCACGTAGTCCGTGTCGAACTTCACGAAGGAGATGGTCTGCTTGGTGAGGTTGGGCAGGAAGGTGTCGTAGTTGGTGGTCTTGTAGCCGATGCCCAGGCCGCCGGTCTCGTGGTCGGCGGTGACCAGGATCAGGGTCTCCTCGGGGTGCTCGTTGTAGAAGTTCAGGGCGACCTCGACGGCATCGTTCATGGCGAGGACGTCGTAGATGCAGGAGGTGGCGTCGTTTGCGTGGCAGGCCCAGTCGATCTTGCCACCCTCGGCCATCATGAAGAAGCCGTTCTCGGCGTCGGAGAGCAGGTCGATACCCTTCTGGACGTAGTCGGCGAAAGCCCACTCGCCCTCGGCGCGATCGAGCTCGTAGCTCATGGAGCCGCCGTCGGCGACGGTCTCGGTGATGATCAGGACGTTGCCCGCGCCAGCCTCGAGGGCCTCGGCGTCAGCCTGGGTGTTGACTACGGTGTAGCCGGCGTCAGCGGCGACCTGCATGAGGTCGGTCTTGTCCTCGTCCTCGCCGGTCGGGGACAGGAAGGCGCCGCCGGCGAAGTACTCGAAGCCAGAGGCGGCGAGCTCCTCGCCGATCTCGTAGTAGCTGTTGCGGCTGGCCTGGTGCGCATAGAAGGCGGCCGGCGTGGCGTGGTTCATATTGACGGTGGAGATCACGCCGATCTTCCACTCCTTCTGGCTGTGGAGCTTCTCGGCGATGGTCTCGTAGGGGGTGGAGAGGGTCTCCGGATCCATGTTGATGGTGCCGGACTGCGTCTTGTAGCCCGTGGCGATCGACGTGGCGGTGGAGGCAGAGTCGGGGCAGAAGGAGGTGGAGTCGTAGGTGGTCACGCTACCGGTGTGCGGGAAGCCCATGAAGTTCATGGGGGAGGCGACGACGGCACCGTCGTTCTCGGTGGCGCCCTTGAAGAAGCTGGTCACCTGGACCTGCTCGTTGCCCATGCCGTCACCGATGAACAGGAAGATGTACTTGGGGGCCGCGGTGGTGGCAGCGGCCTCGTCGGCGAAGGCGTTGCCGGCGATCAGGCCGGCAGCGGCGGCAGCGGCGCCGGCACCAGCAAGGAAGTTACGACGAGAAATGCTGTTGACATTCTCCATGACGCGAAGATCCTCCCTCATTCGTTGGGTTGGGACCCCGGCCCATCCGGGATCGTCTGACCGAGACGCATTGTGCACCCGCGCCCTGCCGCGTTTGCACACGGGGGCGCAAGGCTCGAGTAAGGGGATGGGCGATGAGCCGGCCGCAATGTAAGGAGACCGCCGTCGCAGGCTCGATGCAACGGTTCGTGCGTAATGAAAACGCAAGCTGCGGGGAAGCGAGAGGCCCAAGGCAGATCGTTTGAGGCTGGGTTTTGTAAGCCGAAGTGCGGGCGGACTCTCTTCTGAAATGTCGGGATGAACCACTTTGCTCCGCTCGGCGGCCACCTCTTCACAGGCAGGACACATTTCATGCTTTCTAGATGTCCCCCAGATATGCCTTCTAGATGTGTGTCTTGGCATCTGGCGGCATCTCTCTTGACCTTGCCGTTGCGTCAAGGACGATACTGGCCTTAAAGGAGGTGCGACATGAGCGAGAGCGGTCGCGTGGGTGAGAGCAAACGTGCAAGCGAGGGCAGGCGCGTGGGTGAGAGCGGAAGCGCGAGTGAGGGCAGGTGTGCGGGCGTAGGCAAGCGTGGCGGCGCGGTGGAACAGCCAGGGCAGAAGCCGGGCTCCCGTGGCGGAGGCGACGGGGATACCCGCTACACCGTCGGGCAGCTTGCGAGCATGGCGGGGGTGAGCGCGCGGACACTGCGGTACTACGAGGACATGGGTCTGCTCAGGCCCCGACGAACCGCGTCGAACTACCGCACGTACGACGGCCGCGACGCAAGGCGACTCGCCCAGATCCTGGCGATGTGGGCATGCGGGCTGTCCGTCGCGACCATACGGCACGTGCTCGAGGACCCGGACGCCAACCTGCATGTCTCGCTCGTGGCGCACCTGCGTACCCTACGCGCGCAGGGCAGGTCTGTGGACGAGGCGATCAGACGCACCGAGCGGGCGATCGCCATGATCGAAGGGATGGAAGGCATGGACGAGAGGTCCGCATTCGACGAGCTGAAGACGAGGACCTTGCAGGAGTTCGAGGCAACCTATGGCAAGGAGGCGCGCGAGCTGTACGGAGAGGAGGCCATCGATGCCGCCAACGAGCGCCTGAGGGCGCTGACTCAAGACGAATGGGACGCCAAGGGGCTCCTCGAGGAGGCCATCAAGGTGCAGCTGCGCCTGGCGATGGCGTCGGGTGACGTGTGCGGTGACGCCTCGCGGGAGCTTGTTCGCATGCACGAGCGGTGGATTCGCATGCATTGGGGCGAGGGATCCTACTCTAGGCAGGCGCACCTGGGGTTGGCGCAGACTTACTTGGCCGACCCGCGTTTCGTTGCCTACTACGACGGCGCGGCGGGGGAGGGTGCCACCGAGTTCTTGGTGCGCGCGCTGGAGGCGAACCTGGCGTAGGGGTGACCGAGCGCATCGCCGGTCGACGCACGCGGCCGCATCTCGGTGTCGTGCGGGTCGCGGCTGGCCGCCTTTCGGGCTCCGCATGGTTGCCGTCCAGGCCGTTTGGCTCTCGTTTGGGCTGCCCCGCTGCCGTTCGCGCTTGTGGTAGGGCCGACCTTTTGCGGGATGGTAGGCTGGATGCATGAGGCGGCGTGCCAGCAAGCCTGCTTGGCTCGTGCGCCTCGTGCATTGGCCGCACCCACGCAATAGGAGGCCCCATGAAACGCAGCTTCTTTTCCATTCAGCCCTCTCGTCTTGCGTCCGCTTCTCTCGTTTCTCTTCTGATCGTCGGCACGTGCTCGGTGATGCCCGGCCTTGCGCTGGCCGATGCGGGGGCGAGTGCGGGCGGGGACGCGCCGGGTGCCGTGGCAACCTCGGCGACGGCAGACGCCTCGAGCGTCGAAGGCAGCCGGATACTCTCCTTTGCCGGCGTGCGCGTGGACGTTCCCCTTGCCATGGAGGTGCTCGACCTGCCCGACGCCAGCATGGTGACCGCCGCGCTTCCTGAAGGCGGGCTGTCGGTTGCCATCACCAACTTCGCCGAGCAGGGTGAGCCTGTTCCCGAGGACGCCGCCGAACAGGAGGAGTTCTTCACTGCCGACGCGGAGGCGCTCGCCGCCGCGCTCGACTCGCAGGTGACCTCCAGCGAGGTTCTTGAGCTGGCTGACGGCACAAGCGCCTACCTGTATGAGATCGACGAGGCGGCCCCGTCGGAGGGCGGCTTGGCGGGCTACTTCGCCTTCGTGTACGTCCCCACGGGCGAGGGTGCCTACGCGTGCGTGCAAATCACCTGCATCGACGAGGACGTCGCGGCTTATCAGGAGGACATCGACGCCATGATCGCTTCGATCACCCACGCTGAGGCCGATGAGGCCGACGGTGCGCCGGCGGTTGAGCTTGGCCAGCCGGTTCAGGCAATGGGCGTTGCGTTTGACCTGCCCGAGGACTTGGAGGCGACCGAGATCGAGGGTGCCGGTGACGAGCTGGCTGCCTGGTCGAACGCCGACGGCTCGCTGACCGTGCGTGCGGTGGGCGACGCCATGCCCCAGACGAGCGACCCCTCGGCCGATGAGATTGCGCAGGACGTCGAGGATCTCGCCGCGATAATGGACGGCAAGGTCGACAGCGGTGCCGTCTTGTGGAACGCCGACGCCATCGTGTGGCAGTATGTCACGACATATGAGTTCGAGGGCGTGCAGTACGTGACGACCTATGGTTGCGTGGTGCTTGACGATGGCACGACCACCTACGTGATCTGCGACTGCACGGCCGATGACTACGAGCAGTACGCCGCGACGATCGACGCGATCTACGTGAGCATAACGCTTGCGTAGTCCGACTTGACCACGGCCCTTTCCCGTGAGGACGACGGACACGAGGGGTGCCCACGGCTATCTGACGAAGTGACCTACGTGATTGGAGGAACCCATGCAATTTAGTGACGAGCTCATCCAGAAAGGCCGCGCCGCGAAGAGCCCCGAGGAGCTGCTTGCCCTCGCGAAGGAGAGCGGCATGTCGATTACCGCCGAGCAGGCCTCGGCATACTTCGGGCGGCTTAACGGCTCGGGCGAGCTGAACGACGAGGAGCTCGACGACGTCTCGGGTGGCTGCGATAAGGGCCCGGGAACGCGCACCTGCCCCTACTGCGGCGGTCCTGTCAACATCTATCCCGAGGGTGACTACTGCGACAGTTGTGGCCGCAGGTTCTGGTAGGTAAGCCAAGGTCGGCGGGGGATGAGGTAACCACCGCCGACCCAATTACATTCTCAGCATGCATTCGACGATGGCGGCGCATTGTCTGGCCGCCTTTGCCTCAAACTCAGGGTAGGCAACGGTGGCGCTGCCGTCTGCCTTGTCGGAGATGGCACGCACCACGACGAACGGGATGCCGTTGAGGTGGCATGCCTGGGCGATAGAGGCGCCCTCCATCTCGCAGCAGCGCCCGCCAAAGTCACGGGCGAGGCGCGCCTTGACCTCGTCGCCGGCGATGAACTGGTCGCCCGAGACCACACGCCCCTCGTGGACGCCGATCTCTGGGGCGACCTCACGGGCGGCGGCGATCGCCGCGGCGCGCAGGCTCTCGTCGGCGGCGAACGAGAGCGCATCCAGGCCGGGCACCTGCCCCGGCTCGTAGCCGAGGGCGGTGGCGTCCACGTCGTGGTGGACCACGTCGGTGGAGACCACGAGGTCGCCGATGTCGATGCTTGCGTCGAGCGACCCGGCGATGCCGGTGTTAACCACGTGCGTGACGCCGTACAGGTCGACGAGAATCTGCGTGCACACGGCGGCGTTCACCTTGCCGATGCCGCAAAGCGCCACGACAGCCGCCTGCCCGCCCAGGGTTCCCTCGCTGAACTCCATGCCCGCGCGGACGGTGGTGACGCGACCGTCAAGCCGCTCCTTGAGCAGCTTGACCTCGACGTCCATGGCACCGATGACGCCGATCTTTGTGGGGGTGCCGTTGCTGTCCATCATTGCGGTGCTCCTATCATTACGGATTGGCTTGGTTTCGATTGGGTTTGACCTTCATAGTCTAGGTCAATCATTAATCTTGCAAATTGTTGAGAAACTCCTGAGCAAATCTCCCTACGCTTTTGTCCTTGTCGAGATAGTCCCCTGTTCGGCAGATCAGCGCTGTTGGGAACGTGATGGGCTTGCCGTCGAGCAGATCATATACCATGACGTCTCTCCTGCGCTTTAGGATAGAGCGGGTTGAGTCCGACCCACAGATGTATATGGCTTCCTCAAAGTCGGTCAATGCGGCATCTCCGTAGCTTTCGGTTTGATTCGTCGGCACAAACCACTGGCTGTGCCAGTGGAGTAACCTCCGGCTCTGCCACAAGCGGGTGATGCCCCTTCGTATGATGGAC
>CAWVLT010000015.1:0-14565 GCA_963930185.1 Coriobacteriia bacterium | reverse complement strand
CATCTGTTGAATGTGCGGCGGCCCCCTCTATTTACATTGTCTCGCCTGCGATGGCAAGACGGGGCTCTACCTTTACTCCACGCCGGCGAGCTTGCGGCCGCACAGATAGCCCTGCGTCAGGGCGCGGCCGTGGGAGTTGCCGGGGATGTTGATCGGGTAGTCCACGGCGTAGGTGCCGCCCGTGGTGTTACCTACGGCGTACAGGCCTTCGATGGGGTTACCCTGCTTGTCGAGGCACTGGAAGTCGGTGTTGATGTTGGCGCCACCAACGACCTCGAGCAGCACGGCGCCCACCTTGGAGGCGTAGAACGGAGGCTCGTCGATCGGGTACAGGAAGCGGGGGTTCTTGCAGAAGTCCTCGTCAACGCCCTTGGCGCACAGCTCGTTGTAGCGCTCGACCGTGGTGACGAACGTGTCAGCGGGCACGCCGATCTTCTCGGCCAGCTCCTCGAGGGTGTCGGCCTTGAAGTAGGTGTAGTCCTCGTTGTCGATGAGCGACTGGGCATAGTAGTCGACGGTGGTCTGGTAGTCGCTCTCGCCCTTGTAGCGGAACATGTCCCAGAACATGCCGCCGCCCTCGGGCAGGGAGTCCATCAGGTCCTCGCCCCAGCTGGAGTCAAAGATGCTGTAGGCACAGTCGTCGGCGGTGTTGCGCATGATCTGCAGGGAGCGGGGCTGCACCCAGGTGCCCTCGTTGAAGAAGCGCTCACCCTTCTCGTTGACATAGAGGAACGGGCCCTCGAGCTGGTTGGAGGAGGGGTCGGCCCAGCGCTGCGGGTGAAGCATGGGCGGGAACGGCGCGTCCTGCATCTGGCCGCCGGCCCAGATGATCATCTTGTGGCCGTCGCCGGTGTTGGCGCCCACGGGGGTGTAGACCGAGGGGACCGTCAGGGCCTCAGGGCAATAGTAAGAGCACATCTCCTGGTCGCCGGCGATGTCACCGGTGGCCATGACGACGCCCGTGGCGGCGTTGATCTGCTTGTAGCCGTCGGCGGTGCTCACGATGGCACCGGTCACCTTGCCGTCCTCGCCCTGGACGAGCTGCACCGCGGGGGCCTCGAAGATGAACTGCGCGCCGGCCGCGATGGCGTCCAGGTGGCACACGTCAGCGGCGACGAACGAACCGCCAGGCTGGGTGAGGTCGTTGCCCTCGGCGCCACCCATGGTGATGTAGCCAGGCTCGTCGGGCAGCAGCGGGTTGCGCGAGTAGCCGTCCCACAGGCTCACCTTGCAGTTGTGAGCCTTGCCCTTCTCCACCAGCCAGTCGCCGGCCTCGCCGGAGCGGTACATGTACTGGGAGACGAGCTTCTCGTCCAGACGGTTGCCGCAGGTCTGCATCCAGCGGAACTCGGCGGCCTCGATGTCAAGCACCTCGCCGTCCTCGAAGCTCTTGGCGAACTCGGAGTTGATGGTGCCCGCGCCGGCGCCGCGCTCCTGGATCTGCTCGGTCTTCTCGACCACGATGACCTTGGCGCCACCCTCGGCGGCGGTGCAGGCGGTGGCGCAGCCGGCCAGGCCGGCGCCGATGACCAGTACGTCACAGTCCATGGTCTCCACGATCTCGCTTTCGGCGATGGCCTCGGGAGGCGTCATGAACGAGGGCGCCTCGCTGGTGAAGCCGTAGGCGCTCACGTCGGCGATGGAGGCGTCGGCGGTGACGACGCCGGCGGCTGCCTGCTTCTCCACCTCCTCGGCGACGGCGCTGGTGGCGATGGCGCTTGCGGCGGCGATGCCCGCACCCGCGATAGCGCCGGTCTTGAGAAGATCCCTACGCGACAGTTCAGTTGCCATGAAAGCCCCTTTCGAAAGCTCGGAACCCAGCATGTGCGCGCCCGGAGGCCAGGAGGCCCCGCCGCCGTGAAAGGCGACGCGTCCGCCTGGCGGCGCCATGCCCGATTGACGAGGCGTATGGTAGGGGCGCCTCGTGAAGGCCTTGGCTTCGTGCGGGTTTGCGAATTGAAACATTTTGTTTAACCTCGCGGCCACGTGCACGTCGTATCATCGATGGCGCAGTTCCTGACCGGGCAAAGGGGCATGATCATGGACGCAAAGGTGTTCGGCTACTTCATCGAGGTCTGCTCGCGACGCAGCCTCTCGGCCGCCGCGCGGGCGTTGGGGATAACGCCGCAGGGCCTGGGCGCCTCCATGCGCAGGCTCGAGTCCGAGCTCGGCGTGCCCCTGCTCAGCCAGACGAGCGCCGGGCTTGAGCCCACCGACTACGGGGAGCTGGTTCTCGAGTACGCGAGGAAGCTCGAGGGATCCCTGGGCGAGATGAGGTCTGGCATCAGCGCCATGCTTGCCCACTCGCGCAACATCATCCGGCTCTCCTGCTCTACCGGCGTGATCGGCTACCTTGGCGAGCAGATTATCGACGAGTACAACGCGGCGTGCGGCGACGCCCAGGTGTTCGTAACCGACGAGCTGCCGGACACGAAATGCGAGCAGGAACTTCTCTCGGGTGCTTGCGACCTCGCCCTCATAGTGAGCCCTACTAGCTCGGACGCAATCAAGATCCCCCTGGTGCGCGACTACCAGTTCTTCTGGGTAAACGTGAGCAACCCCCTCTCGGAGAAGAGGGAGCTGCTGCCGCAGGACCTCGACCGCCAGACCGTCGTGACCATGAACGACGAGTTTCGCAGCACCAACGCGCTGCTCAAGATCGTGAGCGAGGCAGGCGTGCGGACGCAGTTTCGCCTGACGGGTGAGATGATGCGGGTGTACGAGATCGCCCGCAGCGGACGGGCGCTGGGGCTCACCTGTCGCAACCACATCGAGGCTACGGCGGAGTCCACCAAGACGGTGGGCGTTCCCTTCAAGAGGCTGCCGTGGGGCGTGTCGCTGTGCTATCGCCGCGACCATTCCCTCACCGAGAGCGAGGCCGCGTTCGTCGACTACATGCGTGGTATGCGCCGCGTATACGAATAGGCCTGCGGGCCCTGCCGGGCGGTGGCCTCACAGCACGGTGATCGTGAACGACCAGGTGGCCTCTTCACCCGGCTGCAGCAGGCGGGTGCCGCGCTTGTGCTCAAATACGTCATCCTCGTCGAGCGCCGTCGAGCATCCGGTCCAGGGTTCGATGGCGACAAACGGGGCATCGCCCTTTGCCGACCAGATGCCCAGATACGGGAAGCCGGCGAAGTCCAGCCGTACGCCCCGTCCGCTCTTGTCTCCCCTTAGCGTGACCGTGCTGTCGGGAACGTTCTCGAGCAGGAGGGTGTCCGTGTCAAACAGCCGCCGCGAGAGCCGCAGCGCGCTGCCGTCCACGACGGGGATGCGCCGGCCAAAGTCCCAGAGCCCTCCGTCGACCATGGTGGGGGAGGAGGCGCGCCAGGGGCGTGCGAACTCGAGCTGGTAGTCCTCGAATGCCTCGCCATCGGCGTCCTTGCACTGTGCGGCAGAGACGAGCGGCACGTTGAAGGCGGGATGCCCGCCCAGCGTGAAGGGCAGAGTGCCCGTCCCTGTGTTGAGCACCTCGAAGCGCTGCTCGAGCGTCTGGTCGCCCGTGATCGCGTAGGTCATGCGCAAGGCGAAGTCGAACGGAAAAGCCACTCGTGTCTCCTGGGAGCTGCGCAGCTCGTAGGTCAGCGCGCCCTCGCTTGCGTGGACGAGGTCGTGCATGTGCGAGCGGGCGATGCCGTGCCTGCCCATGGGGCAGGGACCGTTCGCACTCGTGGTGTCCTCGCGCAGCGACCCCACGATGGGAAAGAGCACGGGCGCGCGACGCGGCCACCAGCGCTCATCACCCTGCCAGAGACATTCGACCCCGCCGCACGTCAGGTTCATGAGCTGCGCCCCGAGCGCGTCGACACGGACGGTGAGCCGCCCGTTGGTGATGGTGGTGAGGCTTGGTCTCGCTGCTGGCGTGGGCATGGCGGGCCTTTCTTGTGCGTGGCGGTTGGTCTGGCGGGTCACGGCATCGCCCGCCTAGCGCCCGTCGGTTCGACGGTCTTGGCGTTTTGTCGCCTTCTATTATAGAGCCATCGCTCGTGTCGGCCGCCAGGCAGAAGCAGGTCGCTCAACACGTCACCTCGCACTGCACGTTTGGCGGCTATAATCGTCCGTGGCCGTTTTCCGACGTTCAAAGGTGATCCATGAAATCGATCGAGCAGTACGTGACGAGCATCCCCGACTTCCCCGAGCCCGGTATTATCTTCCGCGACATCACCACGGTGCTCGGCGACGCCGACGGCCTGCATCTTGCGGTTGACGAGATGGCGGCCCGTCTCGACGGCCTTGAGTTCGATGCCGTCGCAGGGATGGAGGCGCGCGGTTTCCTCTTTGGCATGCCCATCGCCTACAAGCTGCACAAGCCGTTCATCCCGGTGCGCAAGCCCGGCAAGCTCCCGCGTGCTACGGTGAGCGCCGACTACGAGCTCGAGTATGGCACCGCGACCATCGAGGTCCACAAGGATGACGTCGCGCCCGGCTCGCGCATCGTGCTCGTTGACGACCTCATCGCCACCGGCGGCACGATCGACGCCGCGTGCAGGCTCTTCGAGCAGCTTGGCGCGCAGGTCGTCATGGCGGTGTGCCTGCTCGAGCTCAGGGGGTTGTGCGGTCGTGACAACATCCCCTGCCCGCTTGAGGCCGTCGTGTCCTACGAGGGGAAATAGGGATCGTGGGGTCACGACGTGACGTCGACGATGCGGGATTGCGTGGGTTTCCGCTCACATTCCTCGGGTTTGGCTTTCTATATGCCTGGGGCTATGTCTCGTGGAGCACGGATTCACTCTCGACACTTTCGGTAAGCGGCCCGTCGTTCGACCTGTCTTGGATGGTCTCCGCCGTGGTTGTCCCATTGGCGCTGGTGCTTCTTGCCTTCATTGGGCGTAACGTGGACCTGGAGCATCTCAGGCCTCTCTATCTAATCGCTCCTTGCCTCGGGGTGGCGGGCAGCATACTGTCGGTTGTGCTGCAGCACATGGGCCAGCCATTTGTCGCGACGACGCTCGCCGTGTTAAGCGGGATGGGGACCGGCATCGCAAGCGCATTGTTCGTGACCTTATGGAGTCTGGCATTCTGCCGCCTGAACATTACGACGCTTGAGCTTGTCGTGCCCCTGTCGTTTGTCGTGAGTGCATTGAGCGCGGTTGTTGTTCCATCCCTCGCTCAGGTGCCGGCGCTGATCGTCGCCGCCATGCTGGCGCTGTTCTGCGGACTTGCTCTGCTTTGTGCCCATGCGCAGCTGGAGGGTGGGTCTATCGATTCGCGCTGGCTCGAGAAGGCAGAGGCGGGTATTGATCGCCGTGCCGAGACGAGGCTGGCGGGAGTGGCGCGCATGCTTGCGTACGGCGTGTTTTCTTGGGCGCTGCTCAACGTTGCCCCTGCATTCGCCGGGGATAGAGTCGGCCTGTTTGGTGGGATTGATCTCTCGGGGTTTCTGGGCTATATCGTCGCCATTGTTTTTTCGCTCGTCGTTATTCGCTATGCGGTGCGCGTGGACTTTCATGCGCTCGCGTTTATGACGCTGGCGCCGTTTGCCTTGTCTATGCTGTGTTTTGCCCTGCCTGGTGACCTGCCATTATTCGTTGCGACCACTCTTAACGTCGCGCTCAATTCGGCATGCGAGATTATCCTCATGCTGTATTTTGTCCGGATTGCCCAGGGACAGGTCCACCGTGCGTTTTGGGTGGCGCTTGGCTGCGCGGCCAGCTATCTTGGCGTGTTTATCGGACAGTTTGCGACGGTGTGGTGCGTCCGGCTCGGTTTGTTTGCCGGGAATCACACGCTGTTCTGCCTGCTCGTGGTCTGCGTCTACACGATCGTCATGCTGTTCGTGCCTCAGCGTCATCCCTATCATGTTGAGGTGCCCCGCGTTGGGGTCTCTCGTGTCGATGCCGGTGCGACGCCCCCCGCGCCGGCGGTTATCGAAGCCGCCGGTTCTGACTCCATTTCACTAGCATGCGTTCGCATCGCACAGGCATATCAGCTTTCGGCCCGTGAGGCGCAGGTGTGCGAGTATCTGGCCCGAGGGCGTTCGCAGGCTTATATCCGCGACGCGCTGTTTCTTTCCAAGAACACGGTGGCTACGCATACGCGGCGGCTCTATGCAAAGCTCGGGGTGCATTCCAAGCAGGAGCTTATCGATCTGGTTGAGCACAATGTCGGCCAATGAAAGAACGGGCGGCGCGTGCTCTCGCGCCGCCCGCTCGCCTTCGGCCCTTTTCGGTCTCTGCGGTCCTTGCTAAGAGGATCTTCGCATCAGGCTCGTTATGCCAGGTCCTTTGCGATCTGGTCTGCCACCAGCCAGCCCGAGCCCATGGCGTTGCCCACCGATGCACCGGGGTTGGTGTAGTAGGGCACGGTGTACATGGAACCGGTGTCCACGCCCGCCACGTACAGACCGGGGATCGCGTTGTTCTCGGAGTCGACCGCGCGCAGGCAGCTGTCGACCTTCACGCCGCCGTTGGTTCCCCAGGCGCTGGGGACGTACTCAAATGCGTAGAAGGGCGGCTCGCTTACGGCCTTCATGAAGCATGCCGGCTTGTAGAACTCGGTGTCCTCGCCCGCCTCGCACATGGCGTTGTAGCTCTCGACGGTCTGGGCCAGGTTGGTCAGGCCAAACTTCTCGGCGATCTCCTCGATGGTGTCGGCCTGGCAGCCCCAGCCTTCGTCGATGGCTTGCTGCAGATGCGCCGGCGCGTTCTCGGGCGTGGGGTTGTAGAAGCCCGCCTCTGATCCCGACGTCCACTCCGCAGGTTCGCCGAGATAGGCGTAGATGCCTTCGTTTTGGCAGGCGTTGTAGTAAGCCGAGTCCATGATGACGAATGCCTTGCCTGCGCGGATTATCGCCTCGCCACCAACCGCGAGCGGGAGCTGCGCCACGCGGCCCTCGTTGATGAAGCGGTTGCCGGTGGAGTCGACGTACAGGCCGCCGAACAGCCAGTAGCCGTAATGTTCGTTGACGTTGGCCCACTCAGGCGTGAACGGCCAGCCCTCAGTCGCGGGGGAGACGGCTCCGCACTCGTTGCCCAGCACGGCGAAGGGACGATCAAGCACACCGCCGGCGTTGAGGACCATCTGAATGCCCGTGCCGTCGGACAGGGTGTTGCCCAGCGGGAAGACGGGCGTGTTAAAGCGCTCCATCTGCATCTGGGTGTTGCCGAGGAACCCACCCGTGGCGATGACGACCGCCTTGGCCTTCACGTCGGTGATGGTACCGTCGATGTCCGCCTGTACGCCGACGGCACGCTTGATGCCATTCTCATCCTCCGTAAGGATGGCATAGACCCCGGCGTTGAATAGGACGGTTCCGCCGTTCTCCTGAATGTGGGCGATGATGGGGTCGGTGCGGCCCACGGGGTCGGCCATGATGTAGTGACGTCCGCGGAAACCGACGCCATACGGGTCGCCCCACAGCTCCATCTCGATGCCGAGGTCGAGCATGCGGTCGATGGCGGGGCCGGTGCAGGCGAGAACGTCCTTGAGCAGCTTGGCGTTCACGGCGGTGTTCGAGAAGTCGTACATGTACGTGAACATCTGGTCGAGTGACACCCACTCGTCTTCCTGCTCCTGAAGCCTGGTCTCACAGGCGTTGGGACCGCCGCACTGGGCCCAGTCGGAGACGGCGGCGCTCACGCCCTTCTCGAGCAGGTAGACGTTAAAGCCTTGCTCGGCCAGGTGATCGGCCGCCATGAGGCCGGCGATGCCTGCGCCTGCGATGACGACGTCGCACTCTATTGTTTCCTGTGCTTCCTGGGGCTCGTGGGCGCTCGTGCCATGTTGGTCGGCGTCTGTGGCCTGCTGCTCGTCGGCGAATGCGGCCGAAATGCCTGCGCCTAGGGCCGCGCTGGCGGCCAAGGCCGCTGCTCCGGCAACAGCGGTGCGACGATCGAGGGTGATCGAGTCCATGACTAGTCCTTTCGTTGAGTTCTGGGCCATATCGTCGTGCGGCAATCTCAAGATAGCCAAATTGCCCCGTTGTCCGCGTCACCTCAAACGCAGGCAAAAGTCCAGGAGGTTGTTTGTCGCATAAAATGGGTGAACTCTGAGCGCGGGGCGTGTGCTAGCTAGGCACGTTGCCTGACTGGGGAGCAATGGGCGATTGTGACAGTGGTATATTCTCCTGCCAGAAAAAGTTATTGGATGTGGAAAGAACCCGACGTTTCGGCTGAGCCGATTTTCGATGGCCGCCGACATGACGCATCTATTGCCGGCTACTAGCGGCCTGCGCCCAAATCGGGCAAACTATACGTACGGCAAACGTACGGACATCGTGCGTATGGGCGACATGCACACCTTGCGGTTGAAAGGCTCGCGATGAACAGGTTCGAGGCACTCAACGTACTGGGCCTTGAGGAGGGCGCGTCCCAACAGGACGTTCGCCTTGTCTACTATGGTGTTCGGAAGGCGGTGGAGACTCAAGACTTCACCACCAACGACCGCATCCTTATGAGCGTGACCGCCATGAGGGAGCGCGTCAAGGAGGCGCATGACTTCCTCATTGCCAACGGCACGCAGCGCAACACCGGGCGCACGGGCGGGGCGATACCCCAGGCGTTCAAGCGCAAGGGCAGGCAGCAGCCGCGTCTGAGCATCACCAGCGAGCAGGACAGGCGGGCGCGCCTCAAGGGCCTCGAGAAGCTGCGCGTGTGCCTTCTCAACTACCGTGACCACGAGGCGTCGCGGCGCTCGACCTGCCTCGCCGTGATGCTCGTGTGCGTCGTGGCCGGCTTCATCGCCCTGCGATACGTCCGCGCCATACCGGCGCGCATCACTATATTTGCCGCCATAGCCGTCGCCGCGGTGGCAAGCTCCACCGGCTTCACCGCCTCCCATCTGCAGTGCCGTTCTGCCCGTCGCTACCTGCTCGACATCGACGCCCGGATTAGGGATCTGCGCGTTGCCCTGGGGATCGAGGAGCCTCCCTCGGAGGAGGACGAGCGGTCGGGCGGCATCGTCGGCTGGTTCAAGCGTCTTTGGGAGCGCGTGCGGGAGTGGTGGCAGGCCCGCCGCGAGGCCCGTGCGCTGAAAGAGGCCCGCGCCACCGAGGCGCTTCCCGAGGACGCTGGGGCCGCCGATCGGGATTGCCCGGACGCTGCCGAGGACGATGGCGGTGCCGATGCCGGCACCGGCGATGACGTTGATGAGCTTTTTGACGATACATTTGATGAAGCGCCCGCCACGGACGATGATTCCGTGCTTGAATATGACAACGAAGAGGACACGGACGAGGACGAGGCGCCTGACGAAACGAAGGCGCCGCGCCGATCCACCAGCAGCAGGAAAGGTACGCGATGACCAGGGGATACGCACGCAAGGCAGACCCGGCGGGCCAGTCGGGCCACCGCGGATATGACGAGCCCGGTGTGGAGCCGGAGCCCATATCCGAGCAGATGGATCAGCTGGCCTGCGACCTCATAGACTACTCGCTGGACCTCCTGGGCAAGAACGGCTCGCTCACCCCGACGATCGCGGTGGAGGACGTCGCGGGCAAGCGCGTGCTGCTCTCCTTCGACAACGAGGAGGTCGAGGAGTGCCTCGAGGCCGCCCATGCCATGATCCGCGAGGCGGCGCAGGGCGACAAGCCCATCAAGGGGCTGTCGGCCGGAGACGAGGGGAGGCCCCAGCGCTACGCCCTGGCCTACGACGGTGCCATTCGCGAGGACGGCGCCGGCGCCTACAAGAGCGCCCTCATCGTCGAGTATGGCGAGCAGGGCATGAGCTCGGGGTACTCGGCCTATCTTCTCTACAAGCACGCGGGGCGACCTCAAAAATTTGTGTGGACGGAGCCTGCCGCCGCCGGAGAGGTCGAACTCCTCGTGTGAGTGGGATATAGTCTAAAGGTTACAGATTCACCAGGCTTGTGCTCAAGCCACTATGAGCAAGGGCTTGGCCGGCGTTTTCGGAGGCATTCCGGGATCGCGCGGCGGGCGTTGCCATGGCGAACGCAGCACTATGAAAGGTAGGCCGTATGCGCCAGGACCATCTGAGAAACATCGCCATCATCGCGCACGTCGACCACGGCAAGACCACGCTGTGCGACAAGCTGCTGCGCGCCACCGATGCGTTCCGCGCCAACCAGCAGGTTCAGGACCGCATCCTCGACTCCAACGACCAGGAGCGCGAGCGCGGCATCACCATCCTCGCCAAGAACATCTCCATCGAGTACAAGGGCGTCAAGATCAACGTGATCGACACCCCCGGCCACGCCGACTTCGGCGGCGAGGTCGAGCGCGTGCTGCGCATGGCCGACGGCGCCCTGCTTCTGGTCGACGCCTTCGAGGGCCCCATGCCCCAGACGCGCTTCGTCCTGCAGCACGCCCTCGCGGCTGGCCTGTCCATCATGATCGTCGTCAACAAGATCGACCGTCCCGGCGCCCGTCCCCAGGACGTCGTCGACGAGGCGTTCGACCTCATGTGCGACCTGGGTGCCACCGACGAGCAGCTCGCGTTCACCATGGAGCACGTGGTCTACACCTCGGCGATGAACGGCTACGCCCGTCTGGACCCGGATGACGACGGCATGGACATGTACCCGCTGCTCGACATGATCGTGGACGGCATGCCCGCTCCCGAGGTCGACCTCGACGCGCCACTTGCCATGCAGGTCGTCAACGTGGACCACTCCACGTTCGTGGGCCGCATCGGCGTGGGCCGCATCTACTCGGGCACCATCCACACCGGCGACACCATCGCCGTCATCAAGAACGACGGGGCCATGAGCACCACGCAGGTGCGCAAGCTCTACACTTTTGACTACCTGGGCCGCAAGGAGTGCGAGCAGGCCGTCGCCGGCGACATCTGTGCCGTGGTCGGCGTCGAGGGCACCGATATCGGCGACGTCTACACCTCGCCTGACGACCCCCAGCACCTCGAGCCCATCCAGGTTGACCCGCCCACGCTCTCCATCATCTTCGAGGCGTCGACCTCCCCGCTCGTGGGCCGCGAGAGCTCCAGCAACATCGTGGGCGCGCGCCAGCTCAAGGAGCGCCTCATGGCGGAGAAGGAGTCCAACATCACGATGTCCATTCGCGAGCTGGACGACCACTCCGGCATCGAGGTCTCCGGCCGCGGCATCCTGCATCTCTCGGTCCTCATGGAGACCATGCGCCGCGAGGGCTACGAGTTCCAGGTGGGCCGTCCGCGCGTCATCTACAAGAAGGGTGCCGACGGCGGCGTGCTCGAGCCCTACGAGGAGGCCGTGGTCGAGACGCCCAGCGAGTACGCGGGCAAGGTCATCGAGCTGTTCGGCAACGTGAACGGCCTCATGACCCACATGGAGCAGTACGATGACCGCGCCAACGTGGCCTTCAAGATCCCCACGCGTGGCCTCATGGGCCTCAAGACGCGCGTTCTCAACGTGAGCCACGGCGAGGCCTCGATGTACCACACGTTTTTGGAGTACGGCCCGTACTGCGGCGACGTCAACGCGCGCAAGAACGGCCTCATGATCTCGATGACCACCGGCAAGGCCGTGGCCTACGCCCTGGGCACGCTGCAGGAGCGCGGCACGCTGTTCGTCGCGCCTGGCGATGAGTGCTACGAGGGTATGATCGTGGGCGAACGCCCGCGCGAGGGGGACATGGTCGTCAACGTGGAGCGCTCCAAGAACCTGGGTAACCAGCGCTCCTCCACGGCCGACATCGCCGTGCAGCTCACCCCGCCGCGCACCTTCACTCTGGAGGAGGCGCTCGAGTTCATCGCCGATGACGAGCTGGTCGAGATCACGCCCAAGCACATCCGCATGCGCAAGCGCCTGCTGAGCGCCACCGACCGCAAGAAGGCCTACGTCCGCCGCATGCAGGCGGGCGAGCAGCTCCCCGAGGTGGAGTAGCGCGAACCCTTGTCATAAGAGTGCATCGACGGGGCGGTTCGCTTGCAGATATGATGCGCCAGTCGCCGCGGGGGAATGCGTCTCCCCGCGGCGACTTCGCTTATCGGCCGCCATCGTCGGGTTATCATGCTGTTCAGGTTCATAATGCTGGCCAGCTGAGAGAGGAGCCTTGCATGTCGCAGGATGGATTTGTGAGCGGCGCCGCGTTCTCCGCCGCATATGTCGACAACCCCGTGCACGACCTCATGAACCCCGTGCTCGAGACGATAGAGCGCCGGCGCTCGACCCGGGCGTTTTCCGACGAGCCTGTGACCGAGCAGGAGCGGCAGGCAATCATCCACGCCGCCGGCCGCGCCCCCTCGGCGGGCGCGATGATGTTCTATTCCGTGATCGTCGTCGATGACCCGGCTATCCGCAAGGACCTGTGCCACCTGTGCGACGACCAGCCGTTCATGCTCAAGGCGCCGCTGTGGCTGCTGTTCGTGGTCGACATGCGCAAGTGGCAGGATCTGTTCGCCCATACGGGGTGCTACGACGACCCGTCCCTGGCAAACGCCCCCGAGCGTGCCGGCTATCGCAAGCCGGGCGTCGGCGACATGTTCCTGGGCTGCCAGGACGCAGTGGCCGCCGCGCAGACCGCCGTGCTTGCGGCCGAGTCGCTGGGGATAGGCTCGTGCTACATAGGAGACGTGCTCGAGCGCGGTGAGCACGTGGCCGAGCTGCTCGACCTCCCGCCTGCGACGATTCCGCTGTCGCTGCTCGTGTTTGGCCACAAGCGTCCCGCCAAGCCGGGCGAGGTCTCCGTCTCATGCACGGTCGACGACGTGGCCGCGCCCACGGACGGCTCTGCCCCTCAACCTGCCGAGCAGCCCGTCTACCAGCAGACTCCCCACCCGGTCGAGAACCTGGTCATGCAGGACCGGTACCACCTGCCGACAAGCGAGGAGATGGACGCGCAGATCGCCGAGCTGGACGCAAAGTTCACGCCCCACGCCATGGCGGCCGGCGCGCCTGCGGGGGAGCGCGTCCGCAAGCTTTACGGGCGCAAGCATACCTCGGACTTCCTGGCCGAGATGAACCGCTCCGCGGCCTGGTGGGTCGATCGCTGGCAGGCCGACGGCGCCGAGTAGTGCCGGATGTAAGTCACCTGCTATGTCGGCGCGCCGCCCGTCATGTCGGCGGGTGGCGCGCGGTTTGTCCGCGACGCGGGGCCTATCCCTGAAAACCAGCCCTGACGGAGTTGGTTCTCTCCCGTATGGTGAGGTCCTGATCGGAGAGCGTGCTGAGCATCACGTCTCGATTTATGACACCGCCTGTCGCAAACGTCGCCTGTCCTCCATCTCCTTCACGAGCGTGGCGACGGCCTCCTCGGCAAAGGGGTCGACGCGTTCGCTTTTGCCTGGTCCGAGCGCATAGGCCTCGTCGATGAAGAGGATGCCCCCGAGCGCCTCCTGCACCTTGCGCTTGGTCTGCTGCGCGGTCCACCCCACGTATCTCCCAACTAGGTCGGAGCGATCAACCTCCACGAATCGGTCGGGATCGCTGAGGATGCGCACGTCGGCAAGCATACGGCCGAGTATACGGGCGACCGTCGTCTTACCAGTGCCGGGGTTGCCTCGGAATGCCATGTGGAAGGATGTGGGCTTGGCGCTTCCGCTGTCGTGGGAAGGCGAGGCCTGGCGCTTGTGACAGTCTGCCGCGTACGCGACGATCTCGCTCAGGCGTTTTTTCGTGTCCTCGAGTCCCACGAGAGCGTCAAGCTGCATGCCTGGTTGAACGGCATGAGGGGTGTCGCCGTGCGGCTTGAGGGCCTGAAGCAGGTCCTCCCTTCTTAGTCGATACGAATGGTCTTCCGTCTTCCCGAGGATTTCCATGCCACGGCCGTCTGTGATTGAGATCGGATGCTGGCGCAGCTCGACCAGGCAGCCAAGACGAGCGGACAAGTCTGCCTCGGCGTCTTCGATGGAGCGTGCCTGGGTCTGTGGGGTGGCCTTGGCCTCGCCGCCTGCGTGCCCCGTGCGATCGTCGTCCTTTGCATACCTTGGAGCGTCCAGAGCGCTCGGGCATGCGCGCCGCGAATCGGCGTCCGAAGAGGGGGCGACAAAGAAACCGGCAGCATCGACCCAGGCGGATCCATCCTCCTCCAGGTGCGAGGCGAAGGAATCGTCAAGGAACTGGTAGGAAAAGCATGTGCTTTCGTGGTGCCGCGAGGTGAAGCGACGCTCGTGCTGAATGAGATAGAAAGCGTTTGCCAGTGCGTCCCAGTCAGGGGCCTGCCCAAAGAGGAGCGTGGCTTCAAAAGGCACGAAGTCCGTGGAAATGACGGGGGAAGCCGGGGGAATAGCCGATGTGCTGACATGTTGATGCGTGTATGCATGCTCGGCCATAGCGAAAACCTCCTTACTCATACATAGAAACGGAAACCTACAAGTAGAAGTATTGAGCAAGGAGTGGACAGAAATGAAAGAAGCGAGGCGGGCGTTAAGGCAGGAGTGTGTCGGAACGAACGGATATGATCGAGGTTAAGGAAAGAAGGAAGCGCAAGCGAAGTGTGCAGAAAATGGCAGAAGTTATGGTTGAGCTGTGAAGTGAAGGAAGAGGCAGAAAAAAAGTTTCTAAGAGGCTTGAACATTGTTTCCGCAGGTATCTAGGTGTTTTAGCGACAAAAAGAGACGAAAGGGGCATCGGTTTTTAAAACTTTTTCTTGACCCCGGCCCCCGGGGAGAGTAGATTACTTCCTCGCGCCGCGGCCCGGCAGGGCGGGCGCGCAGGACCTTGAGAGCCGGATA
>CAWVLT010000014.1:0-4892 GCA_963930185.1 Coriobacteriia bacterium | reverse complement strand
CGGAGGTCGAGGTTTTGCTCGGAGACCATGGAGAGGGTCTCGGCTACTTCCTGCGGTGTGATGTCCATGGGGGCCTTTCGTCGCGGGGATGGTTGCAGCTGCCCATTATAGGTGAAGGAGGAGCTGACCTGCGGCGTGCGGAAACGTGGCGCCGTTCATGTTGCAGCCCGGCGTGCCGCCTCTTGCGGAGGCTCCGCCCGCACGTGCTGGGCGCCATCTCGAAGTGGCTGCCAGACGGTTCGCCACCAGCGCTGTGATCTCGCTCGCACTTCTTATTACAGCTTCATAACGACTTTGTAAGGCTTCGAAAATGATGGGCTCATCTCATTGATTCGTCGTGGGGGGGGGGTAGCCTGCTCAGTGAATAACTGAGCGGTTCCGCGGGGGACCGGGAAGGGAGACGAGTATGAGTGCGGAAAACAGGGGGCGGACACAGAGAAGGACGGCGGCGCTGCTCTCGGCAGCGCTCGCATTCTCGCCTGTGTTGGCGGCTCCGGCCGCCGCGGCGGAGATGGGTGAGCCCAATGGTGCTACCCACGAGCAGACCGCCGACCAGCAGGATGACGGGCAGCTCGAAGAGGGGTCTGCCCCCGGCCCGGAGAATGACGCAGCGTCCGATGGCCAGAGCGGCGAGGGGCAGTCCCAGAACGTCGCTCAGGTGACAACTTCGGATTCAGCCCAGATTGAGACGTTCACCAGCCTCGAAGGTGCCGTCGAGGAGGTCAACAAGAACGGTGGCACGCTCACGCTGCTTGCCAGCACCTCCGAGAACATCACAATCACTCACGAGGGCGTGACCGTCACGGCTGAGTCCGGTGTCGTCTATTCGGGTACGCTCGTGGTCAGCGGAGCGGACTGCACCGTGATGGGCATGGCCTTCGTGCTCGATCCGTCGGGCACTGCGACCAACAGCCTCATCGTGAGGGGCGCTACGGACCTGAGGGTTACCGGGAACAGCTTCACGATCAAGCCGACGAAGAAGGATGCTGCCAAGATTAAGCAGCCGAACTCGATTTGGATTGAAAGCGGCTCCTCGGCAGCCATCTCGGACAACGACTTCTCGATCGGTTACGTTGCCAAGTACGACTCTTCGGTGGCCATCAACATCGTCGGTGGTACGAAGGAAATCAGCAGCGTAAACGTTTCCAACAATACGATGACGACCACGCTCGGAGATCTGGCAGGGAACGACCTTGACGGGTCTAATGACGAGGGAATGAACCTGTCGAACATGTTCTTCATCATCGCCAACGGCAATGGTGGCGGCATCGGCTCGCTCAGCGTGTCGGGGAACACCGTCACCGATGGGACCGGGCTTACCGGCAAGGATTCGCTCACGTGGGGCATCGGCGTCTCCGGCGTCACGAGTACCTCCATCACGGACAATGTCATCGCTGGCTATGTCGCGGTCTGCGGAACCGGCTGGCCAGGTCAGGCACCGTGTGAAAAGGTAAACGTAGCACAGAACACCATCAACTCCTACTACGGGGTGAGCATGGTGAAGAGTAACGTCGAGTCGGGCGGTCTTACGGTCTCTTCCAACAACACCTTTGGGGAAGGTGTTGCCGCCGCAGTTTCGGGGGACGCTGCTGCGGTAACTAACGGTGAGGGGACGTGCTACCCCTCCGTTTCGGAGGCTCTTAGCGCCAAGCAGGTACAGATCGTGCTCGAGCAAAACATCGAGGAGGGCGTCAGCCTCAAGGATTCTCAGAGCGTCACGCTCGATCTTGCGGGCCACGTGCTCGGGGGGGACGTCTTCGTGGGGGACGGCTGCAGCCTCTCCATCGTCGATTCCGCGCAGGGTGGCAAGGTGACGGGCACCCTGAGCAAGACGGAGACGGGCGCGCTGACAATCAGCGGCGGGTCCTTCGATTCCGACCCGTCTAAGTACCTCGCCCCGGGTTACGTGGTCGAGAAGGACGACCATGGCGTGTACCACGTGAGCAGGTACGTCCCCCCGACGCCGCCGACCTATAAGCCTGAGGTCGCGGAGACCGAGGGTGGCTCCGTGTCCGTTACGCCCTCCCGTCCGGAAGCGGGCGACACGGTGACCATCACGCCCGTCCCCGATGAGGGCAAGGAAGTCAGAGAGGTCACCGTCACCGACAAGAACGGCAAGCCCGTTGAGGTTGAGCCCGGCGAGAAGGACGGAACCTGGACGTTCGAGCAGCCCGTGGGGAAGGTGACCATCGAGGTGACCTTTGGCTGCGACGGCGGTGAGCTCTGCCCGAGCGCGAATTTCCCCGACGTGGACCAGAGCCAGTGGTACCACGATGCCGTGGACTGGGCAGTGGAGAACCAGGTCTTCCGCGGCTACGACGACGGCACGAGCACATTCGGACCCGATGACGGCCTCAGCCGTGCGCAGATGGCCGTGGTCCTCTGGCGCCTTGCGGGCGAGCCGGCGTCCGACTCTGCGCTCCCGTCCGACTGCGATGCGAGCTCCTGGTACGCGAAGGCTGTCTCCTGGGCACTCGGCGAGGGCATCTTCACCGGCTATCAGGACGGCTCTGGCTCCTTTGGCCCTGCGGATGGCCTCACGCGTGAGCAGGCGGTGACGGTCCTCTGGAGGATTGCAGGGTCGCCCATCGTCGACTGCGACCTCTCGAAGTTCCCGGACGCGGAGAACGTCTCTCCCTTCGCGCTCGACGCCATGCGGTGGGCGGTCTCTGAGGGCGTCCTCACGGGCATGGAGGATGAGCCCGGCTCCTTCACCCTTGCCCCTCAGGCTGTGGGCCCGCGCGCCCAGATGGCCGCGCTCCTCATGAGAATGGAAGCTTCTTCCAAGTAAGGCGTTCGGTCTAAACGGGTGCCGTCTAGGGGAGGGTCTCGCAGCGCGCGGGGCCCTCCCCTTCTTGCTCCCGCCCCTTTCTTTTTCTTCCTTTGCAGAGAGCGATTCGGTTTGCGGGCATTGTTTCTATGCGGAGGCCCTGGTCGAAAGCGCCTCCACCACGTCTGCGGCGCTCGCGCCGAGAAGGACGGACCGCTCGGAGATCTCCTTGGGCGCCACGGCCTCCCCGAGGTTCACGCAGGCGTAGGTGGCGCGCGGGTTCTCGGCGGTCATGCGCCAGAACGGGAACTTGATGATGACGGGGGTGTTGCCGTCCACGCCAATCTCCAGAAGGAGCAGCCGCGCGCTCTCGTGATCGCGAACGAAGTCCTGGTAGCGGGCTGCGGCGGCGTGCCAGCCCTCGTCCTCCACGAAAGTGTCGTCCGCGCGCAGGTTCATGGTCATCGGCCTGCCGCAGACGGGGCAGCGCGGCACGAGCTCCGCGGGCACGCGCATGTTGCGCTGCTCGGCAACCATGCGCAGGACCGTGGCCTCGTTGTCATAGGTGCGCGGGTGGCATGGCTCGCTGCACTGCCAGAGGCCGTAGTCGCCCTGCGTGTAGAAGAGGCGGTGCTTGTCAAAGCCCGCGCGCTGGAAGCAGTGATCCACGTTGGTGGTGAGGACAAAATGGTCCTTCTGTTCCAGCAACTCAAGAAGCTGCTTGTAGAGCGGGGTGGGCACCGGGTCGTAGCGGTTGATCTTGACGTAGCGGCTCCAGTAGGCCCAGTGCTCCTCCAGCGTGTCGTAGGGATAGAACCCGCCGGAGTACATGTCGCGAAAGCCGTAGCGCGTCTCAAAGTCCGCAAAGTGCTCGCGGAACCGCGGGCCCGAGTACGTGAGCCCGGCGGCGGTGGATAGACCGGCGCCGGCACCCACGAGCACGGCGTCGGCTGAGTCAAGCGCGGCGGCAAGCCGCTCGAGCTCCGTCGAGAAGTTCCTGGTAGATGCACTCGTCAGACGGGAGAAAAACATCGAATATCACCTTGAGTCGCTGGTCGTGGTGCGTGAGATGGTCGAAGACGGCGTCAACCGCTATGCGCGCCGCCTCCTCCTGAGGAAAGACGAAGATGCCCGTGGAGATGCAGCAGAACGCGAGCGTCTTGAGACCACGGCGCGTGGCCTCGGCGAGGCACGCCCGGTAGCAGCGGGCGAGAAGCACCTCGTCTCGCGGCGTTGGCCGGCCGTCCCGCACGATGGGTCCCACCGTGTGAAAGACCAGGCCGCTCGGGAGGTTGTGCGCGGGCGTGGCCTTGACCTGGCCCGTGGGCTCCTCGTGGCCCTGCGCCTCCATGAGGCGCGCGCAGTCGAGGCGCAGCTGCATGCCGGCATAGGTGTGGATCGCGTTGTCGATGCAGTGGTGGCCGGGCACGAAGCAGCCGAGCATCTGGCTGTTGGCGGCGTTCACGATGGCGTCCGCCGCGAGCTGCGTGATGTCCCCGCGCCAGAGCGCCACGCGGGAGAGTGCGGGGTCGGCGGCGTCCACGGGCGGGAGGGCCGCCGCGTCAACGGCCCCGCCCCGCTCCCGCAGGCGCTCGGCGAGGTAGGCGTCCTGCACGGCCAGCACCTCGGGCGCCACGGGCGCGGGCGGACGGACGTTCATGAGGGCTCGCAGGAGGGCCCGCTGGTCGCTGGCGCTCCTCGGCACCGCGATCTTCTCGCCGTCCGCGCGCTCTGCCAGCAGCGCCTGGATTAGGTACCGCCTGCGCTCGTCCTGGGTCATAAACGTCACCCGCCCTTCTTGGCGCGTGCTTACTTGCTCACCATAGAGACGCGCTCGCGCACGTGCTCGCCGCTCTCGATGAGGTCCACGACGGCGATGGCGTAGTCCGCGTAGCTCACCGTGGACTCGCCGGCGGCGTTGAGCGTGAGCTCCTCGCCGGAAAGCGTGTACTCACCGGTGCGCGCGCCGTCCGCCTGGAAGTCGGCGGCGGGGGAGACGTAGGTCCACGCTACGTCCGTGCGCTTGCGCAGGTTGGCGAGGGCGGCGCCGTGGGCGGCCGAGAGCGGCTTCCAGTCCTCGGGGAAGTCCGGGCCCTGGTCCGCGGTGGCGGTGTGCTCCGGG
>CAWVLT010000013.1:0-20924 GCA_963930185.1 Coriobacteriia bacterium | reverse complement strand
GGGCTATCCCATGGTGGACGTGAAGTGCGCCGTGTACGACGGCTCGTACCACTCGGTCGACTCCAACGAGATGGCGTTCAAGACGGCCGCGCGCATCGGCTTCCGCGCCGCCTGCGAGCACGCCGACCCCGTGATCCTGGAGCCCATGGCGAACATGGTCATCACGGTGCCCGAGTCCTACGCCGGCACCATCATGGGCGACATCTCCGCCTCGCGCGGCCGCGTGACCGGCATGGACTCCGACGGCCGGGGCAACACCCTGGTCAACGCCACCGTGCCCTACGCCGAGGTCACCGACTACGCGACACGTCTGCGCTCGCTGTCGCGCGGCACCGGCGAGTACACCATCGAGCTCGAGGGCTACGAGCAGGTGCCTCACGACACCGCGGCCAAGCTCATCGAGGAATACCAGCGTCAGCGCTCCGAGGGCTCCAAGTAGCCGGTTGGCGCGCCCTTGGCGCCGTCCGGTCTCATGAGGGCTGAGGTCTGACTAGTGGGCGGCGAGGCTCGTCACGGGCGGGCTTCGCCGCCTCGCTTTACACGCTCCTGACGTTGGGGCGGCACGTTCGGCGTATTATTGGACGGTCATGCAATCCCACGACGCGTTTTCGGAAGGTGCGCCCATGCTCTATGGTGTCATCGACATAGGCTCGAACACGATCCGCCTCACGGTCTACGAGGTCGACGAGCGCAACCGCACGTTCTCGGCCTTCTTCAAGCTCAAGACCATGGCGGGGCTTGTCAGCTACATAGACAAGAAGACCTCCCTGATGTCAAAGGAGGGCGTCGAGCGCCTCATCGAGGTGTGCGAGGAGTACCTGGCGTGCGCGGCGCACTTCAAGGATCTGAACGGCCCGTTCGCCTTTGCCACGGCGGGTGTGCGCAACGCCAAGAACGCCGGGGAGGTGATTCGGCGCGTCGAGAAGGCATGCGGCATGCACATCGACCTCATCTCGGGCCGCGAGGAGGCCGAGCTGGGCTACGTCGGCGCCATGTACCAAAGCAGGCTCACCACCGGCGTCCAGATCGACGTGGGGGGCGGCTCGGTGGAGGTGAGCACCTTCAGCGACGGCAGGATACTGCAGGCCACGAGCATCCCGCAGGGGTCGCTCTCGCTGTTCGGCTCCTACGTGCACAACCTGCTGCCCACCCCGGCCGAGAGCGACAGGATCCGCGAGGCAATCCGCTCGAGGATCCGCGACGTCAAGGACTTCAGGGGCTTTTCGTGCGCGACGGCCTCGGCCGTGGGCGGCAGCGCCCGCGCGGCGCGGCGCCTGCGCAACGCCTGGTACCCCGACAGGAAGGACGCGCCGGAGGTCACCCGCGAGGAGATCGCCCTGGTGCTCGACCGCGCCTCGTACGACCCCTACGCGGCGACGCGCGACATACTGCGCGTGGTGCCCGAGCGGGCGCACACCTGCATCCCCGGGCTGCTCGTCATCGAGACGGTGATGGACGAGTTCGGCGCCTCGACGCTCGAGATCAGCGACTTCGGCGTAAGGGAGGGCTATCTGCTAACGAGAGTGTTCGATCTTCCCAAGGACGCGCGACCCTTCGCGCGCCCCTAGGCCCGACAAACCGCCGACGGCAAGACGTGAGGTAGGAGACCCTAATGTTTGACTTCACCTATACACAGAACCGCGAGCTCTCCTGGCTTCAGTTTGACAACCGCGTCCTGGAGGAGGCGCGCGACCCCAACGTGCCGCTGCTCGAGCGCTTCAGCATGGCGTCGATATTCGAGTCCAACCTCGACGAGTTCTTCATGATCCGCGTGGGCAGCCTCAGCGAGCTCGCCGCGCTCAAGAAGCAGCCCATCGACAACAAGTCTAACCAGACGCCCTCCGAGCAGCTCGCCTCCATCTACAAGGCGCTCCCCCCGCTCATCGAAAAGCACGGGCTCACCGTGCGCCAGATCGAGGACGAGCTGTCGCAGAGGGGCCTGGTGCGCGTGGGCTACGCCGACTTCACCGACGCCGACCTCACCGTGGCCGAGAACTACTTCGACGACGTGGTGCTGCCCATCGTCTCGCCGCAGATCATCGACCCGCGCCACCCCTTCCCCAACCTGCGCAACTCCACGCTCTACGCCGTGTACAACCTAGCCAGCGCCGATGAGGCCGGCCTTCTGGGCCTCATCGAGGTGCCGCCGACCCTGCCGCGCTACCTGGTGCTCTCCGGCAGCGGCTCGCACGACTGCCGCTACACCCTGCTGGAGGACGTGATCCTGGCCTGCGGCACCGAGCTGTTCGGCGAGTACCACACCTCCGAGCGCGCGGTGATCCGCGTCACGCGCAACGCCGACATCGATCCCGACGAGGGCTCCTTCGACGTCGAGGACGACTACAGGGACCACGTCAAGAAGATCCTCAAGCGAAGGTTGAGGTTGAACCCGGTTCGACTTGAGGTCCAGGGTCAGTTCGACAAGGCACTCGTCAAGCAGATGCGCAAGTCGCTGGGCCTGTCCGACAAGCAGGTCTTCCCCGTGAGCACCCCCATGAACATGGGCGACTTCGTGTTCTCCCTGAGCAGCCTAGTGCCCCGCACGCTGGCCGAGGAGCTGTGCTACCGGCCCTTCTCGCCGCAGCCCTCGCACCACGTGGAGCCCGACGTCCCCATGGCGCAGCAGATCCGCGACCACGACATCCTGCTGTTCTACCCCTACGAGTCGATGGAGCCGTTCCTGCGCCTGCTGCACGAGTCGGCCATGGATCCCGAGGTCATGCAGATCAAGATCACGCTCTACCGCGTCGCCAAGAAGTCGCGCCTGTGCGAGTCGCTCATCGCGGCCGCCGAGAACGGCATCGACGTCACCGTCCTCATGGAGCTGCGCGCCCGCTTTGACGAGGAGAACAACATCGAGTGGGCCGAGCGCCTGGAGGACGCCGGCTGCACGGTGCTCTACGGCGCCGAGGGCTTCAAGGTGCACTCCAAGATCTGCCAGATCACCCGGCGCAGCGGCAACGAGGTCGTGCGCATCACGCAGCTGGGGACCGGCAACTACAACGAGAAGACGGCCGGCCTGTACTCCGACTACTCCCTCATGACCGCCGACCCGCGCATCGGCGAGGACGCCGCCCGCTTCTTCCGCAACATGCAGATCGGCAACCTCCAGGGCGAGTACCACACCCTGGGCGTGGCGCCCATCGGCCTGAAGCCCCTGATCATGCGCGGCCTCAACCGCGAGATCGCCAAGGCGCGCGCCGGCGAGAAGGGCTACGTGTTCTTCAAGATGAACTCGCTGACCGACCGCGAGGTCATCGACAAGATATCCGAGGCCAGCTGCGCCGGCGTCGAGGTCAACATGATCGTCCGCGGCATCAGCTGCCTTCTGCCCGGCATCCCCGGCAAGACCGAGAACGTCCACGTGCGCCAGATCGTGGGGCGTATGCTCGAGCACGCCCGCGTCTACATGTTCGGCGCCGAGCACGACACGATCTACCTCTCGAGCGCCGACATGATGACCCGCAACACCGAGCATCGCGTGGAGATCGCCTACCCCCTGCTCGACCCGATCATCCGCGACCAGGTCCAGGAGGACATGACCGTCCAGTGGGCGGACAACGTCAAGGCGCGCGAGCTGTGCCCCGACGGCACGTACAGGAAGATCGAGGTGCCGCAGGGGGCCGAGCGCGTCGACGCGCAGGTCGTCTTCATGAGGCGCGCCCTGAAGGCCACCGCGGCCGACGAGCGCGCCCAGGCCGAGCGCGCGCACGCCTCCAAGCGCAGGCCCATCCCCGGCGGGCCCGCACCCGCCGCCGTCGCAAACGAGGCCCCCCAGCCCGCGCGCGCCGACGAGCAGCCGGCCGCGGCCACGACCCAGGAACCAATCGCGCAGGCCGCCGCGCAGGTCGAGCCCGCGGCCGTGGAGCCCGAGGCGGCGCCGAGTGCCACGGCCGCCCCGGACAGGCCCGAGGAGCAGCCTAGCGCACCCGCCAACCAGCCCGAACCCGACGCTCAGGCCGCCGCCCAGCCCGAACCCAGCGGCAAGTCAGCCGCAGATCCTGCGGGGCAGCCCCAGCCGGCTGCCGGCGGAAAGAAGCCCGAGCCGCAGGAGGTCGAGGCCACGACGATCCCCGACCAGGCCGAGGGCGAGGAGAAGAAGTCCCCCACGCCCCAGGAGGCGATCGAGCTGATGATTCGCAGCCAGGGACGCACAAAGACCGCCTGGGCCCTCATCCGCACCGGATTTAGGTTACTATTCGGGGGCAACGTCACCAAGTAGCGACGAATGGGGTTCGTTCGATGAGACTTCGCATAGAGAGCATGGCCTACGGCTTCGACGCGGTCGCGCACGACGAGAGCGGCAAGACGGTCTTCGTCACGGGCGGCGTCCCCGCCGACGTGGTGGAGGCGCGGCTGACCGACGACGGCAAGTCGTTCTCGCGCGCCGTCGTCGAGGAGGTGCTCGAGCCCTCACCCGACCGCGTCAAGCCGCGCTGCCCCTATGCTGAGCTCTGCGGCGGATGCCCCTGGTCCAACATCGCCTACCCGGCCCAGCTGGCCGCCAAGCGCAAGAACGTCACCGACGCGCTCGTGCGCATCGGCCATCTGGACGCCGAGCGCGTCGAGGGGCTCGTCGCCGACATCGTCGCCCCCGGCGAGCCGTGGGGCTACCGCAACAAGGTGGAGCTCGCGGTGGCCCCCTCCCCCCGCGGCGTGAGCCTGGGCATGCACGCACGCGCGGACAACGCCCCCCTCGTCCCCGTCGACCGCTGCCTGCTTCTGCCCAAGGGTCACGACCGACTTCCGCGCTCGGTCAGCGGAGCCCTGCGCTTCTTGTCGGGCAACCGAGAGCTGGGCATCGAACGGGTGGGCATGCGCGTGTCGCAGCGCACCGGCCAGGTGGAGGTGGCGCTGTGGACCGACCCGCAGGCGTTCCCCCGCGTGGAGGCCGCCAAGGTCCTCGGCGACGCCGCCAAGCCCACGTCGATCGTGCGCGTGCTGGTCAAGGAGGGCGGCGCCGCCCGCAAGGTCTCGCGCGTCGAACGCCTCGCCGGCCGGGGCACATGGGAGGAGGAGGTCCTCGGCGGGCGCATGGCGCTGTCGGCCCCCTCGTTCTTCCAGGTGAACACCGCGGGCGCCGAGCGCCTCGTCCAGCTCGCGCTCGACGGCCTCGAGCCCCAGGCAGACGAGCTCGCCGTGGACCTGTACTGCGGGGCGGGCACCTTCACGCTGCCGCTCGCGGGCCGCTGCGACGCCGTGGTGGGCGTGGAGAGCTACGGGCCCGCCGTGCGCGACCTCGCGGCCAACGTCAAGGCGCGCGGCCTGGGCGACCAGGTCGAGGTCATCGGCGACGACGCGGCGCGGCAGCTCGACATACTCGAGGAGGCCGACGTCGTCGTGGTCGACCCGCCCCGCGCGGGACTCGACGCGCAGGTCGTCCAGGCGCTCAGCGACAGCCCCGCCCGCGCCGTCGCCTACGTCTCCTGCGACCCCGCGACGCTGGCCCGCGACCTCGCCCTCTTCGAGCAGCAGGGCAGGCTCCGCCCGGTGAGCGTGACGCCCGTCGACCTGTTCCCCCAGACGTTCCACGTGGAGACCGTGACGATCCTCCACCGCGGGTAGACCACGGCCAACCGCAGGCAGCGACTTCGCGCGCATTTGTCGAGAAACTGCGCCGATTTGCGTCCCGACGGCAAAGGCATGTGCATCGACGCAGGTCGTACGGGGTATGAGGTTTCCTAGTTTTAGGGGAAGGAGACCGGGCATGCCCAATGCAATCGTGTTGCTCGCCGACGGGTTCGAGACCGCTGAGGCGCTGACCGTCGTGGACGTGCTGCGTCGTGCCGGCATCCGCACGCGCACGATCTCCGTCATGGACACCCGGCAGGTCATCAGCGCCCAGCAGGTCCAGGTCGGCGCCGACGAGAGCCTGGCCAACTGCCAGCTCGAGATCGCCGACTGCGTCGTCGTGCCCGGCGGCATGCCCGCGGCCAGGAGGCTCGCCCGCGACATGAGGGTCATAGACCTGCTTCGTGACGCGATGGAGCGCCGGATCGTCGCCGCCAGCGGCGCCGGGTCGCTCGTCCTGAGCTTTCTTGGCCTGCTCACCGGCCGCGCGGTGGCGACGTACGCCGGCGCCGACGGCGGGCGCGGGGACGAGCGGGCGCTGCTCGACGAGCCCGTCGTGGTCGACGACAACCTCATCACGGCCCGTGACCTCGCCTCGGCGCCGGCGTTCTCCCTCATGATCGTGCAGATGCTCGCAGGCGAGCAGGCCGCCCGAAAGACCTCGGCGGGCATCGGTACGCCCCTCCCCTCGCTGAGCTAGCGCGGCGCGGGCGCATGGGCGGATTCTTCGAACAGCTCTCCATCGTCTCGCTCGCGGTCGTCGCGTGCGTGGTCATCGCCCGCCTCACCCGGGGCCTCGGCATGGTCTCCGGCGTCGCCTACCTGCTGCTGGGCATCCTCATCGGCTTCACCGGAGTCCTTCCCTCCCTCAGCCCCTACGCGCCGCTCACGGGCACGGGTGCCGCGGCGCTCATGTCCATGCTGCTGTTCGTGAGCGGCTACTCGACCAACCTCCAGGGGACGCGCCGGCTCTGGCCGCGCGCCGCCCTGCTGGGAATCGGCGCCACGCTGATCACGATAGCCGCGGTTGGCGCCTGCCTCCACCTGTTGCTGGGGGTCAGCCTGCCGGTGGCCGTCGTTGTGGCCTGCGCCGTGGGGTGCACCGACATCGCAAGCGTCATCGGGACGCTGCGCGGCCACGGCCTCACGCTGCGCAGGGACCCCGCGATCATGGTCGAGCTCGAGAGCGGCCTGTCGGCGCCGACGTCCTTCGTCGTGCTCAACGTCGCGATGCTCTTCCTGGGCACGAGCGCCCCGGACGAGGGGTGGCTCGCCCTCCCCCAGCAGATCGGCCAGTCCGCCCTCGCGCTCGTCATAACGCTCGCCGCCGGCCTCGTCATCGCCGCGCTAGCGATCTGGGCGGCCAGGCTCCTCGACCGGCGCGGCGGGCAGACGGGGCCGGCCTTCGTCACCGCCGTCGCCCTCATCTCGGTCGCGCTCCCCGAGACGATGGGGGGAAGCGGCTGTCTGTGCGCGTGGTTCGTGGGGCTCGCGCTCGGAAACGCGCGGCTCGAGGGGACGCACCAGGTCGTGCACTTCTTCGACGGGCTGACGTTTCTGCTCGTGGCGGCGGGCCTCGTCGCGTTCGGCACCGTGGTCGACCCGCAGGACCTGCTCGCCTGCGTGCCGGTCGCGCTGCTCGTGTTCGCCCTCTCCTGCCTCGTGGCACGCCCGCTTGCCACCCTGCTGTGCCTGGCGCGCAGCTCGCTCGCGTGGCCCCAGCGACTGTTCGTGTCGCTGTTCGCGCCCCGCGGTCCCTCGACGCTGTGCCTTGCGCTCGTCGCCCTCACGGGCCCGGGCGGCTCCTACGTGAGCGGCGAGCTCGACCTCGCGGGGATCGCCCTGGTCGTTGTCGCGCTCTCGCTCTGCGCGCAGGCCGCGCTGGCCCCGCGCCTGGCGCGCGTCACCGAGACGGTCGCGCGCGGCGGCGACTCGTCAATCCAGACGTTCACCGACTACGAGGCCGCCACCGACCGCACCCTCGTGGAGCTGCGCGTGCACCAGGACGGCTGGGCGGGACGTACGATCGGCGAGCTGGGATTCTCCCCCGAGGAGCTCGTTGTGCTCGTGCGCCGCGGGGACGAGGAGCTCGTGCCCATGGGGTCGACGCTGCTCGAGGCCGACGACGTGCTCATCATGAGCATGCCCTCCTACGTGCGCCGCCCGCAGGACAGCGACAGGCTCGTCGAGGTCGCGCTGGGCGAGGGCCACCCCTGGGCGCGGCGGCGCATCAGCGAGCTGGGCCTTCCGGCCGACAGCCTCGTCGTCCTGGTGAGACGCGATCAGGACACGCTCGTCCCCAACGGCTCGACCGAGCTCCTTCCCGGTGACGTGCTCGTCTTCTCGGGCACGCCTCCCGCGGCAGACGCATCAGACGGCGGCGAAACGAAAGGCAAGGTCCACGGCTCATGATACTCGCATCGACATCCCCCCGCAGGCAGCAGCTGCTCCACGAGGCCGGCCTCGGCTTTCGCGTCGTGGCCCTGTCCTTTGACGAGGGCGCCCTCAAGCAGGCGGGGCTTCCCCCCGCGGAGCTGACGCAGCGCCTCGCCCAGGGGAAGGCACGCTCCGTGGCGGCGCAGGCGCGCCCGCACGAGGTGATCGTCGCCTCCGACACCGTGGTCGTGCTCGACGGGGAGGTCCTCGGCAAGCCCAGGGACGCAGGCGAGGCGCGGCGGATGCTCACACGGCTGTCAGGGCGCGAGCACGAGGTGCTGAGCGCGGTGTGCCTGCTGCGTGACACCGACGAGCGCACGTTCTGCGAGCGCACCGCGGTGAGCTTCTATGACCTTGCCGACGAGGAGATCGACGCGTACGTGGCCAGCGGCGAGCCCATGGACAAGGCCGGCGCCTACGGGATACAGGGCGCGGGACGGCTGTTCGTGCGCCGCATCGAGGGGGACTTCTACACGGTGGTGGGCCTGCCCATAGCCAGGCTCGTGCGAGAGCTGCGCGCCATGGGGGCGCTCGAGACCCCGGGCGCGGCATCGGCTGAGGTCGCAGATGCGACCACGGCGGCAGCCACGGCCTAGTTGAACTTCACCACGCGCCGGGCGATGTGGTAGAGAAACGCCATGACCTTGGCACCCGCCTCGCCGGGCAGGTTAGTGAGCACGCCCAGCGCGCTGTGCCGCGCCTTTGCGTACATGCGCTGGTCGTAGGACTTGAGGTGCTCCCAGAGCTTGGCGAGGTTGTCGTTTGAGTCGGGGTCCTTCGACAGGCGCGAGAACAGGCTCGAGATCGTCATCATCATGGAGAAGTAGCCGAGCATGTAGTTGCGCAGAGGCACGCTCTGCACGTCGTCGTAGAGGTGGTACGCGTCGATCATGATGCGCGTGATGCGCAGCTGCTGCTCGTAGCGGCCGACCATGACCGACTCGTTGACGCTCTGGTCCTGCCGGCCGATGTAGTAGCGGTACAGGTCGACGTCCTTGTAGTAGAGCGTCTTGCAGCGCGGCAGCGGCACGTAGGCGTAGATGTTGTCCACGTAGAACGTGTGGCGCGGCAGCGGCACGCCCCCGTCTCGCAGGATCTGCGTGCGGTACATGAGCGAGTGCATGAGCAGGTTCTGGTCGATGCGGAAGCGGCCCATCTCGTCCCAGGTGAACACCCGGTCGCACGGCATGGCCGAATGGTAGCCGATGGCGTTGGACGTGCCGTCGGCCACGTGCTCGTAGACGTAGTTGGTGATAAACAGGTCGACGACCGTGCCCTGCTCGACCAGGCGCGCCATGTCGGCGAGCAGGGCACGGGCCGCCTGTGCGTCGACCCAGTCGTCGGAGTCTACGACCTTGTAGTACATGCCACTCGCGTGGTCGAGGCCCGTAAGGACGGCGGCACCGTGGCCCCCGTTCTCCTGATGGACCGCGCGGATGACATCGGGGTGCAGACGCGCCCACTCGTCCGCCTTGGCAGGCGTCTCGTCCTTGGTCGAGCCGTCGTCCACGATGACGATCTCGAAGGGCGCCACGCCCGAGCACGCCTGCAGGATGGACTCGATGCACCGGTCCATGTAGGCGGCCGAGTTGTAGCACGGTATGGCAAAAGTCACGAGGGGCTGCGACGACGCCCCGGTATCCCGCTCGCTCATACGAACCTCCGACATCATGGCGACCTGGACCGCCTCCCCTCGACGGCCCAGCTCAACTGCCCAGCCCGACGGCCTAGCGCGTGGCGGCGATGGCGTCCGCCAGGTTGAGCGCGCTCGCGACCACGGCGTCCATGTCGTAGTAGCGGTACTCGGCGAGGCGGCCGGCCGTATGGAAGTTGGCGATGCCGCTCACGCGGTCGAGATAGCGCTGGTACAGGGCGCGGTTCTCGTCGTTGAGGATCGCGTAGTAGGGCGTCTGGCCGCTGCCGGGAATGTAGGCGCGCGAGTACTCGCGCAGGATGGTGGTGGCGCCGTCGACCTTCTGGCCCGTCATGAGCTTGAACTCGGTGATGCGGGTGAAGTCCTCGGTGGTGGTGTAGTTCACCGTGGCCGCCGGCTGGAACTGGTCGCACGGCAGCGTCTCGAAGCGCAGGTCGAGGGTGCGGTACGGAAGCGCGCCGAGGTCGAGGTCGAACAGCTCGTCAAGCGGGCCGGTGTAGACGATCTCGCCGCCGTAGGTGGCGCCGCACACGAGCAGCTGCCCCGCCTCCACCGACAGGACGGTGCGCGCGTCGACGTCGAGGAACACGTCGATAAGGTCGTGGTTGAGCATCGCCTCGAACATCTTGGTGTAGCCCTGGTCGGGCATGCCCTGGAAGGGCGACTGGAAGTAGCGGTCGTCGTCGCCCACCATCACCGGCACGCGGCCCGTCACGGCCGGGTCCACCTGGTCGGGGGTCTGGCCCCACTGCTTGAGGGTGTAGTGCAGGAAGATGTTCTCGTACACGTAGTCGGCGATCTCGTCGAGCTGGGGGTCGTCCTTGGCCCTGAGCTCCAGGATCGGCACCTTCTTGTTCTCGCCGAAGGTGGCGACGAGCTTGCGGTAGAGCTCCTCGCCGCGCTCCTCGCCGAAGGCGAGCTTGAGCGAGGTGTGGTTGAACGGCACCGGCATGAGCGTGCCGTGGACGTTGGCGAGCACGCGGTGCTGGTAGTCCACGAAGTCCGTGAAGCGCGACAGGAAGTCGAAGACGCGCTCGTCGTAGGTGTGGAAGATGTGGGGGCCGTACAGGTGGATGAGCACGCCCGCCTCGTCGAGGCAGTCGTAGGCGTTGCCCGCGATGTGGGGGCGACGCTCGAGAACGGCCACGCGCATGCCGCTGCGCTCGGCGAGGCTGCGGGCCACGACCGAACCGGCGTACCCGGCGCCGACGACGATCATGTCGTAGCGATGCGCGTTGAAGTCAGAGGGAAGCCCATGGGTTATGGACATGCGATGCTCCTTTAGTAGCCTACAGGTAGACGCAGCGGCCGCTCCCGCGTTTCTTTGGGCCATCTGCGTTGCCCAGTCGACTCGCGACGACCGGGTCGTGCTATATACGTCAGAATACTACCAATGACGCCTGCCGTTTGCAGGCTCATACGGCAAAGCTTGGCGTTTGTACAGAAGTCGGAGAGATCGGGGCGGGGCCTGCGCGGGCGCCCGCCCGACGAAAGGAAGCGTTGATGAGCAAGTTCATAGACAGCGTCATCGCCGCCGCCAAGGCGAACCGCCAGCGCATCGTGCTGCCCGAAGGCCATGACCCCCGCACCGTCGAGGCGGCGCGCTTCGTCGTGGAGCAGGGCATCGCCGACGTCGTGGTGCTGGGCGACCCCGCGAGCATCGACGTTGCCGGCGCGACCGTCGTGGACCACCGCACCTCCCCCGACCGCGACCGCTACGCCCAGGAGCTCGCCCGCCTGCGCGAGAAGAAGGGCCTCACACTCGAGGGTGCCTACGAGCTGCTCGACGACGAGCTGTACTTCGGCGTGATGATGGTCAAGATGGGGGACGCCGACGGCATGGCCTCGGGCGCGTGCCACCCCACCGGCGACGTCCTGCGGCCGGCGCTGCAGATCATCAAGTGCGCTCCGGGGACCTCGATGGTCTCCTCGTTCTTCGAGATAGCGATCCCCGGCTGCCCCTATGGCGAGGGGGGCACGTTCTTCTTCGCCGACTGCGGCCTGAACACCTACCCCGACGCCGAGGGGCTCGCCACCATCGCCATCCAGACGGCAGACAGCTGGCGCTCGCTCATGGGCACCGAGCCGCGCGTGGCCATGCTCTCCTACTCCACGATGGGCAGCGCCAACGACGAGCACAGCGCGCTGGTGCGCGAGGCCGTGCGCATCGCCCACGAGATGGCGCCCGAGCTCAAGCTCGACGGCGAGCTGCAGTTCGACGCCGCGGTCGTGCCGCAGGTCGCCAAGAGCAAGGCGCCCGACTCCCCGGTCGCCGGGCAGGCCAACGTGCTAGTGTTCCCCAACCTCGACGCCGGCAACATCGGCTACAAGATCGCCCAGCGCCTCGGCATGGGCGAGGCCATCGGCCCGGTGCTGCAAGGCCTGGCCGCCCCCGTCAACGACCTGTCGCGCGGGTGCTCGGCAAGCGACATCGTGGCCATGACCGCGCTCACAGCGCTGCAGGCGCGCCACATGAAGGAGCAGCGAATCTGACACGCAGGCCAGCCGGCTTAAGCCAGCAGAACAGAGGTGCCGCAGACTAGGCATACGCAAACGCGCTGAACACGCGTAAACACGTATAAATACGCTCGGTGCAACTATCTGGACAGAATTCGCTTTCGAGGAGCCGCATTCTGTCTAGATTGTTGCACCGAGCCATTTTTGTCGGCTTGTCGAGCAAGTCGCGCCGAAATGGGCGCAGCGGACGGCACCGCGCACAGGGCGCGCAGGGCGTGCCCCTACGAGAGCAGCCGCTTCACGTCCAGGGCGATCATGAACTCCTCGCCCGCGGGGATCACGAAGATGCGCCCGCGCGAGTCGGGGGCCTCGATCGACCAGGGCTCGTCGTGGCGCTGGACATTCTTCTCGTCGTCGAGCACGAACCCCATGCAGCCCAGGCGCTCGGTGACCATGCGGCGGATGTCGGCGGAGTTCTGACCGGCGCCGGCGGTGAACACCAGGGTGTCTGCCCCGCCCAGGGCCGCCCACATGGCGCCCACGTTGCGGCACGTGGAGTAGACGAACATGTCCAGCGCAAGCTTGGCGCGTTCGTTGCCCCCCTCGGCCGCCTCAAGAAGGTCGCGGATGTCGTTGGTGAGGCCGCTCACGGCCAGAAGGCCGGACTTCTTGTTCATGATGGTGTCCAGCTCGCGGGCGGTGAGCTCGGAGTTCTCCAGGACGTAGGTCACCGCCGCCGGATCGATGGAGCCGCAGCGCGTGCCCATGACCAGGCCGTCGAGCGGGGTGAAGCCCATGGTGGTGTCGATCGCCACCCCGTCGCGGATGGCACACAGCGAGCTGCCGTTGCCCAGGTGGCAGCTGATGACCTTGTGCGCCTGACCGCCGGTGAGGCCGTCCACCGTCATGGCGACGTAGCGGTGCGAGATGCCGTGGAAGCCGTACTTGCGCAGGCTGAAGCGCTCGCAGAGCTCGTCGGGAAGCGCGTAGCGGTACGCCACCTCGGGGATGGTCGCGTGGAACGACGTGTCGAACGACACGACGTTGGGCACGCTGGGGAGCACCTCGCGGCATGACTCGATGACCGAGGCGGCCGCGTAGTTGTGCAGCGGCGCCAGCGGGGCTATCTCCTCGATGCGGCGCACCACCTCGTCGTCGACGACGCACGAGTCGGTGAAGTACGACCCGCCGTGCACGATCCTGTGCCCGATGGCGTCCACGATGCCGATCGTCCCCTCGTCCTCCTCGTCGGAGAGCAGCGTACCGAGGACCAGGGAGATCGCGGTGCGGTGGTTGGGGATGGGAAGGGTGATCTTGGTCGAGCGGCCGTGCATCTCGTTGGAGAAGATGGAGTCGCCCAGGCCGATGCGCTCGCAGGCGCCCTTGGCAATGATGTCGCGGGACTCGACGTTCAAGAGCTGGTACTTCAGCGACGAACTACCTGCGTTCACCACCAGAACATTCATACATGCGTCCTTTGGTCATAATCGACTCTAGAAATGCGCGCTCGCGTGCGTAGCACATGTACGGTCGATTGTAGGCGAGAAGGGCACAATGGGCGCCCCGGGCACGTGCCCGGTAGGTAGATGGCGGCGCCGACTCGGCCGGAAGGCCACGCCGGCGCCGCCATCACGCAAGCGCCACGCAACGTTTGGGGGTCCGCCCGCGGCGCGGGCGCCCCGTCGGGGGATGCCGCTACCCGGCGAGCAGCCCCTCGCTCATCTCGATGCCGCCCAGCACGTGGCAGTGGAGGTGGGGCACCGTCTGCCCGGCGTTTGCGCCGGTGTTCATGATGAGCCTGAAGCCGTCCTTGTCCACGCCGGTGATCCGGGCGACCTCGACCGCCGCCTGGAGCAGGCCGCCCATGACGGGGGCGGGCACGGAGTCGGCGACGCTGGCGAAGTGCTGCTTGGGGACGACGAGCACGTGCACGGGCGCCTGGGGGTTCAGGTCCTTGAAGGCGACGAACTCGTCGTTCTCGTAGACGATGTCGCTGGGAATCTCGTGGTTGGCGATCTTGCAGAAGATGCAGTCGGACATGGGGTCTCCTCTCGTTTGGGTGCGGGCGCCGCCTCGGCGCCCCGGGCGGGGCTGGCAGGCCTAGCTCAGGGTCGTGTCGCGCGCCTGGTCGTCGGGGTCCTCCTCGATCTGGCCCATGAGCGCGCTCACGCGCTGCTCGGCGGTCGCCAGGCGCTGGCGCAGCGCGGCGAGCAGCTCCACGCCGCGCTGGTACTGGGCGAGGCTCTCCTCGAGCTCGAGCTGGTTGGACTCGAGCGACCTGATGATCCCCTCGAGCTCAGCGCTCGCCTGCTGGTAGGTCATGTCGTCGATGGGACGAAGGTCGGCCTTCTCGGTCACGATGTCTCCTTCTCAGTAGACGCGCCCTGCGGTGAGGGCGCGGGTTCGGTGGTTTCGCACGCGTCGCGGCGCGCGGCCACGCGGTCGGCGCGGCCGTCGGGCGCGTAGGGCTCTGGGGTGACGCCGCGCACCTCGCAGGCGAGCACGCCGTCGGACACGCGCACGTCGAGAGCCTGCCCCACGCGCGCCTGGGAGACGGAGCTCACCACGTGGCCGTCGGCGTCGCTTGCCATGGCGTAGCCGCGCGCGATGACCGCCAGCGGCGAGAGGGCGTCGAGCCTGCCTGCCTGCACCGCGAGCGTGCGCCGGGGCGCGTCGAGCATCGCGCGCGAGGAGCCGGCCAGCTGGCGGGCAGCGAACTCCAGCCGAGCGCTGTGGGCGGCGGTCAGCGTCGCGCCCGCGCGGGACAGGCGCTGGGCGGCCGTCAGGCAGCCCGCGCGACGCGCCTCGAGGGCGTCGGGGATCGCGCGGACGAGCCTGTCGTGCGCGAGGTCCAGCGACTCAGCAAGGGGCTGGACGAGCGTGCGCGCGGGCTGGGCGAGCACCGGGCGCGACGCGAGCGCGTCGAGCGCCTGCGCGCGCCGGCCCAGGTCCTTGTGCAGGGCAGAGCCGAGGCGCGTGCCCAGGACGCGCAGCTGCGAGGAGAGCTCCTCGCACGAGGGGGCAACCGACTCGGCTGCCGCCGTGGGCGTGGAGCAGCGCAGGTCGCCGACCATGTCGCAGATCGTGGTGTCCGGCTCGTGGCCGATGCCCGTGACGACCGGCACGGGGCAGGCGGCCACGGCGCGCGCCAGCTGCTCGTCGTTGAAGGGCATGAGGTCCTCGTAGGAGCCGCCGCCGCGAACGAGCAGGATGGCGTCGGGCCGAGCCTGCGCCGCGACGCGCAGGCCCTCGATGATGTGCGCCGGGGCGTCGGCCCCCTCCACGGCGACGCCGCAGACGAGGAGCTCGACGAGCGGGTTGCGCCGCCGCAGCGTGCGCATCACGTCGTGGACGGCCTTGCCGCGCGGGGAGGTCACCACGGCCACGCGCTGGCAGAACCGCGGGATCGGCCGCTTGCGCGCGGGATCCATGAGGCCCTGGGCCTCGAGCTTGCGCGCGAGGCGATCGACCCGCTGGCGAAGGTCGCCCTCCCCCGCCGGCGCCAGGGAGAACACCTCGAACTGCATGCGGCCCTTGGGGACGTACACCGTGAAGCGCCCCGTGACGCGCACCTTCTCGCCGACCCTGAGCTCCACGCCGCTGGCCAGGTAGCGGTTGCGCCACATCATGCACGACATGGGGCTCGACGCGTCGGCGATGGTGAAGTAGGCCGCCTTGTAGCCGGGCTTGTCGTTGAACTCGGAGACCTCACCCTCCACGACGAGGGTCCTGGACTCCAGCGCGCCCTTGGCGAAGCCCATCGCCTCGCTCACCGAAAGCGCGCGCGGCGCCCCCTCGCCGTCTGGGGAGTCAGAGGGCGCGCAGGCCCGCGCCGCCCTCACGTCTCGGGCCGTGCCCGTGAGGTTCCATGCCATGTGAGGCCGTCCCTACTCGTCGCGGCGCTGCTGCAGCAGGTAGAGCAGCTGCAGGATCGAGGTGAGGGCAGCGGCGACGTAGGTGAGGGCGGCCGCCGTCAGCATCTGGCGCGCGCCGCGGGCCTGCTGCTCGCCCACGCGCGGGTCGGCGGAGATGAAGGCCAGCGCGCGGCGCGAGGCGTCGAACTCCACGGGCAGCGTCACGAGCTGGAACACCACCACGAAGGCGAACAGGATGATGCCCAGGTTGATGAGGCCCGTCACGTTCATGAAGATGCCGAGCAGAAGGACGATCATCCACGCCTCGGAGCCGATGTTCACCAGCGGCACGATGGCCGTGCGTATGCGCGCCGGCAGGTACTGGCGGGCGTGCTGCACGGCGTGGCCCGCCTCGTGGCACGCCACCGCGGCGCTGGCCACCGAGTAGCCGTGCTCGCTGCTCTGCGAGAGGTACAGGGCGTTGCTGCGCGGGTCGTAGTAGTCGGAGAGGTCACCGCCGCCGTTGGGCTGGATGGGCACGCCCGCCAGACCCGCCTCGTCGAGCATGCGCCGCGCCACCCGGGCGCCCGACTCCCCCGTCCCCAGGTCGACCTTCGACCAGCGCCGAAACGCGTACTTGATGTAGGCCTGGGTGCCCAGGCCCAGCGCGAGCGAGATGACGATGAGGGCAAGGTACGAGATGTTCATGCCATACGAACCAAACATGCGCTCCTCCAGGTGATGACCCCAGCCGCGCGGGCGCGTCGGGCGCCTGCGGGCGAAGGGTCGTCGGCTTTGGGTGCTTATACCCGCCGCGACGCGCGGGATCGCGCGGCGCGGCGACGTCTAGAGCAGCTCCACACGGCCGTCCTTGACCGTGAGGCCCAGCTTGCCCGCCAGCAGGTCGCACAGCTTGGAGCCCAGCAGCTCGCCGCGCCATCCCGTGCACACGGCGCAGTCGCGCTCGCCGTCCACCAGCAGGTGCATGAGGTCGTCGCGCGAGGCGAGCAGGGCGGGCGCCACGTGCTCGCGCTCCGCCACCATGCGCGTCATGGCGTACATGAGGTCGCACACGCACTCCTGGTCGAGGCTGGGGCGGATGCGCCGGTCGGGCTCGGGGCACTCCTCCTGCGGGCAGGCAAGACCGCGCTTCACGGCGCTCACGATCTTGGCCTGGTCCATCACCGACACCGCGTCCATGCCCCTGATGCGCATGAGGTCGCCCGTCGAGGCGGGCATGCGCCTGCACACCTCGACGAGCAGCTCGTCGGGCAGAAGCCAGCGGCGCGGCCGGTCCAGCTCGCAGGCCCGCTCGTCGCGCCATGCGGCGACCTCCCGGGCGATGGCGAGCTGCCTGCGCGTGAGCGAGCCGGTGTGCTTGACCCTGCGATACGCCTCGCGGGGATTGCGCCGGTAGGTGGTGGGGTCGCTCGCGTGGGCGAACTCGGGCTCGACCCATCCCATACGCCCGAGCTCCTCCAGGCGCGCGCGCATGGCACGCCAGATCTGCGGCAGGTAGCGCACGTCGTCGTAGGCGTAGCGCAGCTGGGCGCTGTCCAGGGGCCGGCGCGACCAGTCGGTGAGCGACTGCGCCTTGGAGAGCGTCACGCCCGTGTACTGCTCCACGAGCGCACCGTAGCCTATCTGGTAGTTGTCACCGAGGAATCCAGCGGCGATCTGCGTGTCGAACAGCGGGTGGGGCAGCACGCCGCAGTACTGCAGTAGGATCTCCATGTCCTGCGAACACGCGTGCAGCACCTTGGTGATGGAGGGGTCGCTGAACAGGTCGCGCAGGGGTTCGATCAACGCCACCTTGAAGGGGTCCACGGCAACCTGCTCGTCATCGGTGCCCAGCTGCAGCAGGCACAGGCGCGGGTAGTAGGTCTTCTCGCGCATGAACTCGGTGTCGATCGCCAGGACCTCCGAGGTGCGGGCTCTCTCGGCGAACTTCTCGAGCTGAGCATCGGTTGTAATGAGCACGGCGTGACTCCCGGATACGACGACAAGTGGTTAGAATAGATGGCATAATCATACGGCACGCAGGCATGCGGCGCCGCACGACGGCGCCCGAAGCGCCACATATGACGAAAAACGCAACGCGCGAGGAGATCGGACGGAGCATGAGGACGCTCATCATTCACAACCCCGCCTCGGGGCCCCAGGTCGAGGACATATTCTCGTTCGCCCGCTCGGCGCTGCGCCCCGACGACGAGCTCGTCATGCGCGCGACGTCCTCGGCCGACGACGTCGTGCAGCTCGTGCGCGACGCCGCGGACTTCGACGCCGTCGTCGCCTCGGGCGGGGACGGCACGGTGGCTCGCGTGGCATACGCCATCCGAGACCTGCACCTGCCGCTGCTCGTGTTCCCCTCGGGCACGGCCAACCTGCTCGCCAACAACATCGGCAACGCCAGCGAGCCGGCGGCGCTGGCCTCGACCCTGCACGAGGGGCGCACCGCGCGCTTCGACATGGGCGAGATCTCGTATCGGGACAAGGACGGAAACGAGCACGCGCAGGGGTTCCTCACGATGGCGGGCGCGGGGTTCGACGCCGACATCATGCGCGGCTCGCAGGGGCTCAAGCCGATGTTCGGCCAGCTGAGCTACTACCTGGCGGCCTTCGGCAGCACGCGCTCGCCCTGCTCGCACATGCGCCTCACCCTCGACGGCACCCCCCTGGAGGCGGACGGCATCTGCGTGCTCGCCGGCGTGTGGGGCGTCATCAACCCCGGCATCGAGCTCATTCCCGGCTCGAGCCCGCGCGACGGCCTCATCGACCTGGTCATCGTGAAGGCGGCCCGCCCCACCCAGCTGGTCCCCGTCATGCTGGGCGCGATGCTCGGCCAGGGGCTCGACGAGGCCTCCGTGGAGGTGCACCGCGTGCGCGAGGCCGTCATCGAGTGCGACCCCGCCCTGCCCATGCAGTTTGACGGCGAGCCCATCGACGACGCCACGACGCCCGTCACCGTGCGCGTCATACCCGGCGGTCTCACGACGTTCGTCGACGACATCTCCCCCTTCGGAGGCCAGTCCAAGCTCAAGCGCTAGGGGCCCAGGCGCCAGGCCCGCCGCGGGCAAGGGCGGCGGCCGGCGTCAGGCCGATATCAGGCCCAGCGTCAGGGCGGCGTCGGAGCACGCCAGGCGAACGCAAAAAAGAAGGCGGCCGCAGGCCTCGTCGTGAAGGCCTGCGGCCGCCCTGCCCTGCAGCGCGTCTTGCGTCTGCGCGCGTCTACTCCTGGTTGCGCAGGCGCTCGGACTCCGCCACGGCGGCCAGGCGCTCCTGCTCCTTGGCGTGCGCCTCGGCGTCGCCGGAGGCCAGGGCCTCCTTGTGCTCGGCGATCTCGGCGTGCATCTTCTGCAGGTTGCGGTTGTAGCGCATCTGCAGCACGGTGACGATCAGCGAGAAGAACATGGCGAAGTACACGAACCACTTGATCTCCATGCCGCCGATCTCCTCGATGCCGAAGAACTCGACGATGAGCAGGGTACCGATCGCCATGATGAAGAACAGGGCGAGCAGCTTGATCTCGGGGTTCTTGTTGATGAAGTCGGACACCACGTCGGCGCAGGCCATCATGAAGATGATGGCGATGACGATGGCGATGGCGGCAATGATGACGTGGTCGACCATGCCCACGGCCGTGATGACCGAGTCAAGCGAGAACACGATGTCCATCGCCGCGATGGTGGCCACGGCGCGGCCCAGGCCCAGCGGGGGCTTGGGCTTGTGGTCGGGATGGCCGTGAGCCTCGCGCTCCTCGGTGAGCAGCAGCATCTCGCGCGTCTCGGAGATGCCCTTGTAGATGAGGTAGATACCACCCACGAACAGGATGATGCCCTTGCCCGTCACCTCGATCGGTCCCAGGTTGAACAGCACGTTGTTGAGGTGCATGATCCAGCTCAGCGTGAACAGCAGGCAGATGCGGGTGACCATCGCCGCGGCAAGGCCGAGGCGCCGGCCGATGTGCTGCTGCTTGACGGGAAGGCGGTCAGAGGTGATCGAGATGAAGACGATGTTGTCGATGCCCAGGATGATCTCCATAAACGCCAGGATCAGGAGCTGGACATACGACTCCGGGGTCGAGAACGCGGCGGCAAGCTCCGCAAACAACAGTTGTTCCTCCGTTCGGTAGTGGCTGATATCTTCTCACGCAAGGCACACGTCAAGACGCGCATGGACTACGTATCCCCACAAACTGCCCCCTCCAAGCGTTCGCGGCCTAAAAAAGTCGCGGATGAACGTCGCGGATGCCGGCGTGACACGGGGCGAACCTTCTGACGGCGCCTCGGGCAGCGTCTTCTTAAAGCATATGCACAAACTGTGTCAGACGGGTGGGCAAACCGTGTCAGACGGTTGAGCGGCACGTTGAATACTTCAAGCAATTCTGCTCGACCGGTATCATATTCTCAACAAGTCGTCTCTTGGCTGCACATTATTCAGCAATTGATGACGATTCCTCACGTATGCCGGCCTGGAAGCACCTGAAAGCCAGACCGCCGTGGGGAGCATCTGTACGGATCGACATCCGGGGCGAGCCCACGCCTTGGCCCGCCCCGGCGGCTATGCGGGAGCTCGTCGTGTTTCGGTTGGCCAGCACATCTCTCATCGCAACTCACCTCACCAGCAGAAGACCGGTTGCCCACCGCGGGCCCGTCGCCCTTCGTACGGGCGCAGTGAGAGGTACCCCCCCTGCCCAGAACCTGAGCCGCCCGGAAAGGCCGGCCCACACGCCCGCCCCGGGCCCCGCTCGTCACCATTAGGACAACCCGATAGCACCGGGCCGACGCGCCCGGATCGCACGTTCGACTTCCCACGGAGGATGGACGCCCATGCCTGACGTCTCTGTCATCATACCTGCCTTTAACGGCTCTTCGAAATTTCTAGTGGGTAGCACTTCTGCAGCCGAGTGACTGCGACATCCCCGAGCGGTATCATCTTGCCGACGGACGGAG
>CAWVLT010000012.1:0-46229 GCA_963930185.1 Coriobacteriia bacterium | reverse complement strand
TCCATCGTGCCGCTCATGATGCCGTCGGCCGTCCTGCGGTCGAGCTCCACGTCGTGCTCCGATCCCGTCTGCGGCGTGCGGTAGGTTATCCAGGCACGGGAGACGTCGTGGCCCTCGGTGCGCAGCATCATGGTGACGCTCTCGCCGGGCATGACCTGCCTGACCGTGACGCCGACCGCGCCGATGAGCACCGGCGCCTCGGTGTCCCCCGTCGTGCCGTACACCTCGAAGTCCAGCGCCGACAGGTCGGCCGTGGGGTGGCTCTCCAGCTCCCAGTCGCTGGCGAAGCGCGGGTCGTAGTAGTTCGCGAAGTTACCGCGCGCGTCCTGGAGGGTGACGCACCTAACCGCCCAGCGGCCCGGGCCGTGCATGTCCCTCACCTCGAACCTGAAGGTCAGCGTGCCGTCCTCGGCTATCACGTCGGCCTCGGCGCCCGATTCCTCGCCGGTGTCCTGGTTGACGAACTCGAGATTGGCCCAGAACAGGCCGGTCCCCTCGTCGGAGGCGCGCAGGGTGAACGTCACCGTGTCACCGGCGGTGGCGCGCTTGGTGGAGACGGACATAACGCCATCCATGGTCGGCGCCTCGGTGTCATCCTCGGCCAAGGGCGTCGCCTCCTCAGACGGCGCGGCCTCAGAGGGCAACCCGTTCGCGGCGCTGCCAGCAAGCACAGAGTCTGTTGCGGCGTTGCCGGCAGGCTCAGCCTCGGCCCCGTCGACGGGGGCGGCGTCAACGCTCCCCTCGCCCTCGGCCTCACCGCCAGAAGCAGGCACCTCGGAGGAGTCGACAGCCTCCTGCGAACCCGCCGATATGCCAGACTCCCCTGCCGCGTCGGCATCGCCGGTCACAGGCACGCCTACGTTACCCGCCCCGTCAGCAGGAGTCTCGGCCTCGCCTGCCACCTCGGGGGCCTCCTCGGCAGGCAGCCCCTCCCCGACGGGCTCGCCCGACCCCTCGCCCTCGGCGAACGCCGCGGCCTCGGCCTCGGGCGTCGCCCCCGCGGCGGCCTCGTCGGCCACCGCGTAGAGCGGCGCGCCCGCGAGCGCCATGGCCGACATGGCGGCCACCACGCGCGTTGCGATGCGTCTTGCCATGCGCCTCTTCCTCATGCGCGAACCACCTTCCCCTCGTCTGCATGCCATCCTTAAGCTTTACAGCTGTACAAGTTGGCATTCTACGCCGATAAGGCAGCAAGCGCAATGCATCCGGACAGCGCGGGCGAACCAAAAAGGGAGGGCTCCCCCGCCGTGAGCCGCGTGGCCCTTGGCAGGGAAGCCCTCCCCCATATGTCATCTATCCAAGCCGCTGCAAGAGTGCATGTTTTCGAACATTTTTCGGCTTTCAGGCCGCTTTTTTGTCCGGATTCATGCACTCTGCAAGGTTCGTGCCGCAGGCGTGTCTCGCGCCTACTTGCGCACCTCGCTACGCAGGGTGGCCTGGGCGGCCGCCAGACGCGCCACGGGCACGCGGTAGGGCGAGCAGCTCACGTAGTCCAGCCCGATGTCGTAGAACTTCTGGATGGACTCCGGGTCGCCGCCGTGCTCGCCGCACACGCCCAGCTCTAGGTCGGGGTTGGTGGAGCGGCCCAGCTCGCAGCCCATCTTCACGAGCTTGGCCACGCCGTCGTCCACCGTCTCGAACGGGTTGCGCGTGAGGATCTTGCTCTTGAGGTAGATGGGCATGAACTTGCCCTCAACGTCATCGCGCGAGAAGCCAAAGGTGGTCTGCGTGAGGTCGTTGGTGCCGAAGCTGTAGAAGTCGGCGTACTTGGCCACCTCGTCGGAGGTCACCGCGGCACGCGGCAGCTCGATCATAGTGCCCACGGGGATGAACGACAGGTCGACGCCGGTCTGCTCCTGCACCTGGGCGATCGTGGCCTTGATGGTCTCGCGCATGGCCTTGAGCTCGGTGGCAACCGACACGAGCGGCACCATGATGTGCGGCCTGGGGTCCAGGCCCTCCTGCTTGAGCTGCGCGGTGGCGTTGGCGATGGCCTGGACCTGCAGGATGGGCAGCTCCGGGTAGAGGAAGCCCAGGCGGCAGCCGCGCAGGCCGAGCATGGGGTTGGCCTCGGTCATCGAGTCGATCTGCGCGAGCAGGGCGCGCTTCTCGGCGATGACCTGGGCGTCGGCACCCTCGCACTCCATGCGGGTGATCTCCACCTCGAGCTTGCGCGGGTCGTCGAGGAACTCGTGCAGCGGCGGGTCGAGCAGGCGCACGGTCACTGGCAGCCCGTCCATGGCCTTGAACATGCCGTAGAAGTCGCTGGTCTGGGCCTCGGAGAGGTCCTCGCAGGCCTTCTGGCGCACGGCGGGGTCGTCGGTGAGGATGTAGCTCTGGATGATCTGCTTGCGCTCGCCCAGGAACATGTGCTCGGTGCGGTCCAGGCCGATGCCCTCGGCGCCGAAGCTGCGGGAGAGCTCGGCGTCGGCGGGGTTGTCGGCGTTGGCGCGCACGCCCAGCTTGCGCACCTCGTCGGCCCAGGACAGGATGGTCTCCAGGTCGCCGGAGAGCTTGGGGCTCACCAGCTTCACGGCGCCGTTGACCACGACGCCCGTGGTGCCGTCGATGGAGATGACGTCGCCCTCGTGCAGCACCACGTCGGTGCCGGCCACGACGACCTCCTTCTTGGCCGCGTCGATGCGCAGGGCGTCGGCGCCGCAGACGCAGGGCGCGCCCATGCCGCGCGCGATGACGGCGGCGTGGCTGGTCTTGCCGCCGTGGCTGGTGAGGATGCCCTTGGCGGCGATCATGCCCGACAGGTCGTCGGGGTTGGTCTCCCAGCGCACCAGGATGCAGTCGCGGCCCTCCTCGGCGGCCTTCACGGCGTCGGCCGAGGAGAAGACGACCTCGCCCACCGCGGCGCCCGGGGAGGCGTTGAGGCCGCGGGCGAGCACCTCGTACTCGGCGCTCTTGTCGAACTGCGGGTGCAGCAGCTGGTCGAGCTGCGAGGGGTCGACGCGCAGCAGCGCCTCCTCCTTGGTGATGAGGCCCTCGCCCACCATGTCGATGGCCACCTTGAGCGCGGCGGCCGCGGTGCGCTTGCCCACGCGGGTCTGCAGCATGTAGAGCTTGCCCTGCTCGATGGTGAACTCGATGTCCATCATGTCGCGGTAGTGGTTCTCCAGGATGCCGAAGACGCGCTCGAGCTCCTCGCCGGCCTCCTCCAGGCCCGGGGTGTGCTTGAGCGTCTCGATGGGCTCGGTGTTGCGGATGCCGGCCACCACGTCCTCGCCCTGGGCGTTGACCAGGTAGTCACCGTAGAACTCCTTGGTGCCGTCGGCGGGGTTGCGCGTGAAGGCCACGCCGGTGGCCGAGGTGTTGCCCTTGTTGCCGAACACCATGCTCATGACGTTGACGGCGGTGCCCAGGTCGTCGGCGATCTTGTTCTGCTTGCGGTAGACGATGGCGCGGTTGTTGTTCCAGCTGCCGAAGACGGCCTGGATGGCCAGGAGCAGCTGCACGCTGGGGTCCTGGGGGAAGACGGGCTTGCCGTCGGCGCCGGCCACCTCGGGGTGCTCCTCGACGGAGACGTTGTCGGCGAAGATCTGCTTGAAGTCGCCCACGAGCTCCTGCAGGTCCTCGGCGGTGAGCTCGGTGTCGTTCTTGACGCCGGCCATGAGCTTGCGCGCCGTGATGGCGTTCTCGAACAGGTCGGCCTCAACGCCCATGACCACGTCGGAGAACATCTGGATGAAGCGGCGGTAGGAGTCCCACGCGAAGCGCGGGTTTTCGGTCTGCTTGATGACGCCCTGGACCGACTGGTCGTTCATGCCCAGGTTCAGCACGGTGTCCATCATGCCGGGCATCGACATCGGGGCGCCGGAGCGCACCGACACGAGCAGCGGGTCCTCGGGGTCGCCCAGGCGCTTGCCCGCGCGCTGCTCAAGGTCCTCGCGCGCCTGCTCGATGAGGTCGAGCACGCCCTCGGGCCAGACGTTGCCGGCGTTGGCGTACTCCATGCAGGTCTGGCAGGTGATGGTGAAGCCAGGCGGCACCGGCAGGCCGATCTTGGCCATCTCGGCGAGGTTGGCGCCCTTGCCGCCCAGGACGTACTTCTCAGCAGCCGAGCCCTCGGTCACGTCGTTGCCCTGGGCGTCCTTGCCGAACCGGTAGATGCGCTTGATGTCAGACACTCTCTCGTCTCCTTCTTCACGTGGCGCCAGCGGGCGCCCCACTTGGATGAGAGCGGGCCATGCCCGCCGAGTGATTCGTCACTATGGTATAGCGTCGCGCCCCGCCTGTGCCGCCGCAATAGGTCAATTGCCCAAAATAGGTCAGAAACAGCAGGTAGATGAGGTCGGCCATGCCGCCCGCGCCCCAAAAACGACCGCTGGGCCGGCCATGGCGGGCCCCGAGCCTACCCCTGCTGCCCGGCACCCTGCGCCCGGCGCGCCTCCCACAGCGCCTCGGCGCGCTCGAAGTACCCCAGGATGATCTGGGCGGTCTCCTCCACGGCGCGGCCGTTGGTGTGGATGACGATGCACCCGAGGCGTCGCATCAGCGCGCGGGCCTCGTCGAGCTCGTCCTGGATGCACTCCGGGTCGGCGTAGGAGCCCGCCACGGCGCGCGCCCGCTCCGAGCCCAGGCGCACGTTGCGAATCGTGGAGAGCACCTCGGGGGTGGACATGAGGCCGAAGATGCGGAACGGCTCCACGTCGAAGAGCTCCGCGGGCGGCTCGGTGCCCCGGGCCAGCGGGATGTTGGCGACGCGGTAGCCGTGGAACGACAGGTACATCGACAGCGGCGTCTTGGAGGTGCGCGAGACGCCCACCAGCACGATGTCGGCCTTGGTGAGGTCCTCGGGGTTGCGCCCGTCGTCGTGGGAGACGAAGAACTCCATGGCCTCGATGCGCCTGAAGTAGCGCTCGTCGGTGCGCCTGATGACGCCCGCCTGCCCGCGGGGCTGCTGGCCGGTGAGCTGCTCGATGGCGTCCAGCGCCGGCCCCAGGATGTCGATGTGGGGGATCTCGCGGCGCACGAGCTCGGCCTCCAGGGCCTGGCGCAGCGACTTGTTGGCGATGGTGTGGAAGACCAGCATCCCGCCGGGCGCGTCGTGGGCGGCGTGCGCGTCGAGGTACTTGGCGATCACCCCGAGCGAGGTAGCCTTGGGCAGGCGCTCGATGTGGACCACGCCGTTGTCGAACTGGGCCGCCGCGGCCAGGGCGACGTCGGCGGCGGTGTCGCCCAGCGAGTCGGAGATCACGTGGATCGTCGAGACCGACTTGGCGCCGTGGAAGTCGAGCGGCTGGGCGGCCTGCTGGGCCGGCGCGCCCTGTGGCGATGGCGGGAGCATGTTGCGAACCCCTCTCTGCTGTTCTCTCTCATCTGGTTTTCCTGGCTTGGGCCCTGCGGCCGCGCCGCCGCTCCCGAAACGAGGACGGGCGCCCACGATGCCGCGCATCACGGACGCCCGTCTGGGGTGGGCGGCAGCGCGCCCCTTATGCCTTCTTCTCCATCTTGCCCACGTCGGCGACGTTGCGGAACACCTCGATGAAGCGGTTGAGGATGCGCAGGCGGTTGTCGCGCAGGGCGGGGTCGGGGTCCATGACCATCACGTCGTCGAAGAACGCGTCGATGGGCGCGCGCAGCCTGGCGAGGGCCGCCATGGCGCGCGGGTAGTCCACCTCGGCCGGGCTGGCGAGCACGCGGCCCAGCTCCTCGCCGGTCTGGTCGACCGCGGCGAGCAGCGCGGCCTCACTCTGGCCGAGCAGGCCCTCGTCCACCTGCGTGCCCAGCTCGGGCTTACGCAGGTTGTTGGCGCGCGTGTAGGCGCTAGCCAGGTCGTCGAAGAGCTCGGGCGACTCGCGCCGCGCGCTCTCCAGGGCCTCGGTGCGGCCCAGGAAGGCGACGGGCTCCACCACGCCCACGGCGCGCACCGCCTCCACGGTGTCGGGCGCGGCGCCCTCGTCGCGCGCCATGGTGGCCAGACGGCCCACGAAAAACGCGCGCACCTGCTCGGCCACCTCGGCGCGCTCGAACGCGATGCCCTGGCCGGCCAGGCCGCCCAGCGCGTCCTCGATCGCTTGGCCCAGGCTCAGCGCGGGCACCGCGCGGCAGATGTTGATGATGCCGATGGCGGCGCGACGCACGGCGAAGGGGTCGGAGGAGCCGGTGGGCGCCTCGCCGATGGCGAAGATGCCGCACACGGTGTCGAGCTTGTCGGCCATGGCCACCAGCTTGCCCACGAGGTTCTCGGGCAGCTCGTCGCCCGCGAAGCGCGGGCGGTAGTGCTGGGCGACGGCCAGGACCACCTGGGCGTCCTCCCCCGCGGCGGTGGCGTAGTACCCGCCCATGACGCCCTGCTGGCTCGTGAACTCAACCACGGCGCCGGTCACCAGGTCGGCCTTGGCGAGGTGCGCCGCGCGCCGGGCGAGCGCCGCCGTCGCCTCGTCGCAGCCCGCCTGGGCGGCCAGGCCGCCCGCCAGGGACTCGACGCGCCTGGTCTTGTCGAGCATGGTGCCCAGCTTCTCCTGGAAGCCCACCTGCGCGAGGCGCTCCACGTAGGCCTCCAGCGGGCGCTTGAGGTCCTCCTCGTAGAAGAACTTCGCGTCGGCCAGGCGGGCGCGCACCACGCGCTCGTTGCCCGCGGCGATGGTGTCGTTGCAGGCCGGGTCGCCGTTGGAGACCACGACGAAGTGGTTCGTCAGGGCGTGGTCGGCGTCATACAGCGGGAAGTAGCGCTGGTTGGACAGCATCGACTCGCAGATGATCTCGTGGGGCACGTCGAGGAACTCGCGGTCGAAGTCGGCCATGACCACCGTGGGCCACTCAACCAGGTTCACCACCTCGTCGAAGGTGCGCTTGGGGGTGTCGGCCACCAGGCCGCGCTCGGCGCACAGCGCCTCGATGCCGGCGCGGATCGTCTCGGCGCGCTCGGCGGCGCTCACCATGACGTGGACGCCGCGCAGGGTATCGAGGTACTCGCCGGCCGAGGGCACCTGCACCTCGACGGGGTCCATGAGGCGATGGCCGCGCGTGGTGCGCCCCGCCACCAGGTCGCAGAACTCAACGGGGATGACCTCGTCGCCGAACAGGCACACGAGCCAGCGGACCGGGCGCACGAAGCGGCAGGTGTGCGAGCCCCAGCGCTGTGAGCGGTGCCAGGAGAGCTTGGAGGCGGCGTCGGCCAGCACGCCGGGGACGATCTGCGCGGCAGGCATGGCGGGCGTGGAGACGTCGGCCCACACGTAGGGCTTGCCGCCCTCCTCGCGCACCACCAGGTCGGCGGGGTCGATCCCCTTGCCGCGCGCGAATCCGGCGGCCGCCTTGGTGGGCGCGCCCGACTCGTCGAAGGCGATGGCGGCGGCCGGGCCGCGCCAGGACTTGCTCACTGGCTCGGTGCTCTCGGCGAGGTCGTGGACGAACGTGGTGAGCCTGCGCGGGGTGGAGAGGCACTCCACCGACGAGAACGACAGGCCCGTGGCCTCCAGGGCCTTGGTCACCAGCTCGCGCATCTGCTCGATGGCCTTGTACAGCTCCAGGGACGGCATCTCCTCCGTCCCGATCTCGAAGACGAGCTCGCGCGTCTGCGTCGATTCGGTCGACATCTTAGGCAACCTCCCCGGCGCACTGGGCGCCCTCAGCGGCGGCCTCGCGGGCCTCCCAGGCCTCGCAGCACGCCTTGGCAACGGTACGGACTCGCAGGATGTAGGCTGCGCGCTCGGTGGCGCTGATGACGCCGCGGGAGTCGAGCAGGTTGAAGGTGTGGCTGCACTTCAGGACGCAGTCGTAGGCGGGCAGCGGCAGGCCGGCCGCCAGACAGTCGTGGCACTCGCGCTCGTACTCCTCGAACTTCTCGCGCAGCACCTCGACGTTGGCCACCTCGAAGTTGTAGGCCGAGAACTCGCGCTCGTTCTCGAGGAACACGTCGCCGTAGGTGAAGGCGCTGCCGTCGGCCGAGCGCGTCCACACCAGGTCCCACACCGCGTCGACGCCCTGGATGTACATGGCCAGGCGCTCCAGGCCGTAGGTGATCTCGACGGGCACCGGGCCCATCTCCACGCCGCCGACCTGCTGGAAGTAGGTGAACTGCGTCACCTCCATGCCGTCGAGCCACACCTCCCAGCCAAGGCCCCACGCGCCCAGCGTCGGCGACTCCCAGTCGTCCTCGACGAAGCGCACGTCGTGCTTGGAGGGGTCGATGCCCAGGGCCTGAAGCGAGCCCAGGTACAGCTCCTGGGGGTCGTCGGGCGCGGGCTTCATGAGCACCTGGAACTGGTAGTAGTGCTGCATGCGGTTGGGGTTCTCGCCGTAGCGGCCGTCGGCGGGGCGGCGGCAGGGCTGCACGTAGCAGGTGCGCCAGGGCTTGGGGCCCAGGGCGCGCAGGGCCGTGGCCCAGTGGAACGTGCCGGCACCCACCTCGCTGTCATAGGGCTGGACGATGACGCAGCCCTGCTCAGCCCAGTACTTCTGCAGGGTGAGGATGATCTCCTGGAACGTCAGGGCATCCCGGTTCATGCACGCACTTCCTTTCGATCAGCGTACGGTTACACGACAGGCAAAGCGAAAAGGGGCGCCGCCCCAGCGGGCGGCGCGCCGAACGCGGGCGCGGCTAGGCGGTGTAGTCGAGCGGCCCGATGTTGAGCTTGATGGGGTGAACGGTCAGCTCGAAGCCGCCCAGGTCGACCGTCTCGGTCTCCTGCACCCGGAAGATGGGCCAGTAGCGGAACACCGCGTGAGCAGTAATATTCTCGTAAGGAACTGGTCCGAAATATCGGGAATCAGAAGAGTTGTTACGGTTGTCACCCATCACCCAAAAATAACCTTCAGGAATTGTATAGGGATAGGTCACACCCACAGGAGAATTCATGGCGTAGGTCTTCTGGCCGTGGACGTAGGGCTCGTCGAGCTTCACGCCGTCCACGTAGACGTCGCCGTCGCGCAGGTCGATGGTCTGGCCTCCGATGGCGATGACGCGCTTGATGAGCGTCTCGCCGCTGTCGTCGTTGGGCTTGGTGAACGTGTAGACCTGCCCCACGGTGGGCGTCTTGTCGCCGTACAGAGAGAGCTTCTCGGCGTAGAGCATGTCGTCGGGCACGATGGTAGGAACCATTGATTTCGAAGGAATCTCGAACGGCTCCATGACGTACATCTTGACGAGCTGGATGACGCCGATCAGGATGACGAAGGCGATGAGGAACTCCGCGATGCCCCTGAGCCAGCCGTAGCGGGCGGGACCCTCCTCGCCGCCCTGCTGGGCGCAGGCAGCCGCCTCGCCGTCGGCGGCGATCACCTGGCCCTGGTCCGCGGGGGCGTCCGCGCAAGATCCCTCGGGCTGCGCGGGCGCCTCGCGGCGCGGTTGCGTTTCGTCATCGAGCATGTGAAGCCTCCAAACCGGCGGACGGGACAGTCGCGCCTATTGTATGCCACCCGGCCCGCGCCTGCCCGCGACGCGCGCCGGATGCGCCGAACAATCAACGAAGCTCGTCGAACACCTGCTCCACGAGCGCCTGCGGGTCCTCGCCCGCCGCCAGCCGCGCCATGCAGCCCTGCGCGATCACGCGCTCGCGCTCGCTGAGCCGCGCACCCACGATGAGGTCGGGCCGCAGCGCGCACGTCCTCACCAGCGCGTCGGCCCGGCGCCAGCGCGCGATGTGGGCGTGGTTGCCCGACAGCAGCACCGGCGGCACGCCCATGCCGCGGTACTCCGCCGGCCGGGTGTACTGCGCGTACTCGAGCAGGCCGTCGGAGAACGACTCGTCGACGGCGCTCTGGTCGTCGCCCAACGCACCGGGCAGAAGGCGCACCACGGCGTCGGACACCACCAGGGCGGCCAGCTCGCCGCCGGTGAGCACGTAGTCGCCCAGCGACAGGCAGCGCGTCGCCAGGGAGTAGGCGCGTTCGTCCATGCCCTCGTAGTGCCCGCAGACGAACAGTATGCGGCGCTCCCGGGAGAGCTCGCGGGCGATGGACTGGTCAAACGGCTCGCCCACGGGCGTGAAGAACACGACGCAGGCGGGGTCCTCGGGCGGGCACAACTCGTCGAGGGCCTCGTAGAAGGGCACGCACTTCATGAGCATGCCCTGCCCGCCCCCGAACGGCGCGTCGTCCACCGTGCGGTGCCGGTCGTGCGTCCAGTCGCGCAGGTCGTGCGCCTTGAAGTCGAAGATGCCGGCCCTGCGCGCCCTGCCCATGATGGAGGTGGACATGATGGGCTCGAACATCTCGGGGAACACGGTGAGTGCCTCCAGGCGCAGCGGCTCGCCCATCACAGGCCCTCCCCCTCGTCGATGATGCCGGGCAGAAGGCGCACCGCGATCGGGCCCTCGGGGGCGATGGAGGTGCCCACGACCTGCTCGATCACGGGGACGAGCAGCTCGCCGAAGGGTCCCTCGATGCGCCACACGTCGTTTGCGGGCAGCTGCATGACCTCGGCGATCGTACCGATCTCGCCGTGGCGCTCGTCCACGACGACGCGGCCGGCGCAGGACAGCACGTCCTGCTCGAACACGGCCTCGGGCACGTCCTCGCGCGCGGCGAGCACGAGCTTGCCCACGAGCCCCTCCGCGTCGGAGATGGACTCCACGCCGTCAAACAGGACCAGGGCCTGCCCGTTGTGCTCGCGCACGTCGAGCACCTCGCGGAATCGCGGGCCGGTGAGCTCGGGCGGGGTCAGGCACACGCTCATCTCGGGCCACAGACAGAAAGGGAGGCCGTCGAGCGGTGCTACGACGACCTCCCCACTCTTACCATGTACCCGGACGATGCGCGCGACGTTGATGTATGGCGTCACGGCAGACGTAGGCATAGGCTACTCAACGACCTCCACATCGACAGAGATGCCTTCGCGGGCGCCGCACGCGCGCGCAAGAGCCCGAATGGACTTGATGACGCGCCCATGCCGTCCGATGATACGGCCGACATCCCCCTCGGCCACGTGTACCTCGATGAGCGAGGAGTCGGGACCGTCCGTCACCTCGATGGAGATGGCGTCGGGGTCGCTGGCAAGCGACACCACGAGATACTCGACCAGGTCGGCAACGCGATCGCTGGGCAACTCCTCGTCCTGCTGCTCCTCCAGCGCCTCGACCTCGATGTCGTCCACGAGGGTCTCAGCGTCGTCGGACATCCTACTCGGCCTCAGTGGCCTCGGCAGCGGCGGCGGCCTCGGCGGCGGCCTTGGCAGCGGCCTTCTTGCTCATCTTCTTGGGCTTCTCCACCTGCTCGGTGCGGGGCTCCTTGACCTGCTTGATGAGGCGGGCGACGGTGTCGGTGGGCTGGGCGCCCTTGGCGATCCACTCGTCGATCTTCTCGATGTCCAGCTTCACCATCGCGGGGTCGACCATGGGGTTGTAGCGGCCGACCTCCTCGATGTTGCGGCCGTCACGCTTGAAGCGGCCGTCCGCGACGACGACGCGGTAGTAGGGGTTCTTCTTGGCACCATGACGGGCGAGACGAATCTTGACAGACAATGAAAGCTCCTCGGTACAAGATGGGCCGCGTGGCCCACGTGTCGATATACAGCAAGGACAGATGATACCTCATGCGGCGCAAAAATGGCATGGTATTTTGGTGGGGCCACGAACGTGCACACACGGCCACCACGAAGGCCGCGCGCACAGGCCGGCGGGGCTCAGAACGCCACGGTGAACGTGGTGCCCTCCTGCTCGGTGCTCGTCACCGAGATGCGCGCGCCGTGGGTCTGGGCGATGCTCTTGGCGATGGCCAGCCCCAGCCCGTAGCCGCCCACCTTGCCCTCGCGGGAGCGCGCCGCGTCGCTGCGCCAGAACCGGTCGAAGACGTGGGGCAGGTCGGCCTTGTCGATGGGCTCGCCGGTGTTGTTCACCGAGAAGACCGGGTGGCCCTTGCGGCCGTGGGACAGGCGCACCTGGACCCTGCCGCCCATGCCGGCGTACTTCAGCGCGTTGTCTACGAGCGTCCTGACGAGCCGCTCCAGGGCCGCCTTGTCGCCGTGCACGAGCTGGTTGTCCTCAACCTGCTCGACGATCTCGACGCCCGACTCGAACGCCACCGCGTCAAACGACAGGGTCGCCTGCCGCACGAGCGTCGACAGGTCCACCTCGGCCATGGACATCCGCTCGCGCGGGTCCACCTGCTCGTCGTGCGCCAGGGCGAGCATGTCCTCGATGAGCCCCTTCATGCGGCCGGCCTCGTAGGAGATGCCGTCGACCCACTTGGCCTGCTCCCCCACCGTGGCCGCCGGGCTCGCCTTGAGGATGTCGTTGTTGGCGATGATGACGGTGAGCGGCGTCTTGAGCTCGTGGGAGGCGTTGGCCACGAACTCGCGCTGCTGGCTCCACGCGCGCTCCACCGGGCGGGTGATGGGGTAGGCGAGCAGCACGCTCACCGCGAGCAGGCCAATCAGCACGAAGGCCGAGACGCTGAGGACCAGGCGAAGCGACGAGGCAACCTGCGCGTTGAAGTAGCCCGCGTCGACGAAGGCCAGGGTGATGCCACGCGCGCTGTAGGCGCGCTGGTAGAAGACGCCCTGCGCGGAGAGCAGGCCCTCGTTTTTGGTCTGGGCGAGCGCCGAGGCGATGGCGGCGTCGCGCACGTCGTCGTCCATCGTGACGAACAGGGAGTTGGAGTCCAGGATCGTGCCGTCGCCGTCGACCACGAACACGGCCGTGAGCGGCATGTAGTCAAGCGAGGAGTCGTCGACGATCCAGGCGTCGGGCCCGCGGTCGCGCGAGCCGTACTTTCCCACGCTCACGACGTAGCTCTCCGAGGGGCCGTTCTCGGTGGCGTGGGTGAGGGCCTTGTGGATGTCCTGGTAGCTGGAGTTCCAGCTGACCGCGAGCATGGCCGAGGCCGCGATCGTCATCACGATGAGCGCCATGGCCATGGTGATGACCACGATCTTGACGCGCAGCCTCCTCACCACGGCAGAGTGCCTCTCCTTGTTCGCCATGGTCAGTCGCGCTCCAATCGCCTCTCGGGCCCCGTCCTACGTACGCGACCCCATGCTACACCAGCGCGCGCAGGCAGGGCCCGGCGGCCGGCAGGCGCCACACGACGCCTACGGGGCGACCTCACCCTCCGGCTCGGCGACGTCCAGGCGGTAGCCGAGCATGCGGATCGTGCGGATGGTGACCTCCGAGCCGAGGAAGGAGATCTTCTTGCGCAGGAACGAGATGTAGGCCTCCACGTTGTTGGCGCCGGCCTCGCCCTGGGTTCCCCACACCCGCGCGAGCAGCGCCGACTTGGACAGGGTGGTCTGCGGGTTGCTCATGAGCAGCTTCATGACCTCACACTCGCGCAGCGACAGGTGCACCGAGTTCTCCCCGCAGGTGAGGTTCATCTCCGAGAGGTCAAGCGACAGGTCGCCGAAGCTCAGCGTGTTGAGCACCACCTCGCCGGTGCGCCGGCTGAGCGCGCGCAGGCGGGCCAGCAGCTCCTCGGGGTTGAAGGGCTTGGTCATGTAGTCGTCGGCCCCGCAGTCCAGCCCGCCCACCTTGTCCTTGATAGACGAGCGGGCAGTGAGCATGAGGATGGGCGTGGAGTTGCCCTCGGCGCGCAGGCGGCGCGCCACCTCGAAGCCGTCGACCTCGGGCAGCATCACGTCGAGCACGATGACGTCGTACAGGCCGCTCTTGCCGTAGGCAAGGCCGTCCTTGCCGTCGTAGACCACGTCGACGCTCCAGCGCTGGTCGCGCATGATGTGCGCGAGCGCGTCCGCCAGGTTCGTCTCGTCCTCAACGACCAGTACGTTCATCTTTGGCTCCTCCTCTGCGTCGTCTTTGGTGTCTGTGGCCTTCTGCCGACCTTGGGCGCCTACTGCCGCGGGCTTCCTGAGCCTCCGCAGCCAGCCCGTACGGCCAGCTTCCTGCTACCCTCATGCTATGGGTACCCACTGAACCAAACCTGAAAACTGATGGACATCAAACCTCACCACATGATCTCCCCGCGAGGAGTACGGACGTCCCGGGAAAGGCGCGACCAGTAAAAGCGACTAGTGTCACCGAGTTCAAAACCAATTGGCGCGTTCTAAATACATCCAGTGGAAATACCTAACGCAAAGAAGTAATCTAAACATGTAAGAGAAACGGGATCGAATGGCCTTCGGCATCAGGGTAATGAAAGCCTCATAGATAGAAAGCGAGCTTTCGATGGGATACACGAGACGAGAGGTTCTAAGCGCTGCCAGCGTCGCGGCGGTGTCGCCCGTCCTTTCATCGGGATCCCTCCTTCAAAAGATTGCCAACGAGAAGGGCAATGACGCCAACCCGGATGGGCAAACCGATGTGATCAAATCATACCTCTACGACGACGGCCTACTGGATCTGGGCACGCAGGTCCTCCAGCCAGACCCGAAGCGTACGGTGATACGGGAGTTCGCCGACTACGTAGGCGAAAGGGCCGGAGAAGAGGAAAACCCCGACTGGTGTGAGGCCGTGTCGCTCGCCCGGGTCGCCGAGCCAGTTCGCCCAGCCTCTGCGAGAAGGTTATTCGCCGGGTTTACACATCTCAAATCAGCGAGAATCTCCAACCTCGACACGTCTGCATGCCGGGATATGAGCAAGATGTTCGACGAGTGCTACGGGCTCATCTCGCTAGACATCTCGGGGTTCGACACATCCGCATGCGAAGATATGTCTTGGATGTTCAGCGTCTGCACAGAGCTCTCCTTGCTTGACGTCTCGGGGTTCGACACCTCGGCGTGCCAGAACATGAGTGGGATGTTCTCCAACTGCTCGGGACTCACGTCGCTGGACGTCTCGGGGTTCGACACCTCGGCGTGCAGGGACATGAGCCTGATGTTCGCCTTGTGCTCGGGACTGGTGTCGCTGGACGTCTCGGGGTTCGACACCTCGACGTGCGAAGACATGTGTCTGATGTTCGCCGACTGTTCGAAGCTCGCTTCGCTGGACGTCTCGGGATTCGACACCTCGGCATGCCGGGACATGAGAGGGATGTTCTCCATCTGTTCGGGGCTCGCGTCGCTGGACGTCTCGGGGTTCGACACGTCGGCGTGCAAGAATATGGGTGTAATGTTCGACAGGTGCTACAGCCTCGCGTCGCTTGACGTCTCGGGGTTCGACACGTCGGCGTGTCAGGACATGAGCGGGATGTTCTCCAACTGCTCGGAGCTCGCGTCGCTGGACGTCTCGGGGTTCGACACGTCGTCGTGCCAGGATATGAGCGGGATGTTCGCCCGGTGCCTCTCCCTTGAATCGATCAACCTCTCAGGCTTCGACACCTCTAGTTGCACGGATTTCAAGGGCATGCTTTACGGATGCGACTCACTTACCACCTTCCCAGAAGATGTCTACTGGTTTGACTACTCGGCGAGCGAGCAAACGGTGGATGACTTGTTTATAGACCCGTCCGCAGAGGAGGAATCGGAAAGCTAGCCTATCTCGGCTTTCTGCGGGATTGACCGACCGTCGCCCGCCGCGTCACGCCAACCGCATGTACAGCAGCGGGTAGGGGTCGCCCTGCTCGTCGGCGTCGCTGCGCCGATGCGTCGCAAAGCCCATGTGCTCGTAGAAGCCCACGGCCTGCGGGTTCTGCTCGTTGACCGTGAGCTCGCGCACGCCGCACTCCCCAATGCCGTGGAGCAGCAACGCCTTGCCCACGCCCCGACCGCGGTAGTCGGGGTCGACGAACAGCATCTCGAGCCGTTCGCCCTCGATCCCCATGAACGCCACGGGCGCCGCGGGCGCGACCTGCGGCTCGCAGACGCCCGGAGCCGCCGATCCGTCGGCCGCACTTGTTTGCTCGACCGCCACGAACAGGCGGCCCACCTGCGCGATAGCCTCGGGAACGTAGCGCTTGATGCGCGTCACGTCCGCGTCTGCGAGAAACGCGTGCGTCGCGCGCACCGAGCGCTCCCACACCTCCACGAGCTGCCCGATGAGTGCGGGCGTGCGCTCGGCAACCTCGATGATCTCTATGTAGGCAGCCACCTTTCTCTTGCCTAGTCACCTCTGCTTGCACCCAAGAGGGAATTGCATGGCGTCTGTCTCCAAAACGCACTGTCACAGTGCATTTTTAGCAGTAAATCGCACTATCACAGTGCGTTTTTACAACTCTAGGGCCCCACTAGAAGTCAAACGCCTTGGCAATGTCCGCTTGGATCACCAGGTCGGCCTGATGGTCGAGCGGGGTGACGTCGCGGTTCACGATGACGAGCGTGTCGCCCGAGAAGTAGCGCAGAAGGCCGGCCGCCGGGTAGACGACAAGCGAGGTGCCGCCCACGATGAGCGTGTCGGCGGCGGCGATGTGACGCACGGACTGGAGCAGCACCTCCTCGTCGAGCTCCTCCCCGTAGAGCACGACGTCGGGCTTGACGGCGCCGCCGCACGCCGGGCATCTCGGCACGCCGGGCGTCTCGAGCACCCACTCGGCCGAATAGCTGGCGCCGCACGCCTGGCAGACGTTACGGTGCACCGAGCCGTGCAGCTCGAGCACGGAGCGCGAGCCGGCCGCCTGGTGCAGGCCGTCGATGTTCTGCGTGATGACGGCCGTGAGCGGGCCGCCCTGCTCGAGCTCGGCGAGCTTTCTGTGCGCCTGGTTGGGGCGCGCGCCCAGGGCGATCATCTTGGTGCGGTAGAAGTCGAAGAACTCCTCGGGATGCCCCACGCAGAAGTCATGGGAGAGCATCACCTCGGGAGGATAGGCAAACCGCTGGCTGTAGAGCCCGTCGGGACTGCGGAAGTCGGGGATGCCGCTTGCCGTGGACACCCCCGCCCCGCCGAAGAACACGAGCCGGCCGGACCTTTCGCAGACGGCCCTGAGCTCGTCTGCCGCCTCCACGCAATCGGTCACCACGCGTCCCGCCATGGCAAGACCCCCTCTCGTCAGACTCGCACGTCACGTCCGCGCGGCGCGAGGCCGCCTACCTGTCGCGCGTCGACAGCCGCTCCATGCGGTCGATGAGCGCCGCGACGAAGCGCTCGTTGTCGTTCAGCGCCACGAACACCTCGCCCGGCCATGCCTCGCCGTCACGACCGGACGACCAGCCGGCGGGCATGCGGAAGGAGCCTCCCCCGGCGGCGGACTCGCGCATGCCCGGCACGTCGCGGGCCGCCACCATCAGGCGCACGCCGTGGCGCGAGTTCGCCATCGGCGCGAACATGCGCGTGCCCAAATCGACCTCCTCCACGCGGGAGACGAAGACGGTCACCCTGCGCAGCCCGAAGGCGATCACGATGCGGTCGGCGTACAGGTCCACCCAGTTGCGCGCGAGCGGCGGGAGCGTCCTGACCAGAAGCAGCGCGACGCACGCCACGGCGGCAAGGGGCGGCAGCCCCAGCGGGACGAGCGCGAGCGGGACGACCAGCGAGGCCACGCACGCCACGTAGGCCCACCAGTCGTTGCGCCCGACGAAGCGCTCCGCCGGCGGCACCACGCAGGCGGCGCCCAGCGCGGGGCCCGCCTTGGACCCTCGCGCGGCGACCGCGTCGGCACAGGCGGCTCTCTCGCTGCCCTGGGCCCGTGCACGGAGGTGCGTGCCGCCCTCGCCGGCCCCTGGTTCCCTCGATGTGCATGCCATGCGCCTCACCCCTCGTCCGCCCTGCCGTATGCCCGTCGGGCACAGTATACACCATTCTGGGTTTCGTACGTACACATGTTCGATATCCTGTACGCACGCACCCAAATTGGCTATACTCGGGACATGGACGAGAGACGCGACATACCCCACAACACGGCCGCGCGCGGAGCGCACCCGCAGGCACGGGCGTCCCAGATGCGCTGGGACGGCCCCGCCGTGGGGCTGCTCGACCTCGACGCGTTCTTCGCCTCGGTGGAGCAGCTCGACCACCCCGAGTGGCGCGGCAAGCCCCTCATCGTGGGCGGTGACGCCGACAAGCGCGGCGTGGTGTCCACCGCGTCGTACGAGGCGCGCAGGTACGGCGTCCACTCCGCCATGTCCTCCGCCCAGGCGCGCCGGCTGTGCCCCGACGCCATCTGGACCAACGGCCACTACGACCGCTACCGCGAGATGTCGGCCAAGGTCATGGCCATCGTGCTCGACGAGACGCCCTACGTGGAGCAGGTCTCCATCGACGAGGCGTTCTTCGACGTCACGCCGGGGCGGTTCTCCGACGAGGACCCCGTGGCTATCGCGCGGCGCATCTGCGCGCGCGTGGCCGAGCTGGGCGTGACCTGCTCCATCGGGCTGTCGACCAACAAGACCGTCGCCAAGATCGCCTCGGAGCGCAACAAGCCCAACGGCCTCACCGTGGTGTACCCGGGCACCGAGCGCGAGTTCCTCGCGCCCATACCCGTGCGCGCGATGAGCGGGATCGGCCCGAGCACCCAGGCGACGCTCGAGCGCCTGGGCATACGCACGCTCGGCGAGCTGGCGGCGGCCGACGAGCACGAGCTCGCCGCGCGCCTCGGGGTGCTCGGCCCGCGCCTCATCGAGCGCGCGGCGGGCAGGGAGGTCTCGCGCGTGCTGGAGCGCAGCGCACCGGAGGACGTGAAGTCCGTCTCCAACGAGCGCACGTTCGCCCAGGACCTCACCTGCCGCGAGGAGCTGGAGGCGGCGATCGGCTACATCAGCGCCATCGTGGCGCGCAGGCTGCGCCGCAAGGGGCTCAAGGGGCACGTGGTCACGCTCAAGCTGTCCTATCGCTACGACGACACGCGCACCGCGCGCAGGCCCGTCGATGGGCGCACCGACAACGAGCACGTCATAGCGCAGGCCGCCCGGGAGCTGCTCGACGAGCTCTGGGCGCCGGGGATCAGCGTGCGCCTCATGGGCATCGGCCTGTCGGGCTTCGAGGCGCACGACACGATCCAGCCCAGTCTGTTCGACGACTCCGAGCGGCAGGAGCGCACCCAGCGCCAGCAGGATGCCCTTGCCCGGGCGGCAGACAGCCTGCGCGAGCGCTTCGGCGACGCCGCCGCGATGTACGGAAGCGAGCTGCGCTTCAGGGGGCTGGTGTCGAACACGGCCCCCCAGCACAAGGACGACGCGTAGGCCCTCGGGCGCCGGGCGCGAATGTGGGCCGCACGGCAAGAGGCGGGCCACCCGCCCTCAGGACAGGTGGCCCGCCTCGCAGGGGCAAGTGCCCCGCTCCATGCTGTGGATGCTGCCCCTGTGGGGCTACTCCTCGTCGTCGACGAGGTCGTCGATGGCCTCCGCGAGCCCTTCCGCCTCCTCGGAGACGGCCTGCTCGCCGTCGGCCTGGCCTTGGCGGGCCGCCTCGGCGGGCGACTCGATGACCTCGCCGTCGAGGAACACCGAGCGTGGCGCGTCGCCCCACAGGCGCTCGAGGCGGTAGAAGCCGCGCGCCTCGGGCTGGAAGAGGTGCACGATGACCGGGCCGAAGTCCATGAGCAGCCAGGTGCACTCCTCGCGACCCTCCACGGCAAAGGCCTTCTCCCCCATGGGGCGCAGGACGTTCTCGACCTCGTCGGCCAGCGCGTCGACGAGGCGCTTGTTCATGCCCGTCGCGATGACAAAGTAGTCGGCGATGTCAGCCATGCCCCGCAGGTCCAGGATCGTGATGTCCTTGCCCTGCTTGTCGTCGATGATGCGGGCGATGGTGTATGCAAGTTCCTTCGGTTCCAAAACCGTCAATCCTTCCTCATAACCCGCTCGGAGCGGGCAGTTGACTTCGTTCGCACGGCGCCTAGGCGCGCGGCCGCGGAGGCGGCGCTCCCCTAACGCCAGACAGCGACATTATATGGTGCGCGCCGGCGCGCGGCGCGACGAGCGAGCCTCTACGCGCGAAACCCATCGGGAAGCCGCGACTCGTACGCGTTCCACGCCTCGACGCCCGCCGGGTGCACGAAGCGCCCCGCCTGCACGAGGTACAGCAGGCTCTGGCGGGCGCAGGCGGAAAACAGGGCGTCGAGCGGGCCCGTGCCCGCCAGGGCGCGCAGGTCGTCGAGGTCGCCCTTGCGCAGGGGCTCGAGCATGTCGGCCACGTAGACCACGATGTCCAGGTCGCTCATGTCGGCGGCGCCCGTAGTGTGGTGGGCGATGGCCTGGAACACCTCGTCGGGCAGGTCGAGCTCCCGGCGCAGGCTCGCCGCCGCCGTCAGGCCGTGGAGCGTGGGCAGCATGCGCGGGTCGCGCGGCGCCCCCAGGTCGACGCCGTACTCGTCGACCTTGGCCCACAGCTCGTCGGGCGAGAGCCTCTTGTCCCAGTCGTGCAGAAGCCCCGCTGCCTGCGCGAGGAAGGGGTCAACGCCGTGGCGCCGCGCGAGCCGGGCGGCGGTCTGCGCCACCGACAGCGTGTGCTCGAGGCGATGCCCCGAGAGGCGCGCGCACACCATGTCGCAGAGCCGCTCGATTACGCGGGCGCGCTGCTCGTCGTAGGGCGCGGGCGCCGGGCCCGCCCAGGCGAGCGCGTCGGGCGCGCCGCCCGCCACCTCGGCACCCGACGCCTTCTTCGCGTGCTTTTTCTTGTCGGACATGGCGTCACCTCAGCCTTCCCGCGACGCGCGCCCGTCGGGCGCGCCCGCCTGCGCAGGAGCGGGCCCGTAGAGCCCCCTGCGCGCGATGTAGTCTGCCACCGGCCGCCCCACCAGGTCGCTGACGTCGCGCCCCTCGCGCAGCAGGGCGCGGACGCGCGTGGATGAGACGTCTGCGACCTCCCCCTCCAGGACGGCGACGCGAAAGCCCAGGCCCGACTCGTCCAGCGCGGCCTGCGCGCCGCGCAGGTCGCACCCGGCGCGCGGCGCCACCGCGACCGTGGCGAGCCGCGCGATGGTGGGGGCGTCGTGCCAGGTGGGCAGCGTCTCCAGAGAGTCGGCCCCCATGACGAAGAACACCTGCGTGCCCGCGGGGCACGCGTCACGCAGCTCGAGCAGCGTCTCGGAGGTGTACGTGACGCCGGGCCTGTCCACCTCCCGCGAGCTCACGGCGCAGCGCTCCATGCCCCGCGTCGCGATCCGCGCCATCTCCAGGCGCTCGGCGCCTGCGGCCAGGCGCGCGTCGCGCTTGAAGGAGGGCAGCCCCGCCGGCATGAACAGCACGCCGTCGAGCGCCAGCTCGTCGCGAGCGAGCGCGCCCATGCGGACGTGGCCGGCGTGGATGGGGTCGAAGGTCCCGCCCACGATCCCCAGGCGCGGCGCGGCGCCCGAGGCGGCGCGCTCCTCGAGCAGCCGCAGGACCTCCCCCTCGCCGTGGGCCCCCTGCGTCACGGACGCACCTGGCCGCATCCGCGCACGAGGTACTTGGTCGTGACCAGGGCGTCCGCGCCCATGGGGCCGCGCGCGTGCAGCTTCTGCGTGGAGATGCCGATCTCCGCGCCCAGGCCGAACATCGAGCCGTCCGTGAAGCGCGTGGAGGCGTTCACATAGACCACGGCGGCGTCGACGCGCCTCAGGAACTCCTCGCTCGCCCGGTAGTCCTTGGTCACGATGCACTCGGAGTGGCGGGTCCCGTAGCGGTTGACGTGGCCGATCGCCTCGTCCAGGCCCTCCGCCACGCACAGGCTCAGCTCCAGGGCAAGGTACTCGCGCCCCCAGTCCTCCTCCCGGGCGGCGACCACCGCGTCCTGCCCCATGCCCAGCGCGCGGGCGCACGTAAGCGCCTGCTCGTCGGCGTGCACGAGCACATCCGCCTGGGAGAGCGCCGAGAGCGCATCGGGCAGGAAGCGCTCGGCAACCGCCTGGTCGACGATCACCGACTCGCAGGCGTTGCAGACGCCGGGGCGCTGGGTCTTGGCGTTCAGGATGATCTCGAGCGCCATGGCGAGGTCGGCCCGGGCGTGCACGTAGACGTGGCAGTTGCCCGTCCCCGTCTCGATCACCGGCACGCGGGAGTTCTCCACGCAGCGGCGGATGAGGCCCGCCCCGCCGCGGGGTATGAGCACGTCGATGAGGTCGGTGAGCCCCATGAGCTCGTCGACGACCTCGTGCCCGGGGCTCTCCAGAAGCTGGACGGCCCCGGCGGGAAGCCCGGCGCGCCCCGCCCCCTCGACGAGCGCAGCCGCTATCGCAACGTTCGAGCGCAGCGCGAGCGACCCGCCCCGCAGGACGCAGGCGTCGCCCGCCTTGAGGCACAGCCCCGCCGCGTCGGAGGTCACGTTGGGCCGTGCCTCGTACACCATGGCGACGACGCCCAGCGGCACGGTGACGCGCTCCAGCTGCAGGCCGTTGGGGAGGCGCGAGCCGCCCACCACCCTGCCCAGGGGGTCGGGCTGGGCGGCGATGCCCCTAAGCCCCGCGGCCATGTCGGCGACGCGGCGCTCGTCGAGCCGCAGCCGGTCGAGCAGCGCCGCCGGCGTGCCCGCGACCCGGGCGGCCACCATGTCGGCCTGGTTTGCCTCCAGGATCCGCGGCGTCGCCTCGAGCAGCGCCTGCGCCATCGAGCGCAGCGCCTCGTCGCGCTGCCCCGCGCCCGTCTGCGCGAGCTCGCGCGCCGCCAGCGCCGCGGCCTGCGCCTTAGTCCTGGCCTCGCCCATGTGCGTGCCTCCTTACGTCCGTGCGGTCAAAGGGACTAGAACACGACGAGCTCGTCGCGGTGGATGAGGGGCGTGGATGCGAGCTCGGGGATGACGCGCGCCACCATGTCCAGGCGCATCCCGCGGACCAGCTCGACCTCCCGCGACGAGTAGCGCGCGATGCCCCGGCCGATGAGCGTGCCCTGCGCGTCGCGCACGGCGATGACCTCGCCCCGGGAGAACGTGCCCCTCACCGAGGTCACGCCCACCGGCAGCAGCGACCCCCCGCGGCCGTGCAGCGCCTCGCGGGCGCCGTCGTCGATCACCACGCAGCCCGCGTCGTGGCCGGCGACGGCGATCCACAGCTTGCGCGAGGACTCGTGGGCCCCCTCGGCCGGCGGCAGGAAGCGCGTGCCGACCTGGGCGCCCAGCGCGGCGTCGACCAGGGCGTGGGGCTGCCTGCCCCGGCAGATCACCAGCGGGATGCCCGCCATCTGCATGACGCGCGCGGCGCGCACCTTGGTCAGCATCCCGCCCGTGCCGACCGAAGAGCCGGCGCCGCCGGCGCACGCCAGCAGGTCGTCGTCGACCCTGTCCACCACCTCCAGCAGCCGGGCGTCGGGGTCCGTGCGCGGGTCGGCGGTGTACAGGCCGTCGATGTCGGAGAGCAGCACCACCAGGTCGGCCGACACGAGCGTCCCCACGATCGCGGCCAGCGAGTCGTTGTCGCCGAAGCGGATCTCGTCGACGGCGACCGTGTCGTTCTCGTTGACCACGGGCACCACGCCCAGCGACAGCAGCCGCTCGATGGTCTGGCGCGCGTGCAGGTACGCCGAGCGCGCCCCGGTGTCGTTGCGGGTGAGCAGGATCTGGCCGATGCACATGCCGTGCCCGGCGAAGGCGCGCGCGTAGGTCTGCACCAGCCCCACCTGCCCCACCGCGGCGCACCCCTGCAGGGTGGGCATGTCGGTGGGACGGCGCTCGAGCCCCAGCATCGGCAGCGACGCGGCGATGGCGCCCGAGCTCACCAGCACGACCTCGCAGCCGCCGGCGCGCAGCTCGGCTATCTGGTCGGCGAGCTCGCCGATGAACGCCTCGTCAAGCCTGCCGTCGGCCCCGAGCAGGGTGGACGACCCCACCTTGGCGACGACGCGGCGCGCCGCCGGCCACGAGCGCACGTCCTGCCGGGGGCCTGCCATCACATGCCCTCCCCCTCGTAGGGGCCGACCCACTCGGCCTCGTCCTCCCAGATGAGCTCCTCGGAGGCGTCCTCGGCCACCACGTCGGAGGTGTCGTCGTCCATGCCGGAGAACTCCAGGTCGTAGCCCAGGATGCGCACCGTGTCGCCGTTGCGCGCGCCCGCCTTGGACAGCGCCGTGTCCAAGCCCAGGCGCTCGAAGCGGTGCTGCAGGTAGATGATGGCCTCGTCGTTGTCCCAGTCGGTCTGGATGACCATGCGCTCCACGGAGCGGCCGTGGACGCGCCACACACCCGGCTCCTCGCGCTCGATGGTGAAGGAGTGCTCGCGGCGCTTGCGCTCGACCTCCCAGGTCATGTCGTAGCGCTCCACGCGCTCCATCTGCTCGGCGGCCTCGGTGCGGATCTGGCGCACCATGCGGCCCACCTCGAGCATGAGCTCGCGCATCCCGGTGCCGCTGACCGCGGAGACGGCGAAGTAGGGGACGCCGTCGGCCTCGGCCACCTGCGCCATGCGCCGGCTGGCTTCCTCGGTGCCCGGCAGGTCGCACTTGTTGCCCACGACGATGGTGGGCCGCTCCGCCAGGTCCTGCGCGTACTTGGCGAGCTCGCGCTTGATGACGACGTAGTCGTGCACGGGGTCGCGCGACTCGTAGGACCCCGAAAGGTCGACGACGTGCATGATGAGCGCCGTGCGCTCCACGTGGCGCAGGAACTCGTGGCCCAGGCCCTTGCCCTCCGAGGCGCCCTCGATGAGGCCGGGGATGTCGGCGACCACGTAGTCGTACTCGCCCGCCCTGACCATGCCGAGGTTGGGCTGCAGCGTGGTGAAGGGGTAGTCGGCGATCTTGGGGCGCGCGGCGCTCATGTAGGCGATGAGTGAGGACTTGCCCACGCTGGGCATGCCCACCAGGCCCACGTCGGCGAGCAGCTTCATCTCGAGCTCGATCAGGTGCTCCTCGGCGGGCTCGCCCTTCTCGGCGAAGGCCGGCGCGCGGCGCACCGAGGTCACGAAGTGGATGTTGCCCCGGCCGCCGTGGCCGCCCTCGCCCACGACGACGCGCTGGCCCGCGGCGGTGAGGTCGGCGAGCTGGTAGAGGCGCTCCTGCGTCTCCATGTCAAGCTCGTAGACCGCGGTGCCCAGGGGCACGCCGAGGACCAGGTCCTCGCCATCGGCGCCGTAGCGGCGCGCCCCCTGGCCGTGCGTGCCGCGGGGGGCGCGGAAGTGGTGCTTGAACCTGAAGTCGACCAGCGACGACTTGCGCGGGTCCGCCTCGAGGATAACGTTGCCGCCATGCCCGCCGTTGCCGCCGTCCGGGCCGCCCTTGGGAACGTGGGCCTCGCGGCGGAACGACATGCAGCCCGCGCCCCCGTCGCCGCCCTTCACGTTGATGCGTACCTGATCTATGAACACGGTGACTCCTGTCTGAACCCGGATACCAAACGACCCCCGCAGCGAAGAGCTACAGGGGTCGCGTGATTGCAATCGTGAGCAGCTGGCCGGTTACTCGGCGGCTTCCTGAACGGTCTCCAGGGGAAGCACGCTCACACGGCGCTTGATGCTCCTGGTGTACTTCACGACGCCGTCGCACTTGGCGAACAGCGTGTCGTCCTTGCCGCGGCCCACGTTCTGGCCGGGGTGGAAGTGCGTGCCACGCTGGCGAACCAGGATGGTGCCGGCGTTGACGACCTGGCCGTCAAAGCGCTTGCAACCAAGACGCTTACCTGCAGAATCGCGACCATTACGGGTGGTACCCGTACCCTTTTTGTGTGCCATGAGAGAACTCCCTGCTCAGACTCTTCGGTTACTCGGAGACGGCGGTCTCGGCAGCCTCTGCAGCCGGGGCCTTGGCGGCGCGCTTGGCGGCGCCGGTCTTGATGTCGGTAATGCGCACCTTCGTCAGGTACTGGCGATGGCCACGCGTGCGGTGGTAGCGCTTACGACGACGGAACTTGAAGACGATGACCTTCTTATCGCGATACTGCTCGAGGATCTCGCCGGTCACGCTGGCCTTGGCCAGCTTGCTGGGATCGACGATGGCCTTCTTGCCGTCGTTGATGAAGAGAACCTCATCGAAGTTGACGGTCGTACCAGGCTCGCCCTCAAGCTTTTCGATATGAATGATATCGCCCTCGGAGACCTTGTACTGCTTACCACCAGTGGAGACGATTGCGTACATGTTGTTGATACCTTCCAGGTCGCGTCAAATGCAATTGCCGATAATATCAGGCGTGGGTACAAGCGTCAATGATACACCACACAAAGATGAGTGAGATGTGAAAATCTCCCCAATACCTTCGCCTCATCTACAAGCAAGGGAACCGGGGCTAGCGATGGAGGATCCCCTTGCGCGAGACGAGCACAACGGCGAGCTTCGTGTCGGAGGACACGTGTACTCCGTCCGAACCGAGGATATCAGAAAGTTCGTCGACGAGCTCGTTAAATCCGGCCGTTGTCATTCCCGACACGAAGTCAATAGCTATCAGCCCCGTGACGTCGTACTCGACGATGGCCTCGCCGATGGCCTTGGCGGCGTCGGCGTTGACCATGCCGATGAGTGTCGACTTGTCGGCGGCGTGGGCGTGGGCGGTGTTGACGTCGACGGTCCACATGGCCTCAGTGCGCTCGAAGACGACCTCGCCTCCGCTCACCAGGGCGATGCGCCGGCCGTTGAGCATGTCCTCGGGCGCGGAGAAGCGCGTGGCCCCGATCGAGGCGTCGCCGTCGGCGTCGGGCTTCTCCGCCATGAGCAGCGCGGGTTCCGAGCCGGCGCGGGCGATGACGGTGAACGCCGCGGCCTCGGTGATCTGCACCACGACGGCGGAGAGCACCTGCTCCCAGGGGACCTCGTCGGCGACGGTGCGAAGGATCACCGTGATGGGGCCGACCAGCGCGGAGAGCATCGAGGGAAGGCCCGTCGCCGGGTCGGCGAACGCCTCCTCGAGCTTGGTGGCCAGCTCGGCGCGGCGCACGCCCGAGAGCTTCTTGCTCACGAAGACGTCCACGCTCGCCGGGGTCTTCTTCCCCGTGAGCGCGGCGCCGTCGAGGATGAGCACGCTCGTGCGGCCCGAGAACTCGATGCTCACCGAGGCGCGCGGCAGCTTCTTGCCGCGCTGGGGCGCGATCACCTGCGCGCAGACGCGGGCGTTGGGAACCATGCGCGCCACCGTGGTGGGGTGCAGGCCCGCCAGGGGCACGTACAGCATGCCGTGGGCGCCGCCGTCGAGGAAGCACGCGTCCAGGGAGGCGTCGACGTGGTCGACGACACCGCGGAGAATGTCGCCGGGGGAAAGGGCTAGATCGGGCGCACCCATGTGCCGTCCTCGCTTTCTAGGAACTGGGCGCATCGAAGGATGCGCACCCTTGTCGTGACGTTACAGTGGTCACATGATACGACGCCGCACCCTTCAGCCGGCACGTCAGCGGCAGGATGAGGCCGGTCAGCGGTCATCGAGTCGGACAAGCGGGCGCAAATCTCCCCCATGAGGACGTCGGGCCGCAGCGACCCGTCGCCGTTCGAGCGCGTCGTGAACTCGACGAGCGCCCCGCGCCCCTCCTGCGCCGCGTCGAGCGGCGTCACGCGCGGGGGCCTGGGAAGCCTCCCCAGCAGGCTCACCGTCTTGGGCTTGCCGTTGCGCAGATACTCGATCGCGCCGCGCGCCACCACCTCGTCGGCCACGCGCTGCACCGCGGCGACGAAGCCCTCGGGCGGCTCGACGACCCCGAAGTCGTCGCCGTCGACCAGCCACAGGCGCGCCTCGTAGGAGGAGATGGTGAGCACGGCGGACAGCGAGGCGCCGCGCACGTCGACGTAGGCGGCCTCGACGGGCATCAGGTCCTCGCTGGAGACCGACTGGAGCCTGCGCAGGACCTCGTCGGCGGGCAGGGCCTGCGTGCACGTGAGGTCGAACCACTCGTCCTGCGAGGCCACGCCCACCGGCAGCGCCGGCCCGAAGGCGATCTTCATGTGGGGCGAGAAGCCCTGCGTGATGGCGTAGGGCAGGCCGGCGCGGCGCACGAGGCGGTTGAGCGTGCGCAACAGCTCGAGGTGGGACAGGTGGCGCAGGCGCCCGCGCTTGGCGTAGCGCACGCGCACGCAGAACAGCGTCGGTTCCATCACGGCGCTCATGAGCGCACCCCCTCAAGGTCGTTGGCTACGTCAAGCGACGGGCAGACCCCGCAGCCCGCGCAGGTCGCGCGCGTGCAGTCGGGCGTGGTCACGCCGCGCTGGGCGCGCTCCCACTCGCGGCGCAGAAAGCCCTGCGAGACGCCGGCCGAGATGTGGTCCCACGGCAGGGGCTGGCCCACCTCGAAGGGCTCGCAGGCGCAGGCGTGCATGTCCACGCCGACGCTGCGCGCGGCCTCCTCCCACACCGAGAGGTCGAACTGCTCGCTCCATGCGTCGAAGCGTGCCCCCTGGCGGTGCGCCTCGAGCACCAGCGGGCCCAGCTCGCGGCCGCCGCGCGAGAGCACGGCCTCGAGGAACGAGCTCGCGTAGTCGTGGTAGCGAAGGTCCAGGCCGCGGCGGGGCATCGACGAGCTCAGCAGGCGCTGGCGGCGGCGCACCTCGTCGGGGTCGACCTGGCCGCACCACTGAAACGGCGTGTCGGCCTTGGGGATGAACACCGCGGCCGACAGCGATATGCGCACCGCGCCGCGCTGGCCGGGCGGGGTGACCTGCTGGGCGAGCTGGTAGGCGCGCTGCGCCATCTGGGCGATGCCCACGATGTCCTCGTCGGTCTCGGTGGGCAGGCCTATCATGTAGTAGAGCTTCAGGCGGCGCCACCCCGCCTCGAACGCCGCGCGCACGGCGTTCATGAGGTCATCCTCGGTGACGCCCTTGTTGATGACGTCGCGCAGGCGCTGGGTGCCCGCCTCGGGGGCGAACGTCAGGCCGCCCTTCTTCTCACCCGCCACCAGCTCCGCCATCTCGACGCCGAAGGAGTCGAGGCGCTCGGAGGGAAGCGAGATGGACATGCCCGTGCCCGCCAGCGACTTGTTGAGGCGCCGCAGGATCCCCTCCAGGCCGGAGTGGTCGGTCGTGGACAGCGAGGTGAGCGACACCTCGTCGTAGCCGGTGTGCGCCAGCGCGCAGCGCACGGCGGCCACCACCTGGTCGGAGGGGCGCTCGCGCACGGGGCGGTAGGTCATGCCCGCTTGGCAGAAGCGGCACCCGCGGGCGCAGCCGCGCAGGACCTCGATGGCCACGCGGTCGTGGACGATCTCCTGGTAGGGCACGATGGTGGTGATGATGGGGTCGGTCGCCTTGAAGTCGCGCACCACCCGCTTGGTGACGACGGCGGGCGCGCCGGACCCCTCGACGGGCGTGACGTGGGAGCGGCCGTGCGCGTCGTAGGTGGCCTCGTACAGGCTCGGCACGTACGTGCCGGGGACCTGCGCCAGCTCGCGCAGGATCTCGGCGCGCGCCGCCCCGCGCAGGCGCATGTCGCGCACCAGGGCGCACGCCTCGACGATGGACTCCTCCCCGTCGCCGATGAGGATGGCGTCGAACAGGCAGCACACGGGCTCTGGGTTGTAGGCCGAGGGGCCGCCGCCCATGACGATGGGGTCGTCCTGGCCGCGGTCGGCCGCGAGCAGCGGGATCCCCGCCAGGTCGAGGCACTCCACGATGTTCGTGGCGGCGAGCTCGTGGGGTATCGTGATGCCGACGACGTCGAACGACGCGAGCGGGAACGCCGACTCCATGGACCACAGGGGCAGCTCGTGGGAGCGCATGAGCGCCGACATGTCGACCCACGGCACGTAGGCGCGCTCGCAGGCCATGCCCTCCTGGGCGTTCAGGATGTTGTAGAGGATCGCCAGCCCCTGGTTGGGCAGGCCCACCTCGTAGGTGTCGGGATACACCAGGCAGCACCTGAAGGGCGACTGGTCGTCGTGGACCGCCCCCCACTCGTGGTCGAGGTAGCGCGAGGGCTTCTCGACCTGGTCGAGCAGCGGCTCGACGCGATCCCACAGGCTAATCCGTTCGTAAATGGGACGCATGTGTCTAGCGACCATCCTTTCCAGACGTCGTGTCTTCGTATGCGCCGGCGGCGATCCCCTCGAAGTAGCGGACCAGGGCCATCCCCATGGCGTAGGTGCCCCCCGCGCCCACGCCGACGCGCGTCAGCAGGGCGGGCAGGGACAGGCGCCTCGCCGCGAGACGCGCGACGCCGCGCAGGCCGAAGGCCCCCGCGACCACGCCGGTGAGCTCGCCGAGCCTGCCGGCGTCGAGCGGCTGCCCGTAGAGCGCGGCCAGACGCAGGGCGAGCGTGAGCTGCGTGACGCACATCGCCGGCAGGTCGGCGCCCGGCACGAAGGCCAGCAGCGCGACGAGCGCGTTGGAGGCGCAGGCCTCGCGGACCAGGCCCCGGGCGAGCGCGGCCCTGCAGCAGGCGAAGTTCGAGGCGGCCGCGTCGGCCCGCTCCTCGTCGAGCGCGTCGACGAGCCACGCGCCGAGCGCCTCGCATGCCTCCTCGGCCCGCGAACCGAGCACCACGCAGCCCTCGTCGACCCCCTCCTGCGCGCAGGCCGCCCGAAAGTCGGCCGCGCGCCCAGCGTCCTCGACAAGGCCGACCAGCGCGCAGGGCACGCCGGCCTGGGCGAAGGAGCGCCACAGCTGCGCGCCGAGCTCGGCCGAGGCCGGCGAGCACAGGACCACCGCGGCGTCGGAGAGCGAGTTGACCTGGGGCCGGGGCCCCTCGTCGGAGAAGCCCTCGACGTGCAGCCGCCCGCCCGCCCTCATCGGCCGCAGCCCCGCGCGGACGGCGCGCACGAGCTCGGGCGGGGCGCCCAGGGACACCATGACCGAGAGGCGCACCACGCCGCCGCCCCGCCGAGCGGCGTCCTTGCGCGCGGCCAGCACCTTGCGGACCTCCCCTATCGGAATCCTTCCCATCTCACGACCCTTCCCCGGGCGCATGACGCCATGCCCCGCACGTTGCCGGCCCGCCCGCCGGGCGGCCTAAGCCGCCTTGGTCCTGTGGCACCCCACCGAGTGCACAAGCCCCACCGTGAGCAGCTGCGTCACCATCGACGAGGAGCCGTAGCTCACGAAGGGCAGCGGGATGCCCGTGATCGGCATGAGCGACAGGCACATGCCGATGTTCTCGAAGATCTGAAACGCCCACATGGCGGCCACGCCGATGATCACCAAACGGCCGAAGAGCAGCTCGGTGCGCATGGCCACCCGCAGGCTCAGGAAGATCAGGGCGAAGTACAGCGCGATGAGCAGCGCCGCCCCCACGAAGCCGAACTCCTCGGACAGCAGCGCGAACACGAAGTCGGTGTGCGCGGCGGGCAGAAAGCCCATGCCGGCCTGCGTGGCGTTGCCCATGCCCTTGCCGAAGGCGCCGCCCGAGCCCACCGCGATGAGCGCCTGCTGAAGGTTATACCCCGATCCGCTCGAGTCGTGCTCGGGATCGAGAAAGACGAGCAGGCGGTTCATCTGGTAGTCCTGGATGAGCGAGCGCTCGTCGCCCCACGTGGCGTCGACGAGGCTGTCGGTGAGCAGGACCACCGCTACGAGCGCGGCCAGGACGCCCAGCGTCGCCAGCACCCAGCTGCGCCGTGGCCCGCCCATCACGATGACCACCGCGCCGGCGACCAGCACGACCAGGCCCGTGCCCAGGTCGGGCTGCAGCAGGATGAGCGCGAACGGTATCGCGAGCGTGCCGCAGAGCTTGAGGTAGCTGCGCAGCGAGTCGATCCGCCCGCCGTGGCGCGACACGAGCCCCGCCATGAGCAGGATCGTGACGGGCTTGGCGAGCTCGGAGGTCTGCAGCGTGAGCGAGGTGAAGGGGATCTGGATCCACCCGTTGATGCCGCCGCCCTCGTAGCTCAGCCCCGGCACCAGGGGAAGCACCATGAGCACGCAGTCGACGATGAGCAGCGGTTTTGTCATCGTGGCCAGGCAGCGGTAGTCAAAGCGGTAACACGCCAGCATCGCCACCAGGCCCAGCGCCGCGCCCACCAGCTGGCGCGAGAACGAGGCCGCGGAGATCGTGAGGGACGCCGAGTACACGATCGTCAGGCCGTACGCGACCAGCGCGAGCGTGACGAGCAGAACCGGGACGTCCAGCCCGCCGAAGAACCCGCGCAGCCTGGTAAGCGGCGTCGCCGCGCCCTTTGCGGCATGGGTCGCCATCAGTCCATCACCCCCGCGCTCTGGGTGCGCGTGGCCACGTGGTTCTGGGTGACCAGCGCGATGGGATCGGTCATCTCCACGCCGTAGATCGCCCCCAGGACCTGACGGCACACGTGCGTGGTGACGTCGCCCCCGCCGCCGCCGTGCTCGATGAGCGAGGCCACGACGTACTGAGGGTCGTCGGCGGGGGCCACGGCCACGAACCAGGCGTGGGTGTTGCCCTCCTCGTCGCTCGTCTCGGCCGTGCCCGACTTGCCCATGGGCTGCACGGGCAGGCCGTCGAAGTACTGGCCTATCGACTCGACCTCTGAGATCACGCCGGTGATCGCCTCGTGGATGAACGCGACGTCGCTCGCGTTGATCGTGACGTCGTTGGCCACCGTCTGCTGGGTGGAGGACAGGCTCTGCTGCGTCTCGCTCGACAGCACGTCGAGCAGCACGTGCGGGCGCATCTGGGTGCCGCCGCGCGCCAGGCCGCAGTAGGCGTAGGCGAGCTGCAGAGGCGTCACGAGCAGGTCTCCCTGGCCGATCACCATGTTGGCCGTGTCGCCGGGATGCCAGGTGCGCGCCTCGTCGTCATCGAGGTAGGAGAACCACTCCCACTTCCACTCGGCGTCGGGAATGCGCCCCGAGGACTCCCCCGCCAGGTCGATGCCCGTGGGCGAGCCCAGGCCCCAGCGCCGATACATCTCCTGCAGCGCCTCGGGCTCGTCGGAGTAGTACGTGGCCTTGGCTATCTCGTAGAACACCGCGTCGCAGGAGTTGGTGATGCCCGTGTGCAGGCTGATGTCGCCATGCCCGGCATGCTCCCAGCACCACATGCCCGGCTCGCCCAGGCCCGTCCAGTAGCCCGGGCAGTGGAAGTAGGAGTCCTGGGTGGCCTGGCCGTGCTCCAGCGCGGACAGCGCCGAGAACGGCTTGATCGTGGAGGCCGAGGGGTACTGGCCGTTGATGGCGCGGTTGAGCAGCGGGGTGTTCGCCTCGGCAGCCTGCAGCTGCTCCCACAGCTCGGTGCTGATGCCGCCGATGAAGGCGTTGGGGTCGTAGGTGGGCCAGCTCGCCATGGCGAGCAGCTCGCCGGTCTTGCAGTCCATCACAACCACGGCGCCGCCCGTCGGCTCGTACTCGAGGTGGCGCGCCACGGACAGCCCGGTCTGGATGGCCTCCTCGGCCGCCTGCTGTATGCCCAGGTCTATGGTGAGGCGGACGTCGGAGCCCTGCTCGGGCTCGATCTCGCTCACGACGCCCGTCACGTTGCCGTTGGCGTCGACGTGCACGACGCGCGAGCCGCGCACGCCCTGCAGGACCCGCTCGTACTGGTACTCGACGCCCGACTTGCCCACGATGTCACCCGAGACGTAGTCGATGTGGTTGTCGGGGTCATCCGCATAGGCCTCGAGCTCCTCCTGGGTGATGGACCCCGCGTAGCCCAGCAGGTGCGCCGCGAGCGTGCCGTTGGGATAGGAGCGCACGGTGCGCGACTCGACCTGGACGCCGGGGAACTGGGCGGGGTGCTCCACCACGTAGGCGACGGCCTGCTCGGGGACGTCGATGAGGATGGTGCGCTGCGACTGCGCCCCCTCGCTCGCGTCCTGGATGGCGCGGCGCACGGCGACGTCGGGCATGCCGAGGAGGTTCGACAGGCGCCTGACGACGCGGGTGTCGTCCGCCACGCCCGAGCTCGCCACCAGCGTCATGCTCGAGCGGTTGCCCACCAGTACGTTGTCGTTTCGGTCGAGGATGCGGCCGCGCGGCGCGCGTATGGAGACCTCGCGCGTCCTGTTGAGCTCGGCGCGGCGCGAGTAGTCCTCGCTCGACAGCAGCTGCATGCCCCACAGGCGCACGAGCAGCACGCCGAAGAACGCGCCGACGACGCCCTGGAGCACCTGGATGTGGCGGCGCATGCCGGCCTCGACCGCCGCGGGGTCCGGGGCGGCCGGACCGCCCGCCTGGCCTGAGGGCCCCCTGCCGACGACCGAGGGCTCCCCCGCGCCCCTGAGCCTAGCGGGGTCGTCAGAGCCGAGGCGATGGCGCACCACCACGACGACGATGGCGATCAGGGCGACCGCCAGCGCGGCGATGAAGACGGCGGGAAGCCACGATGTCACGGCAGTACACCCCCAATGCGATCAAACCAGGACTCGACGCCCGACAGCGGGCCACGGACGGGCGTCACCGCAGGCGCATCCCGCCCGAGGCGAGCCTCTGCCCACCGAGGCGGCGCGACACGACGAACAGGACCACCACGCCGATCGCGCAGTCGATGAGCGTGCCGACGACGATGCGGCCCAGCGCCGCGACCCCGAAGTCGACCGACTCGCCAAAGGCGAGCAGGAACAGCACGTAGACGACGTTGTAGCACAGGCTCACGGCAAGCAGCGTCAGCGCGGGCTTTCTCCATCCCTCGATAAGGACGTTGCGGTTGGAGAGGCCCATCACGAACCCGGCGACGCAGCCCAGAAGGCAGGACAGGCCGATCGGCCCCGAGCCCGTGAGGTCAAACACCAGGCCGCAGACGAATCCCGCGATCGCGCCGTCGCGCGACCCCTTCATGAACGAAAGGCACGCCGTCAGCACGAGGAGGAAATCGGGCGTCGCGCCCAGGACGCTCACGTGGCCGGCCAGGACCAGGTGCAGGACGACGAGGACCACGCAGGTGACCCACGTCACGCGACGCTCGGCGCCGACTGCTCGAGACGGACCGATCACAGCGCCTCACCCTCCCCCGCCTGCTGCTCGTCCAGCGCGGCAGCCTCGTCCGCCTCGCCTGCCTGCGCGTCGGTGTCACCGGCATCGGCCTGCGCGTCGGCGTCCTCGGCCACGGCCTGCTCGCCGGCGTCGCCCTGCGTGTCCCCGCCCGCCTGCGCGTCCGCGGTGGCGTCGGCCACCGCAGGGTCGAACGACTTCACCACGAAGACCTCCTCGTAGTTGCCGGTGACGGCCGAGGGGTCGACGGTGATCTCGTGGTAGAGGTCAGAGGGGTTGGTGGTCACGCTCGTCACCACGCCCAGGAGCAGCCCCTTGGGGTACACCCCGCCCAGCCCCGACGTTATGACCGCATCCCCCACGCCCACCTCGACCGAGGAGTCAACGTACTGCAGGCGCAGCGTCCCGTCGACCGACCCGGTCAGGATCCCGGTGGCGCGCGATGTCTGCAGCATGGCGGAGACGCCCTGCTGGGGGTCGGTGATGAGGCGCACGATGCTCGAGGCGGCCGAGACGGAGACGACCTGCCCCAGCACGCCGCTGCCGTTGGTGACCGGCATGTCGACCTTCACGCCCGATGCGCTGCCCTTGTCGATGGTGATGGTGTCGCTCCAGTCGTCGGTGGAGTACCCGATGACGCGCGCCGCCTCGCCGCTCATGCCGTAGGCGCTCACGAGCTGCAGCATCGACTCCAGGCGGGCGTTCTCGAGCTGGTACTCACTGAGCTGCACGAGCTGGTTCTCCAGCTCGGCGTTGCGCGCCTCAAGCTCGTCGAGGGTCTGCGGGCGCGCCGTCATGTTGTCGATGGCGTTGCCCAGCGCCTCGAAGGGCCGCACGATCTGCGCGCCGAGCAGGGTGAAGGGCGTGGACACCACCTGGGCGGCGCTGCGCAGAAGATGGACGGGGCCCGTCGAGCCCTCGCGGAAGTAGAGCGTCACCATGACCAGGGAGACCGCGACCAGCACGACGAGGATGCGGATCCCCCCGGAGCGCGGTCCCTGGTCGCCCAGCGTGGACCCTACGCGCGCCACGGGGCATCACCGCCGTCGCTGTGGGTGCCGGCGCCGCGCATCACGACCTGCTCTGCATGTACGAGCGGTTGAACGCGTTGGCCTCCAGGACGCGGGCGCAGCCGTTCACGACGTTCTCCAGGGCGGTGGGCGACACGTTCACCGGGACGCCCGTCTCCTCGCGAAGGAGCTGGTCTAGGCCGCGGAGAAGTCCACCGCCGCCCGAGAGCAGGATGCCGTAGTACATGAGGTCGCTCGCCAGGTCGGGAGGGGTGAGGTCCAGTGCGTCGCGCACGGCCTTCACGATGTCGCCGAGCGGCTGCTGCAGGGCACGGCGCACCTCCTCGGACTCGATGCGCACGGTCTTGGGCATGCCCGTCACCAGGTCGCGGCCGTTGACCTCGACGTCGAGCTCGCGCTCGAGGGGGGCCGCAGAGCCGACCTTGATCTTGATGATCTCGGCGGTGCGCTCGCCGATGCTGAGGTTGTAGGCGTCCTTGACGTGCTCCAGGATCGCCTGGTCGAACTTGTTGCCGCCGGTCCGCACCGACTTTGACACGACGATGCCGCCCATGGAGATGACGGCGACCTCGGCCGTCCCGCCGCCGATGTCGACGATCATCGAGCCGGTAGGCTCCTCCACGGGCAAGTCGGCGCCGATGGCGGCCGCCATGGGCTCCTCGATGAGGAATGCCTGCCTCGCTCCCGCCTGGACAGCGGCCTCGAAGACGGCGCGCTTCTCGACGGAGGTCACGCCACTGGGGATGCCGATGACCACGCGGGGGCGGGGCGCAAAGATGTGGTGCTCGCCACGGGCCTTGTTGATGAAGTAGCGCAGCATGGCCTCGGTGACGTCGAAGTCGGCGATGACGCCGTCCATCATGGGGCGGACGGCCACGATGTTGCCGGGCGTGCGGCCGAGCATGCGCTTGGCCTCCGCGCCGACGGCCAGGACGCGCTTCTCGTCGCGGTCGATGGCGACCACCGACGGCTCGTTGAGCACGATGCCACGCTCGCGCGTTGCCACGAGGGTGTTTGCGGTGCCCAGGTCAATGGCGAGGTCACCGCTATGCTGCCCAAAGAGGCTATCGAAGATCGACATGGCCCACCCATCTACACCAGAAGTACCCAGACGATGAGCGTGGCCCCGGGCCGCGTCAGGAGCGATGCGCCCGCTGTACGTCCCGAGGCCACGCAGACAGCACGCTTAGGAACTACGCGCCGAAGAAGATGCCGATCTCGCGCTCGGCGGACTCGGGCGAGTCGGAGCCGTGGATGACGTTGCGGTCGACGCACAGGCCGAAGTCGCCGCGGATGGTGCCAGGGGCGGCCTTGGAGCAGTCGGTGGCGCCCATGAGGCGGCGCATGTTGGCGACGGCGCCCTCGCCGGAGATGACCATCTTCACGACCGGGCCGCTGGTGATGTAGGAGACCAGGCCATCATAGAACGGCTTGCCCTTGTGCTCGGCGTAGTTGGCCTCGGCCTGCTCGGGGGTGACCATCTCGAGCACCATGCGCTCGATCTTCAGGCCGGAGCGCTCGATGCGCGTGACGATCTCGCCGATGTGGCCGGCCTCGACGGCGTCGGGCTTGATCATGATGTAGGTCTTCTCGATCATGGGAGTCCTTTCCTAGCAGTAGCTGTCTGACAGTTCTCATATACCCAGCCGAAGTGGCCCTCCGGCGTTTGGGACGCGATTGCAGGCCTACGCCACAGCCTCGGCGTCCGCCGCGGCAGCGTCGCCCTCCACGGGTGCCTGGTCGACCGTCGCGTCGGTGCCGGCCTCGGCCGCGGCGTCGGTGGCGGAGTCCTGGGAGGCAACCGGGGTCGCCGTGGCGTCGGTGAACGTGTCGTCGTCAACCGAATTATGATACACCACGACGTTGGAGACCTTCCAGCCGATCCCCTCGCGCACGAGCGAGACGTCGTAGTTCATCTGCCCGCCCTCGGGAAGGGTCACGCGCACGAGCGCGGCACTCGCGGAGACCGAGGTGTCCAGACCCTCGATCTCGTGGCTGCTGCCCTCAGGGACGCCGGCCATGGCCTGCGCCTGGGCCTGGGCGGAGATGCCCGACGCCCAGTACTGCGAGCCGCTCTCCCCCCTCGACGCCGCGTCGAACGCGCCGTCGATGGCGGCCTGCTGCGACGGCATGCCGAAGCCCTGGAGATAGAGCGCCACGCACACGGCGAACGCCACCACGAGCAGACCGAGCACGCCGACGGCCACCTTGAGGCCGACGTGGCGCGAGCCGCGCTGCGCCTTCTCGGCACGGCTGGCCGCCTCGATGTCCTCGTCGGTGATGTCGAAGAAGCCCGACTGGTCCGGGGAGGGCATGACCTCGCCGGAGCGGCCCAGCGGGTCGAGCGGGTCGGCGTAGCCGGCGAGGAACTCCTCGGTGCTGCTCGGCGAGCCCGCGCCCGTGCCGGCAGCCGACATGGAGCCGGTCGCCATTTTGGCGCGCTCGAAGTCGGCCTGCGCGGGCGGCAGGAGCTGATAGCCGTTGGACACCGCGGCGTTGAACGCCTGGACGGCCTCGATCATGCGGTTGGAGGCGACGTAGGCCTGGCCCAGGTTGGCCTGGATCATGTTACGCTCGTTGGCGTCCTGCGAGAAGTCAAGCGCCGTGCGGTACGCCTCGGCGGCGTCGGCGGGGCGATGCAGCTGCACGAAGCACACGCCGAGGTTGATGAGCGCCTTGGCCGGGTCGGGGTTGTTCTCCTCCAGGGCGGCCTTGCGGTAGGCCACGCCGGCGTTGCGCGCGTCACCGAGCTTGGAGTAGGCGCCGCCCAGGGCGAGCAGTGCCTTGTAGGCGCCCGTGTAGCTCGGGTCGTCCAGGGCGCGCCTCAGCGAGGCGATCGCCGAGCTGTAGTCGCCCAGCGCGATCTGGGCCTTGCCGAGGTTGGTCAGGACCGCCCCCCTGTTGGGATAGGTCGTGTCCGCGCAGGCGATCTCGTAGGCCTGCACCGCCTCGCGCACGCGACCGAGCCTCATGAGAGCGTTGCCGCGCAGGTGGCATGCCTCGGCCCTCGCCGCACCGTCGGTGCAAGCAGAGAACAGGATGACCGCCGTCTCCCAATCCTTGGCGTCATAAGCTACCTTTGCCCTGTTGAAGGTCGAGATGTCCACCGCGTAACTCCTTGCTTCATCGATCGCGTCCGTAGTGCCCGGGATGACCCGAATCTAAAGATTAAACCTCTAGTCAAGCGTTAGGCGTCGTGCCTGATCGTCACGCGGACAAGCTCGTCGCCCGCGCGCAGCTGGCCGATGACGTCCTTGCCCGAGAGCGTGGAGCCAAAGACCGTGTAGTCGCGGTCGAGGCTGTGCTGCGGGCCCAGGCAGAAGTAGAACTGCGAGCCGGCGGAGTCGGGCATCTGGGAGCGCGCCATGGCCAGGGCGGCATCGTCGTGCTTGTTGTTGGGGTTGGTGCGGTACTCGGCCTTGATGCAGTAGCCGGGGCCGCCCGTGCCGGGACGGGGCGCGCCGGGACGTCCGCCCTTGGCGACCTCCTCGCCGGTGAGGTCACGGGTGTTGGGGTCGCCGCCCTGGATCACGAAGCCCGGGACGAAGCGATGGAACTTCGTGCCGTCATAGAAGCCCTTCTCGGCGAGCTCGCAGAAGTTGGCGACGTGGATGGGGGCGCCTGCGGCGTCGAGCTTGACCTCGATGGTGCCCTTGGAGGTCTCGAAGACGGCGACCTCGTCGCCGACGGGCTGGTAGACCGGGGTGTACAGCGGTGATCCGAATGGCATGTCCTACCTGCTTCCTTTCATCGTCTCCCAGCGTCACATCACCGATGACCACCCGTCGCCGGCCGCCGCTGGGCCTAGCCTTTAAAGGATACTATGATTTTACGCGCCCGAGGGCCTCGTGGTGAGCCTTGGTTGAATCGCCGCAACCACACCACGCGAAACACAAGACGCCCGCCCCCACTCCGCTCGAGGGGACGGGCGTCTGCCTTCATGTCCTAGGCCTACGCCTGCGTGGGCTGGGGCTGGGCGTTGGGGTACAGGGCGTCGAACTCGGCCTTGTAGATGTTGACGCCGCCCTCGCCGTTGTCGGCGCTCAGGATCTCGCTGAAGTCCTGCCCCGCGATCGCGGCGTCCCACGCCTCGACGAGGACGCGGATGCGGTTGGACAGGTCGTTGTACAGCGTCTTGAGGTTCGCGAGCGTCTCGGTGTAGGCAGAGCCCTCGGCCAGGACGATGCCGTCGAGCTCGGCGGCGCCGGCGCTGACGGTGTCCATGATCGAGGCCGCCTGGTCGCGATAGGTCTGGCGGGTTGTGTTGTCAGCCTGGTAGTTGTTGTTGAAGTCGATTGCCGCCTGGGAGATCTGCCCGTCGAGACCCCCAAGCTGGTCATACGACGCCGTCAGCTGCACGTAGGCGTCGGCGTCGGAAAGCGCGCCGGTCGCGGCGGGGTCGGCAGGCTGCTCGGTGAGCGCGTCGCCCGCGGGCTCGGCCGTCTCGCCGGTGGCGTCGGCGGCCTGGTCGGTGCCGGTGGTGCCACCCTGGTCAGCCGCCGAGGAGACCGAGACCTGGGTGCCGCCGTCCGAGGGGCCCTGCGGGGAGGGCGCCTCCCACGGGCGGAAGATGATCAGCGCCACCGCGACGACGATGACGAGCAGAAGCAGCACGATGAGCACGATGGGCCACTTGGGCGTGCTGCTCATCTGCTTGGTGTCGAAGCTGCGCAGGTTCTGCTGCTGCGGCATCGACGAGTTCATGGGCACGGCGCCCCTCTTCTGGCTCGGGCGCGGTGAGGTCTGGTCCTGCAACGGCGGCATCCTGCGCGTGGCGTCGATGGGCCTGGCCTGCCCGGCAGAGCGCTGCAGGGTGGCCTCGATGTCAGAGCCGCATGTCGGACAGTACTTCACGCCCGAAGAGACCTCGGTCCCGCATTGAGGGCAGTTCATGTTTGCCTCCTCCGTTCGTGTTGGATTTACGCTGTGAGTAAACGACGGAAAGCTTCGCATACGATTCTACACCCCCGCGCCGCGCCGCGGGGCCGATGTTTGCCGCCGCGCGGCCAACATCGGTCAAATCTCCTTGCGCGGCCGGGCGGCGCAGCGGCCCGCGGCGAGGCGCTACGAGATCGCCCGCAGGTAGGCCACGGTGGCGTCGGCGATGGCGCTGGCCAGCGTGTCCTGGTAGGCGGGGTCGCACAGAAGCACGTCCTCGTCGGGGTTGGACATGAAGCCCATCTCGAAGAGAAGCGAGGGCACCTCGCAGAAGTTGAACCCGGCGAGGTCCTCGCGCTCCACGATGCCCGCGTCGCGCGCGCCGGTCTTCTCGACGATGATGGGCTGCATGATCTCGGCCGCCTCCATGGACGCCTCGTAGATGGGCTCGGTCCACTCGTTGCAGCCCGGCGTCAGCGTGGAGAAGCCGCAGACGGTGGGATCCTCGCTGCCGTCGCAGTGCAGGCGCAGGAAGATGTCGGCGCCCGCCTCGTTGGCGATCTCGGCGCGCTCCTCGCTCGACATGATGACGTCGTTGGTGGTGCGCACCTGGACGACCTCGACGCCGTACGCCTCGAGCTTCTCCTCGAGCAGCAGCGCCACCTGCAGGGTCACCTCGTACTCGGGGACGCCGGTGACGACGCCCGCCGTGCCGCCCGGCTCGACGTACTGCATCTCCTCGGAGCCCGGGCCGATGGGGGTCAGCGTGAGGTCGGCGGTCGCCCCGTGCCCGGCGTCGATGCACACGACCCCGCGCACCGGCCACTCCCCCGTCTCGAGGCACTCCCTGGCCTCCTGCCCGCTCGACGCCACGGCGCCCATGAGCTCGTCAGCCGCCTCGGACGCCGCGGCGAGCGCGACCCCGTCGGTGGCGCGGACGGGCTGGAAGCACAGAAGCATGGCGACGACCGCCACGATCGCGACAAGCGCGACGAACACCAGGCTGCGCGTGAGCGGGGAGGCGGCGGAGAGGTACTCGAGGATGGCGTTGGACCTGCCGATGGGCAGGTCGAGGGGGTCGCGCCGCTCGGAACGCGCGCCGGAGAGCTCGCCGGTGGCCTCGGCGTCACGGTCACGGCGCGCCATTAGCGATCACCGTCCGGGCACGGGCGGCCGCACGAGCCGCAGAAGTTACCCGTGTTGCCGCGCGCCCCGCAGGGGCAGTCCCACGTAAGGGCGGCCTCGTCGTCCTCGGGCGCGACCGGCATGGCGGAGGTGCGCTCGGCGCTGGGCTGCATCACCGCCGTGCGCTCGGAGGCGTACCCGAAGCCCGCCTGCGGCTCCTCGGGGCGCGCCTGCGCGTACGAGGGCCACGCGGCGGTGCGCTCGGCTGCGGCCGGGGGCGCCCAGGAGGCCGGCGCGGCCTGCTCCTCCTGCCACCAGCCGCCGTCGGCGGGTCCGGGCGTGGGCACCTGGGGGGCCTGCGGCGTCTGGGGCACGGCGGGGCCCGCCTCGAAGGAGTCGGCCCGCGGCCCCTCCTCGCTGCGGGAGATCTCCAGGTCGGCCTTGATGGCGGCGACGTTCTCGAAGAGCTTCACCATGAGCAGCGAGACCTCGAAGCCGATGCGCAGCAGCACCTCGCAGATGAACAGCGTCAGCAGCACGCCGATGACAAGCAGGGCCCACTGCCCGGCGTCCATGTAGGCCACCAGCCCGTTGTGGGCGACCTGAACGCAGAAGCCCACGAAGCCGCCGATGGAGAAGACGATCAGCCCGATCGCCAGCAGCAGGTAGACGAACTTGAAGATGGGCGCGATCAGGAGCTGGTCGAAGTTGAGGAAGGCGCGCAGCCCGCCGCGCGACCCCTTGCGCTCGTGCGGGACGGCGAGCACGAAGACGAGCACCGTCAACACGAAGGTGAGAATCAGGCACGCGAGCAGCGTGGGGACGTCGGCGAAGGCCATCGACATGACCCACGCGAACGGAAACTGCGAGGAGATCATTGCGGTTCACGCTCCCTTGGTAGCGGTCAGAGACGATACGCATAAGCATACCATTTCGCCCGGCCGGCCCCGCTGACCATCCGAACAACGGCCGTATCGGCAAAAGTTCCTCGCACGAGCTCCCTTTTGGAGGTTTCGTGAACTAAAATAGGGGTACCATGTCGGTATCGCATTTCGTCCGCGCACGCGGACGGGCGCGAGCATCGCCATACGTATCGGACAATCGAGTCAGGAGGCAATCATGGGCGCACCACAGACCGACCGGGTGAGAAACCTCGTCCTTGTAGGCCAGGGAGGTGTGGGCAAGACCTCGCTCGCCGAAGCGATGCTGCACCTCTCGGGCAAGACCGCGCGCCTCGGCGGTCACGCGGGCTCCAAGCCCACGCTCGACTATGACCCCGAGGAGTCGAAGCGCAACTTCTCGATCTCGACGTCGATAGCCCCCATCGAGCACAACGGCCTCAAGATCAACATCCTGGATGCGCCCTGCTATCCCGACTTCATCGGCGACGCGTACGCCGCCCTCTCGGTGGCCGAGACCGCGCTGTTCGTGGTCGACGCGGCCGAGGGCCCGCAGGCGACCACCGTCAAGCTGTGGTACGCCGCCGAGGACCTTCCCCTGGCCAAGGCCGTCTTCGTCAACCGCATCGACCGCGAGCACACCGACTTCAACCAGACCATGGAGCTGCTCCAGGAGCGCTTCGGCAACCGCCTGGGCGCCATGAGCCTGCCCATGGGCGAGGGCGGCGACTTCCGCGGCGTCATCGACGTGCTGCGCATGAAGGCGCACCTCTACGAGGGCGACAAGGAGAGCGTCGTCGACATCCCCGCCGAGTACACCCAGGCCGCCCAGGAGGCCCACGAGCACATCTGCGACCTGGTGGTCGAGGTCGACGACGAGCTCATGGAGAAGTACCTCGAGGGCACGCCGCTGGAGCAGGACGAGCTCGAGAGCCTGCTGGGCAAGGCCATCGCCCAGCGCCTGTTCGTGCCCGTCTACGTGGGCTCGGCCGTGCGCGAGCAGGGCATCATGCTGCTGCTCGACGACGTCGTCACCTACTTCCCCTCGCCGCTCGACTACGGCGAGATGCCCCTGTCCGACGGCACGATGCTCAAGATCTCCTCTGCCGACGAGCGTCCCGTGGCCTTCGTGTTCAAGACGCTGTCCGACCCCACGGCCGGCCGCCTGTCGTTCCTCAAGGTGCTCGCGGGCACGTTGGAGCCCTCGACCGAGCTCATCTGCGCGCGCACCCAGAAGCACGAGCGCCTCGGTCACCTGTACCTGATGTGCGGCCATGACACCACCGACGTCAACAAGGCGCTGGCCGGCGACATCATCGTCGTGCCCAAGCTCGACGCCGCCACGGGCGACACGCTGTCGACCACCGGCAAGATCGAGGCCGAGGCGTTCCGCTTCCCCAACTCGCTCTACCAGGTGGCCATCCGCGCCGTCAACCGCAACGAGGAGGACAAGCTCAGCACCTTCCTGGAGAAGGCCTGCGACGCCGACCCCACCATGTCGGTGAGCCGCAACGACGAGACGCACCAGACCATCATCTCCGCCGTGGGCGAGGCGCAGGTCTCCGTGCTCATCAACCGCCTGGCGGAGCGCGCCGGCGTCGAGGCGGTCATCGAGCCGCTGCGCATCCCCTATCGCGAGACCATCCGCAAGGCCGCCTCGGCCCAGGGCCGTCACAAGAAGCAGACCGGCGGCGCCGGCCAGTTCGGCGACTGCTGGCTGCGCGTCGAGCCCAACCCCGGCGCCGGCTACGAGTTCGCCGACGAGATCGTGGGCGGCAAGATCCCGCGCCAGTACATCCCCGCGGTCGACAAGGGCGTCCAGGAGGCCATGCTCGAGGGCGTCATCGCCGGCTACCCCATGGTCGACGTCAAGGTCGCGTGCTACGACGGCTCCTACCACCCCGTCGACTCCAACGAGATGGCGTTCAAGACGGCCGCGCGCATCGGCTTCCGCGCCGCGTGCGAGAAGGCCGACCCCATTCTCCTGGAGCCTATGGCCAACCTGAACGTGACGGTGGGCGAGGAGTACGCCGGCGCCGTGATGGGCGACATCTCCACGCGCCGCGGACGCATCGTGGGCACCGACTCCAACGACGCGGGCGAGACGGTCATCATGATGCGCGTGCCCTACGCCGAGGTGGTGACGTACACGAAGGACCTGCGCTCCCTCACGCGCGGCTCCGGCTCGTACACCCTGGAGCTCGAGGGATACGACCCCGCCCCCGCCGACGTGACGAAGAGGCTCGTGGAAGCCTACCAAGCCGCCCGAGCCGCCGGCAACTAGCAAGTTGAGCGATGAGATAAAGAACGCCGCCCGAAAGGGCGGCGTTCTTGTCGTGGGGCACGGGCACAGGGATGGCGTCTCGCTCCTACGCCTCCGGGTGCGCTGCCAGCCACTCCTCGGTTGGCGGGGTGTTGCGGCGGCACACTTGGTAGCCGTGCTCGGGATGCGCGCTCGCGCCCTTGCCGCAGGGGTAGGCGCACACGAGGCCGCTGTAGTTGCAGCGCAGGGGCGCGGGGCGTACGAGCGCCGTCAGGTCCTCGCCGCATTTCTTGCATAAGAGCGGCGCCCCGGCCGTCACTTCCGTGCGATCGAAGATGGTGCAGGTGCCGCAAGAGGGGCACTTCCCCGATTTCTTGGGCGCGGGCTGGCATTTCCCGCACAGCGGGTTGCATATCCAGCATCCTCCCGGCATGACGGCCGTCCTTTCTGTCGTTGGTCGATAATCTAACTCGATCGATTACGTTATGCTTTATACTAGGGTCGTGACCGGTTCGGGCGAAGACGAGCGCGCCGAAGCGGGAGAAGTGATCGTGCAGGTCACGCGCATGGTCGTGCGATCGGGGCCGCGCATGCGCAACTATCAACCTAGCACGGGCCTGATAAGCCTTGTACCTATCGCGGTATGAAAATGAGCAGCTCTGGTACTGTAAGCTATAGGCCTTTCCGGGTAAAACGGGTAAGGTTTGAGAAGGACGAGCGACGCACTGCTCGTTTCTTTTCATCAGGGGGAAAGGGGCGTGCCGGATGACGCAAGCTGTGCCGGAACGATCAGAGGGTAAGACTTCCCATGCGAAGACCTTGACCATGATCGGGTTCAAGGTCAACTTGAGCTGGCACTACCTGGTACTGTTCTCTCCCATCTTCATCGGCGCGACCGACAACCCGTCGTTCGCGTTCTTCCTCGAGCGCCAGTTCACGTTGTACCTCACGCTGGCCCTGTCCTTCGGGGCGCTCGTGGGCGTGGGCCGCTTCTTCCTGAAGCGCAACAAGACCGCGCCGTCCACGCTGTTGCTGGGCGCGGCAGGCCTGCTCGCCACGGTGGCCTCGGTGCTGTCGCTGGCCACGCTCTCGGCCGACATGCCGTGGCGCATCGCATCGGTGGTGCTTTTGGGCTTCTCCGAGGCGTTCCTCATGTTCCTGTGGCTCCACTATTATATGGAAGCGGCGGCGGGGCGCCTGTTCCGCTCGTTCGCGGTCGACATGATGGCCGGCGGCGTGATCGCGTTTCTCACGTGCAGCTTCGTGCCGCCGCTCAGCTACGTTGTGGCCCTGTGCATGCCGGCGGTGGCCACCGTGTCGCTCATCGCGAACTGGCGCACCATCGAGCCGGTCGACGCGGCCGCCCCGGCCCCGGCCGTCAAGCCGCCCCGCAAGAGCATCCTGCGCCATTCGCTGAAGACGCTGCTGCCCACCACGGTGTACGCGTTCGTGTTCGGCCTGTTGCAGGGCGGGTTCATCAACAGCGGCATCGCGCTGCTCATGGCGGGCAACGCCGTGGTCCTCGTGGGTATCGTGCTGGCGGGCATCGTCATCTTCTTCATACCCGAGGCGCCCGAGACGAATGCCGACATCGACACGATACACCGCTTCTCGCTGCTCTTCTTCGTCCTCGGCATCGTGGGACTTTCCTTCTTGGGCGGGGGGGGGGG
>CAWVLT010000011.1:0-3891 GCA_963930185.1 Coriobacteriia bacterium | reverse complement strand
ATGACCTGGGCCAGCAGCGTGGCGGTGGTGGTGCCGTCGCCCACCAGGTCGTTGGTCTTGGTGGCGACCTCCTTCACCAGCTGGGCGCCCATGTTCTCGATGTTGTCCTGGAGCTCGATCTCCTGGGCGACGGACACGCCGTCGGTGGTGAGGGTGGGAGCGCCGTAGGAGCGCTGCAGGGCGACGTAGCGGCCCTTGGGGCCCATGGTGACGGTGACGGCGTCGGCCAGGGTGTTGACGCCCTTGGCAAGCTTGGCGCGAGCCTCGGCGTTGAAAGCGATCTGCTTAGCCATAGTGCTTCATTCCTCCTGAAAAGAATGCGAGATGCAAGTTACGTGCGAACGTGCGGCGAGCGCCGCCGGCGCCTACTCCTCGACGATGGCGTAGATGTCGGAGTCGCGCATGAGCAGGTAGTCCTCGCCGTCGACCTTGACCTCGTTGCCGCCGTACTTGCCGTAGATCACGACGTCGCCGACCTTGACGTCCATGGGGATGCGCTCGCCCTTGTCGTCGAGCTTGCCGGCGCCCACGGCGATGACCGTGCCGCGCTGGGGCTTCTCCTGCGCGCCGCTGGAGATGTACAGGCCGCCGGCCGTCTTCTGCTCCGCCTTGTCGGGCTTGACCAGCACACGATCACCCAATGGCCTCAACTGCATCGAAAGGACCTCCTCGTTGTAGTCTGCCAGCCCCCAAGGGGCTGCCCCCGAGTCTCGCGCGCCTCGGCCCGCCGGGCCCGTGGATGCCTCCGCAGGCCCGCCCGGAGCCCCGACGCGTTCGGGGCGTTCATCTTGACGCCCCAAATAGTACCCACTCCCCCGGCTTCTAACACCCCATCTAGAAAAAATCTCACATTTCGACGCTTAGATTATATGGGCTGCATCAACTGCGAATTCTTTGTGGAGAGAGTGGCAGGATTGTGTGGGGGCACCCCCGCCTCGGTGGTTCATTCCCTCGCACGGCACGAAACGAGCAGGGGCGGCCGCCCTCTCGGACAGCCGCCCCATAGGCGGACGCGGGTCCCGTAGGATCACCCCGTCAATGCACTGGCACTATACACCTAAAGCGTCAGGCATGCAGGGACACCTCTTCGGCCAAAGGCTCCGCGGAGGTGTCGGCTTGCTCGGTCGGCGCCGCGTCAGCCTCCTGCCCAGCCAGCGCATCGTCGATCGCCTGATCGGCCGAGGCGTCCTCGATGGCCTCCTGGTCTGTCGGGACGCCTTCGGCGCCCGGCTCGGCCGCCGGCTCATCGACGGGCTGCTCCGTGGTGGCTTCGCCCTCGGGCTGCCCGCCAGCCGTGGCGTCGCCGCCCTCGGGCTGGTCGCCGGCCACCGGCTGCTCCTCGGCCGCGGCCTGCGCATCTTGCGCCCAGATCACCTGCGTGCCCCAGTCCACGAGCACGTTGTCGGCGTCGGAGGCGAGCAGCGGGTTGTGCGAGAGGTCCACCGTCGTGAGCGTCGGGTTGGCCATGAGGTCGAGCTTGCGCAGCTCGGGGTTGCCCGACAGGTCGAGCTCGTCGAACGCGTTCATACGCGCGCTCAGCTCCATGAGGGCGGGGTTGCCCGTCAGGTCGAGCTCGGCGAGGCCCATGTCCCACAGGCTCAGGTAGCGCAGGTCACCGGCCGCCGTGAGGTCGATGCTCGTCAGGGGCGTGGTCAGCCACGCGCCCATGAGGTCCACGCTCACCACCGGCGCCCCGCCGATCTGCCCGGGGATGACCAGCACGGGGTCGGACCCCGTGTAGCCGCCGACGTAGACGCCCTCGCCCCAGTACGTGCCGAAGGTGGTGTGCTGCTGGCCGCCCGCCTCAACCACGTTGAGCTGCACGCCGAGCTCGCCCAGCTCGTGAGGCTGCCCGTCGGTGGCGCCCGTCACCGTGTAGTACTCCAGGCCCGCCGGCACCTGCGGCTCCAGCGGCAGGATCGTGATCGTGAAGGTGGCGCTGTACGCCAGGTAGTGGGCGTCCTCGGTGCGCGTGAGCGTGGCGAGGTAGGTGCCCGGCTCTGTGGGGGCGCCAGTCAGCGGCTCGCCGGCCTCGGTGGCGTAGCTCACCGAGATGCTCGCGGGGTCCACGTCGTAGGGCGGCGCGAACACAAAGTCCACGGGCTGGCCGGTGTAGGCCACCGACATGTCCTCCCCCACCAGCAGCTCAAGCTCCACCTTGCCGGGCCAGAGCACCTCGATGCCGGGGTTGCCGTCGGTGAACACGGTCTGTTCGCTCACGTAGAAGGCGTCGCGCAGATCGAGCGTCGTCAGGGCGTTGTCGCGCACGTCCACGTAGCTCACGGCGTTGGAGCCCGAGAGGTCCACGCTCGAAAGGCCGGCGCCGCGCGCGTCAAGGCGCGCGAGGTTCAGCATGTCGGAGAGGTCGAGCGACTCGATGCGGTTGGGCGTCGCCGAGTCCTCCGAGCTGCTCACGTTGAGGTAGACCAGGCGCTGCCAGTCCTGCGAGGCGTCAACCGCCGTGAGCCCCGAGTCCGACAGGTCGGCGTACACCACGATCCTGCCGCCCGCGCGCTCGGGGATGCGGGCCACGCCGTCGGAGCCGTGGTAGCCGGTGATGTACGCGCCCGCCCCGAAGTAGCGCACCCCCTCCTGCGACAGCCACGTGCCCTGCGGGGTGTCGGGCATCTCCTCGATGATGATGTAGTCGAACTGGGCGGCCGGGGCGGCCGACTCCACGTCGCGGTGCAGCACCGAGAAGACCTTGGCAGCCTGGGCGCGCGAGGCCGTGGCCCGCGGCTCGAACGTGGGGGCGTCGTCGCCGTGCTTGTTGCCCGTCATGATGCCCGCGGAGGTCACCCACTTCACCGCGTCGAAGGCGAAGTTCGAGGTCTGGCCCGCGTAGAACAGCTCGCGGTCGGCCAGCTGGTTGAAGCTCTCCAGGTTGGGTCGGTCCACCGTAACGCCGCGCGTCTTGGCGTAGCGGTACACGATGACCGCCAGCTCGTCGCGCGTGATGGGGTTGTCGGGGCAGAACTTGCCGGCGTCGGGGCCGCTCGTGTAGCCGGTCACGATGCCCAGCCCGGCCGCCCACACGACGGCGGCATTGTAGTACTGGGGCCCGTTGCTGTCGGCGAAGCCCGTGGACTCCAGGAACTGGCTGGGGTCGGTCGTGTCAGTGGAGCCGGGGTTGGCGATGCGGTACAGGATGGTCACCGCCTGGCCGCGCGTGATCTGGTCCTCGGGGCCGAACTTGCGCTGCGAGGAGCCGTCGGCGTAGGTGTAGCCGGTCATGATGCCGGCGGAGGTGGCGTAGTCGACCCACCCCTCGGTCACGTACCACTCCCCTGCCACCACGTCGTCGTAGTCGTCGACGGCCGAGGCGAGGGCCGGTGCCGGCAGGGCGAGCAGCGTCATGGCGAGCGCCACCGCCGCGAGGACCGCGGCGGCAAGCCGGGCCCATGCCCCGCGCGCCCTCCTGCGCGCACGCCCGTCAGTCTCCACCGTGCGAACCATCAGACCACCGACCATCGAACCACCTCTCGTCGTAAAGCGCGAGGACCGGGCCAGCGCCCCGGTCCCAGGAACGTCTCGTCTCGACAGGCTGGGGCACAGCCCATCCGCCGGCACGGCCTACCCGCCGGCACGGCCCACCGCCTGTCCTAGGGGCAATCTTACACTAGCGACCGCGCGTGCTCGAGGCAACGGCCAGGCCGAACAGAAACGGCCCGCACAAGAATCGAGCCGAATCCACGGCTCCCATGGGGAGAAACGTGGATTCGGCTCGAAGGATCAGCTAAGCCTGGCGCCGGCGGCGGGGAGGGCCTAGCCCGCGACGTCGCGCACCAGCACGGTGACGACCTTTGCGGCCTGGGCGCGGGTGGCGGTGCCCTGCGCGTCCAGGTAGGCCGTGCCGCCCAGGATGTTGCCGGTCATGAGGCCCTCGTCCGC
>CAWVLT010000010.1:0-5654 GCA_963930185.1 Coriobacteriia bacterium | reverse complement strand
TGCTGGGGGTCGCCCGTCGCGCCGACGTCGCACATGTTGCCGGGGTCGGTCACGCCGAAGGCGTCGTTTCGCGCCACGCGGCTGACGGTCCCTCCCTCCTCGTCGACGCACAAAAAGACGGGCACGCCGCTGATCTCGCGCGCGTAGGCCTGCGTGCTGGCGAGCATCGCCGCCGTCTGCTCGGGGTCGATGACGTTCTGCCCGAAGTACGCGATGCCGCCCACCGGCTGCTCGAGCAGGGCCTGCCTGGTGGCGTCGCCCGCCTGGGTGACCAGATCGTAGCCGGTGAGGTCCTCGGGCGTCACCACGAACAGCTGCCAGACCTTCTGCTCCAGCGTCATGTTCGCCATGAGCTCGCGGGCGCGGGAGGCGGGCGTCTGCGTGATGGGCTCCGCGACGATGGGAAGGGCGTCGGGGGCCGTCGCGGCGCCTTGCCAGGACCCCGCCTCGCCCGGCGAGCCCGCCTGGCCGTCGGAGCCGTGGGGGGAGCAGCCCAGGCTGGCCAGCGCGGCGAGACCGCCCATGGCGCCTGCGCCGCCCGCGGCCGCGAGCCTGATGGCCCCGCGGCGCGAGACGTCGGGTCGGCCCGGGCGCCCGGTCCGTGTCGTGGCGTGCTGCGTGCGCTTGTCCGAGTTCATGTCTGCCGTGCCCTCCTGGGTCGTCGCCTGCTTTCAGGAACCAGCGTATCAGCGTTGGGCCGCTTGCGCCAGACATGTCATTCAACGAGCGCTTGAGATCCCGCGACGCACGGGTCGTCCGTGTGGCCTTCGCGCTCAGCGCGTCGGGTCCCGCGGCAGCACCCGTCCCTTGAACGCGCAGACGCGCATGCACGCGCCACACCCGCTGCACAGGCTCGCCCTCACCACCGGGTACGCAAAGCCCTCCTCGTCGGGCTCCATCCCGATCGCGCCGTGGGGGCAGGCGGTGGCGCAGGCCGCGCAGCCGCAGCACTGGGCCCTGTCCCCATAGAGCTCCGGGAGGCGTGAGAGCGCCCGGGCGGGGCCTGCGTCGTCGCGGGCGCCGTCGAGGCCCCTGAAGCGCGTGGAGGAGTGCGGGCGGCGTCCCGCCCCGTCGTCGAGGGTCGAGCCGTCCCTGTACCGGTACTGCGCGTTGTCGGGCGCGACGAGGCCCGCGCGGCCCGCTGCGGCGCCGGCGACCCTCGGCTCGCCGCGCGTGGCGGGGCGCGTGGCGGCACGCGCCCGGCTGAGCGCCCCCACCGCGGCGACCTGGCAGGGGAGCCCGGTGAAGAGCACCGTCAGGCCGGCGTCGAGGTCGTCGATCACCTGGGCGAGGGCGTCGCCGACGTCGCTTTGCGTGTACTTCGAGCCCATGCAGCGCTCGGCTTGCCCCATCGTCTCGCACCTCACGTGGACGGCGCGCAGCCCCTCGTCGAACGCGCAGCCGTACACCACGCCTCCCAGGTCTTCGATCACATGCGAGGCGAGAGCGTGGAAGACCCCGCCCGAGGAGCTCATTCGCCGCACCCGCTCGGATCGGTTCCTGGCCGCGAAGGCCATGGGAAGGCCGCCCTCCCCGCGCGAAGGGCCTTCGCGCAGGGAGGCGGGGTCCACCTTGGGGCAGGCCGCCCAGCCGTCGTGCGCCTCGGCGGGCGAGGCGGCCCCTTCCGGGCGAAGCCGCGCCTTGAGGCCGCGGATCGCGTCTCTCATGCTCGCGCGCACGCCGAGCAGCCCGAGCTGCCTGCACGCGCGGGCGAGGCCCGAGGCGCGCAGCGTCTCCCAGAACGCATCTCGGTCCGGCCTTTCTTCCGGTGGGCGCGAGAGCATGGGCTGCGTCTCGTTGGCCACGTCGAGGGACGTGCTCTCGACGAGCTCGAGGCGCCCCGCCGCCCCCTGAAGCAGCGCCAGCCCCTCGGCGTCGTTTGCCAGGACGCACGAGACGCCCCAGCCGTCGTCGGAGACCCGGGTGACGCGCTCGAGCCCCCAGAAGTCCCCGATGGTCAGGTCGCCGGGGCGGTCGAGGGAGTGGTGGCCGCAGGAAAGGCAGCTCTCACGCAGGAGGTAGCCGTACCACAGCCTCGACCACAGGCGCGTCCGTGCGGTCCCGCGCTCCACGGAGCCGTCGCAGAAGCGCGCGACCTCGCATCCGCGCGTCTCGATCCCGTCGCCGCGATGGCTGTAGGCGGCCAGGCGCCTTCCGCGCCCGCGCTCGAGCAGGGCGAGGTAGTCCTGGAACACGGCGGGGGAGGCCGCGCCGTAGCAGATGAGGTCGCAGGTGAGAAGCCTGCCGCGCGCCGCTGCCGTCATCGCGCGCCTTCCGACAGGCTGTCCGCGAGAAACGCCAGCGAGCGGCGCCTGGCCTCGGCGAGGCGGGCGTCGACCCTCTCGTAGTCGATGGAGGGGCAGGCGCCTGCGGGCCCGTCGGGGGCTTGGGCCGGCATGGCGTCGACCGAGTGGCCCTCTATGCCGGCGAGCCCGGCGAGCGTCACGAGGCGCGAGTTCTTGTTGGCCGCCTCGTCGCTCAGGGAGAACCTCACCTCGCTGCCGAGCGAAAGTGACAGCGCGAGCCCGTGAAACGAGCTGGTGACCACCAGGCGGGCGTCGCGCACGAGCGAGAGGAACTCCTGCGGCGACGCGCCGGACATGCCACGACCGTACGGCGACGGCAGGTGGTGGCCGTAGCATTCCACCACCACGAGCGCGGCACCCATGCGTCGCGCCGCCTCGCGCGCGTGGCGAAGCGTCTTGTCCCGCTCGGCGACGACGTAGGCGAGGACGTAGTCTCCCGACAGCAGCCGCGGCCCGGCGAGGCACGCCCATTCGTCGCGGCCCAGGAGCAGCGTCGGGTCGAGCACCACCTGCGCCCGTCGGCCCGCGAGCTCGCGCACGATGCCCGCCCCCGCCTCCTCGCGGACGCTGATGGCGTCAAAGAGGCGCAGCGCCTCGCCGCACGGCCGCCTCCAGGCGACGGGGACGTCCTCGTACCCAAAGCTCGCCGCGTAGGAGACCTTGCGCGTGGCGGACATGCTCGGGTCTGCCAGCAGGTAGGTGGGGTCGGCACCGGTTATCTCGGGGTTCCACACCTGGTCGCTGCCGACGACGACCGTCTCGTAGCGGCGCGCCATGTCCTGCTGCCCACCCATCCGCGGCCCGAGCGTCTGGTGCTGGCTGCGGAAGGCGTTAAAGCCTCTCTGGCGCGCCACCAGGCCCCGCAGGGCCAAAAGGCGCGCGAGCGACCCGCGCGGGTGCCGCACGAGGGCGCGCACGCCCGGCCCGCGCGGCGTCTCGGCGAACGTGACCATGGGGTTGCGGTAGTCCACGAGCTCCGCCTTGTGCCCCATGCGCCGAACCGTCGAGCACAGCGCGAACGCCTGCAGCTCGGCCCCGTAGTTGTTCGTGTTGGGAAACGTCAGTATGCCGACGATCGGCCTGCCCATGGTCGCTGCCTTTCGGTTGCCTCTAGTCATGCGTGCGCCCCAGCGCGCGTGCGGCCCGCGAGCGCGCCGCGCGGTACAGGCCGGCCGCCCGCGCGGCCAGGCGCCCGCAGCCCGCCCCGCAGGCCCAGGACATCGCCTCGCGCAACGCCGAGGGGCCGCACGCGGCGTCGAGCGCGGCCTTTGCGCGGCGCGCGAGCTCCCTGTCTCCCAGCTCAACGGCGGCCTCGAAGCGCTGCGGCAGGAACTTGACGTCGACGTAGCGCGCGTATGCCTCCCGCCGTTCCTCGTCCATCGGGATGGTGTCAAGCACGGCGTGCAGGAGCTCTTCGAACTCGCCGGCGCGCTCGAGCCTCTGGGCGGGCGTCGTGAAGCTCCTGGAGTGGCTTCCGGCGCGCGTGACGTAGGAGACGAGGGGCTCGTCGATGAAGCCGCAGGGGTAGCTCCACGCAAGGGGCAGGAGGAGCTGGTAGTTCTGGCCCGCCGGGCTCTCGACGATCCTCCTGCCGCCCAATGCGCCAAAGAGCGCCTCCGTGCGCGCGAGGTAGGCGATGTCCAGGCAGAAGGCGCCGTCGTCGCGGATGATCCTGTCGAACAGCCAGGGGTCCGAGGTGTCGCGGACCCTGCGGACGACGCGGGGGCGCCCCAGGTCGCGCTCGTCGACGACGTTGACCTGGCAGCATGCAAACCCCAGGTCTGGGCGGCTCTCGAGCAGGCGCACCTTCCGCTCGACGTTGTCGGGGCGCATCAGGTCGTCGCTGTCCGGCCAGCTCACGTAGTCGCCGCTCACCCGCGCGAGCCCGCGATTGATCGCGGCCGCCTGCCCGCGGTGCTCCTGACGCAGGTAGACGAGCCGATACCCGCGCGCCTCGACTTCCTTCGCGTGGGCTCGCACGACCTGGGGCGTGCGGTCGTCCGAGCCGTCGTCCACGAGGATGATCTCGATCGCCGGGTAGGTCTGTGCCGTGAGGCACGCGAAGTAGCGGTCGAGGAACGCCTCGCCGTTGTGGCAAGGGGTCACGACGCTCACGAGCGGGTGGCTGCCGTCCCTCATGCGCGCGTGCCGCCCTGATGCCGCAGCCCGCCGGGGAGCCTGTCCAGCAGGGCGCGCGGCGCGCGCGGGCGCAGCGCCGCCACCGCGGGAGCGCACATCCTCCCCAGCCAGACGACCCAGTCGTACGTGCGCCTCCTGAGCGTGTTGAGCCTGCCGAGCACGAGCATGGCCGACGTCCAGCCGCGCCTGGCGCAGGCGAGGAACACGTTGCAGCGGATCGAGAGGTGCTCGGTGGGATAGACGTCCATGACCTCGGCGAACAGCCGCTCGTCCAAAAGCTCGCGCAGCACCTGGCGCTTGCGTGGCCAGCTCATCGTGTCGTCGAAGGCGAGCTGGATCGCCGCGTCCATCATGCAGCTCAGCACGGTGCGCCGCGCCCTCAGCACGGGCTCGCCCTCGCCCAGGGAGGCGGCGACCCCGAGTATCCGATGGCACTTGGTCGTGGGGTCGTGGTAGCGGTAGACGGTGGAGCCGGGGTTGTCCTGGTACACGTAGTAACGCGACTGCGTGGTCGCCAGGCTGCTCGCGGCGCGCAGGACCTCGAGGTTGAAGAAGAGGTCCTCCGAGTAGAGGCGCCTCTCGGACTCGAACCTGATGCCCCGCTGCCTCACGAGCTCGGTGCGGTAGAGGTAGGTGCACGGCGACCAAGGAAAGGGGAGCTCGCGGCGGCGCTCGCCGGGAAGGGGGCCGAGCATGACGGTCATGACCTCGCGGGAGATCTGGTGGCCGTCGAAGCGCCGCGGCGCCTCGAGGCGCCTGGTGACGTCGGGCAGGCTGCGCCGAAAGCCGTACGCCCGCGCGAGCTTGCAGCCCACCACGTCATGGCGGCCCTGCGCCAGGGCCAGCATGTCCTCGTACATGTGCCTGTCGACGTAGTCGTCCGAGTCCACGAAGGCGAGGTACTCCCCGCGCGCGAGCTCGATCCCCCTGTTGCGGGACAGCCCCTGGCCCACGTTCCGCTCGTTCCTGACGGCCCGCACGCGGTCGAAGCGCGCGGCGTAGCGGCGGCAGATCTCCCAGGTGGCGTCGGTGGAGCAGTCGTCCACGACGATGATCTCGACGTCGGCCTGCTGGGCGAGCAGGGAGTCCAGGCACCGCTCGATGGTCCGAGCGGCGTTAAAGGGGCTCTTCCGCGTTTTTAGTGGGTAGTACATCCTGACGCCAGCTGCGCCGAGAAGTCCAGGCGACCCAGCCTCAGGAAGATCATCG
>CAWVLT010000009.1:0-43125 GCA_963930185.1 Coriobacteriia bacterium | reverse complement strand
GGTCATGAAGCTCTGGCAGAAGCGCATGACCTCGGCGTCGGACTTGCCGTGCGGGTCGAAGTCGCTGCCGCCCTTGCCGCCGCCCATTGGCAGGGTGGTGAGGCTGTTCTTGAACACCTGCTCGAAGCCCAGGAACTTGATGACCGACAGGTTCACCGTTGGGTGGAAGCGCAGGCCACCCTTGTACGGGCCCAGGGCACTGTTGAACTGCACGCGGAAGCCGCGGTTCACCTGCACCTTGCCGGAGTCGTCCACCCACGGCACGCGGAACATGACAACGCGCTCGGGCTCGGTCATACGCTCGAGCAGCGAGGCCTCCTCGTACTCCGGATGCTGGGCGATCGCAGGCTCGATCGAGGTGAGCACCTCGGTGACGGCCTGGATGAACTCAGGCTGGTCGGGATCCTTGCGCTTTACGCGCTCGATGACGCTCTCTACGTAGCTCACTGGCTACCTCCTCGCTCGCAAACGGCCCTTGCGGGCCGGCAGTTGGCAGTGCCCGGCGCGGCACGACTGCCGCTCCGAAGGGGCGCGTCGCCCAAAGGGCAGCAACCCCCATCCTATGACGCATACATATACACACCCGCGGGCGTCACGGCGACAAAAGTCCCCGCATTGTTCGCATTGCGAAAACGCCCCGTCATCGAGACGAAACATTTTTGTACGGGCGATGGGACGGTGTGCTCCGGACGCCAAGTCGGCTAGGATTAGGGACGGGCACCGTGGCAGCAAGCGTAGCCACAGTGTATGCGCAGAAGCGCGAGCGCGCACAACAGCATCGAAGGGTAAGCAAAAATGTCAGGCAAGGTGTTGGACATATGGAACGAGCCTTGCGCAAGATTAATCGGGGCCGTTGGACATCACGCATACTTCACGCAGAACGCAGGGGCCCGGGAGCGGATTGACCTCTTCTGCGGGAGAATCATGCGTGACGGAATCGTCGCGTTCATGGGTGAGGAGTATCCCCGACTGGCCGCTGCGACGCCCGACAGAGCCGACGCAAAAGCCGTCATCGTCAACGTCATCAACGCGACCCCATGCCTGGTGGACGGAAACGCGCATCTGCTGTCGCTCGTGATGTGTCGCCCCGACCTGACCCTGGCCGAGCTGGTACGCCTCACGAGGCGCATCGACTTTCTAAGGGTCTGGCATGACGGCTGGGAACCGGGCTCGCGGCAGGAGAACCCCTATGACACATACATCCCACCGGACACCGACGTCCGCCATGTCCCGGAGGCCCGGGACGGAGTAAACGGCTTCGTGCGACCACCCGCCCGTGTCAAGGTCATCCCCTCAACCATCGCTTTTGACAGCGTGCTGTTCTCCGCAGCAGATCGTGGCCAACCCATTGGCGAAACGGCACGCGTACTGCGGCAAACGAAAGGAGAGATTCCCCGTGTCTGATGAGACCAATGCCGCCATTAACGTCGACGCAAAGCGCACCGAGAGCGTCAAGCGTACCTCGTCGGTCTGCCTGCCGTGGCTCGTCGCCATGTGCGTGATGATAGCCCTGATCTGGGGCAACTCGATGGTTCCCGGCGGGGACAGCGGCTCGTTCAGCCAGTCGGTGACCGACTTTCTTCGTGGGGGCCTGAGCGCTCTTGGCCTGCCGAGCGACTGGCTCACCAACCATGTGGTGCGCAAGGCAGCGCACTTCACCGAGTACATGTGCCTAGGCATCGTGGGGATGCAGGCGCTGAGGCCCCATCGCGCCCGCAGCGGGCACCGGGCGGTGGTGGCGCTTACGCTGGCGCTCGTGCTGGTCGTGACCCCGCTGCTCGACGAGAGCATCCAGCTCATTGCCGCCGACCGTGGCAGCCAGGTGAGCGATGTGCTGCTCGACTGCTGCGGAGCGGCGACGGGCGTTGCGCTCACGCTGCTGGCAAGCAGGCTGTTCGGGGCGCTGAGGGCCAAGCGCTAGGCACCTGGGCAAGTCGGCGAGACCCCTGCCACGCCTTCCGCCAGGGAGATGAGTTCCTGCTTGCTGTGTATGTCCATCTTGGCGTAGATGTGCTTGACATGCGTGCTCACCGTGCTTTTGGAAAGCACGAGAGCCTCGCGTATGTAGGGCTGTGACCGTCCACAGACCAGGTACCCCAAGACCTCGCATTCCCGATCGGTCAGACCGTATCGCAAGGAGATCACTCGACAGACCTCGCCGAGCTGTGCCTCGCCTAGCATTCCGGCAGGCCCCTCGACGGGTGACAGGGGCGCATCCGGATGAACCGCCGACGCACCGGCGTCCCGCAGGGGCAGACCGCCAGCATGACCGCCCGTTCCGATCCGCCGCCGGGCCGGCAGTAAAAACGCATGGGTCACTACCAACAGGCAGACGCAGACAACCGTCCCGACGAGATACCAGCGTTGCTGCCCGCCCCCTTCGGACACAGCCCGGGCAGCAAGGTTGCCGATCAGGACCCCAAGCTGATAACTGCCAGCAAACAGTCCAGAAGCGAGTTCTCCTGACATGCCGCCCCAAACCGCTCTCGCAAAAAAGCTGATCGCCATCAGGGAAGAGCATGCCGTGAACGTGACCTCAAATCCAAGCAGAGCAATCGTCGCAGACGCGCCCGTACCCAGCAGTGATACCATGTGGGAGCACACCAGTAGCGGAACAAACCACCTAGCCGTCTCAAACGCGTCGACCCTCGCCAGGTTGTTAACGGCAAGCACCACGATCACCACAGCGAACAGCAACGACAGGAAATTGACCAAAGGGCCGAAGACAAGAATGTCGTCTAGAGGCAAACATGCCTCGGAGAAACACACCGTCGCATACATAACAGCGACCAGAATGACCGTCGGAATCAATCTGCGCGCAGAAACGGCGCCCGCAACGTCCTCCCCATCGGCCGGAACCTCTTGATTCGCTTCGCCCTCACCGCAAAGGAAGGCGGTTTCTTCGCCCGCATGGTAGGCGTCGTAGATAAGCAACGCACCCGAAGCAAGTGGAAGCACCATAACGCACACCAAAGCAGGGAGAAACCCTAGACACGAAATGACGAATTGCAAGATGGCACTCACCAGAGTGCACGCCGGCAAAGAGCCCTCGATCTGTTCGATGCCCGCCCTAACAAGCGAGCCGCCCGCCGCAATCACGAGACCCGCGGTACCCAAGCCTGTCATGGCCCCCACAAGAACGACGGGCCATGAGAAAGGACTTGTCGCCAAAGCAACGGTAAGCCCCGTTCCCACTGTGTCAACCAAAGTAAGCAGTACGATAGCGCTCACCGACAACGGCCTGTTACGCGTAAACAGCGGCATGAGAAACAAGCCGATGACCACAAACGCCGCGGAAGGCAGCCATGTTGAAGCGGAACGGATCGCAAGCCCAGTCGCCAACGGCGCCAGTGAGTTCACTGACCAGAGGCCCACCATCCACGCCCAGATAAAGCCAAGTGCAAGATAGCGAGGAGAGAACGCTCTGGCTACCTTGGCCCCCATCCCCCCATCTGCTCTCCAGAGTGGCATGCCCCCTCCAAGCCTCGATGTCGCGCATATGTCACGTGGCCCAAGATCCCCGTCGTTATGGCAGGGATCGCCCTATCATGACCCACCTTTCAAGCATGACAATCATACCGCGCTTCAACGTCACGAGGCATCGGACGCCCAAGCACCATGGCCAAAAGCTGCCTGAGAAGGCTAAAGGCCACTATGCCAAAACACCAGCGGCGGGTGGACAAGCCAAATGCGCCTGTTCACCCGCCGCCCTAGTGGGGCATGTAAAACGTGCCCAACGCCAGAGAATCACCCATCAAGGAGCCATGTGGTGCGGCAACCCGCAGGCGCCTACTTGGCTTCGAGAGCGCCACCCAGAAGCCTCGCCACATGGCGACCCTGCGTGGAGGTGCGACCCGCCGCCACGCCCACGATGTACTCGGGGTAGTTGCCCGAGAAGAAGCAGCCGCTCACGTCACCGGCAGCATAAAGGCCCTCGATGACGTTGCAGTCCTTGTCAAGCACCTGGCAGTCCTTATTGATGCGCAGGCCATCGATGGTGGTGAGCAGTGACCCTCCGAACCAGCAGCCGTAGAACGGCGCGGTCCTGATCGCGGAGAGGCGATAGGCCTCCTTGCCGTAGTCCTCGTCGAGCTGGTTGTCATACAGCTCGTTGTAGCGCTCGACCTGTGCCAGGAAGCGATCCTTGTCCTCCCCCTCGAAACCTAGGAGGTCGGCCAACTCCTCGATGGTGTCGGCCTTCATCATGCATCCGGCGTCGACGGACGTGGCGATGTAGTCTTCCAGAGCAAGAGCGCCCGATTCAAAGTCGGGGGCAACGCGCGAGCAGCCCACGGTATCGAAGCGAATCATGTCCTCGACTGCGTTGCCGTCGAACACTTGGCACCACACGCCACCAGGCTGGTTGGAGGCAGCAAAGCAGATGAAGTCGTAAGGCGTGGACTCATTGGCAAAGCGTTGGCCGCGACGGTTCACCTTCATGAAGGGTTGGCTACCGATGTTCTCCTGGAATATCTCACCGGGAAGCTTTACCGAGTCTCCGTCATGGACCCAGCCGGCATCGACACCGGGCTTCACGGCACCGCGGTCGAAGATCATGGGCGCAGGATCGGCGTCCTTCACGCCGCCGGCCCAAATGCCGGCCTTCAGACCCATGCCATCATCGTAGTTGTTGTAGCTGTTTGCAGTAATGCAGCGGCAGGCCGCCGGCTGCAGGGCCTCCATCATCTCGGCGTTGGCGGGATAGCCTCCCGTCGCCAGCAGCGTGTTGTTGGCATTGACCTGCACGTAGCCCTGGTCGGTGCCAAAGATAGCACCCGTTACCTTGCCATTGGCGTGCACAAGCTTGATCAGTTCCCATTCCCAGTTGACCCCATAGCCAAGCTCCTCGATATGTGCTTGCAGCACGTCGTTGCGAGTCGGCGGCACGTAGGGATTGGGGACGTACATGTGCTGGACCCACGGCACGAAGTAGTCGGTGCCACCAGTGCCGTGCTGGTCGGGGGTGTCGAGCACGACGGCTTTGCCCGTTCCGGCCTCTTCCATGACGCCATCCATCCACTCGACCATCTCGGCGCTCTCGTCAATCCACAGCCTGATGACGTCCTGGCTGCACTTGCCACTGGCGTAGCGGGTAATCTCGTTGAGAAGCTTGCCGGTGTCGATCTCGCCACCCGCCTCGATGGTGTACTTGGTGTTGACGGCACCCAGGTACTCGCGGGTCTCGGGCACGAAGGCGCAGTGGTCGCAGATCATGAAATCCATGCCCTGCTCGGCCGCGGTGGCGGCAGCGCACAGACCCGCGGTGCCCGCGCCGATGATGAGGAAGTCAGTCTCGCGGGTCTCGACGATCTCGGACTCGTCGACCTGAGGCTCCACGCCCAGCCATGCGGGTACGTCGCCAGCCTTTGGGTCGGCGGCTTCATCGGCCGTCGCCTGACTAGAGGAAAGCACCGCCGCGCCCAAGGCCGCACCGGCCGTCGCCGCGGCGCCCATGCTCAAGAAGGTCCTGCGGTCAGTAGTTACTGAGTTCATGTCACATCCCTTTCCGTATGACAAAAAGCCGCCGGCCACCTCGACAGGCCGGCTTAACCCCCTCACCCTAGTCGACGGGGCAGGTTTTTGCATCGTGCAAAAGACGCGATATGTCGAAACGTCATGCAACATCAGATAACGCCAGCGCTGGGTCATGCTAGGCGTCACGTCACCGAACATTGCCGAGCAATGCCATACGAATAGCGAACGAAGCCACCAACAGGCTTGCCGACGTGGTATCTTTGTCCCCGAGACGCTGCACCCGCCACGCCAGTATCGTGACGTGACAGGTAGGGTCAGCTGAACTCGCAAATAACAGCATCGACAACACACCGGGGAGCCACACACCCATGAACATTAACGTCACGAAGGACAACGCAACGGCGACCATCGCCGTCGAGGGCTTTCTCAACGCCAACACCGCGACCGACCTGGAGGAGCAGGTAGAGCAGGCGATGAGTGACTGCTCGAACGCGGTCTTTGACTTCTCCTCGCTGGAGTACATCTCCTCCGCCGGCCTGCGCGTCCTCATGGTCGCCTACAAGAAGGCGACGGCGGCAGGCGGGACGGTGCGCGTGGAGGGCGCCTGCGACGAGGTGCGCGAGGTCTTCGAGATCACCGGCTTCTCCGACCTGTTCGAGATATCCTAGCCAGGGAGGCGCCATGCAGCCCGAGAAGCCCAGCCGCATGCGGCGCGCCCGCCATCGCGCCGACGAGCGCGTGCAGGCGTTCGCGCGCGAGCATCATCTTGCTTACTGTCTGCTGGTGGCCGTGGCCTGTGGGCTCATCTACTACGGGGTGCTCGCGTTCTTCCTGGACATCCCCGCCCTCAACGAGCAGACGCAGGTGCGCCCCGCGTCGGCGCTGGGGCCGGTGTTCGGGCTGTTCTTTGGGTGGCCCGCCATCATCGGGTGCGCCGTGGGCAACCTCTTCGCCGACATGGCGACCGAGAGCGACCCCGTGCGCCTAGGCATCTACATGCTCGTGCAGATCGTCTACTACTCGGTGCCCTATCTTGCGTGGTACGTCATCTACCGCAGGCAGGAGCAGCCCTACCCGCGCCTCGACTCGGCGGGCAAGGCCACCGTGTACATCCTGCTCACCTCCTTCTCCTCGGTGCTACTCACCGTGATGCTGCTGCCAGTGGCCGTCGACAACGTGTCGGCCGCGGGCATCGACGAGATCCGCATCTTCAACAACGTGCTGTTCCTCATCTACCTGGGCATGCCGCTGCTGTTCCTTCTGGAGCGCTCGCCGCTGGTGCCCATCGCCCCGCCGTTCATCCGCACGCCCTATCGGCATCGTTCGCACATGAACCTGACGCAGCGCGTGGTCTCGGGCGTGCTCATGGCGGCGTTGGCGATCATCACGATCTTCATCGTGGCCGTGTACTGGCCGTTCGTGGTCGATCCCGACTACATCTCGGTGGTGGGCCGTCGCCCGCCCGACCTCATCGCCAGCGTCTACACCTACTCGTTCTACTTCACCGCCTGCATCTTCGTGCCGGCGCTCATCCTGGTGCACATCATCGAGACGCACTTCACCCGGCCGCTCGAAATGCTGACCGGCGCCTCGCGCACGCTGGTCGCCCAGCTCGCGGCGCGCCAGGGACAGGGAGAGCAGGCGCAGGGGACGCCCGCCGACGCCGCGCAACAGGTCGAGGTCGTGGTGCGCGACGTGCCCATCAGCGGTCGCGGCATCTGCCCGCGCAACGAGATCCTCGAGCTCATCGAGAGCACCAACACCATGCGGCGCGACCTGGTGGGCTACGTGGACGAGCTGGCCGAGGTCACCGCCGAGCGCGAGCGCACGGCCGCCGAGCTCGAGATCGCCTCGAACATCCAGGCCAGCACGGTCCCGCACGACTTCGACTCGTTCGTGGAGCGCTATCACCTCGACGTCTCCTCGATGCTGCGGCCTGCCAAGGAGGTCGGCGGCGACTTCTACGACGTGTTTGACGTGGCCGAGCACAAGGTGGGTTTCATCGTGGCCGACGTCTCGGGCAAGGGCGTGCCCGCCGCGCTGTTCATGATGCGCGCGCTGGCCGAGATCCGCGAGCAGATGACCTTCCGCGGCAACGTGGGCGAGGCCATGACGCTGGCGAACCGCAAGCTGTGCGAGCACAACGATGCCATGCTGTTCGTGACCGCCTTCGCCTGCGTGCTCGACACGCAAACCGGCCGCGTTGAGTACGCCAACGCCGGGCACAACCCCGCCTGGCTGCGCCACGGGCAGGAGCGCGGGTGGCTCCAGGCCAAGCGCGGCCTTGTGCTGGGGGCGCTGGACGGATACGTCTACCGCAGCGCGTCGATCGACCTTTCGCCGGGTGACGGCCTGTTCCTCTACACCGATGGGGTGACCGAGGCTATGAACGCACATAACGAGCTGTTTGGGCAGGGTGCGCTCGAAGACGCCCTGCGCGAGGCCGACGACCTGGACACCCGCCAGGTGGTTGACCACGTGCTCGGCAAGGTGGAGCGCTTCGTGGGCGACGCCCCGCAGGCCGACGATATCACCATGCTCGCCTTCAAGTGGAACCTGCCGGTTGCCAGCATATCGCTGCCTCCCGACGACCGCGCCCTCGATGACCTGTTCGCCTTCATCGACAAGCTCTGCAAGCAGGCGCAGTGCTCCAAGAAGACGCGCTTCGACCTGATGCTCGTGCTCGAGGAGCTGTTCGTGAACGTGGCGCACTACGGCTTTCCCGAGGGACAGCCCCGCCAGAGCGTGCACGTGGAGGCGGCCATCGACGCGAACGCCGGCGTGCTGCACATCACCATGAGCGACGCGGGCATCCCCTACGACCCGCTCGCCTACCAGCCCCAGCGCGTGGAGGCGCAGCGTGGCGAGGGCAACAAGGTGGGCGGCCTGGGGATCCTTCTGGTGCGCGAGCGCACCGACGGCATCACCTACGAGCGCATCGGCGGCCTCAACGTGCTGCACCTCATCAAGCGGATAGATGGGTAGGGAGCCGAGAGGCACGTGCCCACGCAAACATGGTCGAGTGCAACTATCGAGACACTTTTCCGAGCCCAAACCAAGAAAAACGTCCAGATAGTTGCACTGGGCATCGTCAGACTTAGTGCTGTCGCCCGGGGGGACAATATCGGATATCCGGTGGACATCCGGAAGCGCCCGTCAATCGATATCGTCAAGCCTTTTCGTCGTCAAGACAAGAACGCCAGGGCGGTGAATCTGATGAGCATGGCCATACAGCAGGAGATAGCCGAACTATTCCGAGAATCGGAAGCATGTGGTTCATGCCTCATCTGCGCAACCGGCAACTTGCGCAGGGCACTTGACCGGCTGGTCGCAAAAGGTGCGGCGTTACGTCCCATTCCTGGAGGATATGTCCGCCCCGACCACTGGAACTCCCTCAACCCCCGCGAACAAGCTTTACACGAGATACGAGCCCTATCGAGGCTCCATCCGGCCTGGACATTCTGTAGAACTTCCGCCGCCATCGTACATGGCCTATGGGTCTCGAATAACCTAACCCACCCACACTGCATCGTGGCATCAAAAAGCTCGCATGGATGTCATCGTGCTGGTGTTATAAGATGCGCCACTGAAGTAGCAGATGCCGATATCGTAACAGCGGGAGGCATACGGGTAACCACATTACTCAGAACCACAATGGATTGCCTGCGACACCTTGAATTTGAGGCCGCGCTTCCCATAGCCGACTCATCGCTTCGGCTGTCCGGAGCGACCTCGGAGGAACTCACGGAACATTTGCGTTCGAGCTGTGCAGGCCATCCCGGCCTTATCCAAGCCCTCTTCACCGCATCACATGCCAACGGGTTGAGTGAGAGCGGAGGCGAATCACTCGCACGCGCCATCATGATTCGAGAGGGGTTCATGCTACCGCGGCTTCAGGTGGAAATTCCAGACCCATTTGATCGAGCACGTACCTATCGCGCTGATTTCCTCTGGGAACTCCCCGACCACTCATGCGTGATCGGGGAATTTGACGGCCGAGAAAAGTATCAAAACCCCCGAATGACCAAAGGTAGAAACATCGTCGACGTACTGGCAGAAGAGCGCCTACGCGAGTCACGCCTCAGCGCAACAGGAGCGCGTGTCATGCGCTTCTCATACGCCGACATCTGCAACGTACCATTTTTCGTGCGGCTGCTCGAGCAGTACGGCATTCCCCGAACCTCCCGTCCCCGACGGAGAAGAGCCACGTGCCGCCGGCATCTCCCTGCTCCCGCATGATGGAAGCCGGATAGAAGCGAGTGCAACTTTGAAGCGAGTGCAACTATCGAGACACTTTTCCGAGTCCAAACCGAGAAAAACGTCCAGATAGTTGCACTCGTCCGGTTACGAGGAGTGCGCCGCCATCAGCTCCCATCCCCATGTCGCCTCACGCCTGCTGGCGGCGCACCAGGTCGCAGAACTTGCCACCGAGAGCCATGAGCTCCTCGTAGGTGCCGTCCTCGGCGATGCGACCGTTCTCGAGCAGCACGATGCGACCGCACGAACGGATGGTCGAGAGGCGGTGCGCGATCACGATGCGCGTGCACTTGAGGCTGTCGAGGCTTTCGGTCACGATGCGCTGCGTCACGTTGTCAAGGGCGCTCGTTGCCTCGTCGAACATGAGGATCTTGGGCTTGGGGGCGATGGCGCGGGCGATCATCAGGCGCTGGCGCTGCCCGCCCGAGACGCCGCCGGCGCCCTCGGTGATCATCGTGTGCATGCCCATGGGCATGGCGCGGATGTCGTCGGCGATGCCGGCCAGCTCGGCCGCCTCCCAGGCGTCGTCCATGGTGAGCCAAGGGGCCGAGACCACGATGTTGGAGTAGATGTCGCCCTGGAACAGCTTGCCGTTCTGCAGCACCACGCCGATGTTGCGCCTCAGGCTGGCGACGTCGAGCGTGGAGAGGTCGCGCCCGTCGTAGTAGATGGCCCCGCGCTGCGGCGTCTCGAACCCCAGCAGCAGGCGCATGAGCGTGGACTTGCCGCAGCCCGTCTTGCCGACCACCGCCACGTACTGGCCGGGGCGAACCTTGAGCGAGAGGTTGTCGATGATGGGCGGTTGGCCCTCGCCGTAGGAGAACGTCACGCTGTCCATCTCGAAGGCGCCGGTGATGCGCGGGAGCACTTGCTTGCCCTCGGCGACCTCGGGCGGAGTCTGCAGGATCGGTCCGGCCATCTCCAGGTGGGGGCGTATCTGCGCCATGGCGGCCGCCGCGCCCGTAAGCATGCCGAACGCCCCCGACACCATGCCGAACGCCGAGGTGAACGCCATGTACTGGGCCACGCCGACCTCGCCGCCGACCGCGCACACGTAGATGACGATGGTGCCCGCAAGCGACACGAGCGTCTGCAGCGTGGGGGCGAGGCGCACGACGAGCGGCCCGTTGTACGTGAGGCGCGCGACCTTCTGGTAGGCGTCGGCCCAGGTGGCAAACGCGCGTCGCTCGGCGCCCGCCACCTTGATCTTCTGCATGCCGCCGATGAGCGCGTACTGCCAGCCGCCGAGCTGTGCGGACGCCTCGAGCCGCTGGCGGGCGATGCGCATCTGCAGAAGCGTCGTCGCCACGCCCACCGCCACGTTGGCCAGGATGATCAGGAATGCGGGCAGCGCGAGCGCAGGGGTGATCGCAAAGATCTGCGCAATGTACACCAGTGAGAACACCGAGGTAAGACCCGTGCTCAGCACGGTGGACTCCAGCATGGAGGCGATGGCGCCGATGCTCGCCAGACGCGTGGAGAGGTTGCCGGCGGCGTATTCCTTGAAGAACGACGCGGGCAGCGACAGCAGGCGCATCATCGCCGCCGCCTGCACCGACACGCTCAGCTTGGTGTCGATGCGCGACATCACGAGCTGCTTCACGCCGCCGATCAGGATCTGGGAGAACATGGCGCCCACCAGAAGCGCGGCGATGGGCCCGATGAGCGACGCGTCACCCGAGTCAACCACCGGCCCGAACACGATGTTGTTCACCGTGGGGACCAGCATGCCCAGAAGCGTCATCGCCAGCGTGGCGAGCGCGACGAACACGTAGTCGCTCACATCCAGACAGCGCAGCATGTACAGCAGGATGTCCCTGACGGAGAGCTTCCTCAGCGGCAGCGGGCGATAGAAGCAAAAGCCCTCGTCGCGGAACTCGCCCTCGTTCTTCGAGGTGACGGCGACCTTGCTGCCGCTTGCCGCGTCGACGTAGACGTAGCCGGTCCCCTGCGGGATCAGGGCCACGGGCGTGCCGTCCTGCCTGACGCCCAGAAGCGCGCCGATCGCGTCCTTGTGCCAGCCGGCGGGCAGCCGAACCATGCGGTAGCGTATGCCCGTGGAGCGTACCTGGGCGTCGACGATGTCGTGCAGCTCGGTCACGTTCTTGGGGGGATCTACGGGCTTGGCGCCGTAGTAGGCAAGCACCGTGGCCACGGCGTCGGCGGCAAGCCGGCGCGCGTCGTCGGCGGGGATGTCACGCCGACCGGTCACCGCCGCGGACAGGTCACGCATGGCACGATCCATGCGCTGCTCGTCGTAGCGGCGCCGTTCGTGTATTTGGCTCTCGAACCAACCCATGGGTCTCCCCTATTCCTGCGCGACCAGGCGCGCGTAGACGCCGCCGGCGGCATACAGCTCCTCGTGCGTGCCGCGCTCCACCACCCGGCCGCGATCGAGCACCACGATCTCGTCGCAGTCACGGATCGCCGAGAGGCGGTGCGCGATGACGACGCACGTCACGCCACGCTTCTTGATGGCGTGCATGACCTCCTGCTCGGTCTGGGCGTCGAGGGCGCTCGTCGCCTCGTCCATGATGAGGATGGTGGGATCCTGCACCAGCGCGCGAGCTATCTCCAGGCGCTGGCGCTGCCCACCCGACAGGTCACGGCCGCCTTCGAGCAGCCTGTGCTCGTAGCCGCCCTCGCGCTCCATGATCACGTCGTGGATGCCGGCGTCGCGCGCGGCGAGGATGACCTCGTAGTCCTCGATAGACTCGTCCCACAGCCGGATGTTGCTGGCGATCGTGTCGTTGAACAGCACGATGTCCTGGTCCACCACGGCAAGTGAGCCGGTGAGGATCTCGCGCGGGATCTGCCTGGCGGGGGTTCCGTCGAAGCTGATCGTGCCCTCCCAGGGCTGGTAGAGTCCCGAGATGAGCTTGGCAAGCGTGGACTTGCCGCAGCCCGACGCCCCCACGAACGCAACGCTGCCGCCCGGCTTGACGTCGATGGAGAAGTCGCTGATGAGCGGCGGCGCCAGCCGGGAGTAGCCAAACGTCACGTGCTCCATGCGCACCCCGCCGCGCAGCTTGTTGCACGGCGCGCCCTCGGTGAGGGCGGGCGCCTGGCACAGGGAATCCTCCTCGTAGTCCATGACGTCCTGGATGCGCTCCATGTCGGTGCGCATCTCCTGGAACGACTGCATGGTGTTGATGAGGCTCTGAGCCGGCGCGACGAACTGGCTCAGGTAGCCCTGAAACGCCAGCACGGCGCCGATCGTGAAGTGCCCCCGCATGACGAGCCACACGCCCACCACCAGCACGGCGATGTTGGCGGCCGAGGTCACCATCTGCGGGACCAGTCCCAGGAACTGGTTGAGCCGGGCGTACTTGACCGACTGGGCGTTGGCGCTCGCCTGGTAGCCGGCCCAGCGCTGGAAGAAGCCCGCCTCGGCACCGGAGGCCTTGAGGGTCTCGATCATGTCGATCCCCGCCATGGTGGCGCCGCTCAGATTCGCCTGGTCGCGCATCTGCACGCGCGTGATGTTGACGCGCTTGGCCGAGATGACGCGGGCCACCACGATGTTGAGTGACGTGGCAACCAGGCCGATCGAGGCGAGCAGCGGCGAGTAGCTCACCATGATGACGAGGTACACCACCAACATCGCGAAGTTCACAACCAGGGGCGCCAGCTGCCCCACCATGCTCGAGGCAACCTGGGAGTTGGATGAGGCTCGCGAGGAGATGTCGCCCGCCATGCGCTGCGAGAAGAACTCCATGGGCAGGTGCAGAACCTTCCAGAAGAACGTGGCGTTTGAGACCACCGACATCTTGCCCTCGACGCGCAGCAGGTAGATGGCGTTGAGCGCCGAGATGATGATCTGGATCACGGCCACCACGACCAAGATGGCGATAAAGGCGCCGAACCAAGAGGAGTTCTTGCCCGTGAGCAGCTGGTCGGTGAACACTTGCGACAGCGCGGGGTTCACGATGCCCAGCACCGAGGTGATGGCCGCCGTGAGTGCCACGAACACAAGCGCCGGCAACGAGCCGCGCAGGCGCTCCATGGCGAACTGCCTAATGGAGGCCGGCGCGCCGCCAGGCACGAAGTCCGGCCCGGGCTGCATGCACAGGCAGATGCCGGTAAACGACCGGTCGAACGTCTCGGCGTCCACCACGCACTCCCCGCGCGCCGGGTCGTTGAGGTAGACCTTGTCGCCCTTGAAACCGCGACACACGACGAAGTGGTTGAAGTTCCAGTGCACGATGCAGGGAAACGTCGCCCTCTCGCGCAGGCGCTCGGGCTCGTAGCGATACCCGCGCGCGTCCAGGCCGTAGCCGCGGGCGGCCTTGACCACGTTGAGCGCGCTCGAGCCGTCGCGCGACACTCCGCAGTCCTTGCGCACCTGCTCCAGGGGCACCCACTTGCCGTAGTAGGCGGCGATCATGGTGAGGCACGCCGCGCCGCACTCGAGCGCCTCCATCTGCATGACCTGGGGCACCTTACCCGCCATCACGCCGGCAGGGCGCACTTTGGACGCCGCAGGTCCCCCGGAGTCGCCGGGGCCGCCCGCGCGCCCGCGTCGCACGAAGCCCATGCCCATCACTCCCCCGACCCAAAGAGCAGCGACATCGGGTGGTAGGACGCCGTGACGACGCTGGCCTGGTACACCCCGTCGGGCAGGTCGATCGACACCTGCGCGCCCATGGCCCAAGCCGCCTGCCCCAGCGCCCCCGAGGCGATCTCGCCCGCAAGAGCCACGGCGTCGGAGGTCGCGACCGGCTGCCCCATGAGCAGGGTCACCGTGCCTGCGGCACCGCCCGCCTCGACGGCGTCCCCCTGCGCGACCTCACTCGCGCGCTCCTGGGCAACGTACGCCGTGGCCTGGCCGTCGCTGACCACCAGCGCCGCCGGGGCTGTCTCGCGGATAATGCCAGCGCCGGCCCAGATAAGGCCCGCCACCAGCAGCAGGACGATCACCCCCAGGATCATCCAGACGCTCGGGTTGGACACGTGGATGTAGTCGTCAAGCTGCTCGGGCGACGATATGCGCTCGAGGCTCTTCTCCCTGAACACCTTTGCCATGCGATGCCACCCCACAATACCAGCCCAGGTTTCGTATTGTCATCGTCATCGCCACGCCCGGTGGCGACATCGTCGGCCGCGACTCGGCGCGCCCACGTCCCATCATACTAGATGTTGGTCCCGCCCCGCCGAATCCAATGGGAATTTGCAACGCAGAGGAACGAGCGGCGCCTCTGGCGGAACGAACGACGGGACAATTTGACTTGCACGCCTCGCATCAGGCATGATGTCGTGCGTGGTACTGCCCGTGAAACGTGGTGTCACCAGCCGAAAAGAGGTCTCATGCGCTACGTCATCAACAGCAACGTCGCCCTGCGCTCGTGGGAGCGCATCCCCTGGGCGTGCTACATATGGGGCCTCCCCATACCCCGACGCCTGGACGCCGAGGTCTTCGAGCTGCTCGCACTCTGCGACGGGCAACATGACCTGGAGCCCTCGCCCGCGCTCGAGCACCTGGAGGCAACCGGCATGGTGCGCCCCGCGGCCCTCGGCGAGACCTGGGACACCTGGAGCGCGCCGCGCAGCTATGACAACCGTCTGTTCCACAGCCTGAACTGGGCCGTCACCGGGCGCTGCAACTACCGCTGCCGCCACTGCTTCATGGCGGCCGACAACGGCCCCATGCTGGGCGAGTTCACCTGGGAGGAATGCCTGGCGCTGCTCGACGAGTGCGAGCGCTGCGGCGTGCAGACCCTCACGCTCACCGGCGGCGAGCCCATGCTGCACCCGCGGTTCATGGACATCGTGCGCGAGTGCGCCCGGCGGCGCATCGACGTGGGCGAGATCAACACCAACGGCAGCTTGCTCACCGCCGAGATGCTCGATGAGTTTCGCGAGCTGGGCCTGAACCCCGAGATCAAGGTGAGCTACGACGGCGTGGGCCACCACGACTGGCTGCGCGGGGTCGAGGGTGCCGAGGAGGACGCCCTGGGCGCCATGCGCCTCGCCCACGAGCGGGGCTTTAAGGTACGCGCGCAGACCAACGTCCACCGCGGCAACCTCGACGTCATGCCCGCGACCATCGAGCTGCTCGACGAGATGGGCGTCGAGGAGGTGCGCGTGATCCGCACCACCGAGACCCCGCGCTGGCGCGAGAACTCCGAGGACGCGACGCTGGGCGTCATCGAGTACTACGACGCCATGCTCGACCTCATGGCCCTGTGCGTGGAGCGCGACTTCGACATTTCGGTGGACGTGTGGCAGTTCGCCTACTTCAACCCGCGCCACGGCACGTACGGCTACCACCCGACGCAGATCGCCTGCTCGCGCTACCGCGACAACATCCCCGCCTGCAAGGGCGCACGCGGCGACATAGCCGTCTCGTTCACCGGCGAGGTCTACCCCTGTAACCAGCTATCGGGCACCATGGCGGCCATGGGGGTGAGCCTGGGCAACGTGCGCACCACCCCGCTGCACGAGCTGCTCGTGGCGGGTGACTACTACGACACCGTGATGCTGCCCGTCGCGCAGGTCCGCGAGCACAACGAACCCTGCCAGAGCTGCCAGTATTGGCCGACCTGCGCCGGCGGCTGCCGGGCCATCGCTCTGGCGTTCACGGGTGACTACCGCCACTACGACCCCGCCAAGTGCGCCTTCTTCAAGGGAGGCTACATGGCGCGCGTCGACGAGGTGTTCGCCCATGCCAAGCGTTCTTACGTCTGCATCAACGACACCGGCGACCTGCCACGAGAGGGCGAGCCTGACGCCATGGCGTGGGCGCTGGCGCATCTTGGGCCCTACGCCTAGGGGGGGCGCACGGCCGTGCGGCCCGCGCAGGAGGAGCAGCCAGTGAGCCATGGTGCCGCCCAGGCGCAAGGCACGCCCTGGTCACAGGCACCTCATAGGCATCTTTCTGACTTGCGCGAGCTGGACGTGGGGTAGCATGACACCATGAGGAACGAATGGCGCCGTCGGCCTCCTCGAGGCCAGCGGCGCCTCGCATATCAGTAAGATTTTTCGGTTTCAGCGCAACGACAAACAGTGTGCGAAGCGCTGAAACACCGTTCAGCGAAACATCTTCGTTTCTGTACTATGGAGAAGTTATCCTAACGAAGAAGACCCCTTGCGGGGTCTCCAGAACCTCATACGAGGTGCCCTTGCGGGCATTTAAAGCAAGCCTTTATTTTGACTCGCAGCGTCACTTTGACTGGTAATCAAAGTAAGCACAGCATACCGCTGTCAGAAAGGAAAGGCAACGATGAACCTGAGGAAAGCTAAAAATTACTCCATCAGCCTCGATCTCGGCACAGGTTCGGTTGGCTGGGCGGTGGTTGATGAAAACGGCGAGCTTTACCACGTTAAGGGTAAACCGGCATGGGGAGCGAGGCTCTTCCCGTCCGCCCAGACAGCCGCAGAAACCCGCCTCAAGCGCGGTCAGCGCAGGCGCTACGAGCGTCGTCGGCAACGCATCGACGCGCTGCAGTCATACTTCTTTGCCGAGATAGACAAGGTAGATCCGGAGTTCTTCGTCAGGATTCGCCAGAGCCAGCTGCTGAAAGACGATCGCGACCCCAACCACGACACCGACTATCGTTGGCCCTTCTTCAACGGTACAGACTTCACCGAGAAGGATTACTATCAAAAGTACCGCACCATCTGGCATCTGAGAAAAGCCCTTATGGACTCCGACGAGAAGATGGACATCCGGCTCGTCTACCTCGCACTCCATAATATAGTGAAATACCGCGGTAACTTCCTCCAAGAGGATAACGGGGAGCTTCGCGCCTCAAACGCCAACGCGCAGGCCGCTGCCCAAAATCTTGCCGACTGCCTTGTCGCCTACGTTGACTATCTGACCGATAGTCAGATACTCGAGGGCCTCTCCTGCGAGCCCGACGTAAAGGGTATCAGGGGCTCTTTGGAGCAGCAGGGCGTGTCGCGCGCCGTCCGCTGCGAGGACTTGCAGGCCGCACTTGGCATATCTGACAAGAAAATGGGAAAGGCGCTTGCCCGCGCATGCTTTGGGTACGACACGGAGTTCTCCGCCATCATGCCCGACATCGAAAAGCAGGAAGGCACCAAGCTCAGCGTCTCACAGGACGAGAAGCGCGAGGCGTTCGCGTCTCTGTGTACCGATGAAGCCGGCCCTCTGTTCGAGGCAATCTATCAAGCCTACAACTCGTACGTACTCTCTTCTCTTCTCCAAGGTGAGAATTCCGTCTCCTGCGCCATGATCAAATCGTACGAGCAGCATCGCAACGACCTGAAGTGCGTCAAGGGGCTCATCCGCGAGCATCTCGGCCTCGACGCCTATCGCAAGTTCTTCCGAGGCCCAAAGTTCCCCAATGGCGATTACGATTTCAACAAGGTTGCAAAGGGTAGCTATACAAGCTACGTTCTTGGCGACAACCTTTGCAACAAGAACGGCACGACGCATGAAGAGCTAATCAAACGCCTCAGGGATCTGCTGTCAAGCAGCCCGGAGATATGCAGCGATAACCGTTATCTTGAAATCAAAGATCGCCTAGAGGAGGATGACGGGACATTTTTGTCTCGTCAAAAAACAAGAGCGAACGGCGCCATCCCCTTCCAGCTGCACCTGGAAGAGATGGAGCGTATCATCGATGCCCAAGGAAAGTTCTATCCGTTCCTGCTCGAGCACAAAGACGAGCTCCTCAAACTCGTGAGCAGCCGCATTCCCTACTATGTTGGCCCCCTCAATACCAGCCCCGACCCCGATGCCCCCTATGCGAGCAATCCCGTGGACGAGAGCCGCAAGTTCGCATGGTCCGTCAGAAAGCCCGGCACCGAGGGCGTGAAAGTGTATCCGTGGAACTACGAGGACGTCATCGACGTCGACGAAACCGCAGGGCGATTCATCAGGCGCATGACCGGCACGTGCACGTATCTGCTCGGCGAGCCCGTTCTGCCTCGCCACTCCCTTGTCTATGAGGAGTTTTGCGTCCTCAACGAGCTCAACGGCGTTCGCTGGGCGGAGGGCAACGAAGATCCGAGGCGGTTTGACCACACCTATCGCGAGCGAATCATGGACGATCTCTTTCGCGAGGGAAGAAGCAAGACCGTGTCACATAACGCTCTCAAGACATGGCTCGAGCGCAACCACGGGGCAAACGCATCGGACATCGTGATCAAAGGCACGCAAGGAGAGACAGCGTTCGAATCTAAGCTCGACTCGTACCACGACTTCTGCAAGATCCTCGGGGTCAACCGTCTCGACGACCCAAGCTGTCCGCTGACGACCGAGGACATCGAAAACGTCATCCTTTGGTGTACCATCTTCGAAGAACGATCCATTCTGAAACGCAAAGTTGAGCGCGCGTACGGGGACAGACTGACCGAAGAGCAGATCAGGCGCATCACGAGACTCAGGTACACGGGCTGGGGACGCCTGTCCCACAAGTTCCTCTCCGAGATCAAGGCCGAAACGCCTCTTGGCCGCAAAAGTATCATCGACATCATGCGAGAGGGCAATCCTCTGACCGGTCAGCATCTCCAGGCGATGAACCTCATGGAAGTCCTCACCGACAAGGATCTGGGCTTCCAGGATACCATCGACAACATCAACAAGCAGAAGCTCGAGTGCGAAAACGGCGAACTCTCGCTTGAGGAGATTCCCGGCTCGCCCGCCCTGAGAAGAACGGTCAACCAGGCGATCCGCATTCTTGACGAGCTCGTAGGAATTGCAGGTAGCCAGCCAACACGCATCTGTATAGAGGTTACCCGCGACGATGACGATTCGAAGAAGGGGAAGCGTACGAAAAAGCGTTACCAAAAACTCTCCGAAGCGCTCGGCGTACTCAAGAAGGACGCGGAATACTTTGATCCAAGTGTCTGGGGCGAGCTCAAAGAGCATGAGCAGGATCTCGACCAAGAAAGGCTGGTCCTGTACTTCGAGCAGTGCGGCAAGTCACTTTACTCCCGCAAGCCCCTGGACATCAATCGCTTGAGCGAATACCAGGTGGATCACATCCTGCCGCAGTCTTACATAAAGGATGACAGCTTTGACAACAAGGCGCTGGTTCTGCAGGAAGAAAACCAGATGAAGCTTGACTCCCTGCTGCTTGACAGGGGCGTCATCTCTCGTCAGAAAGACTGGTGGAAGGCGCTCAATGCCGCAGGCCTCATCTCCGATAAGAAGTATCGCCTGCTTACCTGCACGGACATCTCTGACCACATGCTCCAAGGGTTCATCAACAGGCAGCTCGTGGAAACAAGCCAGGTTATCAAGCTTGTACGGCAGATATGCGAGCAACGCTACCCCGGCACAGAAGTAGTGTCCCTGCGCGCGTCGCTGTCGCACGGGCTCCGAGAGTCCTGCGACCTCGTCAAGTGTCGCGAACTTAACGACTACCACCATGCCCATGACGCATACCTCGCCGCTCAGATGGCACGCTTCATCGCATACAGGTATCCCAGCTGGCAAGACGGCTTTGACCTCAGCCTGGTACGACGCTACGTCAAGAATCTTGCCAAGAGCCACAAGCCCGGCACAAACATGCCCGGACGCTCGGGCTTTATAGTGGACAGTTTCCTGCGCGACGGATTCGACCGAGAAACCGGCGAGATCTTCAAAGATGCCTGGGATGCCCAAAATACGATAGCGCGCATCCGTACAACGCTCGGCTACAAGGAGTGCTTCATAACCAGGATGCCCGAAGAGCAGACGGGCGCATTCTGGGAGGAGACGATCTTCTCGCCCAGAGACACCAAGAACGGCAAGAATCTGTCGATCCCCACCAAAATGTCCGGAGTAAACGGAGGTCTTGACCCGAAGGCATACGGCGGCTCGAACACAGAGTTCCGCGCGTACTTCTTCATCTTCGAAGCAGTAGACAATAAGGGCAGGACGAAGTACTTCTTTGAAGGAGTGCCTGTCCGTCTCGCAAAGCAAGTGGTGAGTAACCCCGGCGTACTTCGCGAATATGCAGAGCAGCTTGCAGTCGCTGCCGGATGCCATAACGCCAAGATCCTGCGCAAGAAGGTACCACTGCGTCAGAAGTTCCTTCTCGATGGAACGGAATTCTATCTTTTCGGACGAACAGGCAAAAACAATGAGATACGAGCCGGAAAAGAAATACTTCTTCCGAATATAATAATCAAATTGCTTAATAAAGGACTCAAAGACGATACAGGTTGTTTAACAGTATCGCAGAGATTGATAGTCTTTTCTGCGCTTAATGAAGCTCTTGCTGTTTCTTGTCCCAAACTCTATCGAGTCCTGGCGCTTTCCGACAAGATGCCATCATTGTCAGATATTGACGCAACAGCTTTTGCAAAACTGCTCAAATCTATTTGCCTAGCTGCCAACGGAACCTCAAAAGGTGCAAACCTAAAGTCGATTGGCGGTAAAGAGACTGCAGGATTCATGCAGATAAATATAGCAGCAAGCCTACACAAAATCATCTGGATAGATCAATCCGTGACCGGCATCTTCGAAAAGCGGACAACGTTTGAGGAGCTCACGCATGGGATTTAGATCCGTGTGCATCGAGAGCCGATGCAAGTGCTCATATTCAGGTGGATACTTGGTCGTAACCAAGGGAGACTCAACGACTAAGATCCACCTGACCGAGATATCCTCTCTCACATTCTGCACCACCCAGGTATATGTGAGCGGCTTTCTCATGGCTGAACTCGCCCGAAGTAAGATCCCCGTGATCTTCTGCGACGAGAAAAGCTACCCCATCGCGGAGTCACTTCCGATCAACGGCGCCCACGATTGCCCGAAAGCAATCAACCAACAAATGGAATGGTCTCTGCCTGCCAAAAAGAAGCTCTGGCAACGCCTGGTGCGCGACAAAATAGACCGCCAAGCAGAAGTGCTTAAGCTCCTTGGCCATGACAGAGAAGCAACCGTACTTGCATCGTACCGTGCAGACGTGCGATCGGGCGATCCCACCAACCGCGAGGCCGCTGCCGCATCTCTGTACTTCTCGACGCTCTTTGGCAAAGAGTTCAACAGGGACCTAGACATTCCGATCAATGCATGTCTGAATTACGGATACTCTGTCCTATTGTCAAGGGTGAGCAGGGAGATCGTATCGAGGGGCTATCTCACGCAGGTCGGCATCTGTCACAGAAGCGAGGTCAACCAATGGAACTTTGCCTGTGATCTCATGGAGCCGTTTCGGCCTTTCGTTGACAAAACAGTGCTCCTCTCGGGCATAGTGGACCTCAACACAGACATGAAGCGGTTGCTCATAGACATGGGCAACAGAACTCTCTCGTATCGTGACGGCGCCTACAAGGCGAATTCTGTCATAACCCTATATGTTAAGGACTGCCTTGACTGCCTTAACAAGGAGGCTTTCCCAGACGACATCCCAGGTTTCACACTCCTATGAGTGGGAGGATACGGTTCATGCGCATCATGGTGTTCTTTGACCTGCCCGTAGCAACAGTGGCAGACCGTAAACAGTACGCTCTCTTTAGGAGATACCTGCAAAAAAGCGGGTTCATCATGATGCAGGAATCCGTTTACTCGAAGCTCGCGATAAACGAGCGAATAGCCAACGGCGTCATCGAACGCCTGAAGGCTAACCGCCCGCCAAAAGGTCTCGTACAGGTTTTGAAGATCACCGAGCGCCAATACGCTACGATCGAGCAGATCACGGGACAACAGCGCGCAAAAAGCGAGCTTGATGATACGGACGAGCTGGTGGTGCTATGAGGCTGCAGCTTCAAAGGTTTGATCTCGACATACCAATTGTGGACAGCACGGCGACAACGATACAGGTAGAGGATAGACTCCTCTTTTCCAGAATTGTCAGCTCACTGTTGTCGGAAAAAGGACAAGAAGCCGAGGAGCCGTACATTCTTTGGTCTGACATCGACAAGAAGATCGCTCCAAAGAAGGCTTTTCTTATCTGCAGTGAACTCCCAAGATTGCCGTTAACCGACCGAGCTCTTATAGGAAGCCTATATGATCGTGTAACACGAATGCTTACTGACAGCGAGTCCAATCAGGATCAGATCATTCAGATGTTCAACGTCATCCAGGGCTCATTAGAAGAACTAAGCCTCCAGATGTGGGGCTCCTATCAATTTGAAGTAAACTGGGATCCAGAGCAATTTCTCAAAGCCTTCTCGTACCAACCGGCATTTGAGGAAGATGCCCCGCTTCTTGAAAGATGCATGCGTTTTCTCGAAATGTGTGTTGACGTGAATCTCAACAAACCATTGCTGTTTGTTAATGCCAAAAGTTTTTTCACTCCAGAAGCCTTCCAAGAGCTTCTGTCTCACGTTTTTTTCTGTAAATTGCCCGTACTATTTTTGGAATCCTGGAAGGATGATACAGTGTACGAGTATGAAAAGAAAATAGGCATTGACCAGCACTTCCTTGAATTCACGTTGTAGGTTTTGCCAGTCAGATGACCGTCCCCCGCAGCAGGATTTTGCTCCACCGGTTTTGGAGCAGCGTCATTCTGACTGGTAATTGAGTTCTGCGAGTACGGTTGCGACGCCGGCGACTGTTTTGGAGCAGCGTCATTCTGACTGGTAATTGAGTCGTTCAGCTTTCCGTCAACCTCGGGCACGGGTTTTGGAGCAGCGTCATTCTGACTGGTAATTGAGTTTCCTGCACGGCCCTGTCCGCGCTGACGGGTTTTGGAGCAGCGTCATTCTGACTGGTAATTGAGTGGTCGCAGCACTCCTGCAGCTTGTCTTGGTGTTTTGGAGCAGCGTCATTCTGACTGGTAATTGAGTGGCCACGTGGCCTGACGGCGGGCTTGAGGTGTTTTGGAGCAGCGTCATTCTGACTGGTAATTGAGTTCTGCGAGTACGGGTGCGACGTCGGAGACTGTTTTGGAGCAGCGTCATTCTGACTGGTAATTGAGTCGCGGATCCACGCGTCCATCTCCTCCCTCCGTTTTGGAGCAGCGTCATTCTGACTGGTAATTGAGTCAGCGTGATCGGGTCGACCAGCGTCATGCGTTTTGGAGCAGCGTCATTCTGACTGGTAATTGAGTACACGTCCGGCAGGCAGGGGCACGACATCGGTTTTGGAGCAGCGTCATTCTGACTGGTAATTGAGTTGACAGCGGAGGAGATAGCCGAGACGGTCAGTTTTGGAGCAGCGTCATTCTGACTGGTAATTGAGTTTGACGCCACGCACATGCCCCAAGAAGATGGTTTTGGAGCAGCGTCATTCTGACTGGTAATTGAGTTATCTCCCTGAAAGCCCTTGACCACCACGAGTTTTGGAGCAGCGTCATTCTGACTGGTAATTGAGTAATGGCATGGCACCACCAGGGAGGTTAGCGGTTTTGGAGCAGCGTCATTCTGACTGGTAATTGAGTAACTTGTGCTTGTGAGTGGGCAAGAAAAGGGTTTTGGAGCAGCGTCATTCTGACTGGTAATTGAGTTGGCGCGATAGCCCTCAACATAGGTATGGAGTTTTGGAGCAGCGTCATTCTGACTGGTAATTGAGTCCTTGCGCACGTAGTCACCCGACGTCGATAGTTTTGGAGCAGCGTCATTCTGACTGGTAATTGAGTGCTTCGCACGCTACCGGAACTGCTGACCTGTTTTGGAGCAGCGTCATTCTGACTGGTAATTGAGTCGATGATCGATGACTACTTCGACCAGTACGGTTTTGGAGCAGCGTCATTCTGACTGGTAATTGAGTCGGCGCGGATGATCCACGCCGCCCGACGTGGTTTTGGAGCAGCGTCATTCTGACTGGTAATTGAGTTAGTGCGCTCCTTTCGTTGTGGGCTACGCCGTTTTGGAGCAGCGTCATTCTGACTGGTAATTGAGTCGAACGACGTGGGGATGACCGCGCCGTTGTGTTTTGGAGCAGCGTCATTCTGACTGGTAATTGAGTAATACCCGCCGCAGGGACAGGAGGTGCCGTGTTTTGGAGCAGCGTCATTCTGACTGGTAATTGAGTCTGCCATCATCACCGCACCTGTCTCATCCAGTTTTGGAGCAGCGTCATTCTGACTGGTACTTGAGTAGTATCTGGTTGATCTGGCTCGCCAGGTCGGTTTTGGAGCAGCGTCATTCTGACTGGTAATTGAGTCGGTGCGGGTGACGGATTGCAAGTCCTTGCGTTTTGGAGCAGCGTCATTCTGACTGGTAATTGAGTTTTACATGTGATTGTGAGTGATCAAGAACGGTTTTGGAGCAGCGTCATTCTGACTGGTAATTGAGTAGCCGACCGAAAAGATGAGGCAGGCTGCGGGTTTTGGAGCAGCGTCATTCTGACTGGTAATTGAGTACGTCTGCATGTCCAGATAGCGACGATACGTTTTGGAGCAGCGTCATTCTGACTGGTAATTGAGTCTGCTACTTACCTTTACTGTCTTTTGCTCTGTTTTGGAGCAGCGTCATTCTGACTGGTAATTGAGTCGAAGGCGAGGTGGAAGTTGTTCGACCAGAGTTTTGGAGCAGCGTCATTCTGACTGGTAATTGAGTGATCACGTGGCTGGCCGACCGCGCGCCGAGTTTTGGAGCAGCGTCATTCTGACTGGTAATTGAACACGATCCGGATGAGTATCACCGCTGCCATCCACATCCGAAGAGGCCGCCACGCAACACGGGCCCCGCGACGCGGTGTCGCGGGGCCCTGCAGGGGAAGGGCTACCAGCCCTAGCGCCAGCCGACTCGCCAGCGCAGGGTCAGGTTCTGGCTGGCGTTAGCTCAGCTTGGCGGCGGCGTTCTTGCCGGCGATGTAGCCATAGGTCATCGCCATGCCGTGGCTGATGCCCATGTACGTGGTGGGATAGTCGACGTTGAAGCGGCAGACCTGGGCATTTCCGCAGGCATACAGGCCGGGGATGACCTCGAGGCTGGTGTTGTACACGCGTGCCTCGCTGTCCGACCACAGGCCGGTCAGGGCGCAGAACGCCATCTGGGCGTCGGGCGTGAACTTGACGGCGTAGAACGGCGGCTGGCTGATCGGGTGGAGCAGCTCGCTGCGCTTGCCGAAGTCCTCGTCAACGCCGAGCTCGACCAGCTCGTTGTAGCGGTCGATCGTCGCCTGGAGCGTCTCGACGGGCACGCCCATGCCCTCGGCGAGCTCCTCGATGGAGTCGCAGAGCTGGTCACGACCGTCGTCTGCTGGGTGATCGGGCTAGCGGGGGACGTCGTCGCACGCGTCGCACCGCCGCTGCTGGCGATCCTGGCGGCCGCCATGTGCCTGCGCTCGGGGCGTCGGGAGCTGCCGGATGAGCCTGACGCCGAGACCACCCGTGCGAACGCGGGAGGCAAGTACGACCGGCTCTTCTTCCCGGGGACGTGGGGAGTCGCGGCCACACCCCTTCTGCCGCTGGCGGGAGCAGTCGTCTTCGGCTTTCTAACGAGAGGCGGGGGCGGGCCGGAGTCGATCGTGCCCCATGTGGGCAACGCCACCTTCGGGCTGGGCATCGCCTCGCTGGCAACCCTGCTCATCGCCAGGCTGATGCCGGGCAAGCTGCCGCTCGCGTACTGGGGGCTGCTGCCGTTTCTGGGCGCCTTCACGTTCGCGTTCGTGCTCTCCAGCGACCCCGGGCTGTTCCTCTTCCAGTAGGGCGGCGTCACCGTCTTCCTCGGGTTCCTCTCCGTCCTGGCGATCGCGCTGTGCGTCAGGCTCGCCGCGATGGGACAGATGCCCTCCCCCGCCGCAGCGGCGGCGCTGCTCGGGACACTCGCGGCGACACAGGTCGGAGGCGAGGCGTACCACACCTGGGTGTCGACGGTGGACCCCCAGGCCCTGCTCGCTCCTAACATCGTCATCCTGGCGTGGATCGCCTATTCTCTCGTCAGCTGGTGGAAGCTCATCCAGAGCAGGTCGGCCGGGCAGGGTGGCGAGACCGACGGCCACCTGTCGTCCGGACACGACGGGCAGACCCTCGGGCATGCCGGCGGCGACGCGTCGCAGGCATATCACGCCTTCATGGACGGCTACGACTTCTCGGCCAGGGAGCGGGAGATCGTCCTGTACGTCCTGCAGGGCTACAACTCCCCCTACATCGCAGAGAAGCTCGCCATATCCGACAGCACGGTGCGCAGCCACCTGCGCAGCATCTACCAGAAGGCCGAGGTCGCCTCGCGCATGGAGCTCATCGAGCTCTTCCGCAGGCGGCAGGGGGAGCCCCCGGCCACGGCCTAGGTGCCTCAGACATCCCCGACGTCCCGAATGTCCCCGACGTCCACGAGGTTCTGCAGCAGCCCTGCGGTCGCGCGCTCCTTGTGGTGTATCACCCCGGGGTTGCCGATGACCACGCTGTGGTCGGGCACGTCGAAGTTGACGTAGGCGCCGGGGGCGATGGCGACGTCCGCGCCGATGCGCACCCCGCCCACGACGACCGCGTTGGCGCCGATCCACATCCCGGTCGCCAATCACGGGCACGCCCTGCCTTCTGCCGCTTGAGATGGCGCCGATCGTGACGCCCGTCGCAACGTTGCAGTTGGCGCCGATCACCGCGTCCGGATGGATGATCACGCGCCCCATATGGCCGATGTAGAAGCCCGGCCCTATCGAGCAGCACCAGGGGATCTGGATGTGCGTCCTCGCCGCCAGCCGGTGCAGGCGCAGCCGGGCCAGCAGCCTCGCCAGCCTGCTTGGCGATACCTGCGCACGCCTGAGGTTTCTGAAGTAGCTCAGCTGCAGCCGTTCGGAGAGCCTCGGCCTTATGTGGGATCCGGCCGTCCCGAGGTAGCGGTGGACGTCGGATTCTATGAGCTCGCGCACGCGCATGTCTCACACCCTATCTCATCGAGTCGATCGCCCGAAGGCAGCGCAGCAACGGCGTGCGGTTGGCGGCGAGCGTCACGCCCGCTACGAGCAGCGCAGCCACGGAGGCACCGAGCCACCATGGAGCACCGACGGCCCCGAGCAGCCCCTTTGCGCAAGTGGCCACGAGCGCCGCGCCCACCACGCTGGCGCAATAGAGGGCGAGGCGCCGCAGATCCAGCACGTCGCGAAGGTGCCCCCTGATCTCGCGCAGGCTCAGCGAGAGCAGCACGGCCATCGTGGCGGCATAGACCACCACGGTGGCAAGCGCCGGCCCGACGAAACCGAGCGCGCGATAGGCAAGCAGGCACGCGCCGGCGTTGACGAGCAGCCCGGTGGCCGACACCGCCATGAGCACCCTGCTCCTGCCGGCCGCGCTGAGCACGAGCGACAGGTTTGCGAACCTCATCATCCCCGAGACGAGGTACAGGCAGAACACCGTAAGCCCCGGCAGGTACCGCTCGCCGTAGAGCACCCGCACGAGTTCGGGTGCCGCGACGAGGCACGCCATCGAGAAGGTCACGGTGGTCAGGTAGCCCATCTCCAGGTAGCGGCCGAACAGCTCGCGCGCCCTCGCGAAGTCACGCGTCCCGACGTATCTGGTCATCAGGGGGATCATCACCGTCAGAAACGACGCCGAGACCACGTCGAGCGGCAGGATCGTGGCGCAGTTCGCGTAGATCGCATAGGCCTCGGTCGTCTCGTTCGCCCCGATCACCAGCGCGCCGGTCTGCCGCGTCAGCGTGGTCGAGAGCACGTAGAGCGCCATGGGAACGGAGAAGGACAGGATCTCCCCCGCGATGCGCCGGCTCATGACGACGGGCCTGACGGCGAACGCGCTGCGGCGAAAGACCGCCCAAAACCACGCCACGCTGAGGGCGTCCAACGCGAGGAGCAGCGCAAACAGCGTGGCGACGTCGGAGGTCACATGCGCCGTGAGCAGCACGGCGAGCAGCTTGAGCAGGGAGAACGCGGCGTTTCTCGCGGCAATCGCCCGTGCCTTGCCCACCGAGACGACAAGGACTTGCAGGATGCTCGCCATGTTGGCGAGCATCGGCCTGAAGGCCGCGTATACGAGGACCGCCCGGAGCGACGGGTTGTCGAAGTGGTCGATGATAGCGCTCTGGGCGCCCAGGATCGCCATGGCGGCGACCGCGCCCGCGGCGAGCTGCATCGTGAACGCGGCGTTGACGTAGCGCCCGGCGCCCGCACCCAGACGGCCGTCGCGGTTGAAGAAGTAGTTCGCGGCGTCGGCAAGGCCCAGGACGGTGGCGTCCGCGCACAGGGCGACGACGAGGCTTGCCTGCGAGTACGTCCCGTAGGCCCGCAGCGTGAGCGCATGCGACAGGATCATGGTGCTGGCGATGCCCACCCCCAGCGTGAGCACCTTGACGAGCGCCAGCAGAAGCGAGTCGGCCGACGTCCCCCGGGCCCCGGCGCGCCTACCCATGGGCAAGCCGCTTCACGACCCGCGCCGAGTTGCCGGCGACGACGCAGGACGCCGGTATGTCCTTGGTGACGACGGAATGGGCGGCCACCACCGACCCCTCCCCGATCGTGACGCCCTTGAGGACCAGGGAGAACTCGCCGATCCAGACGTTGTTCCCGATCACGACCGGGGCCGCGTCCGACTCCGTCCACTCCCACAGGGGGCCGAAGTGCTCGCCACTCGTCATCGCGTGGCGCCGGGCGGGGTCGGTGGGGTGGTTGTTGTTGTCGTAGATGTGGACGTGGTTGGATATCATCACGTTGGAATCGATCGTGACGGACTCGACCGCCCCGATCGCCGTGGACCCCGATCCCCCGATCCAGCAGTCCGAGCCGATCGTGATCGTGCCGCTCCCCCTGGTGAACAGCGCACAGTCGATGAACACGTGCGAGCCGATCCTGACGGACGGCCGCCGAGCGGCGCCGTCGTCTCGCACAGGTCCCGAGCACATCGCATAGGGGCCGAACGTGACGTCTTGCCCCAGCTCGCAGCGGGCGAAGCTGCGCCGCGCCCTGCGGATGCGAACCGCCTTCCACACGGCCTTGATGACGCTCATCCCTCCCCTCTCCCGTCGCCCTGCCCGCCTGCGCGCAGCAGGAACGCGTCGGCGGTGCTTGCCAGGAAGAGCACCAGGTAGAGCATGCCCATGTTGTACACGAAGATCTCCGACACCGACATGACCGACAGCGCAGCGTAGACGCCCACGAACGCTGCGCGGTACCTCGCGTGGCCACAGATCCTGTCGACGGGCCTGCCGGCGACGAGCATGAGCGCGATGAGGAGCGCCACCGACACGACGCCCCCGTCGTGGGCCATCTGGAGCAGCTGGTTGTGCGCCTGCCAGGGGGCGTCGCCCACCCAGGGCACGAAGGCCCCGAAGCTGTCGTTGACCCCGTACCCCATGAGAGGGGCGCGCGCGATGATGGGGAAGGCGTTGTCCCAGATCACCGTCCTGCCCGTGAGCTCCACGGACTTGCCCAGCACGCCCGTGATGAAGCCGGCGAAGAGGTACTGGGCCCTCAGCACGACGACGAGCAGCGTCACGGCGATCCCCAGCAGCGTGGCGCCCCTCATCGTGAGCAGCCGCGGGCCGCGAACCGCACGTACCCCGTGGGCCGAGCGCGCCCCGTTGGTCGCGCGCGACCGGGCCCGGGTCATCGCCAGGTAGAAGGCCGCAAGGACGGCGAGGCCCACGTAGCCGGTCACCACGCGCAGGATCACGATCTGGCCCACGCCCAGCGCAAGCGCCACCGCCGACCTTGCGCCCGGCCGCCCGGCATGATTGTAGTCGCACATCAGCGCAACAAGGATCACCGGGAAGGCGCAGTCGGTCACGCGCGTCCTGATGCCGAGGAAGTATCCGCCAAAACGGGTCTCGGCGCCGCTCAGCATGCCCAGCGGCCCGATGTCGCCCACGATGTCAAGGTAGTTGATCACAAGGTATGCGATCAGAAGGTCGCTGATCGCCCTGAGCACCCGGTCGCGCTGGGCAGGGCGGCCTTTGGACTCAAGCTCGAGGTACAGCAGAAGCGCGATCTGGGAGACGGAGGCATACCCCCAGTTCAGGTAGTCGCCGTCGCCCAGCATCGTCGACAGCAGAAGCAAGGCGCGCAGGCCCACCAGCAGCGCGAGCGTAGCGGAGATGCGTCGCCGCTCGACGGCATGCCGCGTGAGCAGCACGGCGAATATGCCCAAGGTCATGACCTTGACGATCGCGCCGGCAAGCGCGTTCTGGCCCACGGAGATCGGCTTGAGCAGGACGAAGCACACCACCAGCGCCTCGAGGTACCTGAAGGGGTAGATCCCTTGCGCCCGGCAGAGGAGGGCCCGTCGCAGGCGAAGGCCGCCCGACTCGTTAGCGATAAAGGCCAAGGTAGCCCTCCATCATCCGCCTGGCCGAGAACTCCCGCGCCGTCCCGAGCGCCCCCTCGCCCAGCGTCAGCCGCCGCCGGGCGTCCGTGGCAAGCGCGGCGATCTGCCCGGCGATGGCCGCGGCGTCGCCCTCGGCGAACAGGCCGTTGACCCCGGGCCTCAGGATGTCGGGGATGCCGCCCACGGGCGTGGCGACGACGGGCAGCCCCGCCGCCATGGCCTCGATGACGCTCATAGGCACGCCCTCATAGCGGGAGAGCAGCACGAACACGTCCGCGTCGCGATAGAAGAGCATGACGTCCTCCCGCTGCCCGGCAAACGTCACGTACGGGGACAGCCCCGCCGACACGACGCGCGCCCGCAGCTCACCGCGCAGCGGCCCATCGCCCACCAGCGTCAGCCTCACGGCCCCTCGCCTGAGCCTCACGAGCTCGACCAGCACGTCGAGGAGCAGGGCGTGGTTCTTGGACTCGTGCAGCAGCGCGACGCAGAGCAGCCTCAGCTCGTCGCCCATGCGGCGAAGCCTGGATGCCTCAGCAAAGCGCCCGAGCTCGATGCCGTTGCGCACGATCGGCACCTGGGCGGGCCCAAGACCGTACTCGGCGCAGACCGACTCCCTGGCCCCCTCGCTCAGAGCGACGGGCACGACGCCGCCATGGAAGGCGAGCCGGTTGAAGAGGCGCAGCGCAGGCGAGCGCGTCTCGGCGCGGGCGACGCTGTGAAACGTGTGCACCACCCTCACGCGCGGCCCCGTAGCCCCGCGATGGATCCGCACGGCCGGCACGACGTACTCCAGGACGGGAAGGTGGGTGTGCACGGTGCTGGGCGCAAAGTCGCGCAGGACGCCCACCAAAGACGCGATGGCGCCGGGGTCTGGCCCCCTTCTCTTGCCGATCCCCACGACCCGCACTCCCCTGTCTCTGATCATGCGCGCCACCGGGGTGTCGTCACCGTGGAGGGACACCACGCACACCGGGTGCCCGGCATCGTGGAGCTCGCAGGCAAGGGTCTTGACCATCATCTCGGCCCCGCCCATGCCAAGCGAGTGTATGACGAGCATGACGCGCGGCGCCTCATCGCTCATGCGCCCAGCCCCCTTCCGGCCTCGATCGTCTGCGTCATCTCCCCAAAGACCGCGTCCGCCGTGTAGCAGCCCGCGCGCGCCACGCAGGCCCGCTTCATCGCCATGAGCGCGGAGTCGTCCAGGCCCGCCAGCCTGCGGACGAGCCCCGCGAGCCCCTCGACGTCCGGCTCGCACCCAAAGCCGGTGACGCCGTCCTGCAGCATGTCATCGTAGTAGCGCCAGCGATACGCCAGGACGGGCACACCGGCGGCCAGGGCGTCGATGACCGCGCCGGGCATGCCCTCGCCCGCCCATCTCGTGGGGAACAAAAAGGCGACGTAGGCCCCGACCGTCCTCGCGCCCGCCTCGGCGTCGACGACGCCCCGGTACCTGACGTGGGGGTTCGCTGCGAGGATGGCGTCGAGCTGCCCGGCGAACTGCCGTTCCACCGGCCCGAAGACGTCGAGCTCGCAGGCCAGACCGGCCTCGTTGAGCACGGCGACCGCACGCGCCGCGTCGGGTATCCCCTTGGCGGCGCAGACCCTGCCCAGCATGCAGAGGCGCAGCGGCTCGCGTCCCGGCAGGGTGAGCGTCGCGGGATCTGCCGGCGTCAGGTCCTTGAAGTTGGGCAGGCACCGCACGCCCCTGACGCCGAGTCCCTCGAGCTCCCGTGCCAGCCGCGGCGACTCGACCCAGGTAAGCCGAAATGAGTTGAGCTGCCTGCGCAACCTGCCCGAGGCGTCGGCCCGCACGTCGTCGGCGAGAACACCTCCCACGAGGCAGTGGTAGACGCGCGTGCCCCGGAGCCGCGACGCGAGCGCCAACAGGGGAAAGAGCGCGCGCCTGCCGCCCCGCGACAGCAGGACCACCGCGTCGCCGCAGGTGAGCAGGGCGCGGGCCAAGGCGCTGAGCACCCGCAGCGGCCGACGGGCATGGTCCTTCGTATCGACGCAGACGACGCCCGCCTCGCCATACCTGCGCACCATGAGGCGCCACAGCGTCCTGGTCTTCACGGTCTGCCCGTCGTGTAGGGTCCCCTCGGGGTCTATGCGCCCGATGAAGGCGATCGGCCGAAAGGTCGCCATCACAGCATCACGCCCCTGAACGGCTTTGCCTCGGGAAGCACGAGCCGTCGTCCGTACTCCAGGTCGTAGCGCGCCGGCGAGAAGACCGACAGGCCGTTAGCCTCGGTGAAGGTGATCTCGCCGAAGTAGACGCGCCCCTCGGCCTCGTAGAGGTCGACGCGGGCGAAGGCAAAGCCCTCCCCCAGCGCGCGGGCGAGCCAGAGCATCTTGTCGAGGTGCGCCGGCCTGGGTATGTCGCCGTCGCGCCCCACCCTGTACCCATAGGTGAACGGCGCGCGCGACCAGTCGGGCAGGTAGGAGCCGCTCACCTCGTCGGCGTAGCGCCCCTCTATTGCCAGGACGAACTGGACCTCGCCGCCGAGGGTCACGAACTTGTAGTCCCGCAGGCCGCCGCTTGAGTCCGTGAGGTAGCGCTCGGCGATGACGCGCGGCTCGCAGAACTCGTAGTGCAGCTCGAAGCCCCCGGTCATCGCCTTGCGCGTCGCAAGCCAGCGCGCAAGCCTTTCCCGCGTCGCCCCGACGTCGAGCGCGCCCTTGTCGCAGACGATGACGTTCTACCCCGAGCCGTGGGTGGCCTTGAGCGCGAAGCGTGCGGGCAGGGCGTCAAAGTCCACGTCCTCGGCGCGGTCCCACACGCCCAGCAGCGGCACGAGGCAGCGCTCGCCCACCCTGTCGGCGACCCAGCGCCGCACGAGGTACTTGTCCGCGAGCCCGCCCTTCTCGGGCGTGCTGTCGTAGAGCTTGAGCCACTGGATCTTCTCGCCGAGAGTCTGGGGGTCGTCCAGATCGCAGTCGTGTCCCGTCGTCAGGCGATACCAGCGCGCAAGCTCGGCGCGATAGCGCGTGGGCGGCAGGGCGCAGTTGCGCCGGTAAACGGCGCTGCGCAGCCAGCCCTCGGCACGGGCGGGGAGCACGCGCAGCAGGGCGTCCTTCACGCTCACGGGTCAGTCCCTCCCAAACAGGTCGCGCGTGTACACCTTGTCCGCCACGTCGGCGAGCTCGTCGCCCCAGCGGTTGGCCACGATGACGGCGCAGCGCTCCTTGAAGCGCGCCAGGTCGTGGGTCACCTCAGACCCAAAGAACTCGGAGGCCTCCAGCGTCGGCTCGTACACCAGCACCGGGATGCCCCTGGCCCTGAGGCGCCGCATGATCCCCTGGATGGACGAGGAGCGGAAGTTGTCCGACCCGCTCTTCATGGTGAGGCGGAAGATGCCGACCGTGGGCGTCGGCGCGCCCGAGAAGACGAGCCTGCTCACCCGCAGCGCCACCTCGTCGGCCACATGGTCCTTGCGCGTCTTGTTCGAGGCCACGACGGCCCCGACGAGCTCCTGCGGGATGCCCCGGTAGTTGGCGAGCAGCTGCTTCGTGTCCTTGGGCAGGCAGTAACCCCCGTAGCCAAACGACGGGTTGTTGTAGTGCGCGCCGATCCTGGGGTCGAGGCACACGCCCCCGATGACGTCGACGGAGGAGAGGCCGCGCACCTCGCAGTAGGTGTCGAGCTCGTTGAAGAAGGCGACGCGCAGCGCCAGGTAGGTGTTGGCGAACAGCTTCACCGCCTCGGCCTCGGTCGTGCCCACCACGATCCTGGGCGTCGGCGGCTCGATCTCGGTGGCGCCCTTCCCAGGCGCGAGGCGCCTGCGGCCCGCGACGGCGCCGTCGAGCAAAAGGTCGGCGAACCTCCCGGCCGCCGCCACGCACGCCGCGTCATTGCCAGGCGCCCCCACCACCACGCGGCTGGGGTGGAGGTTGTCGTAGAGCGCCCGACCCTCGCGCAGGAACTCGGGCGAGAACAGAATCCTCCCGTCTGAGGTGCGCGCCCTCAGCTTGGCCGTGTACCCTACGGGAACGGTGGACTTGATGATCACCCACGCGTCGCGGTTGACCGAGCGCACCAGGGCCACCACCGCCTCCACGCGCGAGACGTCAAAGATGTCCCTCTCGGGATCGAGATTCGTAGGCACGGCGACGATCACCAGCTCCGCCCGCGCATAGGCATCGGCGCCGTCCAGCGTCGCGCGCAGGGAGAGGGGCCGCTCGCCGGACTTCGCTGCCGAGAGGAACTCCTCTATCTCCGGGTCGCGCAGCGGGCTCTCCCAGCGAGAGAGCATCTCCACCCTCTCCGGGATGACGTCGACCGCGGTCACCTCGTTGTGCTGGGCAAGAAGCACGGCCAGCGAAAGCCCCACGTACCCCGTGCCAGCAACTGCAATCTTCACTACCCTGTCCTCCTGTTGTCTTGTTTCGACCCCGATCAGGCAGAAGCCCGCAAGCGTGGCTAGGCCCCGCCGCCCGCCCCTTGCCTGGCGCTCGCCAGGAACTCGATCCCCTTGGTGACGCATGCGCGCGGCGAGGCGGCAAGAGCCCTGAGCGCAAAGCCCACCGCCCGGACGCGCATTCCGCCCCGGGCGCACGCAAACGCCAGGGCGGCGTTGTGGCGAAACTCGACGTAGCGAACCTCCCCTCTCGTGAGCAGCGGGTGGTAGCGTCTCACGACCTGGCGGCGCGCGGCCTCGCCCTCTATCTTGTTGAGGCCGACGGAGAGCCGCTCCCCCGCGTGCAGGTACTGGCGCACGTGGACGCCGGGCATGTAGCCGATCCGCGCGTCCGCCTCGATGCAGCGCAGCATCAGCCACCAATCCTGGCCGGTGGCCACCTCGCCGAACCCCTCGGTGCGCTCGAACAGCGAGCGGCGCAGCATATAGATCGACGTGGGCGAGATCGGCGTGAGCACGTGCGCCCGCAGCAGCCCCTCGCGCGAGAAGTCGCGGCAGTGGTCGAGGACGCGGCGCTCCACGAGCCCGCCGCGCTCGTCGTACCAGGCCACGTCCTGCCAGCTCATGTCGAGACCGGCCTCGCGCATGAAGCGCAGCTGCGTCTGCACCTTGTCGGGCAGAAACTCGTCATCGTCGTCAAGAAACGCGAGGTACTCGCCGCCGGCCTGCCCACATGCGAGGCTGCGCGCCGCGCCGCCGCCCACGCCACCCGCCGTGGGCACGAGCCGCACGCGCCCGTCGCCGTCCGCGCGGCGTGCAACCTCCTCGCGTGTGGCAATGTCGCACACGGAGCCCGGGACGTTGTCGTCTGCCACGATGACCTCCAGGTTGCGATACGTCTGCCCGAGCACCGAAGCAAGCGCGCGACCCAGCATGCCAGGGCGCCGGCAGGTGGGAATGACGACCGTCACGAGGGGACGTTCCTCTCCCACGCCCCTCACCCTCCCATCCTGCCGCGCCCGAGCATCACGGCAAGCGTCCTGAGGAATATCCGCGCGTCCGCACGCAGGCCCGCCGTGCGCACGTATTCCAGCTCGACCCGCTGGCGCATGCCGTTCTCGAAGGTCGCCCGGTTCCTGGGGCCGCACTGCCAGGCCCCGGTGATGCCCGGCGGCACGCTCAGCAGCTCGGCGGCCTCGGCCCCAAACGCCCCGAGCTCGTCGTAGGTGACGGGCCGAGGCCCGATGAGCGACATCTGGCCGAGCAGCACGTTGACGAGCTGGGGCAGCTCGTCGAGCGACGTCCGGCGCAGGACGCGGCCCAGGCGCGTGATGCGCGGGTCGTCGTCGACCTTGCGCTCGCGCAGCCACTGGTCGATCTGCGGCTGCGAGAGGTACTTGGCGATGTCGTCGGCGTCGGTCACCATCGTGCGGAACTTGTAGACCCGAAACGCACGGCCCCGCCTGCCGGCACGTACCTGTGCATAGATGGGCATCCCGCCAGTGTCCGCCGCCACGGCAAGCGACAGGGCGGCGCAGGGGACGAGCAGGAGCGCAAGTGCCACGGCGCTGATGGCGACGTCGAAGGAGCGCTTGAGGGTGCGGTAGCCAAGGGGCCGTCAGTCCAGCGCGCGGCAGCGTGCCGCGAACTCCTCGCTGCCGGGAAGCGAGCCGGCGTCGATGCGGGCGGTGGCAGTGTCACGCGCCTGCGAGTGCCCCGCGGACACCCCCGCCCTCAGCACGGCCGAGCCTCCTCGCCACCGGCGCGCCCCTCGTCGCGGGGGAGCACGCACCACGCCTCGCCCGCCTCGCAGCGCGCGCGGCGCAGGCGCAGCCCGAAGGTGCGGTCGACCGCCTCGACGACCGCGCCGTCACCCGGGCCCCCGAACGCCTCGACCACCCCGGCGCGCATCACGGCGATGTAGTCGGCGTGCGAGAAGGCCAGCGGCAGGTCGTGCAGCACCATGACCACGCTCACGCCCTGGCTCCTGAGCTCGCCCACCACGCCCATGAGGTCGAAGCCCGCCGCGGGGTCCAGATAGGCCGTGGGCTCGTCGAGCACCACGACCGGCGCCTGCTGCGCCAGCACCAGGGCCAGATACGCCCGCTGGCGCTCGCCGCCCGAGAGCTCGCGCACGTTGCGCGCCGCCAGCCTCAGACACCCGGCGCGCTCCATGGCGTCGCGCGCCACCTGGCGGTCGTGCTCGCCCACCCGGCCGAGCGGCCCGAGATGAGGGTAGCGCCCGCCCAGGACCAGCTGCTCCACCTGCATGTCCGCGGCGGGCGCGCCCTGGGGCATGACCGCCACCATGCGCGCCCGGGCACGGCGGGCAAGACCGCAGGCGTCCGCTCCGGCGAGCAGGACCCTGCCCGCGCGCACGGGCACAGCCCCGCACACACAGCGCACGAGCGTCGACTTGCCACACCCGTTGGGCCCCACGACCGCGCTCACCGCGCCCGCGGGAAAGCGCACGCTCACGTCGCGCAGCACGGTCGCGCGGCCATATCCGCAGGTGACGTGCCGAAGCTCGATGGCAACGGGCGCGGCGGTGCCGGCGACGATGGCGTCAGGCGCGGCGGAGGCGCTAGCGACGCGCACGGCGCCCGCCCCCGCACACCAGCCAGATGAAGAACGGCCCGCCGAGAAGCGCCATGAGGATGCCGACGGGTAGCTCGTAGGGCGAGAACAGCGTGCGCGCCAGCGTGTCGCACAGACATAGGGCGCCCGCGCCGGCCAGGGCGCTCGTCGGCACCAGGTCGCGCGCGGCGTTGCCCGCCACGAAGCGCACCGCGTGCGGCACGATGAGACCCACGAAGCCCACCAGGCCCGCCAGGCTCACCGCGGCGCCGGCCAGAAGCGCCGCCACCCCCATGAGCGCCACGCGGCACAGCCGCACGTTCATGCCCACGCCCTGCGCCAGCTCCTCGCCCATCGACATCACGTCGAGGGCGCGCATGCCCGCCAGCGCGGCGGCGAGCCCCACGCCCACGTAGACGGCCGGCCACAGCAGATCATCCATGCGCACCGAGGAGAACCCGCCGACCAGAAAGGAGCTCGCGCCCACGTAGGCGTCGGGGTCGACGATGAGCACCGCGTTCATCCCCGCGCCGAACACCGTCGAAAGGGCAACGCCCAGAAGCACGAGCGCGAGCCGCGAGGACCCTACGCGCACCGACAGGGCAAGCACCAGCGCGGCGGACAGCACGGCACCCGCAAACGCGGCGAGCGGCACGGCCGAGGCCACGCCGGGCAGAAGCGCGCTGCACACGAGCACGCACAGGCCCGCCCCGGCGTTGATCCCCATGACGTTGGGGCTGGCCAGCGGGTTGTCCAGAACGTTCTGGATGATGGCGCCCGAAGTCGCCAGCGCCCCGCCCGCCAGCAGCGCGGCCAGCACGCGGGGAAGGCGCACGCTCAGCACGATGCCGCGAGCCGTCTGGTCGACCTCCCCGCCCGTGAGCAGCGCCCACACCTGGGCGATCCCCACGTGTGACGACCCCGCTACCACCCCAAACGCGGCGATCGCCACCACCGCGCAGGCGAGAAGGGCCATGCCCAGCGCGCGGGGCATGCGCCGGGGCGCGCCTCGCCTGGACGCGTCGGGCTCGAGCGCGGCGCGGCGGGCTGTCCCGCACTCGGCCACGGCGTCACCGCGAGCCGACACCGGAGGCGTCCCCGTAGAGGTAGCCAGCCAGGACGCGATAGCTCTCGTCCCAGCGTTCGAGCGGCTTGTACTGGAACAGCGACGGCTCGAGCGTGAAGAAGCGGCCCTCGCGCACGGCGGTGAGCAGCGACCATGCCGGGTCGTCCGCCGTCTGCTCCTCCAGGGCGCGCCGGGTGGCCTCGGCGTCGTTGCCCATGGGGATCACGAACACGAAGTCGGGGTCGCAGGCAATCAGCGACTCCAGGGACCAGTCCTGCAGAAGCCCCGGCTCGAGATCGGCCACGTTGGAGGCGCCCAGGTCGGCGAGCATGGCGCCCACCATGGTGTCCGCCCCCTGCAAACGCACGCCACCGGAGTAGGTGACCATGGCCGCTACCAGGGGCGCCCCGTCGGCGGAGAGGCGTGCGGAGCCCAACGCCGCGCCGACCACGTCATCGATGCGGGCGCGCACGTCCTCGACGTTGGTGCGGTACAGGTCGTCGCGACCGGTGAGGTCGCAGCAGCTCCTGAGCATGCGGGCGTAGTCGTCGAAGAGCGTCACCTTGAAGTAGGCGGCGGGGATCCCCAGGTCCTCCAGGGCGCCCTGCAGGTCGGCCTGGCTCGCCGCCTTGCCCCTGCCTCCCGACGCCGCGCTCAGCAGCACGAGCGTGGGCTCCAGCGCGGCGATGGCCTCGAGGTTGAGCTCGGTGAAGCTGCCGACCACGGCCACATCCTCGGGCAGGTCGAGCTCAGGGTAGTCGGCCAGGGTGTCGTCGGTCACGCCGACGAGCGTGCCTCCCGCAAGCTCCCACACCTTGGCGAAGCTCCCCATGCACGCGACCGCGCGGTCGAGGCTCTCGACGTGCACGGTACGGCCCAGGTCATCGACGATGTCGGCGGGAAGGACCGCCCCGGCGTCGCGGGCAAAGGAGGCATCGCGGCTCTCGGACGACGTGGCATCGCCTGACGTGGCATCACCCGCCACCTCGCGCGCCTGCGACGCGCCGCCGACCTCCCCCTCGGCCAGCGCCCGTCTCGCGGGTGCGACGCCCGCGAGCACCGACCCGGCGGCGAGGCCGGCCAGGCCGCGCAGCAACGCCCGGCGCGAGATCGACGCAGCACCCAGGGCAACGCTTTCGCTATCGAACGATGACGAACTCATCTGCATACTCCTCGTCTTTTAGAAGACCCTGGCCAAAGGCACAGTAGTCGTCCTGCGCCATGTAGTCACCGTCGTGGTAGTGCGCGGCGCGGGCTCGGCAGCCCCCACAGCGGTCCCGGTAGTCGCACGTGCCGCACGCCCCGCCATAGCTGCGCGAGCGCAGGCGGGCGAACAGCTCGCTGTCGCGCCAGATCTCGTCGAAGGGCCGCTCGCGGACGCTGCCCGCCTCCTCGGTCATGTACGCGCAGGGGCGCACCACGCCCTCGGGGCTCACGATGCAGTAGGTGTCGCCGGCAAGGCAGCCGCGCGTGAAGCGGGTGGGCACGCCCAGCTGGTCAGCCACGCGCATGAACTGCGGCGCGCAGGTGGGCTTGACGTCGATGGGCACCTCGAGCTGCTTGAGCATGATGCGGCGCAGCAGGCGCTCGTTCTCGAGCACAGCCAGCGAGGAGTCCTCGATGCCGCGCGCACGTCCCACCGACACCAGGAAGAACACGTAGTGGGCGATGGCGCCCTCCTCCACCGCGAGGTCGGTGATGTCGCAGACCTCGTCCTCGTTCCAGTCCATCACGGTGGTGTGCACCTGGAAGGGAAGCCCCGCCTCGCGACAGGCGCGCATGCCGGCGAGCGTCGCCTCAAAGGCGCCGGCCAGACCACGGAACTCGTCGTGACGGGCGGGGTCGGCACTGTCGAGGCTGATGCCCATGGCGCACGCGCCCGCGTCCTTGAGGCGCCGGGCCACCTCGGGGGTGATGAGCGTGCCGTTGGTGCCAAACACCGGGCGCAGCCCGCGCGAGGAGGCGTGGGCCACGAGTTCGCAGATGTCGGGGCGCAGAAGCGGCTCGCCACCCGAGAAGATCATGACCCTGAAGCCGGCGCGGGCTATCTGGTCGATGAGGACGTGCGCCTCCAGCGTGGACAGCTCGTCGGCGCACGCGCTGGGGCTCGCGTCCTGGTAGCAGTGCTTGCAGGTGAGGTTGCATCGGTTGGTGGTCATCCAGGATACGATCATGCCTGCGAACTCCCCTCGCGGTCTTTGGTTTCCTCGCGCGCCTCGTACGACTCGCATGCTCCGCACGTCTCGCGCACCCCGTGCGCCCCGCAGGCCTCGTGCGTCTCGTACGCCTCGACCAGGCGGTCGAGGTACTCGCCCATCTCCTGACGCAGGTCGTTGAAGGGGGCGTTGCCGGGTCGGTGCGCCATGGAGTCGGTCTCGATGAGGAGGAACCCCCGCCCGCGGGAGAGTCGCCGGTCCGCCTCGCGCAGCTCGACGACCCGACGCGCCACGTCGCGGCTGCGCGGGGAGTCGGGCGGCTCGTGGGAGCGCATGAGCGCCACGCACTCGGCCATGACGCCATGCCAGGTGGCGACGAGCTCGCGTTGGGTGGGCGAGGCCGGGGCGTCAGGCCGTTCGAGTGTCCCAGCGTCAAGCCAGGTGTTGCCGTCGTCGTAGATGCACGAGAGGCGCCAGAAGAAGTGGGCCTCGTCGTCATCCTGCCCCGCGATGGCATGCGCCATTGACTCCCAGTCGGGCGCGCGTCCCTCCCGGCCGGCGCTGCGGACGTCGCGCGAGAGCTCGCGCAGCTTCTCGTAGCGGCGCAGCAGCGCGGAGAAGGTGGCCTCGGTCTCCTTGATGGCGCTGGTTAGCACCGGCATGACGTCGAAGGCATCGCCCTCGTCCATGTGCTCCTTGATCTGTGCGAGCGACAGCCCAGCGAACTTGAGGCAGATAACCTCGTAGAGCCGCTCGACATCCTGGCGCGTGTAGAGCCGCTGGTTCTGCGGGCCCTTGGCGCTGGGCGAGAGAATGCCCTGCTGGTCGTAGTACTGGATGCTGCGCACGGTTATCCCGAGACGGTCGGCAACCTCCCCGACCGTCATGTACTGATCGGTCATGTCCTCCCCTATCCCGTCGCCGTAAGGCGATGTCTGCGCGGCATGGCAAAGCCCGCGCCTCACGGCACAGCATGCCCCATGACGTAACGTCATCGTCAACTGCCAGCCGGCGAAGGGGCGTGACTGCTCAAAGGCTGCACAAATCGGATTAGTTTTGAGGATTTGTCGACCGCATGCGGGGGCTCGTCATCTTCTGCAGGCGTCTTTTAGCCATCGGACGTCGCAAATGCCCTCCGCATCAGCAAAAACCGCCCGAGGTGTTACGGATTGGACGAAGTGTGCCGCTCGCGCAACATCGTGACGCCCCCGGCGTAGAGAGACGGCCTGGGCGTTGCGTAAGAGCGCAGGTGAGAGATGATGTGACTGTCGCTTGAGCGAAAGTGGCGCCAAGTCACCATGCCCGGCGGCGGCCAGTAGTCCCGCCAATCGGCACACTTCGCGGGTTCTGTGACACGCAGCATCGTTTTGCTCATACGGCAGCGCACAAGACCGCAAACGCACGGCAGATTGGGCGGGTGGCAATCGGCGACCCCCATGCCAATCGTCGGCTCCCGTGTCAATTGTCGATTCCTGTGTCAACCGGCGACCCCCATGCCAGGCGGAAGTCCCCATGCGGCGCTGCTCGGGCTTTCCGTTTCTGGGCACAGACACTCCTATAATGAAGGCGATGTGATTCCCGGCCCGTGACGCATATGGTTGAAAGGTTTGGCTATGAGGAAGATCGGCGGTGTCATCCTAATCGCGTCGGCGGCGATAAACGTCCTCCTGTCGGTATGGCAGCTCCTCGTCGGGTTTCCCGGTTGGCTGGCCACGGGCGGCCTCGCCCTGTTCCTGTGCGTGTGGGGCGTTTCGATGTTCAACGGCGAACGCTGATGGAACCACCGGGCCATGCGGGGACATCACGGGGCTCACCTTCGGGACCGTCCCCACCCGCCCGCCGAACGACTGCTAGAGCCCGACAGACAGCGATGTGCCATGCTGCTGGAGCTGGCTGCACGATGCGCAGAACTTTTCGCGCCTCGAGCGCACGCGACCCGTCACCAAGATCAGTCCTCGCACCTTTCCCTTTTGGTTGTGCCGGCACAAGCGCGTGGCGTCGCGGCACAAACCAATGCTGTTTGCCCATCAACCTCTCCTCGGAATATACATATATCCGTACCAGCTGGACCAGCAGCAAAAAGAGGGCTCTTCCGCGTTTTTAGTGGGTAGTACATCCTGACGCCAGCTGCGCCGAGAAGTCCAGGCGACCCAGCCTCAGGAAGATCATCG
>CAWVLT010000008.1:0-41199 GCA_963930185.1 Coriobacteriia bacterium | reverse complement strand
GACGTCACCATCGCCTGCGACGCGGTGGTGGAGGCCATGGACATGCTGCCCAACACCGCGCTGCTCGACGAGGTGGAGGTCGCCGAGGCCTACGCCATCGGCGACTGCGCCAGCCCGTTCAACATCCTGGAGGCCATCAAGACCGGCAACACGGTGGGCAGGCAGCTGTAAGGTTTCGGGACATTTGGCGAGGTAGAGCCAACAGATTAGACCGGTAAATAGATCGCGCTGGCAGCCCTTGGCCAGCAAAAGTGCGGGCGGCTGTCTGGGATAAATCCCGGCGGCCGCCCCGTCTGCTGTCGAGCCGATCTCGAAGATGGCTCTATGCGGCCGATGCGCTCAGGAAGTTCTGAGATGTCTTCTGAGGTGTCGAAGGCGATGCCTGCTCCACGCTGGCCGTTTACCCCAACCAAAGCCGCTTCCCATCGGCATCAGGCAGTCGTGCTATGAGATGGATCGGGGAACATCTGGTCCACGAGATACCGCGCGTCAAGATACTGCACCCCGAAGTCATTTCTGTCCACCATGCCTGAAAGCTCGCTTTCGTAATATTTGGAAAGCGCTTCTTCCGGCTTAAGGCCATAACGCTCTGCCAGAACCTGCACGATGTCAGTCTCCAGGTTCACCCTTCGGAGAGCCTCGACTTGCTCGATAGTCTCACGAGTCACCGTCATCGCGTGACCTCCCAACTGCCCGAAAAGCGGAGAAGGCCGTCGGCAGCCCGCTGGCTTACAAAACACCATTGGTCATTCACCTTGTAGAACCGCAGTGCCTTGAGTGTCGTCTCCATATCCCAGAGGCCTCGATAGTACATGTCAACTGCAAAGTAGACCTTGTCATCGGCAACGCCTCCGACTATGAGATCATAGCCCTTATACACGTCTGCGCCCTTGCGACAGTCGCATACAAACCTGACCCACTTTTCGTCAGGCTGGTCAAATCGCAGAACGTGATATTCGTCGAACGCTTCCGCCATATCATATTCGCTCACAAATGCCCCTGCATGCTGGACAGCAGCCTTGCGAAGCGCCCAGCTTTCTGCCTGATGGGCGTACGACGTGGCGTAGAAGCCCCTTCCAAAATCGAGATTGCCGCGCGAGTACGTGACATCTGGGCGTTCGACAACACATGAGGAGCCGTGATAAAGCCTCATGCCATCGCCTCCCCTCGCTTGACCAACCCCTCGATCTCATCAACGAGTGCCTCGCCGCCCATAGTGTGAAGGACATCGTAATGGCGGAGCAAGTAGTTGTCGATTATCCCCAGTCCCTGCAAGCGGCGATAGATCTGGGACGTGCTCTGGTGCCAAGCATCCGCCAACTTATTAATGACCCATACGGCGAACTGTATGGCATCCCTATCATGCTCGGACATCACAACCCCCTTCGCCTAGACAAATCACCTTGCTCATAGGGACTCATCGGACGATCTCCGCGCCGGCACCCTCCCCCCAGCCAGACGAATCCGAACAGCACTCGATGTGCCCCATACCCCCAATACTATTAACGCTCCGCTTTGCACCTCCATAATATATAGATCAGCTTAACATGTAGTAGCATAGCGGGTAAGGGCCTGCGTCATGTCCATGCAAGCACGTAATACACCCCAGTGTCATGAACACCCCCACAGCAAAAACGCCTCGATCCGACACTTCTGCGAATCGAGGCGTTCCGCAAGCTGAAGCATCTCGCGTGGTAATGCCAAAGGCGTCCCGTCTCGGCATTCTCGCCAAAACAGGACGCCTTTCTTTTATCGCTTGGAGCAGCTAGCTATCGATCAGCAGCCGACTCAGGCCTACTCCTGAGCAGCCAGGTCCTTGCCAAGCAGATAGGGCAGGGTGATGCAGTTCATGCCCAGGTTGTGGCCGCAGATGGCAAAGTTGTAGCAGTTGCCATAGGAGTCGCCCACCATGATGCCGACGTTGTACAGGCCCTCGATGGGGTTGTCCTGCTCGTCGCACACCTGCATGTTCTCATTAGTACGCAGGCCACCGGTCACGCACAGGAAGTTCGCCGGGCTCATGCTCAGCTTGCAGCCATAGAACGGGCCCTCCTTGATGGGGGCGAGCAGGCTCGCGTCCTTGTGGAAGTCCTCATCGTATCCGGCGTCGCACAGCTCGTTATAACGGTCGATCGAAGCCTTTGCGGCCTCCGCATCCAAGCCCTCGAGTTGAGCGAGGACATCCTCGATGGTATCGCCCTTCACGAAGGTGCCGCTCTCGACATTATCGTCCCAAACAGCAAGGTACTCTTCGGGAGTATAGGGGTTCCTGCCTTCGTCCTCGACAATCGTGGTACCAAAGGTCTCCCACTGCGGGAACCAGTTGGCGTATGCGGTGTCCCAGATACCATAGCGCGTCATGTTGGGCTGCATCATCATGGCATAGGTACCGTACGAGAAGATGACATCCTCATTGGAATAACGCTCGCCCTTCTCATTAAGCAGCAGGCCAGAGAAGTCAGCGATGGACTGGCGGTAGGGCATGGGTCCAACGGCATCGATCATCGGTGCGTTGGGCTGGCACTGCTGCCAGGCAGCGCCCACCCACAGGCCCATCTTCTGGCCGTCGCCCGGGCCAAGGCCGCCGAAAACGAAAGCGGCGTCATAGTCAACCTCGTTGTACTGCAGCAGCGGAGCAACCCAGCCGCAATACTTGGCCATCATGTCACGGTTGGCAGAGAAGTCGCCCATACCCATGACAACGGCCTTGCGAGCAACGTACTTCACGTAGTTGCCATCGGGATCAATCGCCACGACACCAGAGACTCGACCCGTGTTGTCATCATCACGGATGAGATACTGAGCAATGGTCTGATAGTGAATGGTGCCGCCTTGATCTAGGATCTTCTGGGCAAGCGTCGAGATAACGTAGTTCTCGCCCACGGCAGCGCCGGACTCCGAGCCGTCGGCCGTCTGGATCCAGTTGTGCGAACCAGGCTTTGCCGAGAAGGTGCCGTCCACGTCCTCGTAGCCGATCTCCATCGTCGTGATGTAGCCGGCATTCTCCATGATGTCGATGAGCCAGTTCATGGTGTCGGCGGAGTTGTTGGCCCACTTCCACCAGCGCTTCTGGTCAATACGATAGCCATTGCGCGCAAACTCCTGCTTGAACATGTGCGTAATGGTGTCCTTGGTGTATTCCTCCACGCCCAGGCGCTCCTGCACCTTGGTGCCGATACCGTGGTTCGAGCCACCGCGCGACACGGGCTGGGAGCTTGCGGCAAACAGGATGACGTCGGCACCCTCCTCAGTGGCGGAAGCCGCGGTCACCAGTCCGGAAACACCGGCGCCGATCACGATGATGTCAGCCTCGTAGGTCTGGGTGATCTGATCTTCCGGAATGGGGTCGGGAGCCGTCTCGAAACTCCATGAGCCTCCCTCGACCGTCTCGGCGGTCAGGCCACCGGCGGCCTCGTCGGCATGGGCTGTACCAGCAAGGCCAGCTGCAGCCACACCTGCGCCAAGCGCAGCAGCGCCCGCCACAAACGTACGACGATCCATAGTGTTTGTTGCCATATCGCGCTCCTTTTCCTTAGAACGACAGGCCATCCAGAACATGCGGCCGTCCGAACCGCACGCTCTTATCCCACGGTACATCCCATGCCTTGCATGCCCTCACCCGCTGCGGGTGGTTTTTTGTAAGACTATTGCAAAATGGCCTCTGGCCTGCGATATCCTGATAGTGAAATCGAAAGGAGCTCGAATGCACGGCTTCTCCCAAAACCGCCCCGAGCAATCGGGGTGCTCATCAAACGCTATGCCGGGAACAGCACGGACCGACGACTTGTCAGCTTACAATGGAACGACCCGGTTTACTCCTGATGCGATCAGTCTGACAATCGGATTCTCGCTTTTTCTCGCACTCGCCTCTATCTCTGCTTGGGGCCTCATCACGTTCACCTCTATGGAGTGGCTTGGCCGCGAATGGATAGTGCGGTGCGAAACCCTTCGTTCCATAGGCTTTCTCTTCACGCTCTTTGCCTTTGGGTTGGGATGCCTGCGCCTCACGCCCTTGTTCAGGGTCAATACCACCCTTCCCTCAGCCGTGCTCTGGGCTGCGGGATATGCAGCCCTGTTCTCGATGACGTTTTCCGGACGAGGCTGGGGCTTGCTAGAAGACGCGGCGTCTGTATGCCTCGGCATTGCCCATGGCCTCGCGTTCATTGTGTGGCAGCGCGCCTTTGCCGCCTGTCCCGACGCAATCGCGGCCAAAGGCATCGTAGTTGGATCGGCCTTAGGCAGCATCGTTTACCTGCTCGTCTCCCTTATCTCAAACGCCATTGCTTATATGCTCGTCATCGCACTGCTTGTTTGCTCCAGCTCCTGGCTGCTCGCCCGCGTGGCAAAGCCTCTCTTTCCGCGCGGTCATCACAGCACGCTCGTACTCATCGATCCGGGAAGCCACAACGCTTTGCGAAACTTCATGGCATCCGCTTGGCGATATGCCATGTGTGTCGCAGTGGTCGGATACGTAAGTGGGGTATCCCGCATGCTCGTACGGTTCGGCGACTCGGATACCATCGTACTCAACATTATGCTAGCAGCGGGCATGTTGTTAGCATGCGTAGCACTGCTCGTGTTGTGGGAAGGACTCCATCGCAGCTTCTCGTTCAGGTCCGCCTATACTGTCATCTTCTTTATCATGGCTGTTGGCTTAATCCTGCTGCCATTTCTCGGAAGCGGTTACTACACCTTGTTCGCAGGGGTGGCAAATCTCGCGTTCACCATGCTCTCGATGTTTATGATGATCACCTGCATAAGACTCTCTCATCTCAGGAGCATCGATCCAGTCGGAACATTCGGGCTTTTCGCCACAATCGTATACGCCGGAGTTTTCTTGGGCCGTATCGTAGGAAGCTCCATGCTTGGGAACGCCCTGGGGATTTCACAGGTCTTGTTAGCAGTATTACTTTGCATATACGCACTCTCGTTTTCGAGCGTCATCATAGGCATGGCACGAAAATCGCCGCGCGGCGGTATCGAGCAGCAAGATTTCGATCCTCTTGACAGCTCATCCCATATTCCCAGTGACACCGTCGTAGCAACCGATCCAAGCACAGATTCACCCAACACCAGCGCCCTGCACTCCCACAGAAGCAGCTCCGGGCAGGGCACGTGGCCAAAACCGATTAGCCCCGCGGAGGCCAACCAGCCAGCTCGGCCCCCGCAGATGCTCCGCAGCGTCGTAGTGGTGCAGGACGCCATCCCGGCCTGCTGCCAAGCAATGAAGCAGGCCTACCAGCTCTCCAATCGAGAAGCCGACGTGCTAGAGCTCATTACCCGAGGTCGAGACACGGCGCACATGGCCGAGGCACTCTTCGTATCCGAGAACACCGTAAAGTCGCACTGCAAGAACCTGTACAGAAAGCTCGGCGTCCATAACAGGCAGGAAGTATTCGATCTGGTGGAGGAGTTCAGAAAAACCGAAGAGCAGCAGGACTAGCAGCGAACACACGAATTCCGTCACCTCACCTCAATGACGAACCTGCCAATCTTGGCAAACGGCGCACGCCAGCCAGGTGACACCTGCTATCCTTGCGAACCGGTGCGTTAACTTCAACCAGTCGGTCACCCGAAAGGAGCGCCAATCTTATGGCAAACGCCACGTCAAGTGCCATGCAGTTCAACGAGGAGGAGATCGTTCACCTGCTCACAGACCTCTCCGACGCAAAGGCCCCGTCCGGCTTTGAGGACGCGGCCATCGACATCGTCCGCGACTTCGTGGAGCCGTTCGCCACGGTGGAGGTGAACTCCCTGCGCTGCGCTTTCATCACGCCCAAGAACTTCACGGGCGAGAAGCCCGTCGTGATGCTCGACGCCCACGGCGACGAGGTGGGCATGATGGTCATGTCCGTGCGCGACAACGGCTGCCTGTCGTTCGTGACCCTAGGTGGCATCAACGACGCCGTTCTCACCGGCGAGAAGGTCTATGTGCACACCGTCGACGGTAGCTGGATCCCCGGCGTCATCGGCCTCAAGCCCCCGCACTTCATGAGCGCGGCGGAGAAGGCGAGCGGCGCGCACGGCGAGCTTCTCATCGACGTGGGTGCGACCTCGCGCGCCGACGCCATCGAGAACTTTGGCGTGGCGGTGGGCGAGCCCGTGGTGTTCGCCACGCAGACGGAGTACGACGCTAAGCACCGCATCGCCTTTGGCAAGGCGTTCGACTGCCGCGTGGGCGTCGTGGCCATGCTGCTCGCCCTGCGCGAGCTTGCCGAGATGGACCTGGACGTCGACGTGGTGGCGGCGCTGTCCTCCCAGGAGGAGGTCGGCGACCGCGGCATCGCGTCGAGCGTGCGGCGCTTTGAACCGGCCGTGTGCTACATGTTCGAGGGAGCGCCCGCCGACGACACCTTCACGCAGAGCTGCGACATCCAGTGCGCCCTGCACAAGGGACCGATGTTTCGCCACTACGACTGCTGCATGATCACCAACCCGCGCTACCAGCGCTTCGTGCTCGATGTGGCAAAGCGCGAGGGCATCCCCGCCCAGCAGGCCGTGCGCACCGGCGGCGGCACCAACGCAGGCACGGCGCACATGATGGGCAACGGCATCCCCTGCGTGGTCTCGGGCGTGCCCACCCGCTACATCCACGCTGGCTGCGCCATCGCCGCGATCGATGACGTCGAGAATTCCGCGCGTCTGGCCGTCGAGGTCATGAAGTCCCTCACGCCGATGGACATCTCCCAGTTCTAGAGGGCGCACGGCAAAGGTGCGGCCCGCCGAACACACGGCAGAGCCAAACCGACGGCGCCATGCGAATCACGCAAGCACCTAAGAGCCCCATCCCGAGGCAAGGCCACGGGATGGGGCTCTCTTGTTCGTCCCATGTCGCCCCCCGCTTCTCCCGCGTGGCCGGCCGCCGCGGCGCCTCGTAAGCGCACCACTTCTGCTGACTTCGTGAATGTGACCGCACGCACGCATCATCCCAGGTCACGCCGCGTGTCATGGGGGGAGGTTAGGAAAAATCACTCAGGCTCTCACCCTCGCCGCGGGAGAGACGGGCCGCCTCCTCGCGTCTAGGCTTGGAGTCGTTACCCACGGGCGCCAGGCCCACGGGCGACATGACACAAGGCAGCCCCGAATGACACGCGGGCTAGGAAACGCGAGGAGTGAGCACATGTCTGACATGCAGGTACGCCACACGGTCACGCGCCGCGACTTTGCGAAGGGCGTCATGGGGGCAGGCGCGATCGGCGCCGCGATCACCGGCATTGCAGGGTTCCCCCAGGCGGCCCATGCGACCACCCCGGCAGGCCTTCCGCAGCAGTGGGACCAGGAGGCGGACGTCGTGGTGATCGGGTTTGGCATGGCGGGGACCACCGCCGCCTGCGAGGTCGCGGACGCCGGCATGGAGGCCCTGATCATCGAGAAGGCACCCGAGACGGAGGCCGGCGGCGCCACGCTTTGCAACGGCGGCTTCATGACGATCTCGATAACCGATCCCGACAAGTGCTACCGCGCCTGGAAGGGCGCCTATGACCGTGACGTCATCGAGGCGCGCCTGGCCTCCTGGCCGTTGATGAGGGAGTGGCTCGATGCCAACCCCATCGAGGGACTCCAGTCTCTCGGCGACGGGGAGTTTGACGGGTACATGTGCCCGGAGGGCTCCTGGAAGATCTACCCCGGCCTCAAGGACGCCGTGTCGCGTCGCAGCATCCCCGTCATGTACGAGACCCAGGCCATCGATTTCATTCAGGACACCGAAACCCGCGAGATCAAGGGTGTGTGGGCCAAGCAGGGCGAGACGGTGATCGCCATCAAGGCCCGCAGGGCCGTCGTGCTCGCAACGGGCAGCTACACGGGCAGCCCCGAGCTCGTCAAGCGCTTCAGCCGAGCCGGGATGTTCATCCCCAACTACGACAGCCCCCACAACACCGGCGACGGCATCTACATGGCGACCCGCGCAGGCGCGCAGCTGTGGGGCTTCTCCTCCGAGTGCCTCGACTTCCAGGACTGGGCGATCAAGCCCGCCTCTGAAGAGGTCGGCACGGGCATCCGCTATCTCCAGCCCACCGAGGAGGCCCCTGGGCACATCATCGTCAACAAGGCGGGGGTCCGCTTCATGAACGAGCTGGTCAACACCCGCCACACGCGCGCGCACATGCCGGTGTTTGACTGGGACGACTCGGCGCTCGAATACATCAACAGCCCCTTCTGGATGGTCTTTGGCCAGGACTTCATGGACACGCAGAGGATCGGCGCCTACGGCACCACGCCCGAGGTCGACCCTGCCTACGGCACGGTAGTCACCTTCACCTGGAACGGCGTGCTCAAGAGCTACCTGTGGAGCATGGACAACAGCGCCGAGCTCGAGAAGGGGTGGATCGTAACCGGCGAGACGCTTGACGAGCTCGCCGCGAACATGCGGACGACCAATGCGTTCGGCGACGAGGTCAGCGTCGATCCCGAGGGCCTGAAGGCGACGGTCGAGCAGTACAACGCCCTGTGCGAGTCCGGCGAGGACGATCCCCTCGGCCGCCCCAGCGGCTCCATGGCGCCCATCGGCGACGGCCCCTACTACGCCGTCGAGCTCTGCCCGGCCGTCATGTACGCCAACGGCGGACCGCAGGTCGACACGGAGAACCGCGTCATCAACCAGGACGGCGAGCCCATCGGCCGTCTCTACGCGGCCGGCCAGGTCTGCGTCACGTTCAACGACCGCAGCTCGGTCCCCAACGCGCTGACCGCGGGCGTCCAGTGCGGCCGAAGCGCCGCCGCCCTGGAGCCCTGGGAGTAGCGCGCCCCGAGCCCACCCATGGCGCGTGCAGCTCATCGCCCGTCAGGCTGCACGCGCACCACGACATGCCGCCGGCCGGATTGCCCCTAACTCTCCGGCCGGCGGCGCCCGAGCGAAGGCCGCCCAGGCAGGCCGTCATCGGCGGAGCCCCGGCCGCCGGCCCTCGCCTCTAGCGGGCCTTGCGCACGACGTTGACGCGCTCGAGCCCAACCGCCCGCATGAGCTCGTCAAGGGAGTGGACCCCGCACTTCTCGTACACGTTGCGCCGGTGCGTCCGCACCGTTTCCAGCCCGACGCCCAGCGCCTGCTGGATCTCCCGATTCGTCTTGTCCTGGATCAGCAGGCCGAGTATCTCCTCCTCGCGCGACGTGAGGCCGTGGGTGCGCGCGAAGCCACTGATCCGATCCTCCATGCCGGGAAGGGCATGCGAGCGCATGCCGTCGTCCCGCTTGGAGAGGGCGTCGAGCCCCCACCTGTCGAACATGTCCTTGCCGGGCATCAGCACGACGGTCAGGGCGACGGCGCAGGCCGAGACGACCCCCATGCACAGAGATACAGTCGCCTGGGCGTCGGTGCCAAGAAGCCCAAACGCCCACCACGTCGCCTCGCCCAGAGCAACCGACAGGTAGCGCGCCCCGAACAGAAGGCTGAACATCAGCACGGGCGAGTCAAGCCGCCAGCAGCAGGCGGCGATGCCCACGAGCATGGCGAGCACGTCAATCAGCTCGGTCGCCGCCGACGCGCAGGTGTCAGAGACGAAGCGCAGCGGCGCGGCGCCCGTGGGAAGCACGAGAAACGCGATCGCCACGATCGGCAGGACGATGCCGAAGATCCAGGACAGCCTGCATCGCCCGCCCCCCATGACGACCCCCGTGAAGACGAGCAGGACCGCCAGCAGCGACCCAAGGGAGGTGAATGAGCCCGACTCGAACACGCCGTTGCCAAAGCCTGGCTCGCGCATGGCGAACGTGAACCCGAAGAGCGCCATGAGCAGCGCGACATTCTTGACCGGCAGCTCGCGGGTCAGCCGGGCGCCCGGCTCCTCGCCGTCTACGGCGAGCCTCGCGCCCAACAGTATCGCCAGCAAAGACGCGAGCGGCAGCACGAGGCTCATGGCCAGCGACGGGTCGTGGAACAGCGCGCGATACACCGCCGTCGCCAACGCCGAGAGAACGCTCGCCGCGAGATAGCACATGATCGCCGGCAGGGGCCCGAACCGAACGCACTGCGAAAGCCACAGCAGCGTGGTGAGGCCCACGCCCACGCCACCCACCACACTCGCCGCGATAACGGGCAGGCTTGTGCCGTCTGGCTGAGACATGACCAACCCGGCCGTCGACAGGGCAAGCAGGGCGCATGCGACAAGGCCGAACGCAAGCGTCGGGCGTGTCCGGCGCAGCCTTACGACCCCGGGGAGCCCGAAGGCCACGAGGGCGCTGGCGAGAAGCGTGAGGCCCTTTGCCAGGAAGAACAGCTCGTGGCGGCTGAACCCCATCCCGCCGACCGAGAACAGCGCGTCGAAAGTCCGGGGCGACCCGACGAAGTGAAGCTCCTCCCACATGCGGTACAGGGCATACCCGATGACCAGCGGCAAAAGACGGCGCACGAGCAGGTAGGATGACGTTTTGGACCCCTGTCGGCCACCGGTACCTGGCATCGAAAGTCCCTCCCACACCCTTCGCGTGATCGATCCCGACACGTCCGTTTGCCACAGACCACCAGAGTATACGAGCAACGCGCCCTCGTGGCCATGGCGGGGCCCCAAGCCCCATGCAAACGGGACAGGCGCGGCCTGGGACGGGCCGCACAGCCAGCAGCCGAAGATCCAGAAGACCGAGAGGTCGCTCTTCCCAGGACATATCGCATCATACGCCTTGGGACATCGAGGCCGCCTCCAGAGAGGATCGGCAACGAGAACGCGGCTCGCCACGCCCTCCCGCGAAGGCGGCCCCACCACACGCGGGGGCGAGGCCCTCGGGCCGCTCGCCCGTGGATGCGCGGGGGCGCCGAGGACCCGTCGGGCCCTCGGCGCCCCCATCGACATCAGGTCACGATGCGATTTGCAGAAGGGCGTGCTCCGCAGGCGTCCGCGCTACTCCCAGCAGTCCAGAGCAGCGACGTGCTCGCCCGTCAGCAGTCCCATGGTCGTGCCGAACGAGATGGCGGACCCCACCACGTATTCGTTGCCGGTGATGGAGCGGCAGACCAGCTCTCCCAGACCGTAGAGGCGATTCCCGCCCAGGGGATTGCCGTAGTTGTCGAGGAACTGCATGTCGGCATTGGTAAGGAAGCCAACAGCAGGCGCCAGCATGAAGGCGGGGCGGTTGGGCCAGGCGTAGAAGGGCGGCTCGGTTAGCGGAATGGGCTCGCCCGTGCCCGGGCCGTTGCACCATGTGCGGCCGAACACCGTGTCGCCACCCCCGCTTTCCAGATCACTGTTGTAGCGTTCCACCGTTGCGGGCAAGTTTGGTGCGCCGAGCTTCTCGGCCAGCTCGTCAACGGTCTGCCCCTCGACGAGCAGCGACAGGTGCGCCTCCGTCAGGCCAAGGGGCGCGCCGATCTCCATAGCCTGGTCAAACATGGCCTGGTCGATGACGCAGTAGTTGAAGTATGTGCCGGTGTCGGGGTTGATGCCCTGGTCGATGAGAGCGCGCGTGCGTGCGTTGTTCCAGTGGTTGCCCTCGTCGACAAAGCGATCGCCCTCACGGTTCACCACAATGCCGCCAAACCCGACGAGCTCGCAGTAGGTAATGGTGCCCGCCGGGTCATAGCCCTCGCAGCACCAGACCTTGTTGCGGCCCCACATGGGCGCGCCGATCTGCTGGGCGGCGACGTGGCCGGCGCCGTAGGCCCCCAAGCCACAGATGACGTCGATCTTGCTCGAACCGGGCAGACACTCTTCCATCATCGTGGTGTTGCGCATGAAGGGGCCAGTCGCCAGGATAGTCGCCTTGCGCGCCTTGTACGCGACCGCGTTACCGTCCGGATCGGTGGCAAAGGCACCGAGGACCATGTCATCGCCGTTGAGGATGAGCTGCGTGAACTCGGTGTTGAAGATGATCTGGGCCCCTGCCGCCTGCGCGTTCTCGGCAAGCAGGTCAACCATGCGCCTGTTGTCAAGGGCGTGGCAGCGCACCACGGTGTTACCCGTGGCGGCGATTGGGTCGGGGAACTCCAGCCCAAACCCCTTGAGCACGTCGTAGGCATCGCGCGTATGCTCGGCGAAGCGCTGGACAACCTCGGGGCTGTAAGTCGTCTCAGCGCTGGGATACTCGGGCGTGCAGCTAAAGGCCACGATGTCATCGATAAGCCGCTGCGGGGAGTCCTCTATGCCCATGGCCGCCTGTTCGTCAGAGCCGACGACGAGGAAGTTACCCATGCAGTAGTAGGACGAGGACGTCTGCACCGAGTCCTGGCTCTCGAGCACGATCACGTTCGCGCCGTCAGCCGCAGCCTTGTATGCCGCCATGAGACCAGAGCAGCCAGCGCCGAGCACCAGAACGTCGCATTCAAAGTCCCAGGCGTCCGGGACGTTTCCGCCGGTTCCCACGGCACCGGAGGCGCCCTCCTCCGCGCGGGCCGATGCCGTGGCGCCCAGCGCCGCCGTGCAGGCGGCGGCCATGCCGGTCGTAGTAACGAAGTTACGTCGTGTCATCTCCATGTGAGTCCCCTCTGCGTCTCATGCCGGCGGCCATGCGCTCGCCGGCGCTCCCTATGGGCGACCCGATCATAGGGAGCGCTCCCACGCGCGGGAATGATCCGCTGATTGCCACGGGTCTCAACCAATCGATGGGACATGCGGCGTCGCCTCGCGGGAAACCTTCCACGCAAGCGCGTAGTCCCTGAATGCGAGCGCATCGGAGCCAAGGGGCTGGCCATGCCGGGTGGCCAGGTAGACGTCCCACGAGAAGCTTCTGTCCGCGAAGGGGACCATCGTGGTCCCCTCCCAGGCGCCCGCGTAGTCCCAGAAGTCCGCGGCGATGAGAACCGCCTGGTTGCCTCTGACGACCTGGGCAAAATCGGCGAGCACAGCCACGCCGATCACCTCGGCCGGCCGCACATGCTCCTGGGCGAGCCTCGCGTTGAAGTAGCCGAGCACGGGGTGGTCGCGTCCCAGGGTGATGATCGTCTGGCCCTCCAGGTCAGAAAACGAGATCGACCGCTTGCGGGACAGAGGGTTGGCGTCGCTAGCAATCAGGACATGAGGGAACGACCTGAACAGCACCGCGTCGTACTTGTCCCGATCGATGGGGCCAGCCATGAAGCCGATCTCGACGAGCCCGTCCTGCATCATCTCGTTGACCAGGCGGTTGGTGTTGTCCTCGATAAGAAGCTCCGTGCCAGGATGGGATGACTCGAATCCCGTTATGAAGTCGAGTCCCAAGTAGGACAGGGCGCCGCTGACCGAGGCGACGCGCAGAACCTTATGGGCCGCGCCCCGATCGGCCACCTCGCCCCGAATCGATGCGCAGGTGTCGAGCAGGTCGCAGACCTTGGGATAGAGGGCCCGCGCGTACTCGTTGGGAAACGCCCCCTGTCGCGTGCGCGCGAAGAGGGGGGGTGCCCAGCTCCGCCTCGAGGCGTCCGATGTTCTTCGAGAGCCCTTGCGGGGAGATGTACATGCGGGCGGCCGCCTTTGTTATGCTGCCGCACTCGTAGACCGCCCGAAACGCCCCCAGACTCCTGATGTCCACCGCAATCCCCCCATCGTCCTGCCAGGGAGGATTATATCCGAGAAGGGGCGGTAAGAAACGAGGCGCTCGCACGCAGCCCGCGCGGGCCCGCCTCACGCATCGAGATTGTAGAGGACCTCGACGCCCTCGATGGTGCCGTCGACGTAGCGCAGTGCGATGCGGACCGTGACAGTAGACGTTGCCATGCCTGGGCCGGCTCGCTTCGTTGGTGGAGTGGGTGCCGTCACTACCGACAAAAATGGCGTTCTTCGCACCGGACCCCGACTTGTCCTGCATGTGCGCACCGAACGTGATGTCAAGCTCGGGAGCCTTGAAGTTGATGGCGGGGCCGGCGACGTTGCTCATGTGCCACAGATCGGCGCCGCACTCCATTGCCATGCGAATGCCGTCTCCCGTGTTGAAGCCCGCCCCCTTTTGCGCAGGCGTTGGACATCTGGAGATAGTTTTGGAGCATCCCCTGGTCGTTCTCGAAGCCGCCCGTCGCAAGAACGACCCCGTTCTTCGCCAGAACGTCGTAGACCTCGCCGTTCTTCTCGATTGTCACGCCCATGATCCCCTTGGTAGAAGGACCCTGGATGAGCCTCCTGGCGGGCGCGGAGTAGATCACGTCAATGCTGTCGGACATCTCGCCAACGATGCGCTTGAGCATCTTGTGGAAATCGTCGAATCCATATCGGCCAGACACGGAGACCTTGATGCAGCTCTCTGTACCAGGAGCGTCAGGGTGCTCCGTCTGGCGCACGTCAGGATCATTCGCCTCCATGTTGGGCGCCCCATGCTCAAGTACTCCTGGGGAGCCTTCTGGGATACTGCACCGGCCTGGCGTTTGGCGACGGAGCCCCGCTTAACAAGGACCGGGTTTCTTCTCCTTGGGCTTGCCCACCTGCTCCTTCTCCTCGCCGTGCTGCTCATGCCCCCGACCTTTATGATAACGATTGATCGAGGCCATGGACGGATAGGCGTGCGGTCAGTCGCCGGCGATGTCCCCGTGCCCTGCGCCTCGACGATATAGCGCCACCGTCACCGGCGCCCCCACAAAACGCAGGAACGCGATCCCCCATCCCCTCGGCAGTCCGCGAAGGGACGCACGTGGCCTCGGCGCTCCATCGCAGGGCACGAGGGCGCCGTGCGTAGGTTCGCAGGGCCGGCCTGCCGGCCCCTTGAGGGCCGAGGCGGCACCAGTCAGCCGCGGCGTCCCAGCCCCTCGGCCTAAGGGCGGCCCCGCGCGTCATGCGCAAGGGCCGCCCCGCAGAGGCGAACAGCAAGACGCCCCCCGACAACAGCCTTCAGCACGTCATCCCGCTATTCCCAGTCGTCCAGGGCCATGGCGTTGCGACCGGCATGAGCACCCGTCACCATGTTACCGGGCATGCAGATGCGGCAGGCGCGCTCGCGCGACGCGACGTCGCCGGCAGCATAGAGACGCGGAACCGGATTGCCGTCCCAGTCGAGCACCTGGATGTCGTCGTTGACCGTGATGCCGTTGTTCGTGTACATGATCGAGGGGCACACCTCCACGGCATAGTAGGGGCCACTGCCGAGCGGGATCAGGTAGTCGGCACTCTTCCCAAGCGGATCGAAGCCCGCCTCGGCGGCGGTGTTGTACTCGTCGACGGTCTGCCTGAGAGCCTCGGGGTCCACGGCGACGTCCTCGTCGGTCATGCTGTTCTTCGACTTCATCTGAGCGGCAAGCTCCTCGATGGTGTCAGCCTTAAGGATCCAGCCGCGCTCGACCTCGGCTTGGTTGTCATCCGACCAGCTGCAGGATTCGGTCCTGCGAACCCAGCCAAAAGGCAGGTAGAGTGGCCCGGACGAGAGGATCTCCTCGTCCAGGACGACCCAGGCGGGCAGGTTGAAGTATCCATTGCCGTAGTTACCCTGCTTTCCGCCGGCATTCGTGCACTTGATGGTGAGGATGGGCTCCGTCGTCTTGTTGTGACCCATGTCAACGTCCTCGGGCATGAAGCGCTTGCCCTCCCCGTTGACCATGACGCCCCGGTAGTACAGCGCCGACATGGGAACGGCCATGCCCAGCTCCTCAGAGGCCCGGCGCACGGCCAGCTGCCCGAACTCGACCGCCAGGGAGAGGTCCTGGAAGGCGCGGGCACCGATGCGTGCGGCAAGCACCATGCCGTCACCCGTGTTGTAGGGAGAGGTGCCCGAGGCATAGGGCAGGCACGCATAGTGGTGACCCTGGATAAACGAGGGGTTGCTGGCATACGTGCCCGTCGTGATCACCACGCCCTTGCGCGCCTTGTATCGGGCGCGCTCGCCGCCCTGCTCGGCTACGACGCCGATCACCTCACCGCCCTCGTTACGCATGAGCTCGACCGCCGGCGCCTCGTAGATGATCTGGACGCTGTCGAGCGCGGAGAGGCAGCGGTCGGCCGCCCCCCAGATCTCCATTCCGCTGTGGGCCGCGATCACCGTCTGGCCCACGGAGTTCTGCTTCTCGATCCACTCCAGACCGTTCTCGGCAAGCCAGTCGGAGTAGTAGGGCCCCTCGTTATTGATGTCCTCGGCAAGCTGCTGGCCCATGGTGTGGAATGAGCCGTTGACGAGGGCCTCGGGGGTGACGTAGCTCCAGTTGCCGTCGTTGCACGAAAGCGAACCGCCCGCGAACTCGCGCGGAGCCTTCTCAAGCACGATGGCCGTGCCGCCGGCATCGACGACGGCCTTAGTCGCCCCGATGCCGGCGTTGCCGTACCCTATCACAATGACGTCAGCCTCGCCCGCCCACTCGTCGCCCGACTGGGAGGCCGTCTCATCTGCCCACGCCGCACCCGCCGATGCCGCCCCCGCAACACCGGTGATGAGTGCGCCCCCCGCCGCGACGAACCCACGACGCGACATTCCCCGCTCAAGCCGTGCTGTCATATCGTCTACCACCCTTTCCTTCATCCGTTTCGCCAATATCAGGAGATGCGCCCGCCCCGCGCCGGTCATGCCCGACGCCAGCGCAGCACTCACGCGCGCCACACGCACCCATAGCCACGACGTGATCGCGATGCATCGCCGTCTGCCCACGAGTCTATCGAGCGGCGAACCTCCTCGACAGGATGTGCCAGGGCAGCATCCCCCGCCTTGGCAGATAGGCGTTTGTTGGGCACCCACCCCAAAGGGGCGGGGATACCCGATAAGTCACCCGCAACGTCAAGCCCCTCCCCCGTAAAATGGTGTAGTTTGAGAACGCATGGCCATGGCTCGAACGGTCGAGCGCCGAGGTCCGGCCGGAGGGCGCACCGCGACGGGCGAGCCCGGGCACTTCATCAGTAACCGAGAGGAGCCAGCCGGGTGAGCACACACCAAGAAGAAACCGAGACACCGAACAGCTCCCAGCGTGGCACGATCTTTCGCTTGAATGTCGGGTACCTCGGCTTTGCCGCGATGTTGCTCTGGGTCGGCTCGATCGGGTCCCAGTGGCAGTCGCCTACATCCCATGAGGTGCCCTCGAGCGAGGACCTCTCCTGGGTGTTCGTCGGCCTGGCCTGCGCCACTTGCGCGATCATCTCCCTACGCAGGCGCTCCTGCAGACTTCCTAGGCACGTCATAGGCGTGGGTGACGTGCTGTCCACCGTCCTCATGATCTCGTGCAGCGCCGACGCCACATGGCACGCGGGATGGCCGCGCAGCGTCGAGTATTTCGCCCTGTTCGTCGGGTGCATCGCGGCGGCATGGGCCCTCATGCGATGGGGAACGCTTCTCAGCCAGATGGGAACCAGGAGCCTTGTCAGAGTCATGGTGGCGAACACGTGCGTCGTCTTCGTGTGCAAGGTTATCGTCGGGTGGGGCGACGCGCTGCTTGGAAGCGCCGCCCTCACAGGGGCATTGCTGACATGTCCGGCTTTGTCGCTCGCAGGCCTGCAGGCATGCCGCAACGCAGCACACGACAGCGGCACTCGCGTCTACAATCGCACGGCCCTGAAGAGCCTCCATGGGGTTGCCTTGTTCGTTCTGCTGTTCAGCGTCGTGCTCAGGCTACTCGACATGCTTACCCTGCAAGCGAGATCGAGCTCCCTCAGTGACGCGATCGCCTTCTGCGTGCTTTTGTTTCTGGTCGCATGGGTCTTTGTCCTGGGCAGGACAATCGACTTCTATCAGAATGTCAAAGCCCTGCTCGTAGTCACCGCGCTCGGGTCGTTCGCCTACGCGGTGACGGGAGGGATCGCCCAGTCCGCCGCGTTTGGACTGCTGTGGGGCATCCGCGAGCTCACTCGCTTCTACCTCTTTCTCCTCATGGCAGACATCTCCTTTCACTCCGACGAGTCGCCCGTCGTGTTCTTTGGGCTAGGATGGGCCTTCTGTGGGATCTCGCGCCTACCCTTCTGCTTCGTCAGCGAGCAGGCATTTGCGCGCGTCAGTTTTGCGGACGGAGGGTACGTCTCCCTCGCCCTTGCCCTCATCCTTTTACTGCTCTTCGGTATCATGGCGTTCGCCTTCTACGAGCTCCCAGCAGGTCTGCGCCCGCCCTTGGCCGACGTGCGCCCCTACCAGCTTCGGGGCGAGAGGGGAGAGGGTGGGCTTGAGTCGTTCTGTTCGTCGCTTGCCAAGCAGTACGGGCTCACGGCTCGCGAGATACAGATCGCCCAATACGTCTGCGGCGGCAGGAGCAAGAGCTACATAGCCGAGACCCTCTTCATCTCCGAGAACACGGTCAAGTTCCACCTCCGAAACCTATACCGCAAACTGGGAATCAGATCGAAGCAGGAGCTCATCGACCTCTACGAGTACGCAATGCGACGCGGGGCCTCGGCCAGAAGGGGGCGTTCGTAAAAAAGCAAAAGCTCGGGGTGCGGATCCGATCGCGTCCGCACCCCGAGCCTACAAAGCCATGAAAATGACCCGCATGCCAACCCCTAGTAGCCTGCCGATGTTCGTCTCTACGCTTCGGCCGCGGCGTTCTTGCCGGCAAAGTATCCATGCACGGCGGCATAGGCATTGCACAGACCGGGGACTACGTTTTGATAGCCAGAGCCAATGCGCCAACCAACGCAGTTGCCGGCTGCATACAAATGGGGAATCGGGTCCCAGTTCGCATCAACGATCTGCAGGTTCTTGTTCACCTTGACGCCCGAGCTCATGCCGAAGAAGTAGTAAGCCTCCTTGTATGCCTTGTATGGCGGCGTGTCAATCGGATGCAGGTGGTTGGCGCCCTTACCAAAGTCCTCGTCCCTACCGAGCTCACACAGCTCGTTGTAGCGCTCCACCGTTGCAACGAGCGCATCGGCAGGAACACCGATCAGCTCCGCAAGTTCTTCGATGGTGTCGGCCTCGTACATCTCCGAACCAGCCGCCATGGCCTCCATCATCTCGCGGTTCGCGCCGGGCATGGGAAGCAGCGGCGGGAAGTCGAAGTCATCCGACCCCATGATCTGCCACACATAGTTCACGCCATCAGGAAGCTCAAAGATCGCAAAGCTCGAGGACAGAGACGAGATCGCCTCGTTGAAGAAACGCTCGCCCTTGTTGTTGACGGCAAGCGGCGCCGCAATCCAGTAGCCGTCATTCGACCAAGCCTGATACGACGGGTCAATCTCCTCCATAATGGCACCCGCCCAGCACATCATCTTATGGCCAGTGCCGTCATCCATCCGTTCGTCAGTCGTGACCGGGGCTGTCTCGGACGCCTTTGCGTTGTACCCGCTATACTTCTTGATGAACTGGGCCATCGAGGGATAGCAGAGGGCGTCCACCATCTCCTCGTTGGCGCCATAGGATCCAGCGCACATGATGACAGCCTTGTTGGCTTTGTAGTACACGTACTCGCCGTTCTCGTTGGTCGCAATCAGGCCGGTGACCGTACCGTCCTCGTCCTGAGTCAGCACACGTGCACACGTATTGAAGGCGATGGTGCCACCATGCTCCCTGATCCAGTCGTGGAAGATGTAGTCAAACTTCTCAAGACTGTCATTGCCAGTGTCATCGAAGTCGACATGGAACGCTGACTCGTACTGGTCGAGCTCCTCCTCGTCGAGCGGCTCACCAATACTGATAGTTCCCGGCAGGCCGGCAGGCTGCAGCACGTTCTCTTCAAGCTCATCCAGAATTTCTCCGCTATGATACGCCCACATGGCAACCAGCGAGGCATCGACACGCAGGTTCCCCTCGTTGATCACCTTGTTCATGATGATCTGCTCGTTGTGCTCGGGCTGGCCGCCCGCCTTCTGATATTCCGAATTAAAGAACCCGATGCCCGAGCCGCTGATATGGGGGGGCGCCGTTACGCTCGATCATGATGACCTGAGCGCCGTTCTGAATAGCCGAATATGCGGAGATGACGCCCGCGAGGGCAGACCCAACAACGACAACGTCAGTCTCTATTGTCTCGACGCAGTCTTCGATGGCGATGTCAGGAGGTGTGCCAAGCCACGAGGGAGGCTCCGTGCTTTTCTCGGCATCCACGGCCGCGACGGCCTCCTCGTCAACCTCGACAGTGCCCCATGACGGAACATTAGTTTCATCCGCAAAGGCGGCGGTACCGATCATTCCGGCGGACGCAACGCTTCCGGCCGCCAGAACACTCCCCCTAAGAAACGATCGACGGTCCACAGACATTATGCGCATCCCCTTTCGCAGCATAGTGGGTCAGTATGTCCATCCCATTATCAGGGACGCCCCTAACGATACGTGAGAGTCGCGCGGTGAACATACACCCTGACAGGGGGTTTGACCGAAGTGCCGCCGTTGACCGAACGCCCCCTCGCAAGGGGTAGCGCACACAGAGACGCGCTCGACTGGCATTTGGTGCAAAGCATCCATTTCGTGATCTGCGATCTTCAGTCCACTGCGTACAATAGCGTGCGATATCGGCAACCGTCGTAGCACAGGGAGGAGGCCATCGTGAGGCGACACGCATACGCACTGGATAAGACGTCGATCTTGTACTGGGTGGGCAATGCGATTTGGCTTACGTTCGCCGCGTCAAGCTCGACCACCCCTCCCTTCGCCTTGCCAGACGGTCTCGCATCTCCAGCTAGCATCATCCAATCCCTTTGCTTTGCATTGTCGTTTTTTTGCTATAGCGGCCTGGTCCCATACCCGCAACATACAGAAGTATGGTCTGGTGCTAACAACTGCATGCACATTCGGGATCGCGCTGGCATTCGCCGGGGGCGGCATCACGCTTAATATCCCATCCGCCCTATACGTCAGTTCCGTCCTAGTGGCAGTGGGGAAGACTTGCGGGTTTTGCCAATGGTTCAGACTGCTTAGCAAATTTGACATCACGCATGCAAAATGGCTGCTCATCTGGGGCTCATTGGCCCATATTGCCCTTTCGTTTCTGCTAAGTACCCTTCCAGGTGGACCTCAAAAGACGATCGCAGTATTCGCCATCTGCGCTCCCGTTGGGTTTGGCTGTCTCGCCCTCAGCACCAAGGTGCTCGCACCCGATCACGAGGCAAGACATGCGGCAATCGAGTCTGCCCCCTTCCCATCTACCTTGCCCCTTTCGATTTTATGCGGGGTCGCTCTCACTCTGATCACGCCCATAGCCAGTTTCGCATTCGGCAGCACGGTCACAACGCCACTGCCCAACGCGGCGATCATCGCTCTCTCTCATACCGTCTGCCTCGTCATATTGGGATTCACTTGGTTTGGCTTGCGACGGGATATACCGCTCACCTGGCTGTACTGCATTTTCCTGCCCGTCTTCACGAGTATCATCTTTCTGTTATTCGCATGCAATAACGAAACGGGATGGGTCATCCTCTTCATAGGAAACGGATGCTATTTCCTCGTATCGCTATTGATGGTAATAACCTGCCTTGAATGCCCAAAGCAGAGGGTCGTTTCATCGCTCCCTTTATATGGCTATTTGCCGGATTCATGTACCTGACGGACACCGCTCACCTCGTCATCGAGCAGCTCGTGCAACAAGAAGCGTTCAGCATAGGGCCTTATGTCATTGCCCTCTTGTTGCTCTATGTCCTCATGATCCCTGCCTTTTTCATCGTCATGCCACGAGTTAGACGTAAAGCCGAGAGCAGCCAGGGACACAACGAACACGGACAGAACGTACCGGCAGACGCGCGGTCTCAACAGGAGCCCTTAGCCACAAGGGGCAGCGTCTCCGAGATGAGCCTCATGGAGACCTGCAACTTGATTGCCCGCTCGCACGGGCTATCGAAACGGCAAGCAGAAGTCATGCTGCACCTAGCGACAGGGCGCGATGTCAACCACATAGCCAAGATGCTGGGGCTGGCCCCCAACACGGTCCGTTCGTATCGCAAGTCACTCTACGCTTCCCTGGACATCCATGGCCTCCAGGAGCTGCTGGATCTAATCGAAGAGAGGGCAGGATCAAAGGACAGCTCCGCCACAGTAGCCGGTCCCCACATACCATAGCAGTCACAGGAGCATCGATGAGACCCATGCGCATGCCAGACGCGGGCCCCGCCGCCACCCGGCAGGGCCCACGCAATCGGTCGGACACACGCGTTCGACCGAACCTCTATGCCAGACCACGCATCTCGCTACTTGCCCGTGGCCGCGTTCGTGCCTGCCTCCCTGCCAAAGGCAAGCGCCATGGCAACGCTGATGCCAAGCGCGGCCTCCGGGTAGATGTTGGCGAAGCGACCACCCTGCACGTTACCGGCCACGTAGAGGCCCGGCACGGCGTCATGATTTGCGTCGAGAGCATGGCAGCACTCGTCGCTCTCGATGCCCGACATGGTCACCAGATCATCGCCACGGCCGACGACCGACGCGTAATAGGGCGGATTCTCCAGCGCGAACATGCGCGAGGGCGTCTTGCCGAAATCAACGTCGCTTCCGGCGGCGCACAGCTCGTTGTAGCGCTCGACCGACGCAAGCGCCGCCTCGGCGTCGATGTCGATCAGCGCAAACAGCTCCTCGAGGGTGTCCGCCGTCACGGTCGACCCTTGCTCGATCCTGCCATCAATGTCCTCCTGGGTGGCGTTGGGGTTCTTGCCGTGCCCGTAGGGCATGTAGGGCATCTGCTCAGGCCAGGCGCTGTCAAAGATCTGGTACGCCCGCTGGCCAGGTAGCTGGCGCACGCGCTCGGCATACTGCTGGCCCTGGACGTCCTCGTTCATGAAGCGCTCACCCTTGGCGTTGAGCAGCAGAAACGGCACCGTTCCGAAGGGGGAGCACCCGCTTGCGACGAGGTGGGACATCGAGCAGCCATAGTCCTGCATCTTGGCGCCAGCCCACACGGCGGCGCGGTGGCCGTCTCCGGTGTTGCACGAGTTTCCGTCCAGGTCGCGCGTCGTGTAGTAGTTGTAGTCCCCGTTCGGCTCATAGCCGCCGATGAGGACGTTGGGCAGGAACTCCTCGAGCATGGGCCTGTCGTTCATGAAGTCGCCCGTGGCCAGCACCACGCCCTTCAACGCGGTTGCCTTGATGTAGTTGCCGTCGGCGTCCACGGCGACGACGCCGGTGACGCGGCCGTCCTCCTTGATCAGCCTGACCATCTTCGTGTCTCGCATGACCTGCAGCCCATCGCCGGCGACCTCGGAGGCAAGATCAAGGTTGGCGGCCAGGAACGCCTTGTCCCTGGCGCCGTCCATCTTGAAGCTGCCGGGCAGGCAGGGCATGTTCTCGGCATAGGGATCGTACTCCGAGGGGATCGGCCAGCCGCCGGCGATCAGCGTGTAATCCGCCTCCTCGTCGATGACGTTTCCGTTCTCCGAAGTTCCACAGGACACGCTGTCCGCAGGGGCGGCGCCCACGAACCAGTCGACGTTCTCGCCGTTGATGGAGAGCCACTTCTTCGCAAGTGCGGCGTTATTGCGGTAGAGGCAGTTCTTGCTGATCTCGTTGACGAGCAGCTCGGTCCCGTGCTCCCAGTACGCGCTGATCTCGGGGAAGCGCTCCTCGAACAGGGAGCTGCCGAGCGCGCAGCAGTCATGGCTCCCCAGCCCGAAGTCCGACCCCTTCTCGAACGCCACGACCGACGCGCCGGCCTCAACAGCAGCGCGCACGGCGCTGACACCCGCGTAGCCAAGCCCGCAGACCACGACGTCGCACTCGAGCTCCTGGGCAAACTCCTCGGGCATCTGCGGCTCTTCGCCCAGCCAGTCATCGGCAGGGGTAGCCTTCTCGCCCGCCTCATCTGCGAGAGCGACCCCGGAGAGCGCACCGGCGACGCCGAGCGCCGCCGTGGCCCCCACGAACTCCCGACGGCCCATGCTGCAGGCGCCCGAACCCTCTTGCCTGTTCATTTCCAAACCCCTTTCTCCTGACCCGTCCATAAGGCCCCGCTCGTCAGACCATATGAACGGGCCCAAATTCCGAACCCCAATTCCGTCGAACGGGGGATGCCAAGGGTACGTCCCCTGACATCCCCCTCGCATATGCAACGAGGCTACAGCGAGGCCACGTAGGTGCCGGTGAGGTAGCCAAAGGTCACGCAGCGGCCGATAGACAGGCCCATGGTCGACAGCGAGTAGTCGGTGTCGCTGTAGAAGGGGCCTGAGCAGTTGCCGGCGGCGAACAGGCCGGGGATCGGGTTGCCCTCGGCGTCCTTGCACTGGCCGTTGACGTCGATCACCAGGCCGGCGGGGATGGCGGCGATGGAATAGTCGCGCAGCATGGCGTAGAAGGGCGGCTGGGCAACGGGCTGCATGTACTTGGACGCCTTGCCAAAGTCGACGTCGGCACCCTGCTCGCACAGCTCGTTGTAGCGCTCGACCGTGGCGACGAAGGTGTCGACAGGCAGGCCGGCTGCCTCGGCGAGGCCCTCGAGGGTGTCGGAGCTCAGCAGCACGCCGTCCTCCACGAACTTCGCGATCTGTTCGGGGGTGCCGTTGGCCACGGTCTTCACCGTGGGGTCGCTTCCCCAGCCGTAGACCTGCTCGGTGTAGTTGTCATCGAAGATCGAGTACATCTTGAGACCAGGTTGGTTGCGCAGGATGGTGTTGCGGTCGCCGTACTCGATGTCCTCGTACATGAAGCGCTCGCCGTTGAGGTTCACGGCCAGGAACGGCTCCTCGCGGAAACAGCCCTTGCCGCCGTGGATCATCTTGCAGTGGCAGCCGGGCTCCATCACGGCGCCCACGGCCATGCCCATGAGGTGGCCGTCGCCGGTCTTGAAGGACTGCTTGCGGCCGAACGGCTGGGCGTCGACGCAGTAGCGCTCGACCAGGGCGGTGTTGTTCTGGTAGTCACCCGTGGCGAGGATGACGCCCTTGGTGGCGTTGAACTTGATGAAGTTGCCGTCGGCGTCCTGACCCACCACGCCGGTCACGGCGCCATTTTCGGAGACGAGCTGCACGCCGGGCGTGCTGTAGTAGATGTCGACCCCCTGGCCGTTATAGGCCTCGGCGAGCGCCTGGGTGGGGGCCATCATGCTGTCGGCGAAAAGCCAGCCGCGCACCTGGCAGTTGCCGTCATCGTACTCGTGGTTCTTGGAGTCGCTCTCCTCGTAATCGGCGAAGCCTATGCCGTCGAGCTTGGCCATGTACCAGTCAACGGCCTCGCCGGAACGCTCGGCGTACTCGCGCTGCAGGGCGATGTCGGGGCGATGGTCGTACAGGTTGTGCATCTCGTGCACGTACTGGGCGATGCCCACCTCGGTGCTCTCCTCCTTCACCACGCGGGCGCACAGCATGCCCTGGGCGAGAGGAACCTCCTCCTTCTGGAGAACGGCGACCGTGGCGCCCTGGTCCATGGCGGCAAGCGCGGCGGGCATGCCGGTGGTGCCGCAGCCCACGACGACCACGTCGTAGGTCTTCTCGTCAGCGAAGTCGGTGATGGGGTCGATCACCACGGGGGTCTCGGCGAGCTCGGCCGGCAGGATGCCGCCGGGCAGCTCGGCTGCCGTGCCTGCGGCCTGGGACTGGGCCTCGTCGGCGACGGCTGCGCCTGCCATCGCGACGGTCGCGGTGGCTGCGGCGGCAGCCCCGAGCTTGAGGGCATTGCGGCGGGTAACGTTGGCTTGCATCGTTTTCCTTCCTCTACGAGTCCGCGCCTGTGCCCGTCACGAGCACTGGCAAGATATGGATAGGCGGAACACGGACGGACGCGCCACGACTGACGCGCTTGCCTTCAAGCCTACCGGCGCGGCCTGTAAACCATCGTTCGTGACCCGCCGCAAAAGGTTGAATTGCGTAATCCTCCCCTGTAAACCACGGCGGTTTACCAGGCCCAGGTGTTACACTGGAAAACATGAAAACGCTCAGAGACCTCTTCGACATAACGGTGCATCCCACATGCGCGTGGCCACGCCATCTCGACGTCCCGCTCTACGTCATGGGCGCCGGTGCCGGCACGGCCTGGCTCACGCTCTTCCACACGTGCATCGAACCGGGCGCGGCCGTTGACGTGGCACGCTCGGAGGTCGTGCTCGACGCCGTGCTCGTCGTTGCGTTTCTTCTCCTTGCGCTGCTCGCAAGGCGGTGCTCACCGTATGCGCGCAGGCCGTCGGTCATTGCCCTGGTGTGCGTCGCCACCATGGCGGGCACGGCCATTTCCGTGCTAGGGGCGGGTAGTCCCCTCCTGTTTCTTCTCGGAGGCGGTGCCGCAATGATGGGCATCGCCCTGTCCATCTTGCTCTGGGACGAGTTCTACTCCTGCCTGAGCCCTGCGCGTATCGCGCTGTATGTCTCCTGCTCGGCACTCGCCGGGGAGGTCTTTCGGGTCGTTTTGCTCGGGTTCAACCCAACCTACCTGGCAGTTGGAATGGCGTTGCTGCCGCTTGTGTCAACGCTCGCGCTGGTGCGCGCCTTCAGGAGCTTGACGGCGGACGAGCTCCCCCAAGGCACGACAACCGCGACCGCCCGCGCCGTCCCCTGGACGTTGATCGCGGTCGTAGCCGCCTACGCCCTGTGCTATGGCCTGGTGGCCAAGACCAGCGAGAGCAGCGTGGCGCTCACCGTGATCAGCAAGCCGCTGCCGGCCTTGATCATCATCGCCAGCATCGTGCTGCAGTCGGAGCGCTTTACCTTCAACGACGTCTATCGTCTGGGGATGCCGCTTGCCATCTGCGGAGGGGCACTGTTCTGCGCCTTCCAGAGCATGGACCCCACCATCGCCAACTTCTTCGTGACGTTTGGGCTCTTCACCTGTCGCATCCTGGCAACGGTGGGCATCGGCAACCTGGCACGCACGACAGGTGTCAGCCCCTCCCACCTCTTTGGCATTCAGAACTCCGCGCGATACGCGGCAACGCTCGCCGGCAAGACCCTGCAGCTGCCCCAGATACAAGCGGCGCTGCCAGGGAGCGTCTACGGGACCCTGACGCTGGCCTCCTGCTTTTTGACCGCAGGAATAGCCCTGCTGTTCATGCGCAGAAGAGGCCGCGACGTCGCCCTCTGGGGCCTAGGCGTGGCAGGCGGTGCTCCCATGAGCGAGAGGGCGGCGGCCGCCCTGCGCATCCAGCGTGCCGGCGAGAGGTTCGGCCTGAGCGATCGCGAGCTTGAGATCCTGCGCCTGCTGCTCGAGGACAAGACGCTGGCGCAGATCGGCCGGGAGCTGTGCATAGCCGAGGGCACCGTGAAGTCGCACGCCAACCGCATCTACCGCAAGGCACAGGTCTCCGGTCGCAAGGAGCTCGCCGCAGCCGTCGCGGCCGTCGAGGAAACGACGTAGGGGGCCGCGCTCGCAGACCACCAGTGTGAATGACCCGGCCATCTCACGGCAAGGCTCTTAGGCGCCGTATCCCTCAACGCAATCGATGAGCTGCTGCTTGGTGTGCACGTCGAACTTCCGATAGATGTTCTTGGCGTGAAACTGCACCGTGTTCTCTGAGACGCCCAGCAGCTCGGCAATCTTCCGGTACGTGTTGCCCTTGAGAAGAAGGGCGAGTATCTCCTGCTCGCGCGCCGTAAGGTCGTGGCTGAGACCAGCTTCGAGGACCGGGTCCCACCCGGCATGGCCGTCATCCGAAGAAACCGCAGACACCGGGGGCTCGGCTCCCCGGATCGCCAGTGACGACAGATACACGAACAAGAAAACGCCAAGGGCAAACCCCATGGTCAGCGACAGCGTCCCCCAGAACCCCTCGTAGGTAATGCCAAACGCGTCGACGACCAGCGGCACCGCGACGTAGCTTATCGCGCTGCTCGCAAGCGTCGGCAACACAAACAGCGGCATGGCGTGCGCCAGCGAACGCAACGAGACGTCGCGGCCGGCCCTGACTAGGACGAGCTCGAGAAGCACGAGCGAGAAACCCGACTTGCTTGCCTGCATGAGGCCGGTGCCCCACGCAAAGAGCTCGTCTCCCAAAAAAGTCGCGATGAAGACGCCCCCGAACAGCACCACACCGAGCAGGGCAATGAGAAGAAAGTGCAGTCTGACAAGGAGAGGGTCCCGATCGGGACGCGCCAGCACGGCAACTGCTACGAGAAGGCAAACCGCGAGCGCAAGTGCGAGCGTGTCGCGCACCAGCGTGCTTCCGGAGGGAACGTATGCGACCGACCCAGTGTTGATGAAACCCGTCGCGATACTGCTCACCAGGAAGAACACGAGGGTGAGCCCGTACAGGTTGCGCATGGCCCCCTTGGCCTGCTGCGTATCGGCAGGCCCAACGCCCCCGCAAGCCTGACAACCCTCGTTTCGGCGCGCCAACACGCCACAGACATACCAAGCGATAGCCGATATCGCCGGTGCGCCCACAGGGCGGATGTAGGTAAATGGCTCCGGCAGGTATGACAGATATCCGATGACGAAGCTCAGCGCATACGAGGAGAGCAACAGCACCAGAACGCCCCGAACATCGCGCATGCGCTCGTATATATACGAGCCCCACGCCACGGGCAGCAACACATACGCCCCAGCCATGATGACAGCGCACACCAACTGCGCGACAAAGTGGGCATCGCCTTCCAGGGCAACGGCAAGCAGGCTCGACACGCTCGTGCCAATACCCACAGCCACAACCGCCGCCGGGAACAGGCCGGAGAAGCGCGGCACAAGTTGATGTCCGACCCTTTGAGAACAGAGTAGCGAGCCAATAACGCAAGAAATCGCCGCGACGACCATAAACACGCAGAAAACCGACTGGCGCAACAGCGCGTCGCTCGACGGGACCGTCAACACGAAGCCCGTGATGCTGTTGCGCAAAAACGGCCACCAAAAGGCCAGCCCAATCATGGCGATCAATATGTCAGCACGTTTTTTCATGCCCAACAGTATAGCAGGCATGTCTGCCTCTTCCTGTCTGCAACCACGCCTCGCTCGCAATCGCGGCATGCTCGCCGGCATCGACAAGAGGCCCGGTCGCAAGTCCTCACTTTGGCACCACCTCATCCGCCAACATGTTTTATGTAGGTGCGCGTCCATCGCAGGACTACGTGTTTCATGTGTTTCACGACAAGCGGCAATTGCACATGCTGATGTCAGCGCTTTCGCAGACGAGCGAGCACGGCTCAACGCGAGGGCAGCGCAAGAGCAACGCACGAGCACAGCGACGAGGAGGACACAACATGAGCACCGACATCTCGCGTAGGGACCTGCTGGGAGCATCTGCCGTCGCGCTGACGGGTCTGGCCACCGCAAGCGCGTTTGCCACATCGCAGGCGGCGCATGCCGACGAGGCTCCCGCCAACAGCGATCTCGCCAGCACATTCGAGGGCACCGTATCCTGGCAGGCCGAGTACGACGTCGTGGTTGTCGGCTTCGGAGGCGCCGGTGCCAACACCGCCATCGCAGCGGCCGACGAGGGCGCCTCGGTGCTGCTGATCGACAAGGCCCCCGAGGCTGAGGCTGGCGGAAATTCGGCCGTCTGCGTGCAGCTGCTCTGCTCCACTGACGACCCCGAGAGCATGACCACCTACATCAAGGCCATGCGCGGCAACTTCGAGACTCCCAGCGACGCCATCATCGAGACCTACGCCCAAGGCATGGCCGAGAACGCCGACTGGATCACCTACCTCGGTGGCGAGCCCACCGTGGCCACCAAGGCCGCGACCAATGACACTGCCGAGTGGCCCGAGCTCCCCGGCTCGCAGTCCTTCACCATCCTCACCGTGCACCAGGGCCGCGGCGACGGCGCCGCCTACGCTCTGTTCAAGAGCAACGTCGAGCAGCGCGAGAACATCACCGTGTGGTACGAGGCCCCCGCGACCGGCCTCATCCAGGACCCGGCCACCGGCATCGTCCACGGCGTCGAGGTGTCCGTCGACGGCCAGGTGGTCAACGTCCGCGCCAAGAACGGCGTGGTGCTCACGCTGGGTGGCTTTGAGAACAATTCGCGCTACCAACAGTCGTTCTTGCGCCGCGCGTTCTGGCCCTCGCTGGGGCACGCCGTCTACAACACGGGCGACGGCATCGGCCTGGCAATCTCGGCCGGCGCCGAGCTGTGGCACATGGCGAGCTTCGAGTCCAACAACTTCGAGTTCTGTGACGAGGACCTTGGCTGCACCTGGCTGTGGGGCAACAACATCAGGGGCATCCTGATCGGCGAGAACGGCAAGCGCTTCATCAACGAGCACGAGCTGGGCGGCGCCAAGCACGGGCACCTGCCCTACGGCGGCACCTGGCAGGCCCCCGCACTGCCCGAGCAGTCCTGGCAGGTCATGGACAGCACGATCTTCAACCAGGGAAGCGTCTACTCGTCCTGGTCGCCCGACGGCTCCTTCGAGATCGAGAAGGGCTGGATCCTCGTTGCCGACACGCCCGAGGAGCTGGGCCAGCAGATGGGCCTGAGCGAGGAGGCGTCTGCCGCTCTGGCCACGACCATCGAGGAGTACAACGGCTTCTGCGAGCAGGGCCGCGACTGGGCGTTCGAGCGTCCCGACGACCTGACGCCGCTGGCTGAGCCGCCCTACTACGCCGTCAAGCTCACCCACTGCGTGGTGAACACCCAGGGCGGCGCCATGAAGAACGAAAAGGGCGAGGTCATTGGCATTGACGGCAACCCGATCCCCCACCTCTACGAGGCCGGTGAGTTCGGTGACATCTGGCCCGAGAAGTATCAGTCGGCCTGCAACCTGGGCGGCGGCATGATCTTCGGCCGCATCTCGGGGCGCAACGCCGCGGCCGCCAAGGACGACAACTTCCAGGGCTCGGTGATGGGCGGGGCCGAGAACTACGTACCGCAGAGCGTCACCAACCCGCCGGCGGAGACGACCTACGAGGCCGGTGAGAACGAGCTCATCGGTCGGGGCAGCGGCAAGCGCGGGCCCGTTGTGGTCAAGGTCACCAAGAGCGGCGACGCCATCGAGGCGGTCGAGGTCATCGAGCAGCACGAGACGCAGAGCATCGCCGCCTATGCCCTGAGCCACGTCCCCGCCGCGATCGTCGAGGCCAACTCCGTCGACGTCGACATCGTCGCCGGCGCCACGTTCACCAGCACCGCTATCCTCACCGCCGTCACCGAGGCACTGGGAGAGTAGGCAGCAGCCCTTCGAAATGCCAGGTGGATCCAGAATGAGGCCGCAGACACGCCGGAACGTCAACCCGGGCAATCACCTGCGTCCGCAAGGTCAATAGCAGTTCCATCGAGCCAAATCCACGCCAGCGAGGCCTCTGAGCGTGGATTTGGCTCGATTGTTTTGTTGTGCGGCGCAAGGCGTGGCGCCGCACCCCGTATGGAACTCGGGTGGTACGTGCGGCGGCGAACGCCACGACGCTAGACCGCAAGGCGCTCGCATGGTAAAACTATCACACCTGCTAAGGAGGGGATTCATAGCATGCATTGCGTGCTCGCTCATATCGCACGAACTCAGGCCCTGACGCAGACTATCTAGGCGCCTGTCCATTACTCATGGCTCGTGTCCAGCCAGAGACAGGCGCCATAAATCGCTCGTCACAGCGCGCTGCGACACGTACCGCAGGCCCTGCCGCACTACGTCGCGCTTGTCACCACCCATGCCGATAGGAAGAGAACTCCCATGAAGGTTCTGTACAACGACGGGCACGTCGACGAGTGCCCGGCCGACGAGGTAACCCACGTCATCCGCCACAGCGCCGCCCATATCATGGCGCAGGCCATCAAGCGCCTGTACCCCGAGGCGGACTTTGCCTACGGCCCCGCCACCGACAACGGCTTCTACTACGACGTGGACCTGGGCGACAAGACCCTCTCCGAGGACGACCTGCCCGCCATCGAGGACGAGATGCGCAAGATCGTCAAGGAGAACCTCAAGTTCGAGGTCTTCGAGCTGCCGCGCGCCGAGGCCATCAAGCTCATGGAGGACCGCGGCGAGAAGTACAAGGTCGAGCACATCGGCGATCTGCCCGAGGACGCCCGCATCACCTTCTACCAGCAGGGCGACTACATCGACATGTGCGTGGGTCCGCACCTCACCTACACCAAGGCGCTCAAGGCCTTTAAGCTGACCGGCGTCTCGGGCGCCTACTGGAAGGCCGACAAGAACAACAAGATGCTCGTCCGCGTGAACGGCACCGCCTTCGCAACCAAGGAGGAGCTCGAGCAACACCTTACGATGCTCGAGGAGGCCAGGAAGCGCGACCACCGCAGGATCGGCCGCGAGATGGACATCTTCATGATGCGTGACGAGGCCCCGGGCTTCCCGTTCTTCCTGCCCAACGGCATGATCCTGAAGAACGAGCTGCTCCAATACTGGCGCGAGATCCACCACGCGGCCGGCTACGTGGAGATCTCCACCCCGCTCATCATGAACAAGCAGCTGTGGAAGACCTCGGGGCACTGGGACCACTACAAGGACAACATGTACTCCACCATCATCGATGACGAGGAGTACTGCATCAAGCCCATGAACTGCCCCGGCGGCGTGCTCGTGTACGCCAGCAAGCCCCGCAGCTACCGCGACCTGCCCATCCGCGCCGGCGAGATCGGCCTGGTGCACCGCCACGAGCTGCGCGGCGCCCTGCACGGCCTGTTCCGCGTGCGCTGCTTTAACCAAGACGACGCCCACCTGTTCGTGCGCCCCGACCAGCTGACCGACGAGCTGGTGGGCGTGGTGAACCTCATCGACTCGGTGTACCAGAAGTTCGGCTTCACCTACCACCTGGAGCTGTCCACCCGGCCCGAGGACTCCATGGGCTCCGACGAGGACTGGGCCGCCGCCGAGGAGGGCCTGAAGAAGGCCCTGGAGCGCCTGGGCAAGGACTACGTCATCAACGAGGGTGACGGCGCGTTCTACGGCCCCAAGATCGACTTCCACCTGGAGGACTCGCTGGGCCGCACCTGGCAGTGCGGCACCGTGCAGCTCGACTTCCAGATGCCGCTCAACTTCGACCTGGAGTACACCGACGCCGACGGCTCCAAGAAGCGCCCCATCATGCTGCACCGCGTGGCCTTTGGCTCCATCGAGCGCTTCATCGGCATCCTCATCGAGCACTTTGCCGGTAAGTTCCCCACCTGGCTTTCGCCCTGCCAGGTCAAGGTGCTGCCCGTCTCGGAGAAGAGCCGCGACTACGCCCGCACGGTCACCGAGCGCCTCGAGGCCGCCGGCATCCGCGCCGTGCTCGACGAGCGTGACGAGAAGATAGGCTACAAGATCCGCGACGCCCGCAACGTCGACCGTCCGCCCTACATGCTGATTCTGGGCGAGCAGGAGGTCGAGGCCGGCAACATCTCGGTGCGTGACCGCTCCAACGAGACCCACGTGCGCGAGATCGACGAGTTCATCGCCGACGTGTGCCAGGAGATCGCCGAGCGCAGGTAGGCCTACTCACCGAGTGCGCCGGGGAGCGAGCGCCCCGCGTCTCGTTCGCACGCCCACGAAGTGCGCCTGCCCCCTTACGCCCGCGACACGGGACCGTCATTCCGACGGCCGTGCCGCGGGCTTTTTGTTTCTCGCGTGCAATAGCAACATCATGTCCCCCGTGCAGGCGTTGCGAATGACGCAGAAGCATTGACCTTCCCAACAGCCACCGCCCTGTTTCGACACCAGGCAACAGGTCACAGATCGCATTCGTAAACAGGCCGCCTTCATGCGCCAAACTTTTCTTTAGCAAAGTAGACTTTGGCAAAGTGGACTTTGGTATACGAAGGAGTGTCGCGCGACGGCACAGGCGATGGGAAACGCCCGGCTCATTACGTTTGCCGAGATGGCAGGGCAGCCGTAGACACGTGCGAGCATCACGCAAGCTCGCCACCGGCACGCACCGAGAGATCGCCGGGCGTAGGTAGATAAGTCGGCATCCCATTGGGTACCGGACGAAACGCACCTCACAGCGAAGGGCTGCGGTCCGGATGGTTATAGCCCACCGTCCGGACCGCAGCCCGATTTCCATGAAGGCAGGGGGCAACCCCCTTGCCGTCCGTTGTCACCGACACCTACTTGGATGACATCAGCCTTCTTGACTGCTACCTACTTGTACTCGGGAAACAAATCGCAGAATGCGTCGGTGCGCGTGGTGCGCTCCGCATACGTGGGACCAAGGCTTACGGTGAACTGGAGCACGGTCCCATTCCAATCGGTGGCAACCTTTCGGTCGGAGACACGCCACTGACCGTCCTCTTGCTTGACCCACTGGTCGTGATAGCGCACATGGTTGAACGAAATGGTCGTATTGCCCTCGTCATCAGGGTTGGTCACCATCAAGATGAGACCATACATCATGCTACGCGCGGCGTCGGGACCGTCAATAACAATCTTCACGTTGGTCATGCGATGGGCAGTCGCCAGCAGAGGCGGGTGCCATTCAAGACAGCATGTGTCCACAAACCCCTTAGGGTCGCCCTGGTAGATGTCGGGGCCAAAATCGATCATGCAGTCCTCGGTAAAAACATTGTAGCCCAGCTCCTGGTCAAGCCGGTCCATCGAGATGCAGTAGTTGACGATCTGATCGTGGATTGCCTCTTTGATGAGCAGGACCTGCAGGTCATCGACCTCGCCGTTCGCCGTGGTCTCCTCCGACGCCGAGGCAACGACCGGCGCCATCAGTCCCCCCGGCAATGGCTGCGCCCGCGGCCACCTTGAGGAAGTCCGCGCGCATGGTGTTGGAATCTGCAGCAGCATTCATGACAGTCCTCCCTTTCCCTCGGGTCCTGCGGCACCCTCGCCACAGGACCTCACTACCAACCATCCAAAAAGAGGCGAGGCACCTCGAGCCCCGTTCACCCTCGGCGTCTCGCCCCCCAAAGAGCCTAGGCGCCCAAAATGTGTTTCGCGGCGATATAGCCCATGACGCAGCCCTGCGACAAGGACGCCCCGGCACTCCAGTACCCCGCCACGCCCACCGAGCTGCAGCCAACGGCGTACAGGCCGGTGATGGGGCTGCCATCCACGTCAACCACCTGGGCATTCTCGGTGGTGACCAGTCCACCTCGCGTGCCAAGGGTCCCCGGAACAATTCGGCAGCAATAGAACGGCGGCGTCTCCACGGGCCCGAGCAGCGAGGCAGGCGTGTCGAGCTGGGCGGCCTCGGGGGTCAGCGCATAGTATGCGCAGGACGCCACGGCGGTCTGGCGTGTGAGTTCGCTTTCGCCTCGATGCCAGTCGGGATCAATCCCGTTACGTGCGTTCTCGTTGAATCGCGTCACCTCCTCGACAAGCCCCTGCGGGTCAATGCCCACCTGCTCGGCCAGCTCCTCAAGCGAGTTCGCCTGGAAGAAGTAGTCAGCCTGCTGGCCGGCCACGTTGTATCCGGGCAGCAGGTAGTTCGCGGCATAGGTGGCGTCACAGATCCAATAGCCGGGGATGTTCTCGTACTTCATAACGCCTGTGTCATATGCGCCGAACGAACGGTTGAAGACGTCGTAGAAGCGTCCCTCGTTCACGAAGCGGTGACCCTTGCGGTTCACGATGACGCTGTGAGGCAAGGTGGTTGCCTGGGTCCAGTCTACGAGCAGAGGATCCTGTGCGAACAGGCCGTAGTTCATGGGGTCGACGTCGTCGTCCCAGTCGGGCAAGCCGTAACAGAACGGCACACCCAGGATGCGATCCATGCACGCCAGCTGCGCGCCGATCTTTGCGCCCATGCGCTGAGCGTCACCGGTGTTGTTCTGGCTGCACACCGAGCGATAGACGGGGAACGGAAGGTGCTTGCGACGCATGTCCTCGTTATAGTCAAAGCCACCCGTGCCCAGCACCACCGCATCGGCCCTCACGGCAAGCTCCGTCCCATCTTGCTGGATGAGCACCGCCCCTATGACAGCACCGCTCTCATCGGTGACAAGCCGAGTGATCGCCGTGCCCATGAGGATCTCGACGTTCTCGGCCGACTCGAGGTACTCCTGATAGGAAACCCACTGGCTGTTGGTGTCAAGTGGATTGCCCTGTGCGTCGAACGGCTTGACGTTGTGGGCCGGTCCGTCCACGACCGCGCCGTCATAGCACTCGTAGTAGTCACCATAGCCCTCGTTGACAGGCTCGAACTTCGTCCACCCGAAAATGTCCTTGAGGGTGACGCAGAAGTCGTTGGCGTTGTCCACGAAGTTCTCGATGACTGCATCACTGAGGCGCCCCTCGGCACAAAGCTTCATGTAGGAGATCGCCTCGTCGCGCGTCGAACCGCGCCCGATCGCCTGCAGATCGTCGATGGTTCCCGGCAGGGCGAGCGTCCCGCCCGAGGTGATGGACGTGCCGCCGAACATCTGGGGATCCTTCTCGACCACGAGTACCGATGACGCCCCCAAGGCCGACGCCATCACGGCGCACACCGCGGCGGTTCCGGTGCCAGCCACGAGCACCTGCACCTCGCGATCCCACTCCCCCGCAGCCTCGTCGGCGCCTGCGCGCGTGGCGACTGACGATGCGGCGGCAAGGCCGGTCAGCCCCAGCGTCATCCCCTTGAGAAAGTCCTTGCGCGTTACGTTTTCCATGGCAGCCTCCTTGTGATGCGCTAACATGCCATTCGATGTGTCCGGCCTGTCTTTCCGGCACATATCGATGGTATGCGCGGCCCAGGGGCGCTGTCACGTAGCCCATGCTACAATATGGGTGTTTACCGGGCAGTTTGTAGCGTATGCTACAGACCCTTGCCCCAACAGCCCAAAGCGAGGGAAGCCATGGCGCACTGCCCGTTTCGAGATAACCCCTTCTGCTCCGGCCTCAGCGACGACGACCGCTCCAAGCTCTGCCCCCACTGCGTGAAGGCACCGTTCAGAAAAAAGGACAACGAGGAGGAGCGCTGCCACGAGATAGCCAGGATGCTCCCGGGCGACAGGGGATACTGCGTGGTGCTTGTGGATGGAACGACCTGCACGAGTAACAGTCTCGACCAGACGACGCGTAGCCTAACCCTGTGGCTGCCTGGGGACATAACCAACTTCGAGGCCATCTTCGACGTGGAAGACGACCTCACGCCTCGCTACCGCTATCGGTATCTTGCAGACGGTTCCTATGCCCTACTGCCCCTCCCCTTGCTTAGGGAACTCCTCACCTCATCGATCACTGTTGGGCAGGCGCTGCTGCGCCAGATAGCGCGCACCAAGATTCGCCAGCAGCACTTTGTCATGGGTACGTATCTGCAAAATGCCAGGCAAGCGCTCACTTTTTTGTTGCTCTTTTGTCGACAGTATCGCATCGAGGGGCTTACTCATCAGGATCTGGCATACCTTACCGGCCTCAACCGCGTGACAGTCACACGCACCCTGCACGAAATAATGCAGGAGGAGTCAGGCCAACCGGTTGGCTTGATGGACTACATCCAGCTCCTCTACATGGGAACGCAAAAGGAAGACAGCGGGGACCACTGGGGGCGATACCGGGGGCAGCCCTCGAAAGCGGCCTCGCAGGTCATGTAACACGTCAGCCGCACGAGCCGTCCCCGGCATCAAAGGCCTTCTTGCACATTACGACGAACTCCCTCACCGCCGGCCTGCTCAGAGCAGGGGCGCTTCCGTATAGCCGAACGTGATTGGGGCCAGTCCATGGGCCTTGAGGCAAGAGGGGGCAGACCTTTGCGAGGGAATTCTCCCCAAAGAACGACACGACCTCGCCCTGCAGGCATCGCATGATCAGCTGCTCGGTGAATATGGATCCGAGCGCTGTTGCACAGCGAGCTGCGGCGGCCTTAGGATCGACACCGGAGCCTATGTCATCGACCTCGACGGCAACGTGGTCCCGGGGCTATATGCCGCCGGCCGAAACGCAGGCACTATCTACGGCTGGTACATGGGCAGCAGCAGCTACATGGCCGACGTGCTCACATTCGGCCGCATCGTGGGCCAGAACGCCGCGGCGGAGTAGGGGTTCATCGGGTCTACCGCAAACCGTGACATAGGGGCTCAAGCGTCAGCAACCAGCACAAGAAATGCCACGAGGGCGAGCCAAAAAGGGGGTTCGCCCTCGCCTGTTCAACAAGATAGTCCACCTGTAACTTCACCCATCGGACATCGAGTACACCAAATCCACGAGCTCCTGCTTGGTGTGGACACCGGCCTTGCGATATATGCCCTTCGAGTGGCTCTGCACCGTTGACTCGCTGAGCCCCATGATCTCGGCAATCTTCTTGAAGGTGTGCCCCATGAGCAGCAGCTCCAGCACCGCAGACTCCCTCTCGGAAAGGCCGTATGTCGTCGAGAAGAGCTCAATCGAGCGCACCTTGCTCCCAGGGCCCTCAGCCAGAGGAGCGCCACTCCTCTCCGAGCGTATGGCGATGGAGCTGAGAAAGACCAGGGGGCAGACACTCAGGACGCCAGCAAAGAGGAGGGACGCCGTTCCCCAAAACCCCTCGGGAGCCAGGCCAAGAGCGGAGCAGACGGCCGGAACGACCACCGCATGCAGAAGTGTGCTCCCCAGAGTCGGAATCACGAAAAACATGACGCAACGCTTGGGAATCTCGCTGTCCGGGGCCCCGTCAAGGCAAACGAGGGCAAAGAGCAGAAGGGCGAGCGACGACTTCCCCGTGGCCATGACCCCGATGCCCATCATGAACCAATCGCCCGACAAAACCGATGCGACAGCAATGCCCACAAGCGTAAACGCCGAGAAGATCAGCAGAAAAGGCAGCCTTGACTGGAGAGGTCTCTTCGAGAGAGCGAGAACCGCCGCCAAAAGGCCTATGAGCACGATATTGAGCGTGTCCCGCACCAGGGTGAGCGAACTCGGCCGGTAAGATGCCGTCCCCCCGCTGATGAACGCCAAGGGGATGCTTGCCAAGACAAGTAAGGCGATAAGCGCCGGGTAGAGCCTGCCATAGTCGACGCCGGTGCGCCGGGGACGATCGGACCCCGTCGTCACGGCATGGGCCCCATCCCCCAGACGACAAACCAGCCAGCAGATTCCGGAGATAAGCGGCGCCCCGATTGGGCGGACGAGGCTGAGGGGAGCAGGAAGATACGACAGGTACCCGATCACGAAGCTCAGCGCATAGGAGCCAAGCAGGGCTATCAGCAGAGACCTGCCATGGCCAGAGGTCTCGTCGTGCAGGCACATCGCCCAAGCCAGGGAGAGCAGCACATAGCACGGGGCAAACAACACCGCCGCGACATGCACAAGCCCCGACATGCCAGGCAGAAGAATCGACAGGGCATTGGCCGCGCTCGCAAGGCAACAGGACGAGACAACGACCACCCTGCCGGCAATCGACCTAGAGGCAAGGCCGCGACAGAGAGCCGCGACGACGCACGCTAGCAGCCCGGAGCATACGAACAGGAGCATGTTCGCACGCCCGGCAAAGGCAAGGCCGGTGATGCTGTTGCGGAAGAACGGCCACCAGAACGCCAACCCAACGGAGATCATGGCCATGGTGACGGGCTGTCTGCTTCTCATGGGGCGAATTATAGCGGATCCGTCCCCCGCGCGACATCCTCGCCAGGCTTGTCGCGGCGAAGGGGACGAATCTTGCGCTGCATGCCACGAGGTATTGAATCCCAAGGTAAAACCGCAAGTCATGTTTTATGTGATGGTCAAAAGCAAAACTCTGGGCCTTTCATGTGAGGGCCCTTGTCCTTACGTTGCATACCATGGGCATCGACATCGTCCCCGGCACGCCAAGTGCGCCGGGGACCATCTTGACCATAGAGAGGAGAACACGATGGAGATCACGAGAAGGGGCTTTGTCGCCGGCGCCACGGGAGCCGTCCTGGCCGGCAGCGCCGCGACCGCGCTTGCCATGGCGGAGGAGGCCGCTGAGGCAACCCCCTTTGAGCAGACCGTCGAGTGGGATGCCGAATACGACGTCGTTGTGGCGGGCTTTGGCTGCGCGGGCGCCAACGCGGCCATCGCCGCGGCCGACGAGGGAGCCAAGGTCCTGCTCCTGGAGAAGGCGCCCGAGGCACATGCCGGCGGCAACTCGATAGCGTGCGTGCAGCTGATGTGCGCCGTCGATGACCCGGAGGCGTTCAAGACCTACATGCGTGGCCTTCGCGGCGGCTACGAGACGCCTAGCGACGCCATCATCGACGTGTACGCCGAGGAGTGCGCCAAGAACGTCGACTGGCTCGTCCACCTTGGCGCGAAGGCGGAGGAGATCACTCCCGCGGCCGCCCATGAGTACCCGATGCTCGAGGGTGCCGACAAGTTCCAGCTTGTGACGGTCCACCCACTCAAGGCGGACGGAGCCGCCTATCGGCTCTTCAAGAACGCCGTGAAGGAGCGCCGCGATCTCATCGATGTCTGGTACGAAGCGCCAGCCACTCAGTTGATCCAGGACCCGACGACGAAGGTGATCCACGGCGTGGTGGTCGAGGCAGACGGCCGCACAGTGAACGTCCGCGCCAAGAACGGCGTCATCCTGACCCTGGGCGGCTTCGAGAACAGCCCGCGCTACCAGCAGGACTATCTCTCCCACGAGTTCTGGCCTTCCCTAGGCCATGCGATCTACAACACGGGCGACGGCCTGGCGATGGCGCAGGCAGTCGGGGCGAACCTGTGGCACATGAACAACCAGGAGACGAACAACTTCGAGTTCGTCGAGCCGGAAAGCATGTCCGTCACCTGGAAGTTCGACTCGTGCGTGCGCGGCATCCTCGTCGGCAACAATGGCAAGCGCTTCATCAACGAGCATGACAACGGCTCGCAGACCCACGGCCACGTCAACGTCGGCGGCACCTGGTTCACCCCATGCCTGCCCGACATCAGCTACGAGATCGTGGACCAGGCCCGCTTTGAGGAAGGCCCCCTGTACACGACGTGGACGCAGGACAACTCCCTCGAAATCGAGAAGGGCTGGGTCGTGCAGGCGCAGACGCTCCCCGAGCTCGCCGAGGCGCTCGGCATGGAGGAAGGGGCTGGCAGCGCCTTGGAGCAGACCGTCGCCGACTGGAACACTTTCTGCGAGCTGGGCGTCGACTATGCCTACGGCGTCGCTGTCGACTGGCTCGTCCCCTTTGGCGACGGCCCCTTCTACGCCGTCCGCCTGCACCACGCCCTGGTGAACACCCAGGGTGGCCCAGAGAAGGACGAGAACGGCCAGATCCTCGACCCGTTCGGCAACCCGATCCCGCACCTGTACGAGGCGGGCGAGTTCGGCGACATCTGGTCACACCTCTACCAGGCGTCGTGCAACCTCGGAGGCGGCCTGATCTTCGGTCGCATCTCCGGGCGCAACGCCGCCGCCCCCAAGGACGACGTGTCCCAGGACTCGATGATGGCGGGCAAAGAGCCTTTTGCCCCGAGCGGCCTGCAAACCTATGAGGAGCCCGTCTGGGAGGCCGGCGAGAACCAGTTCATCGGCCAGGCCGAGGGCAAGTTCGGCCCCTTCGTCGTGCGCGTCACCAAGGAGGGCGACGACATCACCGACGTCGAGGTGCTGCAGAGCTGGGAGACCCCGTTCCTCACCGACCGCGCCGTTGAGGACATCATCAGGAGGATCTGCGAGGGCGACACCCCCGACGTGGACGTCTGCGCTGGCGCGACGGTGACGAGCATCACACTGTGTGAGGCAGTGCGCAACGCGCTGGGAGAGTAGCCTGCCCCAAGGAGCCTTCCCACCAGAAGCCCCTGGCCTCCACCCGGGATTAACGGCGCGGGGGCCCCGCCC
>CAWVLT010000007.1:0-9876 GCA_963930185.1 Coriobacteriia bacterium | reverse complement strand
TCCATCATACGAAGGGGCATCACCCGCTTGTGGCAGAGCCGGAGGTTACTCCACTGGCACAGCCAGTGGTTTGTGCCGACGAATCATCGAAGATCGCCCAGCCGGTGCCGCCCTCCTGCTCCACGACGGTCGGGCCGACGCCATAGCCGCCCTGGTCGTTCACGTAACGCTGGCCTGCCTGGTTGACGAAGATGGCGCCGGTGTTGAACAGGCTGCCCATGTAGTACAGACCAGTCGGAGCCATGTTGTAGGTGAAGTTCACGCGCACGTAGTCCATGTTCTCGAGCTGGGCACCCACGGCCTCGGCCATGTTGATGCCGTCGCCCGTGCAGCCGCAGCAGCAGGAGAAGCCCAGGTCAGCGAACATGTCGTTGTATTTGGCGCGCATCTCCGAGCTAGCACCGTAGCCGCCGGCCGCGATGATGACGGCCTTGGCGTTCAGGGTGTAGTCGCCAGCCGGCGTCGTGACCTCGACGCCCGCGACGGCGCCGTCGTCACCCATGACGAGCGCGGTAGCGGCGCTGTTGAGACGCATGTCGATACCCAGCTTCACGGCCTCGGCCTGAAGCGCCGCGATGACGGCAACGCCCACCGGCCCGACCTCACGCGAAGAAGCAACCGAGTTCTGGGCGCCAGCCACCGTGAACTCGCAGCCGATGGAGCGCAGCCAGTCCGCCTGGGCGCCGTTGTTCTGGGCAAAGACCTCGAACGCCTCCTGGCGACCCTTGGGGTTCGCCTCGGTCAGGTTGGCCGCAAGCGTGGCGGCGTCCATGGGGCTGCCCAGGGCGACGTGCGTGAGGTCGCCCACCGAACCGTAGCTCTCGATGGTGAAGTTCGAGGTGCCGCCAATCACGCCCGTCTTCTCGAGCACCACGACGCTCTTGCCTGCCTGAGCAGCGCGGATGGCCGCGGAGAGACCGGCGCCGCCCGAGCCGATGACCGCGATGTCGCACTCGGTCTCCATGGAGGGTGCGGGCGTCTCTACCGGACCGGCATACGAGGCCGGGTCAACGCCGGCCTGCGTGAGAGCGTCGGACACGGCAGCCAAGAAGGCCACCGAGGAGAGCGTCGCCGCGGAGATGGGCTCGATCTCAAGCGACTGGTTCTCGATGATGAGCGCAGGGAACTGCTCGATGGGACGCGTACCCACGTTGGGCGTCTCGTTTTCGGAAACAACCTCGATGTCGGTGATCTTGCCCGCATCGAGCGTCACGCGCACCACGATGGCGCCACCACGGCCGGCGCCGACGCCGGTGAACGTGCCGCTGACCGTAGAAGCGTCGGCGGCGACAGACTCGGCCGCCTCCTCGGCAATGGCGGTCGAGGCGACGCCCATGGCAACAGCGCCACCCGCTGCGCCCATCGTCTTGATGAGGTCACGGCGAGTCATGCGGGCAGAAGCGTCAGCGTTCTTAACGTGCATGATATCCCCTCTCAATTGGCATCCCCCAACTCGGATGCACGATTGTCTCGCGGGCGGGAAGGCCTCCCGCGCGCGACCGGCAACGATGCCATCCTTAACGATACTTCACCCCAAGGCCCACGGGGAGCACAGCGGCACAAACTCCTAGTCCGCGGGCGCAAACTATTAGTTGGGACTATCGGTCAGGCGAGCGCCGTCTGCCGCACAAGGCGGATGGTTTTATTTGCTCTCGTTCAAATCCCCGCAATCAGTCTCCACGACCCCGCTCGCCCAATCTTTTGGATGACAAATATATCTAGATCATGATAATATTCTGATACATTGGTCACGTCAAAAGCATTGGGAGGCATCCATGCCCATCATTCGCCCGAGCTCCGAGCTCCGAAATAACTACGGGACGATCTCCGCCCTCTGCCATGAATACAATGAGCCCGTATTCATAACCAAGAACGGGCATGAGGACCTCGTCGTGATGTCGAACCAAGAGTACGAGCGGCTGAGCGGGCGACAAGAACTCGCACGACTACTCGAACACGGCCTAGAAGATATCTCCCACGGCAGGATCACCAACGCTCGCGAGGCTTTTGCCGACATGGAACGCGAATTTGACGCCCCTTCGGCGAGGGGGTAGGACGTGGATCGGTATACGGTCAACCTATCCGACGCGGCACGGGACGACATCCGGAAGATACATGCCTATCTCAACGACATACTGTGCGATCACAAGAGCGCAGTTTGGACGTACGAGGGGCTCAAGCAGGCCGTTCTCTCGCTTGAGACTATGCCGATGCGCAGGCCGCTCGTTAACGATGAAGAATTTGCCTCCAAAGGCATCAGATCCCTACGATCCGGTCGTTATCTCATCTTCTATGTTGTGGCCGAGGAGCCCCACGTTGTGCTAGTCGCGCGCGTCCTGCACGAACGCAGGGAGTGGAAGGCGCTGCTCGCAGGTCCAGAAAGTGAGCATCCAAGCCCTGACACGACCCGGAAAGACGATTGACCTCGTAAGATATCCCAAATTGCACCATACTGAAGCGGAGCTGACTCATGAAAGACCATCTCGAACGCCTTACCCGAGAGCAGCTCATGGAGTTGGCGGAGGTCTCGGCTAAGAACCTCGTGGCGCTCGACGGCGTGTGGTTCCAAGCGGTCGAACAGAGCGCCGGCATGGGCGCGGCCATGGATCGCGACGAGGAGGCGTGGCGGCGCTTCCCCAAAAGTGAGGCGCGCCGGCTCAAGGCGTTGCTTGGCCTGGGCAACGAGCCAGGGCTCGACGGACTCGAGCGGGTGCTCGGCCTATGCCACAGCACGTTGGCCAACGACAAGGTCACCATGTACCGCGAGCAGCACGAAGGGCGCGAGTCGCTCGTGTATCGCGTCGACGTATGCCGCGTGCAGCAGGCGCGTCTGCGCAAGGGCCTGGGCCTGCACCCCTGCAAGCGCGCCGGCATGCCCGAGTACGGCGAGCTCGCCCGCGCCGTCGACCCCCGCATCGTGTGCGAGTGCATTAGCTGCTACCCCGATCAGACGCTGCCCGACTGTGGATGCGCGTGGAGGTTCATGCTGGAGGAGCCCGACTCGCGCGAGTAGGGCGAACAAGACCGCCCCCTTTTACCACGACAGTGCCCACGGCCGAGTATAATTGACCCAGACTCACATCGAACGCAGCCGGGCAGGAGCAGCCCAGCCACACGCTAGGAGGAGGTCGTTCGTATGCCGATTCCCCGGAAACAGGGTGACCATGGACCCACTTCGGCGGACTACTGGTCTCTTCCGGAGGGCCAGCGTGCCGAGCTGATCGACGGTGTGCTCTACGACATGACGCCACCCGGACGCGTGCATCAGAAGCTTATCGGCGAGCTGTACTTTGCCCTTAGCTCGTATGTTAAGCGCCAGAACGGGAATTGCGAGGTTTACTTCGCCCCGATTGCCGTCAACCTTAACGCCGACAACTCGACCTGGGTGGAACCCGACGTGATCGTTGTCTGCGACCCCAGCAAACTCTCCGACCGGGGTTGCGAAGGAGCTCCCGACCTCGTGATCGAGGTCGTCTCTCCGAGTAGCCAGCGCATGGACTACATTAGAAAGACCTATCGCTACGAGCACGCAGGGGTGCGTGAGTATTGGATCGTAGACCCCGCCGTCCAAGCAACCGTCGTGTACCGTTTTGAGGAGCAGACTGACACGGAGCCGGCCGGCGAGGAACAGCTGCCTCTGCTTCGGTCCTACCCTTTCAGCGAGCCCATACCAGTGGGCATCTGGCAAGGCGATGGTAATGGGGATGGTTGCGTCATCGTGGTTGGAGACCTGATCGCATCGCGTCGCGCATAATATCGCCCACCCGATTGATGACCTCCTGTTTTTCGTGAAGGCCTGTCTTGCGGTAAAGATCCTTCACGTAGGAGGTCACCGTATTCATGGACAGACCCAGGTCCTCGGATATCTTCTTGTAGCTGTTGCCCATCAAAAGAAGCTCGAGCACCTGTACCTCACGACTCGTAAGATCGCATGCGGAAGCGATCTGCTCGCATGCACGCCTGCGCAGAACCGATGCATCGGGCGGCACCGGAGAGGTCGCCCGGGCCGCGTCGCGTAGGCGCGCCCTCGTCATTACGACAAGATAGGCCCCGGCAGCGATGGTCGTGAGCGCGGCGGCGGCCACGGTCGCGGGAAGCAGCAAGTCATCGGGGCGCATGCCGGGAATCGCAGTCGTCAGCCACCCCATGGCCATATCGGTCAGCTGCGCCATGATCCTCGTCACTCCTACCGCCGCACCCCAGAACGCACACGCTAGGGCGCCGGGGCGCACGTGCAACCTAAACGCCAGCGCCACCCCTGCGAGCCATGCAAGGTAAAACGCGTACATCCTGCTCGGGAATATGACAGCCTGACAGATGAACGGCGCAAGGTTGAAGAAAATGATCGCGAAGTACAGCACCCCGAAGCACAGGGCGATGAACACCATCCACGGGAAGAATATCCCCGCGCCACGCCGCATGGCATCATTGCAAAAGGGCCTCTCCGAGCAGACGTCCGCGCCCACAACCTGGCGCCTGACGTGCCATTCCCTCACGACGACAATGGCAAGCATGAGTGTCGCTATGGCACCCACGATCACCTTTGAGAGGGGCGCCTTATACAGGTATTCGTCATTCGGGCTTCCGAACGCGTAAACCGCGCGGATAACTGAAGTCGTGGCCAGATACACCAGCAGAAAAACAAACACCATTGCAAGAGGCTCGCGAACAATCTTGCGCAAATATGCCATGCGGGTAGATGACTGAGTCAAGCCACAGATGGGGGACGCGCCAGTGGTGGCACCCCCAACACCTCGCAACCCAGCCGGCAGCATGCACCAAACAAAACCAGAAACCAGGGTGAGCGCCACCGTGCGCCCAGCCCGGCTTATGCCAGCCCCAACAGCGGGAGCCTGCACCGCCGCTATGAGAAGGATGGATAGCAAAATCGCAGCAACGAGACTCATTCCAACCCGTCTGGCCGAAAAGCGCGCGGCTGTGCTCGCCCACGCATATGAGAGCAGGATGCGATATACCGGAGACAAGATCGCTATCCCAACCTCGAGAGCTAGTGGCGCATTGAACAAACCAGCCATCACAAGAAGCAGCGTGAGCAAAGCGCATGTCGCAGCGAGCATCATCCTGAGCTGCACGCGCACGAAATTGTCGAAGCGACCGCACATTGCAAGGCATATGCCTAGGGCAATCAACAGGCCTGACTGCACAAAATCGAACGGATCGCCCGCCATATAGACAGGCTCATGCCCAAAGACAAACAACTCGCCCGAGAAGCGATAGGTGGACACAGGCGCGAAGAGTGCAACGCCCACGACGAGGAGCAGCGTATGCAGCGTGGATCCGTCATGCGGCGCGCCGCCAAACGTATCGGCACCTTGCGACATCGCACGCCTTCCAGTCTGAGCTTCGCGCCCCAATGCGCCGCACCCTTCACCTCTTGCTTCGTCCGTCAAATCGCACCCCTCTCGTCCGTTCCAGGCCCATCATACTCGATTACCGTCCCAAGTAGATAAACAAGACGTCATACCGTGAATACCCAGGTTTTCTGGGGTTACTAAGCAACGCATCTCTCCTGATTTCTGGGGTGGCATGACAGGCCCCTCGTCGGTAGAACAAAGGAAGCTCGGCAGACAAGCAATGGCGCTAGACATCATCGCCCTGCCGCGCAAGTGCGTCGTTCGCAGTTAGACTTCATGCACAGAAAGGAACGGTCGACATGGAAAATGTAAACCGCAGGGACTTTGTAACAGGTAGCGCCCTGTGCGGTGCCGCGATCATCGCTGCCGGCAGCATGGCGCAGGCCGCCCGTGCCGAGGAGGGCGAGGCATCTGGTGACACCGCCAACACCTCGCCCTATCCTGCAGGCACCGTCGAGGCCGACTTTGCGGCTAGCGTTGTTGAGCTGGAACCCATTACTGAGTTCGCCGCTGAGGAGACCTACGACATCGTGGTCATAGGCGCCGGCGTTTCCGGCGTGCCTGCCATCATGACCGCGGTCGATGAAGGGGCTACGGTTGGCTGCCTGCAAAAAGAAGAGGCAGTCGCAGCAAACGGCTCAGGCGAAAGCGCCTTCATCAAGGATGCCTCGACCCCGGTAGGCTTAGCGCGTTGCGAGTCCCAGTGGATCGAAGCCAATAACTGGCGCTGCAACAAGGAACTGTTTGACTTCTACATCGCCCATGGCGAGGAAACCCTGAGCTGGTTTATGTGCTGCCTCACTGATGCCGGAATCGACATGGGAACCTTCAATTCCAAGAACACGGTGTGTTATCCAGACGGTGAGATCGCCGCAAGCTTCGCCATCAAGACCCCTTCCAATCTCGAGGTCATGACCGCGCTCGCTTCCTATGCAGAACAAAATGGCGCCGTTATCCACTACGCTACCCCCTGCGTACAGCTCGTGCAGGAAGATGACGGCCGCGTGAGCGGTGCGATCGGCAAGCAGGCCGACGGCACCTACATCAAGCTCAACGCCAACTACGGCGTCATTCTGTGCGCCGGCGACTACATGAACAACGAATCGATGGTTGAGCGCTACTGCGGCGACGTGGCCGTCTCGACCTTCGACCGTCGTCAGGTCAATCGCACCGGCGATGGTCACCTGCTCGGCAGCCTCGCCGGTGGCCGCATCGTCCCCGGCGGTCACGCCAAGCAGATTCACGATCTCTCTGTGACCAAGTACACAATGATGGACGTCCCCTTCCTGTTCCTTGACGCGCAGGGCCAGCGCTTCTTCAATGAAGAGTGCACCATGACCTCGTGGAACCTGCCGCTCAAATACCACTGCCCGGGCGAGGCGCCCGTCATGTTCCGCTTCTTCGACAGCCAGTACATGGAGAAGTACCCCAGCTTCCGCAACATGATCTCCCAGGAGATGCTCGACGAGAACGCCATGACCGAGAACGAGCACGCTGCCAAGGGTATCTATCGTGCAGACACCATCGAGGAGCTGTGCTCCATAATGAGCATTGATGACCCCGCTCCGTTCGTCGAGTCGATCAACCACTACAACGAGCTGTGCGCCCAGGGCTCCGATCCCGAGTTTGGCAAGAGCGGCGAGTACATGCAGCCCATCGACACCCCTCCCTTCTATGGCTGCCGCTATTCCCCCGGCCTGGCCGCCATCAACGGTGGCCTGATCGTCAACGGCAACTACCAGGTTGTCGACGACGAGCGCAACCCCATCCCCGGCCTGTACGCAGCCGGCGTGGACGCAGGCGACATCTGCGGCGGCGTGGACTGGACGATGCCCGGAGGCTCCTCTGACTGCCACTGCATGAACGCCGGCCGTTACACGGTAATCCACGCCCTGACTGGTGGCCTGGAGCCCAAGAACCCCTACAGCTTTGAAGACGTAGCCGACAACTACAAGGACGAGGACGGCAAGCTCCCCTGGGAGAAGCCCGAGACCTGCGCAACCGGCATCGAACTGTGGTAAGAACCCCTGTGACACCTAGCAGGCAACGAGGATGACAAGGCGCAAGCACCCGGCCACGATGACAACATCGGCACCGCAAGCCCGTAGTTTGTCCCTTTGCTAAACAGGTAGGAATCAAGGGCTCCTTACTTCCTTAATAGCAGCACCCGGTCATCCTGCGAAAAGATGGCCGGGTGCTTTGGTTGGTGCTTAAACGAAGATGAAGAGCCGGATCTTATATTGAGCTTACGCAGCAGCCTGGCTCAGCGCATCGGCAACGGCGTCGCGGATAGCGTCAGAGGTGAGAGTGGCGCCGGCAATGCCGTCAATCTCCGAGGACTGGGCCTCCTCAACCTGCGCGGCAAAGGTGCCGTCCTCGATAGCCTCGTAGCCACCAAGACCCTGCGTCTCGTTGTTGGGCGAAATGTCGGTGACGGTGATGGTACCCCCGGAGACCTCGATAGTCACGTTGATCTTGCCGCCCATGCCCGTGCCGACGCCAGTATAGGTGCCGTCGGCGTACGATGCCGGAGCAGCCTCGGTCTCCGGCTCGGCCTCGGGCTCCTCGGCCGCAGGGATCGCTGCGACGATGTCTGCCGTGGTACTCTGACCAGTAGCAAGGGCCTCGCCGCACAGGCGACCAGAAGTGAACACCCAGGTCATGTTTCCGCCATGGCCACCGCCGCCCATCGGGGACTTGCCGTGCCCACCGGCTCCGACTGCATACAAGCCGGGAATAGGATTGCCAAACACGTCAAGAACCTGGAAGTCGGTGTTAATACAGCTGGTCAGCGTGGCAAACATCATCTCGCCGTGCTGGGGCCCGTGGGCGTAGAACGGGGGAGTCACGATGCCCTTGCCCGCCGTTCCAGCCTCCTCCAAGCCAAACGAGGAACGACCGAACTCGTCGGGCTCACCGGCCGCGCACAGGGCATTCCATTCTTCGATAGTCGTCGCGAGGCCAGCAGGATCGACTCCAATAGCCTCGGCAAGCTCTTCGATGGTTTCGGCTTTGACGATGCCGCCGCGCTCGACAAAGTCGTCGACCGTGCCCCAACCGATGTCCGGGCAGCTCGAAACCACCATGTCGGGGAACGCCTGGAAGTTCTGGGCGCAGGCATCATCGAACACCATCCAGCTGCGACGACTGGTCTGTTCGTTAGTCGCAACCATGATGTCGTTGCCTGAGCCAATCTCATTCACGTACCGCTTGCCTTCGAGATTGACAAGGATGGCGCCTGCCTGCGGAATCGAGAACTTCATCCACTTCTGCTTAGAGACAGATCCGACATCAGGGCCGGGACCCATCGTGCGCATGCTCTGGCTCAGAGGCGACTTCCACTCCGTGACATCACCACCGGCGGCCACCAGGGCCTTGAAAGCCGAGCCATCGGTGAAAACGTTCGCGCAGTCCATGTCGGCCAACGCGTTGGAAACAACCTTCTGCTTCCAATCTATGCAGTTGTCGATCGATCCGGCAGCGTGAATCACACCGTTGTTGCCCTTGAAGCAACGCACCTCTCCCGAGGCCGACTCTTCAGCCCGGCATCCCACAACGCGGCCAGCCTCGTCCTTGATGTACTCAACGCAACGCATGCCCTTATAAATCTGCACGCCTGCCTCTACCATCTTTGCCTCTATGACAGCGGGCCATGCTTGTGCGTTAGGGCTAAGCATGTACATACGATCGTTAGTGTGGCCCGGATACACCAGAGGCCCGTTGAATGCAACGCCGTGATCGACTAGCCAGTCAACAGTCTTGCCGCCCTCGGCGATCTGAATCTCGAAGAGCGCCCAGTCGGCGCCGGCATGGGCGATGGTCTCTTCCCCGATAAGTTTGCGGGCGTCCTCGCGGTATACCTCATAGCTGTCCTCAACGCCAGCAGCCTCTTGCAACTTGCTGCAGGGCGTAGTAAACGAACCCACGCATAGGCGAGACACGCCGCCAAGATAGTTACCGGCCTCGATGCAAATGACGCTAGCACCAGCCTCAGCAGCCGACAGCGCTGCGGAGCAGCCGCTGCCTCCGCCGCCAACAACGAGCACATCCGCCTCGCCGTCCCACGCTACTGACTCGGCCGACGTCGCCTCCTCGTCAGCTATAGCAACAGAAGCCAGTCCACAGCCAGCAAGCGCCGCAGCGCTCAAACTGGCATTTACGAAACTTCTCCTTGTGACATTCGTCTCCATGAGAGATCCCTTCCTTAAATCGCTCGGGCATCTCTGCCCCCAATGTCCTTAAAAATGAAACCAGCAGGTGGAGATGCCAAAACGAGGCATCCCCACTGGACAATCTAGGCGGTACCCGCCTTACCGTACGACTCTTGCAGCTACAGCTTCCTGCCCACCGTGTTGCCGGTCTTGATGGCCTCCAGGATGTTGAACGGGCTGGCGCAGTCGCCGATGGCGTAGGACTCGGCGACCTCCACCTCGTCGAGCAGCGCGGTGTTGGGCAGCATGTCCATGGCCTCCACCACCGCGTCGCAGGCGATGGTGACGTC
>CAWVLT010000006.1:0-6559 GCA_963930185.1 Coriobacteriia bacterium | reverse complement strand
TTCGGGAGGCGTAGCGCTGTGCTTGCAATTCAAACCACTCGTCACATATTTGGCGCGGCACGGGCATGACCCTTCACTTTTTTGGGCTCGCATGCTATAAAAGAGACGGTCCTTCGCAACGAGGGGCTTCCAAGCGCCGGGGGGGTATCCCCCGGCATTTTGCTATCTAGGGGAGTGTATGAGGGAACTCAGCCTGTTCGTTGACGAGTCCGGCGGGGAGGGTTTGGACTCAAGCTACTATATCCTTACCATCGTTCTCCACGAGCAGAGCAGACAGCTGGCTTCGATAGTCGCTCCGTATGAGCAGGCATTGGTCGACAAGGGACTGCCCGACATTCCGTTCCACGCGTCACCCCTCATGAACGGCCACGATGACTACGCGCGTCTTTCCGTGCGACAGCGCGCCTCGCTTCTCTCGTCGTTCATGTTGCTCTTCCATCACCTGCCCATCATGTACATGACGTTTTTCTATGGCAAGAGACAATATAAGGATCTTTCGAGCCTAAGAAACTCGATGCGGCGAGACCTTGTCAACTTCTTCTTTGACCATCTTGAATACTTCCAGCAGTTTGATCGGATCAAGGTATATTACGACGGAGGGCAGGGAGTCGTCACCTCGGCCATCCATGGGGCGATTGACTATGCGCTTGCGAGGGATGCGGTTGAATACCGGTCTATCAGCCCTCTCGACTATCGGCTCGCGCAGGCTGCCGACTATGCGTGCACCGTCGAGCTCGTCGCGCTCAAGTTCTCCTCAAACGAGGAAACGGCGACCGACAGGCGTTTCTTTGGCTCGTGGGGCTCGTTTAGGCGCAACGTCCTCAAGACTGTCAGGAAGAAGAGATTTGCCGAGCGCTGAATTGCACAGGAAAGGAACGCATGCTGAGCGTGTCATCTGAAACCGAAAACGCGAGCGAGATGCCTAACCTGCCTGCGTCGGGCGAACCGACGGGCATGCCGCAGGGCAGCGGGGCGCCGCACGCCGGCCACGGCGGCGAGGCCGGCACGGCACCGACGGGCAAGACGCTCGTCATCGCCGAGAAGCGCAGCGTCGGCCGCACGCTCGCCGCGTTTCTGGGATGCCACGCCGATCGCGGCGGCTGGATCGAGGGGGAGCGCTGCGACGTCACCTGGGCGCAGGGGCACCTGCTGCGCATGCTCATGCCCGACGAGTACGAGGAGCACCCCGAGTGGCGCGAGCGCGACGTGCACGCGCTGCCCATCGTCCCCGATGCCGACGGCTGGCGCTGGCGCGTGTCGGCCGAGCGCGGTGCGGACGCCCAGTACGCGGTGCTGGCTCAGCTCGTGGGCAGCGGCCGCTACGCGCGCGTCGTCAACGCCTGCGACCCCGACCGAGAGGGCCAGTGCATCGCCGACCTGGCGCTTCAGTTCATGGGGTGCACGCTGCCCGTCGAGCGCCTGTGGTGCTCCTCGCTTGAGGACGCGGCGCTGGCCAAGGCCTTCGGGCGCATGAAGCCAAACGCCGCCTACGCCGGCCTCTACCAGTCCGCCATCGCGCGCTCCAAGGCCGACTGGCTCGTGGGCATGAACGCGAGCCGCCTCTACTCCGCCTCGCTGCGCAGCGCCCAGAGCGTCGGGCGCGTCCGCACGCCGACGCTGGCCCTGGTGGTGGAGCGCGACCGCCAGATCGAGGCCTTCAAGGTGTCGGAGAGCTTTAGGGTTCGTCTCGACCTGGGGGAGGGCTTCGTCGTCACCGGCGAGCCCATGCGTGACGGCGCCGCCGCCAAGAGGATCCTCGCCGAGGCGCAGGGCGCGCCCTGCCAGATCGTCGAGGTCGAGCGCAAGCGCGCCCGCGAGGGCGCGCCCACGCTCCTCAACACCACCGGCGCGCAGAAGCTCGCAAGCGAGCGCCTGGGCATGTCGCCTGACGCCGTGGACCGCGTCCTGCAGTCGCTCTACGAGAAGAAGCTCGCCACCTACCCGCGCACCGACTCGCGCTTCGTGAACGCCGAGGACGGCGAGGGGCTCGAGGCGCTGATCTCCGCAGTGGCAGACGAGGCGCACGTGGGGGCGCATATGGCCAAGACGTTCGCCGCGCTTGGGCACGACGTCGGAAAGGTCGTCGACGACGCCAAGGTCGAGGGTCACGGCGCCCTGCTGCCCACTCGTCAGCTCACGGCCGAAAAGCTTGCAGCTCTACCTGAGGATGAGGCTGCCGTCGCCCGCCTGCTCTGCGAGGCGCTGCTCACCGCCGTGGCGCCCGACCGCATCTACGATCGCGTGGCCGTGAAGGCCACCTGCCGCGAGCTGCCCTACACCGCCAGCGCCGTGACCGACGTCGACCGTGGCTGGAAGCGCCTGCGCCCCGGCGCGCAGGCCAACGGCGGGGGCGGGGCGTCGGATGACGACGCGTCGGCCGAGGGCGCTTCGGCAGACAAGTGCCGCATCCCCGCCGACCTGGAGGCCCCCTGCGCCAAGACGGTGCTGGGAGGTGAGGTGAGGTCGGTCAAGGCGCGCCCGCCCAAGCGCTACACCGACGCCACGCTGCTCGCTGCCATGGAGCACGCTGACCGCTTCGTCGAGGCCGACGAGCTCAAGGTGGCCATCCGGGACTCCTCGCTGCACTCGGGCGGCATCGGCACGCCCGCCACGCGCGCGGGCATCATCGCCTCCCTGGTGGATCGCGGGTATCTGCTGCGCAAGGGCTCGACCCTCACCTCGACACCGGAGGGCCGCGTGCTGGTCGACGAGGTCGACGACAGCCTCAAGAGCGTCGAGCTCACCGCGCGCATGGAGCGCGACCTCACCGCCATCGCCAAGGACGAGGCGCAGCCCGAGCCCTTCGTCGCCGGCGTGGTTGCCATGGTGCGGCAGATCGTGGCCAACCAGCTTGCGCGCCCGCCGCGCACCGCTGCCCCCAAGGGGCCGGTGCTTGGCTCGTGCCCGGTGTGCGGCGCTCCGGTGGTGGACACCGGCAACGAGCGCGCTCCCTACCTGTGCACGAGCACGCGCCGGGAGCGCATCGAGCAGCCCGACGGCTCGGTGGTCTGGCGCGACTGCGGGCGCTGCACCTTCAGGCTCTCCCGGACCTTCATGGGGGCGCCCGTGACCCCCGTGGCTGCCAAGCGGCTCCTCGCGGGCAAGCCCGTCATGATCAAGGGCCTCATGCGCCGCGACGGCACGAAGGTCGACCGCCTCGTCGCGCTTGACGAGAGCCGTGGCTGGGGCCTGTGGATCTGCGAGGACCAGAGCGTGAAGGTGGGCGCCTGTCCCAAATGCGGGGGCCGCGTGCTCGACGTGGGCAACGACCGCGTTCCCCTCCTGTGCGAGAACAACCGCCGCGGTGCCGCGGGCGAATCACAGTCCGCCTCGTGCGACTTTCGCCTCTTCAGGGAGTATCTGGGCAAGAGGTTCACGAAGGGCGAGATCGGGGCACTGCTCGCGGGCAAGACCGTCACCGTCAAGGGGTTGACCTCGCACAAGACCGGCAACCTCTTCGACGCCAACCTCATGCTCGACCCCGAGCGGGACTTCCGCGTGCGCATCGTGGGCTACCCCGAGCAGTCCGAGCAGACGCTTAGGGCAAACGAGCGAGCCGCCCAGCGCCGGGCCAAGGAGGAGGAGCGCCGCCAGAGAGAGGAGCAGCGCCGCGAGCGCGAGCGGCAGCGCGCCGAGAAGGCCGCCGCCGAGGCCCGGGCTCGCGAGAGCCAGGGCACGCTGCCGGGCCTGGAGTGGTAGGGGAGCGGCGAGAGGGCTAGTAGTGGGTGATCACCACGTCGCCGACCTCGATCATGCTGAAGAGCTGCTCGGCCTTGTCGTAGGGCAGGTTGATGCAGCCGTGGCTGCCCGCATCGGTCATGTAGAGCGTGCCGCCGAAGCCGTTGTACTGCCAGGTGGCGTCGTGCAGGCCCACGGCGTTGCCGATGAAGGGCATCCAGTAGGTCACGGGCGTGCGGTAGATCGGCTCACCGGTCGTGGGGTCGGGCAGGCCCACGAGTACCTGGTCGGTCGCCTTGTTGGTCAGCGAGTAGACGCCGGTGGGGGTCACGCGGTCGCCGGTGTGCGAGTTGTCCGGGTCCATGCCGCTGATGATGTCGGTCTCCCAGATGAGCGTGCCGTCCCAGTCGTAGAAGCGGGCGTGCTGCTCGGTGAGGTCGACGTCCACGTAGCGCGCGCCCCAGTCCTGGGCCGTGGGGTCCTGGTTGTACACGAGGGCCGACTGCTTGAGCGGCACCTCGACGTCGCCCACCGTGCCGGCCGAGACGTTGTCGCGCACGGTCTGCTCCATGGCGGCGCCGTCGGTCATCCAGCCGTAGGTGCCGCCGCTCACGGTGAACGTGCGGCCGTCGGGGCGCGTGTAGGTGCGCGTCTCGCCCACGTTGTCGATCAGCGCCTCGAGCTGGTCGACCCACGCCACGAGCTTCGTGTCGTCCAGGGTCACCGTGAGGTCGGGCGAGATCACGATCCAGTCGCTCACCACGTCGGCGTTGACGGTGGCGGCCACCGACCCGCCCACGGTGAGGTTGAAGTTCGAGGAGAGGTAGGAGTTCGCGGTCTGTGCCGCCTGCTGCAGTGACGGGTCGTCCGCCGTGACGGACTGCTTGACGTACTGCTCGCTCGTGATCGTGAGCGACTCGCGCTCCTCGCCCAGCGCCTCGACCACGGCGTCGGTGACGGCGGCGGGGTCGAGCTTGGTGCCCAGGCTGCCGGGCAGCACGATGAAGCTCAGCGAGGCGGGGTCGTAGGCGATCGAGGCGTCGATGGGGTCGGACGCGTTTGCGTTGTAGGGGGCCAGCGCGGCCTCGATGGCGGTCTGGATGAGCGTGCGGTCAAACGAGGTGGCCACCGCGTCGCTCTCCTCGTGGTCGACGGAGATCTCGATGGGCCACGAGGCGGGGGAGATGCGCGAGAACAGCTCGTCTGCCACCTGCTGGACGTCAAGCTCCAGGCCGGCGTTCTGCGAGGTGAGCGTGAAGTCGATGTTCTGGCCGGTCACGCGCATGGAGAGCTGCGAGGACATGCCGCTGAGGGTGTCGAGCGCCTCGGCGCGCGTCTTGAGCGAGAAGTCCACGCCGTCGACGGTGGTGTTGGGCCACAGGCGTCCCATGAAGAACACGCAGCCCGCCAGGTAGACTATGACGAGCAGCGCAAGCACGCACCCGCTTATGATTCCCGCTATCCGCAGGCCCTCGCCGGCGCTGCGGGAGCTCTTGGGACTCTGCTGCATGTGCGAAGCCACTGGCATGGCGAATCTCCCCATCTGCTTGCAGGCGGCCGTGGCGGGTATTTGGCACCCGACGCGACCGCATGAGCGTACATGTGTGTGACATGCTACCGCATACCACCATATATTGGGTGTGCCTCTTCTGTTATCTTGCGGCTCATCTCCAAAGGAGCATCTTCGTGTAGGTCCGCTGAACGCGGTTGCCACGTTCCTGAGCGCGTGGTTGAACGTCGGCTCCCCGCATACGGCAGGGCCCTCGCCGCCTGTGCTGGCGGCGAGGGCCCTGGGATTTGGTGCGCAGGCTCATGGCGCGGTCTTGCGTCGCGGCTCGACGCGACGACACCACTGCGTAACCGTCCTACTGGCGGCGCGGCGGCACCCGCCCTACTCGGCGGCTCCGCTCAGCTGAGGTGAGCCCTGACCGCCGTTGTCGTCGAGGATCGCCATGAACTCGTCGCCCGTGATGCTCTCCTTGCGCATGAGGTAGGCGGCGAGCTCGTGCAGCTTGAACTTGTTCTCCCGCAGGATCTGCAGCGCCTGCTGGTGCGCCTCCTCCACGAGCTTGACCACCGCCTCGTCGACCTTCTGCGCGGTGCCGTCCGAGCAGGTCAGCGAGGTGTCGCTGTTGAGGTAGGGGCTGTTCACGGTTCCCAGCGCCACCATGCCGAACTCCTTGCTCATGCCGAAGCGCGTGATCATGTTGCGCGCGAGCTTGGTGGCCTGCTCGATGTCGTTGGCGGCACCGGTGGTCGCCGAGTTGAAGACCAGCTCCTCGGCCGAGCGGCCGCCGCACAGCGTCGCGAGCTTCTCGCGCGCCTCCTTCTCGCTCGTCAGGAACTTCTCGTCCTCGTCCACCTGCATGGTGTAGCCCAGCGCGCCCGAGGTGCGCGGCACGATGGTGATCTTGGTGACCGGCGCGGATCCCTTCTGCTTGGCGGCGACGATGGCGTGGCCGATCTCGTGGTACGCGACGATGCGCTTCTCCTCGTCGGAGAGCACCATGCTCTTGCGCTGCTGGCCGGCGATGACCACCTCGACCGACTCCTGCAGGTCCTCCTGAATGATGCCCTTGCGGCCCTCGCGCACCGCGCGCAGCGCCGCCTCGTTGACGATGTTCGCCAGGTCGGCGCCCGAGGCGCCCGAGGTGGAGCGGGCTATGACGCCGAAGTCGATGGGGCCGGCCATCTTCACGTTCTTGGCATGCAGCTTCAGGATCGCGGTGCGGCCGTTGAGGTCGGGCAGCTCCACGGGCACCCGGCGGTCAAAGCGGCCCGGGCGCAGCAGGGCGGGGTCGAGCGTCTCGGGACGGTTGGTGGCGCCCAGCACCACGATGCCCTTGTGGTTGTCGAAGCCGTCCATCTCGGTGAGCAGCTG
>CAWVLT010000005.1:0-23753 GCA_963930185.1 Coriobacteriia bacterium | reverse complement strand
CCGGGAGGACCCTCGCCTGCGCGAGCGAGCGCAGGGCGGGGTCGCCCAGGCGCCCGCGCCTGCGGCGGCGAAGCCTCCTGGCGTCGCCCCTGCGCCGGGCGGCCGAGGCGCGGCGCCGCCCCCCGCCCGGGGAGTTGCGGCCCGGCTCGCGCTTGACCGTCGAGGGGCCGCGCCCGATCTCCCCGGCCGTCGCGCGGATGCTCTTCCCCTCGCGCCGGCCGACCGTCATCTCCTCGCGCTCCTCGATGGTGATGTGCTCGTGGCGGCGGCCCGTGGCGGCCCCCCTCGATGTCGTCTTTGCAAGCGCCATCGTAGCGCTCGCCATGGGCCGCCCCGCTCGGGGGGCGTTGCACTAGCAATGAAAATTCAGGGCTGTTCCTTTGGAGGGACTGGGTTTGGGAACGGCCAATGCCCTGCTCTATGCCGGGAGGCTTTCTTTCGGGGTTTTGTCATGGACAGCCCTTGCCGCCCTGTGCGCTCGCAACCCCATGGGCGCGGTGATGGTGCTTGCCTGCAGCGAGGTCGCGAACGGGGCCGGGGCTTTTGCGGGATATGAACTGGGCCATCTGTGCAATGTGCTGCTTGGGGTGCAACCGCAAGCTGCCGCTGTCGTCACGAGTGCCGCTGTGCTGGTGCTATGTGCGTATGCGCTCACTGGTCTACGGGGCTTCTCGTTTGCTGAGACTATTCGCGGGATCAAGCCGGCTCCTCCCATGCCCCTGCCTGATGCTGCCGCACCGTCGCGTGACATGCTTCTCACGGTTGCGTGCGACAGGCTCTCCGTCGAGCACGGTCTTACCGGACGCGAGCGAGAGATCTTTCTGATGCTTGCCCAGGGCCATAACGGCTATCACATTCGTGACAAACTGACCGTTTCCTATAACACGGTCAAAACGCACGTCAAGCACGTCTACAGCAAGCTCGGGGTGCACTCCCAGCAAGAGCTCGTTGATATGGTGGAGCGTGAGGCGGAACAGGGCGATGCCGTTGACCCATAGACAGGTCATGTTGGAGTTGGGCAGAGGCCGACGGATCTTCCGTCGCGCCGCTAAACGGCACGTTTGGTTCCGTTGCCTCTTTCTTGGTCGTACAGCTCGATGAGCTCCTGTTTGCTGCCTACGCCCGTCTTTCGGTAAATATGGGCGGCGTGGGTCTTGACCGTGCCGGCGGTCACGCAGAGGTGCTCGGCGATCAAAGGTAGGCTGCGCCCGCGCAGAAGGTAGGCGCACACCTCGGCCTCGCGCTTGGTGAGGTCGTGGCATGCGGCGAAGTCGGCGAGAGCGCCGAGGGCGTTTGGGTCGCCGAGACCCGCCATACCCGGATCTCTCGTATCGGAAGCCGAACCCTGGCCGCTCTTACCCGTGCCCTTACCCGCAGCCCCGGTCTTAGGGCTATCCGGCGATCCCATTTGGGCAAGACCGCTTTTTAGGGTGGCCATATGGTTGGACAGCGCGTCGGTGACCATCGCGAGCAGGAAGAACAGGATAAAGACGCCCGCCCCGCACGCCACGGGAAGCAGGCCGCTATCTATGCCGTCGCCAGCGCCGGCGCTGACGCTTGCTGTGGGGATCCCGCTGAGAACCCGGCCGAGCACGTTGCCTGCGAAGACGACGCCGCTGATGACGCCTTGGCCCACGCCGAACGACAACAGGGGCGAGAGGCCCTCCATCTGCGTGGCCTCGGTGACCTTGAGGATGACGAGCGCCTGCAGGAAGATGCTCGACCCGCTGACCAAGGCGCCGGCGAGTGCGTGGTCGCCATCGGGAAAGGCCATAATGAGGAGCATGCCCAGCACCGCAAAGGGCAGGCAGTAGCGATAGAGCCGCTCCACGCTCACGCGCCTCTTGCCGGCGGGTACCAGCACGAGGGCGGCACAGGCGATGCAGGCACACACGAGGAAGCCACCGGGGAACATGATGGCCGCGCCGTCGTAGGTGGATCCCATGATGAGCGCCGAGATAAGATTGCCAACCAGGGCCGTTGCGGCGAAGAGCGCCATGGCGTGCCAGGGAAGGATGGAGACGTCGGGAGATCCCGCCGACGCCTCGCCGGGAAGCGCACCGTCAGGCGTCTTTGTGGGCCAGACCTCGGCGGTGAGCTGGTGGCGGCGCCAGGAGTCGGCGAGCCACAGAAGGCCAGACGCAAACGGCAGGGCACAGGCGAAGAGGTGTCCATAGCGCGACGGGAGATAGAGCGAGGCGAGATAGAGGGCATAGCCCAGCAGAAACGACAGTAGGACGGGCCGGCGCATGTCCTGCACTCCCAGGGAGAGACGTGCTCCCCAGGCGACGGTGAGCACCATCCCTCCCAATCCGTAGAGCACCCCGCAGCATGCGATCGCGGCAAAGGGAGGGCTTCCCGCGCGCAATAGGGCGGCAAGTGCGCAGGATGCCAACGCAAGCAGGGCCGCAGCCCCCACCACGGCCGCGGGGGAGAGGCTTGGCTGCCAGCGCCTCATGCCGGCGGCGAGCAGGATGCCCAGGCTGAGCACCGTGAGCTGGGACGTGTAGTAGGCGAACTCGATGCCGATGCTGGCGGCGACGTCCGGTGAGGGAAAGAGGGCGGGGGAGAGGTTGGCGACATACCCCCACGCCCACAGGCACGCCGCCCCGATGACGGCACATGCCGTCGACGCACGCGGCGTGCCTGTGGGTCGGGCTGCGCGTCTTGAGCGGCAGGGCCGGCCCTCGACCCGCGGTGCCCCGTCTGTTGGTGCGGGTCTGCTCGCCTGACGCATGGCCGCCCCCTTCTGCCCCTGATCGCCTTCGCGCTATTCTCGCGCTTTTCATCCATCGTATATGGTGTGGGGGCATACGTAAAGACGCCGTGAGAAATAGCGCCAATTACCTGCTGGTTTATGGAATATCTACCATTTTGGCAGATGTTTCATCATGTCTGTCTGCGCCATGATGGAACGTGTGGCAGATGCCATCGCATCGCTTTCACATGCCCTCAGACAGAAGGGCCAGACAAAGGAGGAAACGCAATGGACAGGACTAACGCCAGGCCCGTGAGCCGCCGTACGTTCATCACCGGAGCCACGGCGACCGCCGCCTTCGCCGCTGCCGCCAGCATGGCGGGTGTCGCGCTGGCCGATGAGGCCGCCGCCTCGGCCGAGGCCGACGCGAGCAAGCCGGTGGCCGAGGGCTCGGTTGCCGGCACCCAGGTCGCCGCCGGCAACGCCAACGCAAGCTTCCCCACCAATGACGGCACGCTGTTCGCCCCGTGCGCTGCGGGCGAGGGCGAGATCGCCTTCGTGGCCGACCCGATCCCCGATGACGAGATTGTTGCCACCCATGACGTGGACGTCGTGGTGTGCGGCCTGGGCCCTGCCGGTGACGCGGCGGCGCTCTCCTGCGCCGAGCACGGCCTCAAGACTGTCGCCGTGGAGAAGCGCGCCTTCGCCAACTACTGTTCGGCCACGCTGGGCGGCACCAACTCCAAGATCCACAAGCACTGGGGCGTTGAGTTCGACGAGAGGCAGTGGCTCGACGATGCCATGGACAACGGCGGCTATCGCGTGAACATGGACCTGTACACGCGCTATCTTGAGTGCAACGGTGAGGCCGTTGACTGGTACGTCGACCACCTCATGGAGGCGGGCGGAAAGACCGAGGACGACTTCCCCCTTACCTTTGCGGCGGGCGACTTCCCCGATTTCCGCGACCAGTATGACGTGACCTCGCTCTCCCACTCGTGGAACACCTCGTTCAACTTGCCCTACACTCCCGGCGAGCTTGCCGAGCTCCTTCCCCAGCTCATCAACGAGGCCGGTGCCGAGATCCGCTACGAGTGCCCTGCCTGCCAGCTGGTCACCGACGAGTCCGGCGCGGTGACGGGCGTCATCGTGAAGAGTGCCGATGGCTACGAGAAGTACAACTGCGCCAAGGGCGTGGTGCTGGCAACTGGCGGCTACGGCTTCAACATGGAGAAGCTCCAGCGCTGCTGCCGCCCGCGTGACCTCGCCCTGTGCGGCTGGATGAGCCCCTCCATGGGTAACACCGGTGACGGTCACGAGATGGCGCTGGCCATTGGCGCCATCGAGGACGAGTACCCCCATCCCCTGATGCTCGACCCCCAGCAGCTCATGCCCTATCTGCGCGTCAACAAACTCGGCAAGCGCTTCACGCCTGAGTACGAGCCCTACAACCACCTGGCCGCCGCCATGCAGTCCCAGCCCGGCGCCTGTGACTTCTACATCGTCGATGGCGACATCGCCAATAAGATTGACGCCATCTGGACGCCGTCGAGCTCCTGCTACGGTCCCAAGGAGGTGTGGGTGGCCGCGGCGACGAGCGAGAACGCCTTCAAGGCCGACACCCTCGAGGAGCTCGCCGAGATGATGGGCGTGCCGGCGGACGCCTTCGTGGAGACCATCAACCACTGGAACGAGATGTGCGATGCAGGCGAGGACACCGACTTCCACTTCCCGGGCGCGATGATGGCCAAGATCGACACCCCGCCGTTCTACGCCACGCTCGAGGGCGCCGAGGCCCTCTCCACGGCAGGTGGCCTGCAGGTCGACATCCACAGCCGCGTGCTCAACGCCGACTTCCAGCCCATCACTGGCCTGTTCGCCGTGGGCCTGACCTCCGGCAGCATGTTCAGCAACACCTACCCGCATAACATGAACTGCCTGAGCCACACCCGTAACTGCACCTTTGGCTATCTGGTAGGCAAGTTCCTCTCGGGTGACGAGAGCTAAAAGACGGGAGCCCGCGGTCGCAAGACCCTTCCGCTGAGCCGTCGGCCACACCAAGGCGCCGAGTGCAACTTCTCGGACATTCTCGCCGCTCTGGCGTGTGATTTCTGTCCGGATAGTTGCACTCGGCGCCTTTTTGGTTGTCACGCCCCGCGCATTTGCGTTTTGTGGGCGCTGCCTTGTGCGCTTGTGGCCTACGCGCTCTTCAGCGTGCCCAGGTGCTCGCCGAGCAGCGCGCCGAACACCGTGGCGAAGCCCACGGAGATGCCGTTCATGGGCGCGGTGTACTGCAGCGGGAAGCGGCCACCCGAGCAGTTGCCCGTGGCGTACAGGCCCTCGATGGGCTCGAAGTGCTGGTCGAGCACCTGCTGGTTGCCGTCCACGTTGAGGCCTGAGAGCGTCACCAGGATGAGGTAGGCGTTGCGGGTGTTCTTCTCGGCGTAGAACGGCCCCTCGTTGATGGGCCACATCATGTCGGCAGACTTGGCGTAGTCCTCGTCCTTGCCGGCCTCGGCATAGGCGCTGTACTGCTGGACGCTCTCGACGAAGTTCGTGGCGGCCTCGCCCTCAAAGCCCAGGTAGCTGGCCAGCGTCTCCAGGTCGTCGGCCGCATACACGCCGTTGGCGCCCTCAGCGCCGGCGGCATAGGCCTCGTCCATCTTAGTCTGGTACTCGTCCATCTTGGCGTCGGAGATATCGGCGGAGTTGAAGTGGCCCAGGGCCTGGTTCTGGGCGAACTCGCGCCAGTGACCGGCGTCCCACACCTGCACGATGTCGGAGTCGATGGGCTGGCGTGCCGACTGCACGCCGGCCACGAACGGGATACCGAACGCCTCGTTGCAGAAGCGCTTGCCGTACTTGTTGATCCAGCAGCCGCCTGCGGCACCGAAGAAGTCCATGGCAAAGGCGCTCGTGTTGCCGCCCATGGCCGTTCGCGGGCCGATCTCCATCACGCCACCGGCCCAGATGCCCATCTTGATGCCATAGCCGTCGCGGCCCGAGCCTACGATCTGCGTGTAGGGGTTGCTCTCTTGGACCTCGGGGCACAGGGCGTTGAACATGTCGGCGTTGGCGGAGAAGTCACCCAGGGCCAGCACCACGCCGATCGAGGCGTTGATCTTGGTGTAGGTGCCGTCCTCGGCGTTCTGGACGATGGCACCAGTAACCTTGCCGTCCTGCTTCACGAGCACCGTGGCGTTGTAGCCGTAGAGCGCCTGCGAGCTGGGGCTGGCCTCGATGCCCTTGTCTACCGACGCCGTGCAGAACTCTCCTGAGCTGGCAAATGCGCCCGAGCCCAGGTTGATGACGGCGGGATAGGTCCAGAAGTAGCCCTTCTTGAAGCTGTAGTCGCTGCCGGGCTGCAGCGTGACGCCGCTGCTCACGGCTGTCAGGTCGGGCTGGAGCTCCATCATCCAGTCGACCATCTCGCCGTTGCGGTGCGCGAACTGGCGGATGAGGTCGGGCTGGGCGCGGCCGGCCGACTGCAGCTGGTAGGTGTCGATGAAGTCCACGGGGTCGAACGTCGACTTCGGGACGCCCAGGACCTCCTCCTGCCAGGTGGAGTTGAAGTGGCCGAGCTGGCCGCCGAAGGGGTTGAAGCCGTCCTTGGCCTGCTGGTCGACGCCCACGACGACCAGGCCCTTCTCGCAGGCCATGCGGAAGCACTGCGAACCGGAGTAGTTCAGGCCGAGCACCACGACGTCGGCGTCGATGGCCTGGGCGATCTCGGCGTCGTCGATGACGGGAGCCTCGCCCACCCAGTTGCGGCGCATGGAGTAGTATACCGTGTCGCCGTTCTCGTCCACGCGGGCCACGTCGTCCTCGCCGGAATAGGGCGGGGTGGTCGCCGTGCCCACGAGGGGAGCGCCGGTGCCGGGGCCGCCGGAGCTCATGCCGCCCTCGGCACCCGAGGGAGGCACGTCACCCATCTCGGAGCCGGCGGGCATGGCGCCTTCCTCGGCCAGTGCGACGACGCCCAGGGCCATGGTGCCGGCTGCGGCGCCGGCGGCCTTGATGAAGGAGCGACGGGAGAAGTCGATGCGAGACATAGTGATCTCCTTAGATGACGGATGATATGGGGCGCCGAGTGCAACTTCTCGGACATTCCCACCGCTCTGACGCGCGATTTCTGTCCGGATAGTTGCACTCGGCGCCCGTTAGACGAGGCGCCTGGCGTGTGCAGGGGGCTGTACGGCCGAGGTACCTTTGTCTCGAGCCAGGGCCGCTTAGATGCCGTTCGCGCAGTTCTGGCCGGCGACGTAGCCGTAGTACATGGCCATGGCGTGGCTGGCGCCGGAGAGCTTGAAGGGATACTTCACGGCAAAGCGGTCGCCCTGGATGTTGCCCGAGGCGTACAGGCCGGGGATGACGTGGCGCTCGGTGCTGATGACGTGAGCGTACTCGTCGGAGGACAGGCCGCCCATGGTGGTCAGGCACAGGCCGATGCCCATGCGCTGGGCGTAGAAGGGGCCGTCCTGCACGGGGAAGAGGTACTTCTCCTTCTTGCCGAAATCCTCGTCATAGCCGTTGGCGCACAGCTCGTTGTAGCGCTCGATGCTGGTCAGGGCCTCGTCCTTCCTGAAGTCGGCGTCGTAGGCCACGATGGCGTCGAGGAGCCCCTCGAGCGTGTCAGCCTTGAAGAAGGTCTCGTTGTCGATCTTGCCGTCCATCTCGGCGAGGCTCGTGGAGAACTCGCTGACGATGCCAGCGGCAATCTGCTCGTCGAGGTGGGAGTCGAAGAACATGAACACCTTGCGCTTGGGCTGACGGTCAAAGGCGAGCTCGCAGTCAGAGACGTTGCTGTCCTCGTTCATGAAGCGCTTGCCGTCGTAGTTGAGGCGCAGCATGGGGCCGGTGAAGGCCGAGGAGGCGTCCATGTTGGGGATGTCGTTGGCGCCGCCCATGACGTGGGTCATGGCGCACATGTTCTGGCTGAAGGCGGCGCCGGCCCAGTAGCCCATCTTGTAGCCGTCGCCGGAGTTGGTGGGGTTGCCCTCGACGTCGAAGTCGGGCCAGGTCACCAGGTTGCCGTTCTCGGCCATGGCGGGATAGAAGACCTTGACCATTCGTAGTTGGCGACCTGCGCCGACTCGTTCCACTCCTCGTTGATGATGAGGTCCTCGTCAACGGGCTCCATGTCCAGCTCCTCGTAGTGGGAGCCGTTGATGTAGCAGTACTGCATGGAGCGGACGCTGGGCTTCTCGGCCTTCTCGAAGGCGACGACGTTGGCGCCGGCCTCGGCTGCGGAGCGGAACGCCGCGACGCCGGAGACGCCCAGGCCGATGATGGCCACGTCGACGTTGAGCTCCTCCTCAATCTGGTCGTCGGTGATTGTGGGCGGAACTGCGGGCCACGGATACTCGGTCCCCCACGCGCTCATGGCGTTGCCCGAGGCGGCCTCGGCGGCCTCGCCCTCGGCTGCCTCCTCGGCGTGGGCCTTGGCCTGAGCCGAGAGGACGGCGGTGCTGGCCAGGGCGACGCCTGCGCCGGCGATGAGAGAGCGGCGCGTGATGGTGTCGCTGCTCGACGTGCATGCTGACTTCTGCTGCATGATCCCTCCAATGGAACTGACGGTTGCGTACGTCGCCCGCACAATTGCGCCCCGGTGCCCGGGTGCGGACGGCATGACACCAACCTAGTCGTTTCCGCTTCGCAAGACCATCGCACACGCTGCGTGAGACGTCTCACCGCTTTGCGGTATGAGGTATCATAGAGGCCGGTAGAAACGAGGTTTTGCGCGAGGTGGGTGGGGACTGGTGGCGCCCAGAACGTGGCATCGCCAGGCGCGTCTCGTGCGCGACAAGAGGGGGACGTGCCATGTCGGGTGGAAGCGTCGCGGATATCGAGGTCGCGGGCTGCGAGGGGGAGGAGTGCGCCGCCGTCGCGACGGTTCGCACCGCAGGACCGGTGCCTGTCTCGAGATCGGGCGTCGCCTTCCTGCCGGAGCTGTTGCTGCTGGCCCCCTTCATGGCGACCATCCCCCTGTTCGTCCCCAACCTGCGCGTGATGCGCGACGTTTGCGTGAGCCCGGTCGCGTTTGGTGACATCGCGACCTCGATGATGGTCGCGTGCCTGCTCGTCTCCCTTGTGTTCACGGCGCTGGCCGTCGTGCGGGGCATCGAGTGGCGGGGCCCCGCGCATGGCATCTTGGTGGCGTCGGCAGCCGTCTACGTGGTGGGCCAGATCGTCATGTGGGTGGCCGGCGTGGCCTATCCCTAGGCTCCGGTCTTTATCCTGTGGAGCGTGGGCACGCTGATGGGGGCTGCGGTGGTTCCGCTCCTCGTCGCCTGGAGCGCGTGCTTCGCGCTCGACTTCCGCAACGTCTTGTTCTACGGGGCGCTTTCCTGCATGGTGTCGTCGGTGGTGGCCTTCGTCGTCTCCGTCCTCTCGCCGATTGCCGCCGGGATCGTCTGGTGCCTGTGCGCCCTGGTCGGGGCGGCGGCGCCGGTCATCCTGGTCATGCGCCGGCCTGCCCTGGGCATGACGCAGACGGACGCCGCGGGCGACCACGCGATCGCGGTCGGCGAGGACGTGACGCGCCAGGGGCTTGCCCCGGTGTTCACCGATTTCGTCTCCACGCTGTGGCTTCCGCTCCTCGGCCTTCTGGTGTGCATGTGCTGCAGCTGCATGGGCGAGACCGAGCTGAACGGCAGGGTTGTGCGCGGCGAGTTCGTCGGCCTGATCGTTGCCTCTGCGCCTGCGATCGCGCTGTGCTGCGTGCGGACGAAGACCCCGATCGTGCTGCTCGCGGAGAAGCTGGTCGCGCCCGTCCTCGTGGCCTGCGGCATAATTCTGGGCGGCCTGCCCTCCGAGGGGGCGGAGTCTCTGGGTGCCCACTACGTCTTTGTCCCCATGGTGTTCATCTCTCTGTACGCCCTCGCGTCGGTCATGGCGATGCGGGGGATGTCGCGCCTGCTCGTAGCTGGCATCACGCTCTCCGCGTGCTGCGTGGCCATGCTCGTGGGGAGTGCCCTTGCCTTCGCCGCGGACTCAAGGGCGGGCACGGGGCCCTACGTCCGTCTGGTGACGTTTGTCTACTACGTGGTGGTCCTGCTCGATCTGGCCTATACCACTTGGCGCCTGATGGCGCGCGGGTCGCGCGACGAGGTCGACGGCCTGCCCGCCACCTCCCGGCCCGAGACCTTCGAGGAGACCATTGCTCAGCGCATGGACGAGCTGGTTCGGGACTATGGCCTCACCGCCCGCGAGCGCGAGGTCTGCGAGTACCTCTGGCACGGTTACAACTCGGGCCACATCGCCAAGGCGCTGCTCATCTCAGGCAACACGGCGCGCACCCACATCCGCAACATCTACCGCAAGCTCGGCGTCTCCTCTCGTGAGGAGCTGCTCGCGCTGTTCAGCAGCAGGGCCGGCGATCGGGCATGCCGGGTAGCCTGCTCTGCGGGCGGAATGGCCTGTCGTGGGGCCTTCCACTGATAATGTCCTAAGCAAAAGCGGAAACTTAGGTTGTTTTGGCGGTACCATGATGTTCGATCGGCACATCGGGAATGAACTGACCTCCCACAGCGAAATCAACATCCCTTTCCCAGCTCTCGTGGAAGCCCATGAGTCGAACGAGGCCCATGGGGTAGAGTCTCACAAAGTCGCTGACAAGATTTTTCACCTCGCACTGCATCCTGTTGGCATAGGTGAGGTTCAGATCGGAAAACGTGATCCTTGCCGATAGCAGGCTCAGTATGATGAGCACGATATAGAACGTGCTGCGATTGTCGGCCTCTGGCATGCCGGTGATTGCCATGGGCGTTGAAGGTATCTGTCTTCGTGTGACATAGCTATCAAAGTGCGCACATATATTCCTGACATCGGTTATGGTTTTCATCCAGCTTGATAGCTCGGCCTTGCTGCATCCGAACGAGCTTGACACCCGACCGGTAACGTCTCTGTCCGCCGTGTTGGAGAACAGCTGGACGAGCGTTCCGAGCGTCGCACACTCGACGGCCTGGTCGACGGGAAGGCGCTCCCCGTTTGACACGAATGCTTCTGTCATCCACCTTGACCTTCTGATCTTTCTGCCCATCTCGTCTCTGAGGTGTAGAATGGTCCTTACGTGATTCTCTATGCGGAGGAACAGGCTGGTATCGTATATCGAGAAATCGCCGTGGAAGTGGCCCATCCAGTGGGAATACTGAGCTCTCATCTGCGCTTCTATGATACCTATGTACTTGAATAAGATTGACTGGTAGCGCCTGTCGAACGTCGTCAGGTCATTGGCGGCCCTGATCGAGGGTACGACACCCGAACTTGGCGTTTCTATCATGGACAAGTACGGCTCCAGATGGCTTTCGGTGACACGCTTAAGGAGAAAAGCAGCTTCACCTGTGCTTGCATCTGAGAATCCGCGACTTACCAAGCGGTCGATGATTTCATTGTAGCTGGAATCAGTAGCATGGTCGAAGGCCGAGGGATTTCCACTGCACTGGTCGTGCGGACCAGGAGAAGTGCCCTCGGCTCTATCAGCGAATATCCTACCCATATTCTCCCCCTCCAGTCAAGCGTGGAAGTGGCATAGATGTTGTTCGAGAAAAGCGTAGGGGCATTGTTGCGAAGATAGAGTGTTTTTATGGTGAAATCAAAAAGCGTCTGACACATATCTGACAAGCGAATGTAAGTGTGCATACCCGATATCATCTACCTCGGGCTTTGTTGAACGGTGAAGACTTCTGGTTTTGTCAGAAGCTCGTCAGGTTAGTGACAGACGAGTTACTTTCATAGTTCAGCACGCTTCCGAGCCAAAGGAGAGTCCGTGTGACCGAGATTGACAGGTCGTCCCCTTATGACACCCGCCCGCCGAGGCGCTCGTAAATCGAGAACGCAAAGTGGCGCCTCCTGGTCTTTGGCGGCAGCAGCACGTCGAGCGCGGGCATCGCGAACTTGTAGATGAACGCTACCTGCAGGCGCTTGGCAAGGCCCTCGATGCTGCGGCGGGAGCGACGCAGTCGCCGGGTGATCTCGCCGAGGTATGGGCTGCGCTCGGCGTATCGCCAGAAGACGTCGGCCATGTCGGCGTCGGGGTAGAGCCAGGGACGCCCGTCGGGCCCGGCATAGTGCACGATGTAGGGGTCGCGCCGCGCGACCTCGTACTCGTCGCGGATCTCGGCGGGCGCCTGCGCCACAATGTGCGTCCGCCGCAGGCGCTGCCAGTCGTTCAGGACGTTCCAGCGCGTGTCGACGCGCACATGGCACCCGCGACCAAAGTGGTTGAGAATGTCCTGGTCAGGCCAGCGAAGCCGATGGCCGTGCGTGTAGGCAAGTATGTCATCGGGCGTGCAGGCGCGCCTGAACGCGTCGAGGTTCAGAAGCAGCACGCCCGACTGGAAGTACGTGTACGGCTCCGTGAGGCCCACGACACCGTCGATGTGCTCGCGCACGCACGGGTCGTAGCCCGAGTACAGGCCGGCCGTGTCGGCATCGCGCGTGGCGCCGAGCAGGTTGTCGCCAAGCTCGATGTCGAACAGCTCGGCGAGATCGTGCAGGACGACGAGGTCGCAGTCCAGATAGACCGCCTTGTCCGCATTCTCGAGCAGGCTGGGCGCCATGAGGCGAAAGCTCGCCTCTGCCTTGAAGCGCCCCCTGCGCGGCAGCTTGGACGAGTGGATGGCGGCCGCCACGTCAAGAAAGCCGATCTGCGCGTCCTTGCCGGCGCGGTCCACCTGCGCCCGCAGCGTGGCCACGTTCTGCGGCGAGATGTCCCGCGTGAGGACGACCACGTCGTAGTGCCGCTGCGCGCTGGCGTTCTCGAGTATGGACTGGAGCGCGACCGAGAGGTAGGGGACGAACGCGTCGTTGCAGGCGAAGATGACCACGACGTCAGAGAACGTGAGGCCAAGCTCGTCTGCTGACAGTGCCAGCGTGGCGGTGGCCTTGCGCTCGGGGACGTTCTTGGTATCGTCAGCAGTGCGTCTCATGGCGCGCATTGTACCCGAGGTTTCAGCCCGCAACCTTTCAAACTCGTCATCTTGGTGACATTCGACGCGAATTGCGGGAAAGACAACATCTGGCCAACGGCATGACAACGACATGCAGGACGGAGAGGCGCACGAGCACGCAACGAGCCCGCCGCCAGGCCCCTTTGGGCTGGCGGCGGGCTCGCGATGCGCATCGTAGCCACAGTGGCAACGCATCATGGCGATGGCGCCGACTGCCGGTCTACGCCAGGCGTGGTGCTCGTGCCCTTACGCGGCGGCCTGCTCCAGGCACTTCTGCACCGCGGTGCGGAAGGCGTTGGAGGTCATCGTCGCGCCGGCGACGGTCTCCACGTTGGGATCCTGCGCCTCGATGACGGCGGGGATCAGCGTGTTCTCCATGGCGGGGACGCCCACGTAGGCCGTCTCGAGCTCGTTGGTCTGGGTGATCTCGGTGATCTGGCCGCCGGAGATGGTGACGTTCACCGTGATGTTGCCGAACATGCCGCGCTCGGTGTCGGAGTAGGTGCCGTCGGCGAGCTCGCCCTCGGGCTTGGTCCAGGTGGTGTCGGGTACCGACGGGGCGGTGTCGCCCTCGGAGCTCACCGAGCCGACCTTGGCGTCGCCGATGTACTCGGCGGCGAACTTGCTGGCGAAGCGGCCGGAGTTGATGTTGTTGGCGTTGGTGCCGCCGGGGACGTTGATCGTGTAGATGTTGGGCCACAGGTCGGCCGAGTCAACGCCGGCGGAGTACAGGCCGGGCACGGGCACGCCGCTCTTGTTGACGACCTCCATCTTGCGGCTCGTGCGGATGCCGCCGAACGTCACCATGCACGCCTGGGGCATGTAGCAGAAGTAGTAGGGCGGGTTCTCGAGCTTCTGCATGTACTCGGCAGGCTTGCCAAAGTAGGCGTCGTCGCCGGCCTCGCACATCTCGTTGTAGGTGTTGATGGCGCCGATGACGGTGTCGTAGTCCAGTCCCATGGCGTCGCAGGCCTTCTGGGCCAGCTCCTCGAGGGTGTCAGCGCTGAAGAAGTCGTTGTAGGGGTTCTCGTCGATGCGCTGCTGCAGCTCCTCCTGGGTGGCCTCCCAGTCGATGCGCGGGGCGATCATGCCGTTGTAGGCGTCCTCGAAGATCTTTGCGTCATAGACCGAGTAGAGCTTCTGGTGCACGAGCGACGGGATCATGTCGGCCATCCAGTTCTCGACGCCGGCGTTCTCGGCGCAGAAGCGCTCGCCGTCCTCGTTGAGCCAGATCGCAGCAGCGGCGTGGCCGGCCACGACCAGGCCGTCGCCCTGGCCGAACGTGCCGTACTCGCCGCCGGGCGCGCCCGAGACGGTGAGCTGCATGAGGCCGGACATACGCGGGATGTTGCTGGCGCCGCCGGCCTCCAGGGCCATGCGCACGCCGTCGCCGTCATAGCCGTACAGGAAGCGCACCACGTTGGTGGTGTCGGAGAAGCCGCCCTCCTGCAGGTACTCGTCGTTGTTGGCGAAGCCGCCGGTGGCAAGCACCACGGCCTTGGCGTTGATCTGCACCACGTCGCCGTTGAGCTTCTCGGCGTACACGCCGGCGATGGCGCCGCTCTCGTCCTGGATGAGGCTCGTGGCCGGGCAGTTCATGAGGAACTCGACGCCCAGGTCCTTGGCGGTCTGGGTCATTGCGGGGGAGAAGTCGTCATGGGCGCGGTTCTCGCCGAACCAGTGGAACGTCTCGAACATGCCGCCGTGGTAGTCGTCCACCACGCCGGTGAAGTTGACGCCACAGTCCTTGAGCCAGGTGATGTTCTCGCCCGAGGCGTTGACCAGGTCGAGCCACTTCAGGCCGTTGGCGCGGTTGTGGGAGTAGTTCATCTCGGTGGAGATGACCTCGGCCGGCTCGATCTCGATGCCGGCCTCCTTCTGCATCTCCGAGCCCACGGCAAAGACGCCCTCGGTGCCGATGCCGCCGCCACCGGTGCCGCCCTGCTTCTCGAGCACGACGACGCCCAGGCCCTGCTGCGCGGCCTCGACGGCTGCGGACAGGCCGGAGTTGCCGGCGCCGCAGATGCAGATGTCGCACGTGTAGGTGGCAACCGGCTCGACGGGAGCGGCGGCCTCCTCGGTGGCCTGCGCCTCCTCGGCACGGGCCGCGGGGATGCTGATGGCGCCCGCGCCTGCCGCCGCGATGCCCGCCGCGCCGGCCGCCCCGATGAAGTTCCTACGAGTGAGTTCCATGAGGTACCGTCCTTTCGTGTGTGCCCACGCGCCGGCATCGGCCGGCGCCTGCGGGTGTTTGCACCTCGCTTCGTCCATTATGTCAACCATCTGCGGCCACGCGCGTTACCCGTGGCAGGTAGTCTTTCTGCTGAGGGCCGTATCCGCCGCCCAAAACAGGTAATATTTGCGTGATCGGTGGTGCGGCGAAGGGGGGCGGGGCACGACCTATGACGACACGCGGGTCTGCGCACGACGGAGCTGGGGCTGCCCCGACTCCCCATCCGGACGGGCGCTTCGTGGACGAGTCGACCATCTACAGCACCCAGCGAGCGTGCGCCATCCTCCTGGCGCTGGCGGGCATGGCGCTGCAGTGGGCGGCGCTGCACTCCATCACGTTTCTCGGCACGGTCTTTGACGCCTCCTCAGGCGGTGCCTCCGAGAGCGGCGCGTGGATCGTCAACTCCGCCGCCACGTTCGTGGCCTTTCTCGCGCTCTTCCTCGTCGCGCGGCGCGTGGCGTCGCTGGGCGAGATCCGCTGGGCGCTGCCTGCCATGGTCGCGTGCCTGGCAGTCGGCACCCTGCTGTTCGTCGCCGGCGAGGCCTTTGGCCTGGCGCGCCCGGCGATCTATGCGGGCAACGTCATCATCGCGTTCGGCACGACCCCGCTCATCTGCATGTGGGGAGAGGTGTATCGCCACCTCAACCCAAAGGGCGAGCAGCTGCTGGTGACGCTGGGCGGGATCGTGCTCTCCGTCATCCTGTACCTAGTCGAGACCTGCCTGCCCCATGCCATGGCCGTCGCGGTGTTCGCGGCGATGCAGACGGGCTCCGTGCTGTGCCTGTGGCATGCCCGCCGGCTCTTCGAGATGCAGGCGCATACGTGGGGCGCGCGCACCCGCGGGCCGGCGCGCCGCTCCCCGGCGCTTCTGTACGTGTGCATCGTCGTCTTCTCCGTACCGTACAACTTCCTGCAGGCGGGGGACGGGATGGCGGGCCTGCTCGCAGACGCCCAGGCCTGGGCGGAGGTGCTCTCCGTCACCGTGGTCATCATGCTGGCGGCCTGCCTGGTCGAGTGTGTGGCGGAGCGCCGCGGCGTCGCCCTGATGCCTCTCATCACCCTGGTGCTTCTCGGGGCGTCCATGCTCGTCCACCTGCTGGAGGGCATGCCGCCCCTGCTGGTGCCGAGCCTGCTCTATGCGGGATACTACCTGTTCCTCGCCATGGTCTACCTGGCGCTGGGGCCCATCGTTGCCACGACCGACGCCAACCCCTTGCGCCTGTTCAGCGGCGCGATGATAGCCAACGTGGCCGGCCTGCTCGTGGGGTCGCTGCTCGGTGGCCTTCTGGGGTCCATGGGCGAGCGGGCGGCTACGATGCTGGTCATGGGCTTTGCCTACGGCATCCTGTTCCTGGGGTTCGCCCTGTGGCGCAACCGCTCGTACAGCATCTTCCGCGTCAACTCCTACGACGAGGGGCACTACTCCTTCGAGTACCTCGCACCCATGCCGGGCGGTGCCGCCGCGCCTGGCGAGGCGCAGGGGGAGGGCGCTGGCCCCGATGCGCGGGCGGGCCATGGCGGCCCTGCGGGCGCTGGCGGTGGTGCGTCTGCCTCCGAGCTGATGGTGGAGGCGATCTCCGCCCAGTGCCGGGCGGTCGGCCGCGAGTTTGACCTGAGCGCCCGCGAGGTGCAGGTGCTCGTGGAGCTCGTGCGCGGGCGGACCATCGCCTCAATCGCCGAGCAGCTTGTCGTCTCGGAGAACACCGCCAAGGCCCACACCAAGGCCATCTACCGCAAGCTCGGCGTCCACACCAGAGAGGAGCTCGCCGCCCGCGTCGAGGCGACGTAGCGTCGCCCTTGCCGGGGGACGGCCGCCCTGGCGCCGGGCGGCGATTGCGGGCGGGCCGCGGGTGGCGGGGCGGGCCGGGACTGGGTGCCCGTCGCGCCCGCAGGGGCCGTGAGGACGTGGGATGATATTGTCGTTTCGCCTCTGTTTCGCGAGGCAATCTGCCCTGCAGGGGCACATGATGTCTGTTACAACCCAAATTAGGCCGCTCGTCCGGCTCGTGCGCCATGACGCGCGCGCCATGGCGCATAATCTACCGAATGCAGGTATGAGTACGAGGGGGCCCACCCAAGACGGGCCCTCCACGACAGAGGAGAGCACAGTATGGAGAAGTCGAACAGCCAGAAGCTGACTCGTCGCTCGTTCTTGGCCCTTGCGGGTGGCACCGCCGCCCTGGCCGGGCTGGCGCTCACGGGCTGCAACGGCAGCGACACCGCCGAGACGACCGACGACGGCGCCACCGAGGCGGCCACGACCGACGCCCCGGCCGAGACCACCTCGGGCGGCAAGACGTTCCGCTACGCCATCGCCGGCGACCCGAGCGTCTCGCCCAACCCCATCACCACGAGCGACCGCTTTGGCCTCATGACCCTCAAGCTCATCTTCTCGCCGCTGTTCCAGTACAACGCCGACGGCATCAAGTACTTCCTGGCGGAGAGCTACGAGGAGTCCGAGGATCACCTCACCTTCACCATCCACCTGCGCGAGGACGCCACGTTCATCAACGGCGACCCCGTGACGGCCGACGACTGCATCTTCTCGCTCGAGACGATGCGCGACACCGACGGCGCCAACCAGCAGTCCTACCTCAACTACGGCGACCAGGGCAAGGTGGAGTTCGAGGAGATCGACGAGCACACCTTCACGGCCACCTTCCCGTTCCTCAACGCTGGCGCCATCGAGATGCTCGGTGGCAACATGATCATGCCGCGCAGCGTCTACGGCGAGGTCACCGACTTCGAGAACGACGACACGGTGGACAACCCCGTGGGCAGCGGCCCCTACAAGCTGCTCGAATACCTGCCCGGCCAGTACCTCAACTTCGAGGCCAACCCCGACTACTTCCTGGGCGCGCCCAACATCGGCAACGTGGTGTTCCAGATCATCACCAACGAGAACACCGGCATGACGGCCATCCAGGCCGGCGAGGTCAACGCCTGGATCGGCACCGCCAACCAGATCCAGCAGATGAACATCGAGGGCAATAACCTCGTCGTGACCCCCTATGACGAGGGCCGCGTTGCCTACATGTGCTTCAACTGCGCGCGCGAGGCCGTGGCCGACGAGCGCGTGCGCAAGGCCGTGCTGTACTGCTTCGACAAGACCGCCATCGCCGACGCCGCCTGCCTGTCGAGCGAGTACTACGAGCTACCGTGGAGCTTCCTGCCCCCGAACAACCAGTACGCCGCCGCCAAGGAGGACGTCGAGGCCTACGACCAGGACGTCGAGAAGGCCAAGAGCCTGCTGGAGGAGGCCGGCGTGAGCAACCTCACCCTGACGCTGGGCTACTCCGGCTCCGACACCCTGCAGCAGGCCGCCGCGGTCATGATGCAGGAGCAGGCCAAGGCCGCCGGCATCAACCTGGAGCTCAAGGGCGTGGACTCCACCGCGCTCTCGACCGCCATGTACGAGGCCGACAACGACTACGACATGTACTTCGGCGGCTATATCATGGGCATCGACCCCGACACGTTCTCGGCGCTGTTCACCACCGACGGCTCGGCGAACTACATGCACTACACCGCCGACCAGTACGGCGAGATCGACGACCTGTTCGCCCAGGGTCGCTCCGAGACCGACGTCGACGCGCGCAAGGAGATCTACCTGCAGCTGCAGCAGGTGCTGCAGGACACCGGCGCGTTCTACCCGCTGTACTCCAACAAGCGCCTGCTCGTCACCACCGCCAACGTCACCAACATCGAGGACGCCGGGCTGGTGCCCGTCTACACGTTCGAGGATCTCTCGAAGCTCGACATGACGGAGTAGCCTGCGCGGCCTGAACTTCGGCGCATCGGACGGGGTGCCCGCGCTTGCGGCGGGTACCCCGCTCGCGTGTAGTACGTCCTGTGGGAATTCGACCAAAAAGAAGAGGGAGGGAGAACGCACCGTGGCCAAGTTCATCCTGAAGCGCATCCTCGTGGCCATCCCGGTCCTGCTGATCATCAGCGTCCTGGTGTTTCTGCTGATGCAGCTGGCGCCCTACGACGCCATCGACACGATGATCAACCCGCGCATGACTCCCGATCAGATCGAGGCGCTGCGCGAGCGTTACGGCTACAACGACCCGCTGTGGGTGCAGTACTTCGCCTGGCTCAAGCAGATCCTCTCGTTTGACTTCGGCTACTCCATCACCACCAAGGACAGCGTGGCGGCGCAGCTCATGGCCCGCCTGCCCCACACGATTATGCTGGTGCTGCCGGCCTACCTCACGGCGTACGTGCTCGCCATCGTGCTGGGCATCGTCGCCGGCTCGCACCACGGCAGCCGCGCCGACAAGATCATCGACGGCATCGCCTCGATCGGCATCTCGGTGCCGACGTTTTGGTTCTCGATGCTGCTCATCTTTGTCTTTGGGTACTGGCTGGGGCTTCTGCCCATCGTGGGCATGCAGACGGTGGGCGACGGCAGCGCCCTTGACATCGCGCGCCACTACATCCTGCCGTTCGTGACGCTCACCGTGGCCTTTCTGCCCGACAACCTGCGCTACGTGCGCAGCTCCACCATCACGCAGATGACGCAGGACTACGTGCAGGTCCAGCAGGCCTTTGGCGCCAAGCGCGTGCAGATCATGTTCAGGCACGTGTGCCGCAACGTCCTGGTGCCCGTCGTGACGCGCCTGGGCATGGCCATGCCGCTGCTGGTCACCGGTGCCATCATCACCGAGACCATCTTTTCGTGGCCGGGCGTCGGCCCGTACTTCATGACGGCCATCAAGTCAATGGACTATCCCATCGTCATGGCGGTGCTCGTGCTGTCCTCCACGCTCGTCGTGCTGGGCAACCTGCTGGCCGACGTGCTGTGCGCCATCATCGACCCCCGCGTCCGTCAGGGAGGTGCTCGCTAATGGCACAAGCCGCAACCCCCACGGCGCAGGCGGCGCCCGTGGCGCGTCCCAAGCGCCGCAACATCCGCCTCGAGGCGGCCTGGCTCACGTTCAAGCGCGACAAGTCCGCCATCGTGAGCCTCACCCTGCTGCTCATCATCATCGTGGCGTGCGTCATCGCGCCGCTTCTGCCGATCGACCCCAACGCCACCGACCTGGCGAACCGCTACGCCGCTCCGTCGTGGCAGCACATCTTCGGCACTGACGACTACGGCCGCGACTACCTGGCGCGCGTGCTCTACGGCGGCCGCGTGTCACTGCTCGTCGGCGTGCTCGCCATGCTCACGAGCCTGGTCATCGGCATTCTGGTGGGCACGGTCGCCGGCCTGATGGGTGGTATCGTCGACGCCATCCTCATGCGCATCGTCGACATCCTGTCGTCGATCCCGTGGCTGGTGCTCGTGACGGTGCTCGCCCTGTTCATGGGGCAGGGCATCGGCTCGATCATCCTGGTCATCGGCCTGTTCTCCTGGATGGAGATCTCGCGCATCGTGCGCGCCGAGACCCAGTCGATCAAGGAGCGCGACTTCGTGCAGTATGCCCAGCTCTGCGGCGTCTCCACCTTCTCGGTGATTGTGCGCCACATCGTGCCCTCGGCGCTGCCCACGATCCTGACGGCCTCCACCACCTCGCTTGCCAGCGCGATCATGACCGAGTCTTCGCTGTCGTTTCTGGGCGTGGGCATCCAGCAGCCCGACTCCTCGTGGGGTAGCCTGCTGCAGGCGGCCCAGGCCACGATGCAGAGCAACATCATGATGGCGCTCATCCCCGGCCTCATGATCGTCATCGTGATCTTTGCGTTCAACAAGCTGGGCAACATCCTGCGCGTCTTTGCCGACCCGCAGGTCATGAGCGGCGAGAGGGGTGATGACTAATGGAGCGCGAGACTGATGCTCGTGCCGGCGTGCCCGCCGGCGCTGCCGCGGCCGGCTCCCCGCAGGAGCTTCTGCGCGTCGGCAACCTGCGCACCACGTTCCACTCCCACCGCCAGCTCGTCCAGGCCGTGCGCGGCGTGGACCTGACCGTGTACGACGGCGACTTCCTCGCCGTGGTGGGCGAGTCGGGCTCGGGCAAAAGCGTGACCATGAAGTCGGTCATGGACCTGCTGCCCAAGAACGCCGACGTGGAGGCCGACGAGCTTGTCTTCGACGGCCAGGACCTGCTGGGCATGGATGCCGACCAGCGCCGCGCCATGTGCGGCAAGCAGATGGCAATGATCTTCCAGGATCCCATGACCTCGCTCGACCCGCTGCAGACCATAGGCTCGCACCTGCGCGAGGTGCTCAAGCGCCATCGCGGCCTCACGGGCAAGGAGGCCGACGATGAGGCCGTGCGCGTGCTCGGCCAGGTGGGCATCCCCTCGCCGCAGATGCGCCTTAAGCAGTACCCGCACGAGTTCTCGGGCGGCATGCGCCAGAGGGTGCTCATCGCCATGGCGCTGTGCTGCAAGCCGCGCCTGCTCATCGCCGACGAGCCGACCACGGCCCTGGACGTGACCATACAGGCCCAGATCCTCGACCTTCTGCGCCGCCTGCGCGAGGAGGAGGGCATGAGCGTCGTGCTCATCACCCATGACCTGGGCGTGGTGGCGAGCCTGTGCAACCGTATCGCGGTCATGTACGGCGGCCTGGTGATGGAGTACGGAACGGTCGACCAGATCTTCTATAGCCCGCGCCATCCCTATACCCGTGCGCTGCTCGGCGCCATCCCCAACCCGCGCGGCCGCGACTGCGGTCGGCTCGTGGCGATCCCCGGCTCCGCCCCCTCGCTGGTGAACCCGCCTTCAGGCTGCCCGTTCGCCGAGCGCTGCGAGTTTGCGTGCGAGAGGTGCCGCGAGGCCATCCCGGCGTGGAAGTCCTACGAGAGTGGCCAGAGGGCGCGCTGCGTTTTCACGTCCGAGGAGCTTGACGCGCGGCAGGGCCAGCGAGGGGAGGCTGAGTGAGCATGAGCGATGAGAAGACCTACACGGCCCCGCCGGCCCCGTGCCACAGGCGCGGCGCCGACGGGATCGACACGTCCACAAGCCCGGTGATCCTCAAGGCCGAGGGCCTGTGCAAGCACTTCCCGGTGCGCAACTTCTTCGGACGCACCAAGCAGGTGGTCAAGGCTGTCGACGGCGTTGACCTGGAGATCCACAAGGGCGAGACGTTTGGCCTGGTGGGCGAGTCGGGCTGCGGCAAGTCCACGCTGGGCCGCACCCTCATCCGCATGTACCACCCAACGGCGGGTAGGGTGACCTTCGACGGCGAGGACATCACCGACGCGAAGGGCAAGGCGCTCGTCGACATCCACCGCAGGATGCAGATCGTGTTCCAGGATCCCTACCTGTCGCTCGACCCGCATATGAACGTGCGCGAGATCATCGCCGAGCCCATGTGCGTGGGCCAGCGCCTCTCGGCCGACGAGATAGACGACCGGGTGGTGGAGATCCTGCGCCGCGTCTCACTGCACCCCGACGACATGAACAAGTTCGCTTACGAGTTCTCAGGTGGCCAGCGTCAGCGCATCGGCATCGCCCGCGCGCTGTCGGTGCAGCCCGACTTCATTCTGTGCGACGAGCCTATCTCGGCGCTCGACGTGTCCATCCAGGCGCAGGTCGTCAACATGCTCGAGGACCTGCAGGACGAGCTGGGGCTGACCTATCTGTTCGTGGCCCACGACCTGTCGATGGTGCGCCACATCTCCACGCGCATCGGCGTCATGTACCTAGGTCGCCTTGTTGAGGTGGCGCCCTCGGACGAGCTGTACGAGAACCCCCTGCATCCCTACACGCAGGCCCTGCTCTCGTCGATGCCGATCCCTGACCCCAACCTGGCGGCGCAGACCAAGCGCGTGATTCTGTCGGGAGAGCTGCCCAGCCCGCTCGATGTGCCCGCGGGATGCCGCTTCCACACGAGGTGCCCCCAGGCGTGCGAGGGATGCAAGGCTGAGGTTCCTGCGCTGCGCGAGGTCTCGCCCGGACACTTCGTGGCCTGCAGCCTGTGCGGGTAGCACGGGGGTAGCCCACGTTCGGGTGTGGAGGCCCGGGCGTGCCGTGTCTAGAGGCGTCATGCATTGTGCGATGCGTTGAGTGGGGCCCCGAGCTCGCCACCTGGCCAGAGCTCGGGGCCCCTTGCGTATGTCGGGCGGTCACGGTAGCTGCCTGGCGGGACCCCGCTCTCCCGAGTGGCCCTGGCTTATGGACATTTTCGACGTATGCTTCTTGACACGACGTAAATACGTCGATTATCGTGATACTGTCGTGTCTGGAATGCGTGTCTGGAATGCGTGTCTGGGACGTGCGGGGCCGGGAGGCCATCATGGTGCTGCGGGAGTCCGAGCGTTTGGAGCTGAAGCGCGAGGTGTGCGAGGGCATCGCACGCAGCGTCGTCGCGTTTGCGAACAGTGACGGCGGGCGCATCGTCGTGGGGGTCGACGACTTCGGGGAGGTTGTTGGCGTCGAGGACCCGGACGACGCGATGCTTAGGGTCGGCAGCATGTTGCGGGATGGCATCTGTCCCGAGATCGTCCATTTTGTTCCTGAATTTTCAGAGCAAGTGCAACGCCTCTGAGTAGTGGGCTTCCTGGGGAGTCCGCCAGCCCAGGCGCTTGCGCGGCCTGCGGTTGGTCCCATCGCACGCCTCCGCGACCTCCCCGTCGGTGACGAGGGAGAAGTCGGTGCCCTTGGGAAGGTGCTCGCGGATGAGCCCGCTGGTGTTCTCGACGGCCCCCCTCTCCCGGGGGCGGTGGGCGGCGCAGAAGCAGAACCCCGCCCCCGCCTCCCTCGCCGCCCGGTCCCAGTCCGCGAACCCCTTCCCCCCGTCGGGCGTCGCGGCGAGGGCGGGCCGCCCGCGGATCTCGCGGGGGATGGGGAGCTTGCCCCTTCGCCCCCCCCTCGCCGCGGCGGTGGCGGCGCTTGCCGCGGTGCCGCAGGCGCCCCGCCGGCCCCCGGGCGGTGCGCCTCGGCTCGGGGGCGCCCGGCCCGCGGCGGGCGATGGCGCGCC
>CAWVLT010000004.1:0-7657 GCA_963930185.1 Coriobacteriia bacterium | reverse complement strand
GGAGGGCATGAACTCGATCATACAGTCGCTCAAGAGGGCGTCCAGGGGCTTCAGGAACGTCGGCTACTTCACAACGATGATCTTCCTCAGGCTGGGGAGGCTGGATTTCTCGGCCCGGCCCGCGTCGGCATGTGCTACCCACTAGAAACGCGGAAGAGCCTTCACCTGGCGGGCCCATCCGGGCACCTTCTGGATCTTGTCGATGCACAGCACTACCCTGCGCGTGCCGCCGCGCGTCATGTCGCGCGCGACCTGCCACTCGCGCTCTATCCACGAGGTGTTTGGGTTCACCTCGTCGTCGGGGCTCACGAAGTGGCTCTCCGCACCCGCCATGCCGAGCGCCTGGGAGATCAGCGTGCTCTTCCCCGTCTGACGCGGCCCGACGACGACCTGCATCGTCCATACGCCGTCCTCGGCCAGCCTGCTGGCGAGCGTGGCCACCTGCTTCCTTTGGTACATGCCATCGACCTCCCTTGCACAGATAAATACTCATCGTATCTAGTAATTTAACTAGATACGATGAGTAAATCAACGAGGCAGGAGTTAACCGACCCCATATAACCGACGGCCGCCCATGGCGAGCGCTACGATGGCGCTTGCGAAGACAACATCGAAGGGGGGTCGCCATGGGCCGCTGCCACGAGTACATCACCATCGAGGAGTGCGAGGAGATAATGGTCGCCCGCCGGGAGGGCAAGAACACAGGCAGGCCGCCAAGGAGATCGGCAGGAGCCCCTCGGCTGTGAAGAGTACAGGCCAACAACCTGATAGCCCTCGTCATGCTCAGGTGCCCTGACTTCAGACCGACGCTGCCGGGGAGGGCGGCGGTGTGACCCCTACCCACATGAACTCACGAAGCCTCACAGGTATAAGGATATTGCTGGCGTGGCAGCGTCGTCTCCAAGCGCTAGGGGCCTATCCCCTAGCGCTTCATATCCAAAGGCGTTTCGATGCAAGAACTGTCCATCTTTGCCGGTGAGTCAGGCGGAAGGGGCCGCACATCCCGCTATTACTCGCCCACTCTCATACCCCACATCAGGCCGAACCCATAGCAGCCAAGACATTGTTAGGAATGCGCTTGATGCGTCCATCGGATTCATGCTCTCCAAAGAAGCGGTCCAGCGTCAGCACACATCGATGACGAACTACCGCCTAGAGCAGGTGGCCGATTACCTATGCATGGACGAGGTGGCGGCTGAGTTCATGGAACCCTCCGAGTATCGTGCAAAGTGCTACGGGGAAGAAATCCAAGCGAGAGGTTCGAGTTTTGGACGGCAAGGCAGAAGCGCGCAGCGGCTGATCGATCGTTTACGGAAGGCATGTGCATCAATATGGATCTCGGTTGTTCGTGTTTTATAAAATGATATATAATTCCGAACAAATGCAGCGGTTGTTCTGACCTTGAGTAATACAGTGATAATTCGAACATGAAGGGGGAAGAGCATGGGCCTGACCTTTAACCAGTTCCAGGTCGTAAACGCCCTCTCGAGCAAGTCGGGGGCGACCCAGCGCGAGATCGCGGAGGTGGCTGACCTCGGCCTCGCCACGGTAAACGCAGCGTATAAGGAGTGCGTCTCGCAGGGTCTCATAGACGAGGGCCGGCTCACGGCCAAAGGGATGGCAGAGCTGAGGCCGTACGCCGTGGACAACGCGGTGATCCTAGCGGCGGGGCTCTCGTCCCGCTTCGCGCCTATATCGTATGAGAGACCCAAGGGCCTGTTGCGCGTTCGCGGCGAGGTCCTCATCGAGCGCCAGATCGAGCAGCTGCGCGCCGCCGGCGTGCGCGACATCGTGGTGGTGGTGGGCTACAAAAAAGAGGCCTTTTTCTACCTGGAGGACAAGTACGGGGTGCGCATCGTCGTGAACCGCGACTACGCCGAGAGGAACAACAGCTCGTCGATAATGCTGGTTCGCGAGGTCCTGGGAAATACCTACGTATGCTCCTCGGACAACTACTTCGATGAGAACCCGTTCGAGCCCCATGTATGGAAGGCCTACTACGCTGCCCAGCTCTTCGAGGGGCCAACGAATGAGTGGGCACTCACGACCGGCGCCCACGGGCGCATCACCAAAGTGGAGGTCGGCGGAGTGGACGCGTGGTGCATGGTCGGGCACGCCTACTTCGACCGCACGTTCTCGGAGCGCTTCCGCGAAATCCTAGAAGCAGAGTACGACTTGCCCGAAACGCGTGGTAAGCTCTGGGAAGACCTCTACGCCGAGCATGTTCGTGAGCTGGACATGCGGATACGAAAATACGACCCGCCGATCATCCACGAGTTCGACTCTCTGGACGAGCTTCGCGCGTTCGACCCCCTCTTCCTCGAGAACCTCGACAGCCGCATCTTCGACAACATCGTCGCGGTGCTGGGCTGTGCGAAGTCGGAGATCCGCGATGTCTACCCGCTCAAGCAGGGCCTCACCAACCTGTCGTGCCACTTCGCGACCGACGATGGCGAGTGGGTCTATCGCTACCCCGGCGCGGGCACCGAACTCATCATCGACCGCGAGGCGGAGGTCGAGGCCCAGGAGACGGCGCGCCTCCTAGGTCTAGATCCGACCTTCGTATTCGCAAACCCGAAGCACGGCTGGAAGATCTCGCGCTTCGTACCGAACGCCCGCAACCTCGACGCTCACGTCGACCCCGAGCTCAAGGTCGCCATGGAATACGCGCGCCGGCTGCACGAGAGCGGCGCGACGGTGAAGCGTTCCTTCAGCTTCTACGAGGAGGGCAAGGGCTACGAGCACAAGGCGCTCGAGCGCGGCCCCATAGACGCGGCGGACTACTGGGAAATGTCTAAGCAGGCAAACGAACTGAACGGACTGCTCTTGGCGGACGGGGGCGACCCGGTGCTCTGCCACAACGACTTCTTCGGACTGAACTTCCTCGTGGCCGAGGACGGCGAGGTGAGCCTCATCGACTGGGAGTACGCCGGCATGGGCGACTACGCCAACGACTTTGGCACGTTCGCGGTGTGTGAGCAGCTCTCCGAAGAAGAGATGCGCAGGGCGCTCGAGCACTACTTCGGGCGCAAGCCCACCACAACCGAATGGCGGCACAACCTGGCGCAGGTGGGGATGGCCGGCTGGTGCTGGTACGCATGGAGCCTGCTCAAGATCGCGGAGGGCGACGACCCCGGCGAGTGGACCTACATCTACTACCGAGCCGGGAAGACATACCTCAGAAAGGCGCTGGAGCTCTACCAGACTGCAAGTGAATAGCGGGCTCCGCTTTAGGGCGATGCGACAGATTGGATTGGACCATGGCATCAAAAGATGACATCGCGACGGCGCTTGCCGTGCGTCGCAGGCGTTTCCTCGCGCGCGGGATAGCGTTCGCAAGCGCATCGGGGGTTTGCTACGGGCTGTACACGGCCTTTCTCACCCTCGCGCAGACGCAAGGCGTGTGGGGCGAGTGGTTCGCGGGTGGCGCATGGGGAGCCGGTAACCCGGCGCTCTCGGCGTTCGCCGTGACATTCGTGCTGGCGGTGCTGGCCTCCGGCATAAATGACCTGTTCAGCGGGATCTGGTCCGTGTTGATGTGCGCCAAGAACGGGCAGCTGGGCGATCTGGCGAGGACGTTCGCGAGCAAGCCGGGGATCACCATGGTGGCGTGCGCCGCGATCGGGGGACCTATCGCCTCCACAGCCTACGTTGCGGCGCTAAACGCCGCGGCGGCGTCCGGCAACCCAGGCGTAATCGTGCCCATAGCCGCGCTCAACTGCGCCATCGGCGCGGTCTTAGGCCACGTCCTCTTCAAGCAGGAGTTCAAGGGACACATGGTCGTGGGGGTAGCAGTGTGCCTCGTCGCGGCAGCGGTCATCGGCGGGGCGAGCGTGACGGCCATCGGGCCGGGCGCCGTAATCGCATGCCTGTTCGCACTCGTCGCCGCCTTCGGATGGGGCCTCGAGGGGTGTGTTGCCGGTTTCGGTACGGCGCTCATCGACTACCGCGTCGGCATCGCCATACGGCAGCTGAGTGCGGGCGTGCTCGAACTCGCCGTAGCTTTCCCCCTCATCGCGGTGGTGGGTGGGTGCCTCTCGGATGTACCGCCGCTCGTCGCGGCCGCGCTTTCCGACCCGAGCATCGTAATCTTCGCGATCTCCGGCCTCTTCGCCATGCCAGCCTTCTCCTTCTGGTACAAGGGCAACTCCATGTGCGGCACGGCCCTTGGCATGGCGTGCAACGGCACGTACTCCTTCTGGGGACCGTTCTTCATCTGGCTCATCATGGGAGTGCTCAACCTTGGCGGGATATCCGAGGGATACCCTCCTCTTTCACCAGTGCAATGGGTGGGAGCAATCATCATGGTGGCAGGCATCTTCCTAATAGCTGTAGACCCCGTGGACGCGATCCGCAAAAGAAGGGAGGCTCGCCGTGCTTAAAGGAACGAAGCCATTGAGCTATGCAATCGTCAAGCTGTTCGAGGACGGCGAGGCGCGTTGTGCCGCCGACGTGGTGTGCGAGTTGGAGCTCACATACGGCGGACATAAGCTGCTCACCGAACGGGACGTAGACGAGGTGCTGGCAACCGCGAAAGAGAATGGGCTGCTGGATGAGGCTCACGCCGAACTTTCGAGCGGTGGAAATATTCGGTTTCTTTACAAAATCAGCACATACGGACTCTCGATGGTGGAACGGTATTTGTAGGCAAAGATTTGCGCCCCGCCGCTTTTAAACCACTTTGGGTATGAAGGAGCCAAGAACAAGTCCGGGCCCTCCGCTACGATGGCTCCGCCGGGAACAATCGACGATCGGAGGGCCCGGTGAGGGACATTGTACGCCAGATGCTCCGCGAGATGAGCGCAGACGAGAGAGAGGAGGCCGCGGAGGCGCTGAGGGCGATGGTCGCCGCCGACCGGGCGGCCTCGGCCGTGCGGCCGGCTGACCGCTGCCCGAGGTGCGGCTGCCCGTCCGTCGTGAGGAGGGGGAGGGACGCGAGGGGGCGGCAGCGCTGGCTCTGCAGGGGGTGCCGCCGCTCGTTCACGGCCTCGACGCTGGGGCCCGCGGGCTGGTCGAAGCTCCCGCCCGAGGCATGGGAGGAGCTCGCCTCGTGCATGGCCGACGCCGTGCCGCTGCGGGTCGTGGCCGAGCGCTGCGCGGCGGGCGTCCCGACCGCCTGGCTCGTGCGGATGCGCGCCTGCGAGGCGATGGCGGGCGACCTGGGGCCGTTCCGCTGCGGCGAGGGCATCGAGGCGCAGGCGGACGGCACGCTCGTCCCCGAGTCGCCCTCCGGCGGCGGGGAGGCGTTCGAGATGCCCAGGGCGGCGCATCGCCATGGCGGCGAGGCCGCGGGCGGGGTCTCGATGTGTTTCGTCAAGTCCTTTTGAGCAGAATATGCATCGGGAACTGAGCAGTGTGTGCACGTAGCTTGAACAGCGTTTTTTGAGCAGCTATCCCTCCTGCATGAGGGCGTGCCTCACGCGGTACGACTCGCCTCGGAACTGGATGAGCCTGCCGTGGTGGACGACGCGGTCGATGACCGCCGCGGCCATCTGGTCGTCCCCGAACACCCCTCCCCAGCGGGAGAACTCGAGGTTGGTCGCGATGACCACGCTCTGGCGCTCGTAGGCATCGGCGAAGACCTGGAAGGCCAGGCGCGCCCCGTCGGCGTCGAGCGGCAGGAACCCCAGCTCGTCTATCACGAGCAGGCGGGCCCGGGAGAGCTGGGACATCTCGCGGTCCAGCCTGCCCCCGTCGCGCGCCCGCCTGAGCCGCATCACGAGCGACGAGGCGGTGAGGAAGCGGGCCTCCGGGCGCCTGTCGCACGCGAGCTGGCACAGGGCGCTCGCCATGTGGGTCTTGCCCGTCCCGACGTCGCCCATCAGCACCAGGTCCTCGCGGCGCTCGAGGAACGAGGGGGAGAGCAGGTCGTCGCGCCCAAGCCCGTCCGGCCACGAGACCGCCGACCAGCCGTACCCGTCGAAGGTCTCGGGCGCGGGGAGCCCGCATCTCCCCAGCAGTGACGCGCGCTTCGACGCCTCCCGGCTCGCGCGCTCGGCCTCCAGGTGGCGGGCGAGGTACTCGACCTGCCTGGGGCTCCCCGCGCGAGACCACTCCTCGAGCACCGCCGTGGTGAGCGAGCAGGCCCTTCCCGCCTCCAGGACCCTCCGCGCGAGATCGCCGCTAGCGGGCATGCGCCCCGCCCCCTCCCAGGAGTCCGTCGTAGACGGACAGGTCGGCGCCGCCCTCCGCGGCCGGCCCGCCGGCCGCGATCCTGCGCGCGAGCACGTCGACGGTGGCATCGTCGGGGACCCGGCCGCCCTCGAGCACCCTCTGGGCGGCCCCGCACGAGGCGGCGGACCCCGAGGGTCCCGAGGCCCTCTCGATGGCTCGGAGCACGCGCCTCCTGCCGGCCGCGCCGAGGGGGTCGACGGCGCGCACGAGCCCGTCGGGCATGTCGCGCCTGATCACGGACTCCCCGAACGCCCTGGGCCGCGCTATCAGCGCAGGCACGAGCGAGAGCGGGTTGCGCACCGCGGGGCCGTCGCCGAACGCGCGGGGCAGCAGGGCGACCCTGCGGCCGCGGTCCGCGAGGGCCTCGACCGTGTCGGCGCGGACCCCGACGAGGAGCTCCCGGGAGCGCCAGGCCAGCCCGGCGCAGTACTCGCGCCCGTCGACCGCGACGTGGCCGCGCTTGTCGGCGCGGCACCTCACCCACCCGACGGCGTCGAAGGGCGCCGAGGGAAGCGCGAGCATCGCGGCGAGGTCCTCGCCGAGTACCTCGGGCGTCGGGCGCCCGTCGCGTGCGCGCGAGGAGGCGCTCAGCCTCTCGCAGCCCTCCCTCGGCAGCGCGTTCAGCTCCGCCAGCGACCCGACCCTGGGAACCGGCACGAGCAGGTTTCGCCGGAGGAACCCGACGGCGTTCCCCACCGAGCCCTTCTCGCTGCCGGAGTAGGGGTCGCGGTAGCGGCTCCCCATGCGGTAGCGCGCGCGGAGCAGCGAGAACAGGTGCGACTCGGTCACCTCGCCGCGCACGCGGCGGCCCGCCTCGGTGGCGTTGCCGAGCACGAGCTCGCGCGGCGCGCGCCCGATCCACCCGAAGATCCCCGCCAGCCCGTCGCACACACGCTCGGCGCGCTGCGACCTGCCGACGACCGCGTAGCGCGCGTTGGAGTGCGGCAGCGCGACGACGAGCAGCCTCGGGCGCAGCGGCTCGCCGGAGGCCTCGGCCTCGAAGTTTCCGTAGTCAGCCTGCGCGGCGCCCGGTGCCCACTCGAGCTCGAGGTAGCCGTCCCCGGCGCCCGCGCCGCGGGCGAGCCTCCACTCGCGCACGTGGCGCTGGACGGTCGAGCAGGAGCCCTCGTAGCCCCTCTCGCAGACGAGCCCGTCGAAGAGCCTCTTCGCTGCGTGGCGCTGCCTCCGCGGCGCACCGAGGTCCGCCTCCAGCACCGCGTCGACCCACGCCACATGCTTCTCGAGCGTGGGACGGGGCCTCTCCTCCGGCAGCGGCGGCTCCGGCGACATGTCCTCCATGTCTGCGTACTTCGCCACGGTGTTGCGGCTGAGGTGCAGCGCTCGGGCGATCTGCGCCCTCGGCACGCCCTCGGCGTCCATTGAGCGTATATCATTTCTCACGTCCAGGGGCACGGTCATCATCCTTCCTTCCCGGGCGGGTCCCTCGCCAAAGCGACCGCCCGGGACAACGTACGACCGGGGC
>CAWVLT010000003.1:0-44534 GCA_963930185.1 Coriobacteriia bacterium | reverse complement strand
GCAATAACCCGATGAGCCGCCATTGTTTGGGCACACCATACCACCTACGCCCGCTGCATGTCACACCACCAGCGGTAAGCCGAGTCCCTCTCCTCTACGCCATCTTTTGCGCGAGAAGTTGGTTGAAGAGCTTGGGGTTGCCCTTGCCGTGGCTGGCCTTCATGCACTGGCCCACCAGATAGCCTATGACCTTCTGGTTTCCGCCCTTGTATTGGGCCACCTGGTCGGGACAGGAGGCTATCACCTGGTCCACCACCGGCTCCAGCGCGCCCAGGTCGCTCACCTGGCGCATACCGCGCTCGTCCACGATCCTGGCGGGATCGTCACCGCTTTGCGCCATGAGCTCAAACACCTCGCGCCCCTGGCTCGAGGTGATGGCGTCGCTGGAGAGCAGCTCGGCCAGGCTGCAGATCTGAGCCGGCGTGATCGCGGTGTCCTCGATCGAGACTCCGGCCGCGCGCAGGTAGCCCGTCAGGTCGTTGATGATCACGTTGGCGACCGCCTGGCCCAGCCTGGCCGGGGCCCCCTCCATCGCCGCCTCGAAGAAGCGGGCCTCAGCCGGGTCGGCCGCAATCTGCGCGGCGTCGGCACGGCGCAGGCCAAAGTCAGCCTGGTAGCGGTCGCGCCGTTGGTCGGGCAGCTCGGGCAGCATGGCGCGCACCGTCTCCACAAACTCGTCGGACAGGTCGTAGGGTGCCAGGTCGGGCTCGGGGAAGAACCGGTAATCGTCGGCCGTCTCCTTGGTGCGCATCACAAGCGTGCGCTTGGTCGAGGTCTCCCAGTGGCGCGTCTCCTGCGCCACGGTGCCGCCCTCCTCCAGGATCTCGGCCTGGCGGCGGATCTCGTACTCAAGACCGTCATGCAGGCTCTTGAAGGAGTTGAGGTTCTTGAGCTCGGTCTTCACGCCCAGGCCCGCGGTGCCGCGGCGGCGCAGGCTGACGTTGCCGTCGCAACGCATGGAGCCGCTCTCCATCGAGCAGTCCGAGATGCCGATGGCCAAAAAGATCTGGCGCAGCTTCTCCATGAACAGGCGCGCCTCCTCGGGACTGCGCATGTCCGGCTCGGTCACCAGCTCGATGAGCGGGGTACCGCAGCGGTTGTAGTCGATGAGCGAGTGCGTCGCCCCGTCGATGCGCCCGTCCACGCCGCCCACGTGCACCATCTTGGCGGCGTCCTCCTCCATGTGGATGCGCGTGATGCCGATGCGGGCCACGTATCCGCCTTCCTCGTCGCGCTCCACGTCGTCGGCACGCTCCCTTGCCGCGGCCGGGCCCACCTCCAGGTCGAGATACCCGCCCATGCAGAAGGCGACCGGCCCCTGGGTGGTCTGGAAGTTCTTGGCCATGTCGGGATAGAAGTAGTTCTTGCGGTAGAACATCGAGCGGCGCATGATCTGGCAGTTGGTGGCCAGGCCGGCGAGCACGATGGACTGGATGGCCGCCTTGTTGGGCACCGGCAGCGCACCGGGCATGCCCAGGCACACCGGGCACACGTTGGTGTTGGGCGGGTCGTCGTGCGAGAGCCGGCAGCCGCAGAACATCTTGGTCTTGAGCGTGGTAAGCTCGGTGTGGATCTCCAGGCCGATGACCGGCTCCCAGTCCACGAGCACCTCGGCAAGCGTCTTCATCTACAGCTCGCCCCCCTTCCCGACGAACCCCGCGGCCACCTCGGGCACCCCGTAGGCTTCCTGCAGCGACGCCGCGACGCGCAACAGGCGGTCGTCGGCGAAGGCCGGGCCCACGAGCTGGGCGCCTATCGGAAGGCGCGTGTCGGCACCCACGCCCACCGGGACGGTCACGCCGGCGTTGCCGGCGATGTTGATGGAGATGGTGTACATGTCCGAGAGGTACATCTCGGTGGGGTCGCTTATCTCGCCAAACGCAAACGCCGTGCACGGGCTGGCGGGCATGAGGATGGCGTCGACCTGCTCGAAGGCGGCGTGGTAGTCGGCCGTGATGAGGGCGCGCACCTGCTGCGCCGGGTAGTAGTACTGGTCGTACACGCCCGAGGAGAGCAAGTAGGCACCCAACAGGATGCGGCGCTTGACCTCGGGGCCAAAGCCCTCGGCGCGTGACAGCGACGTCATCTCGGCCAGGTCACGCGCACCGGCGTGCTGGTGGCCGTAGCGCACACCGTCGAAGCGCGCCAGGTTGGAGAACGCCTCGCAGGGGGCGAGCACGTAGTATGCGGCGATGGCGGCCGCCGCGTTGGGGAGCTCGACCTCCACCAGTTGGGCCCCGCGCGCCTCCAGCTCGCGGGAGGCCTCCTCGATGGCGCGACGGACCTCCGGTGCCAGGCCCTGCGCCTCGTTCATGGCGCGCACGATGCCGATGCGCATGCCCTCCACACCATCGTGCAGGTGGTCGGTGAAGCTGGCGTGCCACTCCTGCGAGGTGCAGTCGCGCTCGTCGCGGCCGGCCAGCGCGTCCATGGCCAGCGCCACGTCGTCGACCGTGCGGGCGAAGGGCCCCACCTGGTCAAGCGAGCTGCCGAAGGCCACCACCCCGTAGCGGCTCACCATGCCGTAGGTGGGCTTGAGTCCCACGACGCCACAGAACGAGGCGGGCTGGCGGATGGAGCCACCCGTGTCCGACCCCAGGGTGAGGCAGGCCATGCCCGACGCCACCGCCGCGGCGGATCCGCCCGATGAGCCGCCGGGCACGCGGGTCAGGTCATGCGGGTTGTGCGTGGGACCGAAGTAGCTCGACTCGGTGGAGGAGCCAAAGGCGAACTCGTCCATGTTGAGCTTGCCCAGGGGCACACAGCCCGCGTCGAGCATACGCTGAACGCACGTGGCGGTGAACACGCTCTCGTAGCCCTCAAGCATGCGCGAGCCGCAGGTGGTGCGCGTCCCCAGCAGGTGCATGTTGTCCTTGAAGGCGGTGGGCACGCCGGCAAGGGCCGGCAGGGTCTCCCCCGCGGCGCGCCTTGCGTCCAAACGGTCAGCCGCCGCCAGGGCGAGTTCGGGGGTCACCTGCAGAAACGCGTGGACCTCGGCGTCACGTTGGCCAACGGCGTCCAGGGCGGCAAGCGCGACTTCCCGGGCGGAGAGCTGACCGTCGCGCACCAGGCCGGCCACCTGGGCGGCGGTGAGGTCCTCGATGAATCGCGGCATCAGCGCTCGCCCCCGTTCCCCAAGATCGAGGGCACGCGGAAGTAGCGGTCCTGCCTCTGCGCGGCGTTGGCGAGGGCGTCCTGCAGGTCAAGTCCCTTGGCCACAACGTCGTCGCGCATGACGTTAGTCAGATCGCCTATGGGGTGGAACACCGGCTCGACGCCCTCCAGCTCGTAGGAGCGGATGGGCGCCAGCACGTTTGCGATGGCGTCGTTGAGGTAGGCGGTCATCTCCACGAGCTCCCCATCGCTCAGGGCGATGCGGGCGTAGTCTGCGATGCCGCGCACCTCGTCTTGGGAAAGGCTCATGCGCGTCCCCTCACGTCGGTGGTTGCTTGGTGCAATTGTAGCGATGATAGGACCCCACGCGCATCCCGCGGGCAAGACGGCGCAAATGTTCACCGTCCCGAAAAGTAGCCGGGACAGCCGGGCGGCCGGCACGGGCGCGTCTATGGCCGCTGGCCCAGCTCGACCTCGCGGGCGATGGACTCGGCCTTGGCCAGCTCCTCGGGCGTGTTGGTGTTCAGGAAGCAGCGGCCCCGCGGCACCACCCGATGGACCTCGGCAACCGTGAAGTCACGCGTGCGCAGGCGCTCGAGCATGCTGCGCATGCTCTTCTCCCCCCGGGCAAGGGCCTCCTGCGCCGCCATCAGGCACGTCGAGCGCCGATACACCGCGTGAAACGGCTCGAAGCCGAACTCGGTGCGCGGCACCACCACGTCGAGGCTTGCGTCCGCCAGCAGGATCTCGTACTGCGCCCAGAAGAGCTCGGGGCTCGCGAACACCATGTCGCAGGCGCACACGGCAAGGCAGTCGAAGGCGGCGCTGGCCAGCGCGGTGTGCATGCCAGCAAGCGCGCCTCGCCCTTCGTGGATGTCCCGCACGAGGCGGACCTTGTCCGCCCACGGGCCCGCGCCAAGAAAGCCCAGGTTCTCCGGCTCGTTGGTGGTGACGAGCACCTCGCCGGCGATGGGCGCGAGGCGTCCCACGATGCGCTCCATGAGGGGACGACCCAAGAAGGGCACCGTCGCCTTGGAGCGACCCATGCGCCGTGACTCGCCACCCGCCTGGATGGCCACGGTGAGCGGCGGCAGGTCGGCGACATGCGATGCGTCCCCCACCGAACCATGTTCAAACGGCTGCGCCATTCGTGCGTCTCCCCCGTTCGTTCTCCCCATGCCCGCGCATCGGCTGCCATCAGCAGCGAAGGCAAGCCATGCCTACCTGGTTGCGCAGGGCACATGGTACTCCTTCTTTCTGGGAACGCGCGCCCAAAACCTCCTGCGACTTGCAAAATAGAACATTTGTTCGTATGCTGTATATAGCAAGATCGGTCCTTAGAAACCGTCGAATGTCAAGATATCACGCAAAAATAAGAACGTCTGACGTTATTAACGGAGGACGTTATTATGATTACCTATAAGGACGGGGATACGGAGAGGCTTGCTGCGGGATTCCGCGTCAGTCGCTTCGCCTCAATCGAACGCGTGGCAAGGCGCAAGCTCCGCCAGCTTGAAATTGCAGGTTCACTCAACGATTTACGGATCCCTCCCGGCAACCATCTCGAATCGTTGAAAGGAGACCGGATTGGGCAGCACAGCATTCGGGTCAACGATTAGTTCCGCATCTGCTTTACCTGGACCCAGGCCGGGCCGCGCGATGTCGAGATCGTTGACTACCACTCCTAGCCCCATGACCGCACATCCCGAGCAGCCCCGGCTTGATCCGATTACCCCCGGCGAGATACTAAAGGAGGAATTTCTCGACCCCATGGGAATCTCCCAGTATCGCCTCGCCAAGGAGACCGGCATCCCGGCTCAGAGAATCGGCCAGATCATCCTCGGCAGACGTGGCATCAGCGCCGACACTGATCTGCGCCTCAGTCGATTCTTCGGGCTGACGCCCGGCTACTGGCTGCGCGCGCAGGCTGCATACGATCTGGAGATCACGCGCCGAGACATCGCCGAGCAGCTCGACGCGATCACGCCCGTTACCGCGTAGGGGCGCCCCCTCGCCACCGCCGCCTGCCGCCAGTCTTCGAGGGCATTGGGCGTTTCTTGGGTTTTGACGGCGATACTGGCGTGAGACGCACTGACAGAAACGCCCCTCGGCGCAACGCGCCGGACGACGAAGGGCGCAAGGGACGGGAGGCCAGGATGGCGCAGAACCCAGCGACAGGACCATGCGACGGGGCAGGCGGCACGCAAGGCAGGCCTCGCCCCAGGATCCTTGTGGCCGATGACGAGCCGGAGATCCTCGAGCTGCTCGACGAATACCTCACCGGCCAGGGCTTCGAGGTGATCCGCGCGCGCAGCGGCCAGGAGGCACTCGATCGGTCCTCCGAGGAGCCCGACCTGGTCATACTCGACGTGGGCATGCCCGGCCTTGACGGCTTCGAGGTCTGCCGGCGCCTGCGTGAGCATCTGGGCTGCCCCATCATGTTCCTCACCGCCCGCGTGGAGGACGCCGACGCCATCAGCGGCTTTGAGGTCGGAGGCGATGACTACGTGCTCAAGCCCTTCTCGCTGGCGGTCCTCTGCGCCCGGGTGCGGGCGCACCTCGCGCGCGAGGGTCGCCGGGGCGGTCGCGCGCAGGTTCGCTTCGACGATGACCTCGTGATCGACTACCGTGCCCGCACGGTCAGCGTGGGAGACGTGCCCGTCGAGCTCACGCGACGGGAGTTCGACATCGTGGCGATGCTCTCCAAGAACCCGGGCCGCGTCTTTGAGCGCGAGCGCATCCACGAGCAGGTCTGCGGGTGGGACAGCGACAGCGAGCCGGCGGTCATAACCGAGCACGTGCGGCGCATCCGCAACAAGCTCGCTGCCGCCGGCTGCGCGGTCGACCCCATCGAGACCATCTGGGGCCTGGGGTATCGATGGCACGGATAACCCGTGACGTGAGCAGGCCGCACGGGCGACGGTCGCGCATGGGAGGCGGAAGCGGCCCGGGGCGCGGCGAGAGGCCCGCGAGGCGGGGCCCGGCCCAGCGCTGGAACGACCTGTCGATCAGGGCGGCGTTTGTGTGGTACGTGGCCGGCTACCTCGTACTGGGGCTCATTGTCGCCGTGATCTTCGCGTCGCTGCTCGGCGCGCTGCAAGGCAGGCTGGAGCGCGACGCGTACGAGGTGTCGGGCATCTACCTCTACGACCCTGACCGCGCGGCGCTCGTGCAAGCCACGCCCGTGGCCGCGAGCTCGCTGGGCGGCACCGTGTTCGTCGAGGATGCCCGCAACGACTTCGCCACGCTCGATCCCGCCGAGCTTTCGGACGAGCGCACTTCCATCGAGGACGTCAGCGGCTGGGCGGACGCCGTACTCCTCACGTTGGGCACGAGCGCGCAGAGCATGCTCGTGGTTGGCGAGCGAGACGACGACCCGCAGACTGACGACCCAACCCTCGCGTGGCTCCTGCGTGCAGGCGGCACGCTGACGCCCGAGGGGCTGGCCGTATACGACGAGTCCGCCCGCCAAGCGTTTCTCGCATGGGCGCAGGCAAGCAGAGACGCCGTGGGTGCCATCGGGAACGAGCAGGGCCTCCAGAGCGAGTGGGACGAAGAAGGCGGCAGGGCCGGTCAGAACGTGACGGCGCGCGCCAAAGCCCTCGACGTCCTCTCCGCCGCCGAGCAGGGAGCGCTTCTCGTCTCCCCCGTTGGCTACTACGTGCATGAGGAGCCCACGGCGGCGGCCAGCGCGGCAAGCGCCACGTGTGGGGTCCTTATCTTCCTGATGTTTCCCCTGTGGCTCGGCGTCTTTCTGATGGCCGCCGCCCGCAGGTTCTACCGCAGGCGCATGGCGCCGGCCATCGCCCTGCTTGATGGGGCCTCCGCAAGGATTGCCGAGCGCGACCTGGACTTCACGTTGTCCTATGACCGCTCCGACGAGATGGGGCGCCTCGTGGAGTCGTTCGAGACGATGCGCGCCTCGCTGGCCGCGTCACAGCGCGAGCTGTGGCGCACCGCCGAAGAGCGCAGGCGCCTCAACGCGGCCTTCGCACATGACCTGCGCACCCCTCTCACCGTCCTCAAGGGAAAGGTCGAGATGCTCCAGGCACGCCTAGTCGCGCGGGAGGGAGACGCCGGGAATGGCCAAGTCGCCCTCGACCGCGCCTCTCTGGAGGGCTCGCTCGCGTCGCTCGCCGGACAGGTCGAGCGCCTCGAGCGCTACGTCGAGGCCATGGGCAGCCTGCAGAGGCTCGAGGACCGCACGCCCGCGCCGGCCGACGTCCCCGTCGAGACGCTTGTCCGCGAGCTGGGCGATCTGGGACAGGGCCTGTGCCGGCGCGCGGGCAAGCTCTTCGAGCTCGTGCTCGCCGCCAATCCGTCGAGCTCAGAGGCACCGACCACGCCTCAGACAGGCGTACAGGTCCCGACCGCGCCGAACGCGGGCACGCCTCTCCGGGGCGGCGTGGCATACGTCGACCTGCCCATGGTGCTGGAGGTTGCGGAGAACCTCGTGTCCAACGCCGTGCGCTACGCTAGAAACAGGGTCACGGCGCGCATCTCCGTGGACGCGGCAGGCCACGAAGCCTCCGCCACAACCAGCAGAACAACAGACCGAGCACGGTGGTGCCTGGTCCTCAGCGTGGAGGATGACGGCCCGGGCTTCACGTCACAGGCACTCGCACGCGCCAGCGACGCCTTCTTCAGCGAGAACAAGGGTGCCGAGCACTTCGGGCTGGGCCTCAACATCGCCCGCCTGCTGTGCGAGAAACACGGCGGCTCGCTGGAGATCGGCAGCTCCCCCACCGGCGGCGGTCGCGTCACGGCGACGTTCTTGCCTCCGGAACCACGGTCCAGATGCCCGGCGAGCTAGCGCCCGACAGGCTGCGGCGTGCACATTTTGCCGAGGACGTGCCCAAGGCCCGAGGCAGGAGCGTCTAGCGAACGCCCGCCGCCTCGATGGCCGCCACGGCCGCGGCGATCTTCTCAGGAGGCAGCACCAGCGCCATGCGCACGTAGCCCTCCCCGCTCGGCCCGAAGCTCGCACCGGGGGTCACCACCACGCCGGCGCGCTCCATGAGCTCCTCGCAGAAGGCGACGCTGTCGGTGCGGCCGCCGGGAAGCTTGGCCCACACGAACATGGTGCCATGGCAGTTGGGGCGCTCCCAGCCAATCGACTCCAGCCCGTCGCACAGGGCGTCACGACGCTCCTGGTAGGCCAGGCGCTGCCGCTCCACCTGGTCGAGCGGGCCGGTGAGCGCGGCGATCGCGGCCTTCTGGATGGGATAGAACATGCCGAAGTCGATCTGACTGCGCAGCTTGGCAAGCGCCCCCACCACGTCGGGGCGCCCCACGAGAAAGCCGATGCGCGCCCCGGTCACGTTGAATGACTTGGAGAGCGAGAAGAACTCCACGCCCTGCTCAAGCGCGCCGGGATGGCTCAGGAAGCTCCCGCCGGCATGCCCGTCGTACACAAGGTCACTGTAGGCGTTGTCGTGCACAACCAGGATGTCGTGCGCACGGGCGAAGTCGATGATCTCGGCATACACCTGCGGCGTGCCCACACTGCCCACCGGGTTGGCCGGCAGCGACACCACCATGAGCTTGGCGCGCTCGGCCACTGCCGGGTCGATGCCCCCCACGTACGGCAGAAAGTCGTGCTCGGCCTGCAGCGGGTAGTACTCGATGTGGGCACCGGCGAGAAGGGCGCTTGCCTGGAACACCGGATAGCAGGGGTCGGGCAGAAGGACGGTGTCGCCCTCGTCGAGCAGGGCAAGCCCCAGGTGCCCCATGCCCTCCTGCGTGCCGTTGACCGAGCACACCATGTCGGGCGTGATGCCGTCAACGCCAAAGCGCCGGGCGTAGTAGTCACAGACCGCCTGCTTGAGCTCGGGCAGATCGCGCAGGCTGTACTTCCACATGAGCGGGTCACCCGCGGCGTCGATCAGGGCCTTCATCACATGGGGGAACGGCTCGAAGTCGGGCGTGCCCACGCTCAGGTTGTAGATGGTGCGGCCCTGCGCCTCGAGCTCGAGGCGGCGTGCGTTGAGCGAGGAGAATATCTCCTCGCCAAAGGCGTCAAGGCGGGTGGATGCCCTCATGCGGTTCGATCCTTTCGGTTGGCGTTTCTTTTGGGTAGCGTCACGGCGATCGCATCGCGGGCAACCGCCCATGCAGGCGTCACGCCACACCGGCGTGCAGGCTCCGTCAGACGTGGGCGACCGGCATGCGCGACCACGGTCTACAAGCTTACGCGTGCAGGCGCCCCGCTAGGCACTTCGCCTGATCTTCGCCACGAAGAATCCCTCGTAGAGCTCGGAGGGGCACACGCACAGCGCGCCCTCGAGCGCGGTGGGCAGAAGCGGCAGGCCCCCGAAGCGATCCGCGTCGATCGGAACCATCCGGCAGCGATGGCGCTCGAGGGCGCGGCGCACCACCTGCTCGTTCTCGCACGCCAACACCGAGCAGGTGGAGTACACGAGCTCGCCTCCGGGCTTGAGCAGCCGCAAGGCCTTGTCGAGCAGGGCGTTCTGCGAGGCCACCGACTTGTCCACGAGGCGCGGCGTCAGGCGCCTGGCCACGCGCGGGTCGCCCAGGCGCACCGTGCCCGAGCTCGAGCAGGGCGCGTCGAGCAAGATCTGGTCAAAGGAGAAGAAGTCGTCGAGGCGCCGGGCGTCGGTGCGCATCACGTTCACGCCCGTGGCACCTTGCCGACGCAGGTTGAACGCGAGCTTCTCGGCGCGAGGTCCGTGCATCTCGCAGGCGGTGATATGGGCACGCCCGCCCGACAGTGCGGCCATCTGCGTGGTCTTGCCGCCAGGTGCGGCGCACATGTCCAGGACGTCGGCACCCGGCCTGGGGTCGAGCACGAGGGGCGGCAGCATCGATGAGAGGCTCTGCAGATACACCTTGCCCTGCTCGTAGGCGGGCAAATCCCACACCGCTCGCTCCCGGACACCCTCGAGCACGAAGGCGTCGGCGTACCAGGCAACGCCGTGATGGGCGATGCCGGCGGCGTCGAGCTCGGCCGCCACCTCCCCTGCCGTCGCGAGCAATGCGTTGGCCCGCAGCGTCACTGGCCGCTCGCAGGCAAAGCCCTCAAGGATACGAGTGACGTCGTCCGCCGCGTACTGCTCGCGTAGGAGGTCGAGAAGAAACTCCGGCAGACCCGGCGCCTGCGGCGAGCCCGACGTCTCGGGCCGCCCTGGGCCGACAGGGCGTCCCCCATCCTGACACGCGTCTTGGTGCTCATGCTGCATGGTGTGTCCCCATCCGACGATAAGTCCGTGCTTAGGTCTGCCGCAAAGCATACCCCGACCCGGCCGCCTTGGTGGCCCTGATCCCGGGCGGCCGCATTAAAAAAGCCGCCCACCCCGCGACAGTGCGGGATGGGCGGCCCTTGGGCTTCGGTCACAAATCGGTCACGCCCCGGCACCACGCCCGGGCAGCACCGTTTTACGCCTGGGCGTCGGCATCCTTCTTGATGAGGGCGTTGAACACGACGCCGGCGAGGGCGGCGCCGATCAGCGGGCCCACGATGAACACCCACACCTCGGCCAGCGACTGGCCGCCGGTGAGCAGGGCGGGACCAAAGGAACGGGCAGGGTTCACCGAGGTACCGGTGAAGTAGATGCCCATGAGGTGCACCAAGGTGAGGGCACCGCCAATGGCCAGGCCGGCGATGGCGCCGTTCTCCTTCTTGCTGGTGACACCCAGCACGGCGATCACGAAGATGAAGGTAAGAACGGCCTCGATGACCAGCGACTTGACGACGCTGCCGTCAAAGACGTGGTTGGCGCCCAGGCCCAGGTCGCCGCCGGTGAGGTACAGCAGGATGCCGGCGCCGGCAAGGCCGCCGAGGAACTGGGCCACGACATAGCCCACGAAGTCCGCCCAGGACATGCGGCCAGCCAGGGCGACGCCCAGCGAGACGGCCGGGTTGATGTGGCAGCCCGACACGATGCCGATGGAGTACGCCATCACGATGATGGTGCCACCAAAGGCGAGGGCCGTCAGCACGTACGAGCTGTCGGCGGCACCGCTGCAGCCCGTGACGGCAGCCACGCCACAGCCGATGAGCACCAGCACGAGCGTGCCGATAAACTCGGCGATGTACTTCTTCAGACTCATTCCCACTCCTCTTGTATACGCTTCTCAGGCAGTGCGCCTCGGACAACGCGCGTCGCGGCGCCACGCGCACGTCACGGCGCGACGGCACGGGGCGGCAAAACGCAGGGGAGCAGTTTCGATGATGCGCAGACGCGCGTCAACATCCAACGTGCCATGGCGCTTTTGTTCAACTTCAGGGTGAGCGTTCATTGCCACGCGCTCCATCAGGCGGCGACATGTGACGCCGAGGGACGCAAGCCGCGCCCCGTTCGCGACGCCGCGCCGTTCAGGGCCACACAAGCGCGTCAGGGGCGCACGTGGCCCTGCGGGTCGAGATAGGCGGCGAGCAGCCTCCTGGCGTCGCCGACCTCGCAGCGCTCTCCCCCGCACGCCTGCATCATGGCCTGGATGCGGGCGATGTCGATCGCGGCAGAGGACGCGATGAACGCCTCCCTCTCCGGCGACAGGTCCTCGAGGATGCGCTCCTGCGGGTGGCGCTCCAGATAGCCGCCCACCGCCTGGACCAGCACCCCGTGAGCGGAGAAGAGCTCCTTCTGCCCGTGAAAGAACAGCTGGGGGACGAGGCGCATCACCTCGGCGCGCAGGCGCGTCACGTCGTCGTCATCGTCAAGCGACATGCGCGAGCCCATGAGGCGCGCCACCACGTCGAAGTAGTCGCCGTCTCCTTGGCGGCCCTCGAGCAGCGCCACGATCTCCTCCGCGTCCGGGAGGTTCCTGAAGCCCATGAGCGCCGCGATCTTGGACGGGAAGTAGTTGAAGAACGTCTTCTTGGATATCTCGGCGGCAGAGCAGATGTCCTCGACCGTGACCTGGTCATAGCCGTGCTCGATCACCAGGCGCAGCGCCTGCCGCTCGATCTCGAGGCGCATGCGGCGCTTCTTGTAGTCGCGCAGCCCAAGGGCCGGCGACGCCTTCGACGCGTCATCGCGTATCTCCTCATCCGCGCTGGCCAACAGCCGTACCGCCCTTCCCTATGCGACGATCCTAAAGCGACGCCACCAAGCGGCGGCCTCGCGATGTGGCGTTTCAATGCACGCGTAAGTATAGGTTGACGAAATGTCTTTTCATTCACTTTGGCGAAGTTTACACTAAGTGTATATTTTGACACAGCGACACAAACGCTTCCGCAGCCATCTCCGCGCGCGACCAGCGACGGGAGCGGCGGCGGAGGCTTTTTGCCGCACGGCCGCAAGACGGGAGAGCGCATGGGACTGACTCGCAGACAGATAGCAACGCTGATCGTGATGGTGTTCGGCACGTTCGTGGCCGTGCTCAACCAGACGCTCGTGACGCCGGCGCTGCCCAGCATCATGACCGAGATGAGCGTCGACGCCACCACGGCGCAGTGGCTGACCACCGGCTTCACGCTCGTGAACGCGATCATGATCCCGATCACGGCGTTTCTCATCGACCGCTTCTCCGTGCGCAACCTGTTCCTCTCGGCCATGGGGACCTTCGCCCTGGGCACGCTCATGGCGGGCATCGCCCCCAACTTCGCCATCCTGCTGCTCGGCCGCCTGGTGCAGGCCGCCGGCGAGGGCGTCATGATGCCGCTCGTGTCCGTCGTCCTGCTGCGCACCTTCCCTGTCGAGAAGCGCGGCAGCGCCATGGGGCTGTTCGGCATCGTCATCGCCTTCGCGCCGGCCATCGGCCCCACCGCCGCGGGCTTCGTCATCGACCAGGCCAGCTGGCGCGACCTGTTCTACATCATCACCGGCCTCGCCGCCCTCATGGTCGTCCTGGCGTTCTTCCTGCTCGAGCGTGGCGTGGGCACCAACAAGGACGCCAAGCTCGACATCCCCTCGGTCATCCTGTCCTCGGTGGGCTTCGGCGCGCTGCTGTACGGCCTGTCGATCATCGGCTCCGAAGGCGTCAGCATCCCCGCCATCGTCGCTGCCGTCATCGGCGTGGTGACCCTGGTGTTCTTCTTCCACCGCCAGCTGCACATGGACCAGCCCATGCTGCAGGTGCGCGTGCTTGCCAACCGCAAGTTCCTCATCTCCACCGTCATCGGCATGCTCATCCAGGCCGCCCTTATGGCCGCGAGCATCCTAGTGCCCATCTACCTGCAGTCGCTGCGCGGGTTCTCCGCCACCGCTTCGGGCCTGGCCATGCTGCCCGGCGCCCTGGTCATGGGCCTCATGGGCATCGTGGCCGGCAGGCTCTTCGACAAGCACGGCCCGCGCATGCTCAGCATCGTGGGCACCGGCCTGCTCACGCTCTCCTCGGTCGCGTTCGTGTTCTTCACCGACTCCACCACCATCGGCTTCATCACGCTCATCTACACAGTGCGCATGTTCTCCATGTCGCTCGTGAACATGCCCATCAACACCTGGGGCATGAACGCGCTCGACGATCGCCTCATCAACCACGGGACCTCGGTGAGCAACACGTTCCGCCAGGTGGCCGGCTCGCTGGGCACCGCCGTCATCGTGTCGGTGTCCACCGCCGTCACCAACTCGTCGCTTGCGACCATGGACCAGCTGCACGCCAGCATCCACGGCACCAACATGGCGTTCCTCGTGTCCACCATCATGTGCGCCGTCGGCCTGCTGCTCGTGGTGCTGCTGGTCAGGGACAAGCAGGGCGACACCGCCAAGGCGGATCCGGGCAACCTGCGTCGCGGCATCCTCGAGTCGGTCATGAAGACCGACGTGTACACGCTGCCCGCCAGCGCCTCGGTGCTCGACGCCGTGCGCCTGTTCGTGGACAAGCACATCAGCGCCGCGCCGCTGGTCGACGAGAAGACCGGCGAGGCCATCGGCTTCGTCTCCGACGGCGACGTGATGCGCTACCTGTCCAAGCGCTCGCAGACCGTGACCGACCCGATCGTCATGATCAACTACACGCTCAACAACAACCCCGCCGGCGAGAGCTTCGCCGAGAAGCTCGACGCCCTGATGAAGGCGCCGGCGCGGGAGATCGGCTCCAAGGGCGTCATCGGCGTGGACGTGCACGCCGACCTCTCCGAGGTCTGCCGCGTCCTGGGCGAGAACCACCTCAAGAAGGTCGCCGTCCTGGAGAACGGCCACGTGGTGGGCGTCATCAACCGCTCCGACATCACGCTCTACGCGCTGCAGGGCTACGTCGAGCAGCGCGAGGAGGCCGAAGAGAAAACTAGCACCGAGGTTGCAGCGGACTAGCCGGACGGCAGGAGCGACGCGCTGCTCCGGCAATCGCAATCGCTCCGACACCAAAACGGGCAAGTGATGCCAGCCAGCGCATGACAAGGCCCGGTGAACCAAGCAAGATTTGGTTCACCGGGCCTTTTTGATGTCCGTCTCACACGGGGACACCCGCACGGATGGCCCATCGGGCGTCCTCTCAAGAAGAGCGCGTACCAATTTGCGCGCACCTCGGTCTCTCAGTTCGGTTTTGCACCCAGGACGATCACCCTGCTCGTCCCATCAGCGCCCCCTGCATGCCTCCTGCCATAATTTGTGTTACGAATTCTCGTGTCAATTGCAAAAACGCAGGTCTCGTAACACCAATCTGAAAACCTTAGGCGCAATGCGTGCACGTCAGAGTGCAAAACCGAATTTTCAGGCCAAGAGTATCTGGCGATGTTGATTATCTCCGTCCCGTGCGACCTCTCACGACGAGCCAGCAGGCCTTCGCGCAAACCAGGACGCGGGAATGCCTACTTCCTGATGGCCTTAAACGCCTCGGTCTGCGCCTTGATGCCGCGCTCGGCAGCCAGGCGCTCGATGGAGGTGGCGCCGAAGAAGCCGTCGATGCCGGGCACGTGCTCGATGACGTAGGCGGCGTCCTTGGGCTCGGAGATGGGGCCGCCGTGGCAGATGACCATGGCGTCGGGGTTGATCTCCTTGACCACCTTGACGATGCCCGAGATGATCTCGACGCAGTCGTCGAGTGTGCGCGCGGTCTCGGCGCCGATGGTGCCGCCGGTGGTGAGGCCCATGTGGGCCACGATGATGTCGGCGCCCGCCTTGGTCATGGCGATGGCCTGCTCCTCGTCGAAGACGTAGGGACAGGTGAGCATGTCGAGCTTGTGGGCCTCGGCGATCATCTGGACCTCCAGGCCGTAGCCCATGCCGGTCTCCTCGAGGTTCTTGCGGAACACGCCGTCGATGAGGCCCACCGTGGGGAAGTTCTGCACGCCGTTGAAGCCCTGCTCCTTGAGCTGGGCCAAGAACTTGGGCATCACGCGGAAGGGGTCGGTGCCGTTCACGCCGGCGAGGACGGGCGTGTCCTTCACGACAGGGAGCACCTCGGCACCCATGTCCACGACGATCTGATTCGCGTCGCCGTAGGCCAGAAGGCCGGCAAGCGAGCCGCGCCCGGCCATGCGGAAGCGGCCCGAGTTGTAGATGACGAAGATGTCGGCGCCGCCAGCCTCGGCCGACTTGGCGGTGATGCCGGTGCCGGCACCCACGCCCAGCAGGATGTTGCCCTGGGCCAACGAGGCGCGGAAGCGGGCGAGGATCTCTTCGCGTGACAGGTCAAGCATGTTCTTCCTCCAATGCTTCGGCGGGGCGGTCGCCTCGATGCGCACGATGCGGTGCGCGCGACCGCCCGCAGGGCCGCGACCGTTGCCTATCGGCGGCCGGCGGCCATCCTTTATGGTTCGGCCCTCCCGCCGCCATCGGCGCGAGGGCCGTCGTGCCCCTCCTACTTCCCGGCCGTCGCGTCAGCCCCGGCCCTCTCGTCGGCCTCCATGAGCTCGACGAGCTTGCGGGCGGCGGCGAGGGCGAACTCGTCGTCGTTGATGTGGGCGTCGACCTTGATGACCTCGGCGGCGTCAGGCGAGATCTCGTGTTCGAGCGTCTCGAACAGGACGGCGTCCTCCCGCGGGCCCCAGAACGGCTGGCCGGGCGCGTCGATCATCGACACGCCGCCCATGGGCAGCATGCAGACGCACGGCCCGCACGACTTGTTGACCTTCGAGGCGATGGCCTCGGCGATCCGGCGGCATTCCTGCTCGGTGGTGCGCATGAGCGTGACCGTGGGGTTGTGCTTGTAGAGGTTGCGATCGCGGAACTGCTCGGGCACCGTGTCCCACGGCCCGAAGTTCACCATGTCCAGGGCGCCGACGCTGATGACCGTGGGGACGCCGCAGAGCGCGGCGGCCTCGCATCGTTCGGGGCCCGCGGCGAGCACGCCGCCGACGATCTCGTCGCACCACTCGGTCGTGGTGAGATCGAGCACGCCCTTGAAGAAGCCCCCGCGCACGAGCGACTCCATGCACCTGCCGCCCGTGCCCGTAGCATGGAACACCAGCACCTCGTAGCCCTGAGACTCCAGGTACTCCTGCGCCTTGGTGACGGCAGGCGTGGTGACGCCGAACATCGTGGCCGCGACCAGGGGCTTGTCGTCCTGCTCCTTGGGGGCCTGATGTTCGAGCATCCCCACCATGGCGGCGATGGCGTTGTTGAAGATGGTCCGCGAGAAGCTGTTGATACCCGCGACGTCGACGATCGAGGGGAACATGGCGATGTCAGACGCCCCCACGTAGGGAGAGGTGTCGCCCGACGCCATCGTGGACACCATGACCTTGGGCACGCCGACGGGCAGCCTGCGCATGCCGGCGGTTGCGATGGTGGTGCCGCCCGAGCCGCCCATGGAGAAGACGCCGTCAAGGCGCCCCTCGGCGTACAGGGCGGGCAGCAGCTGCTCCACGCCGCGCGTCATGGCCGCGGTGGCGAGGGCGCGGTCGTGCCTGTGCTCCAGCTCCGCCAGCTCCACGCCCGCGGCGCGGGCGACCTCCTCGTTGGAGATGTCGGGCACCATCTTGGGTTCGAACACCCCGCAGTGGATGGAGAGCACGCCCACCCCGAGCTGCTTCAGGCGCGAGCTGACGTAGGCGAACTCCTCCCCCTTCGTGTCAAAGGTTCCCACGAGGGCAACGGTCTTCATGCGCAGGCCTCCTTCTCTGTGCGGCGCGCGGGGCACGCCCCGGCGTGGCCACGACGGCTTCGCGCGGCCGACGGCAAGTCACAACGCGCATCATGGTAGCAGTCCGCGACAGGGCGATCGGCATGAACGCAAGCGCGACCGGCCAGCGGCGTCGATTCGCACCGCCCGGACGCGCATCCAACGAGAAGGGCCGCGCGGACGGTCATCCGACCAGCCCGCGCGGCCCCGTCTCCCGCATGCGCCCCTCACGGCTGCGAGGAAGCTGCATGCCGGCAATCATATCACAAACAGTAACCCTTGAGTAGAGCGTGACTGTCTGCCTTTCTGCACCTCTACTTCTGCTTGAAGATGAGAGGCGTCTCGATGGGCAGGCCCTTCTTGCGGTTATAGAACTCGATGCACTGGCGCACCACGACGCAGATGATGAAGATGATGCCGATGTAGCCGGTGTAGGGATACACGATGCCGAGTAGCTGGCTGTACTGCAGCGGGCTCAGGACGATGGCCAGCAGCACCACCGAGAAGGCGGCCAGGACGATCTTGTTGCGCTTGGTACCCTCGGGGGCGAAGCGGTTCACGGAGGTCCACATCATGGGAGCGGCGGTGGAGTAGATCTCGTCAAGCAGGATGATGGCGAAGATCACGCTCAGCACCGGGCTGATGAGGTCCGACAGGAACAGCGTGGGGACCTCGAGCTGCGCCACGTCCTCGATGTAGCACAGAAGCGCCAGGTTCATGAGCAGGCCGGCGGCGATGAACAGGATGCCGCCCACCAGCGCGCCCCACTTGGCCTCGCGCGCGGAGTTTGCGGTGGCGCCGGTCTGCGTGAGGAACGGCACCGAGCCGGTCATGTTGTAGGCGACGTACAGCGTGCCGGCGAGCGCCCACAAGGGAGCCCCGTTGGTGGCGTTGGCCATGGTGGCGAACACGTCGGCGTGCTCGGTCACGTGGGCCAGGCCCTCGGGGTTCGACGCGATGGCCCAGATGGCGATGAAGATGGAGAAGATGATGGTGAGCGGCCCCAGGGCGCCCACGATGTTGACGATGCGCTTGAACCCAAACAGGTTGGTCACGAACACCAGGACGCACATGGCAAGTGCGCCGACCCAGGTGGGAAGGCCGAAGTACTGGGCCAGCGTTGCGCCGGCGCCCGAGGTCATGACCACGCAGACGAGGAAGAGGAACACGGGGATGAACCAGGCAAGGAACGTCCCGAAGTACTTGCCGCAGTAGTAGCGGAAGCTCGTGTCGGGCATAGTCTCGGGCGTGAGCTCGTTGTGGCGGTAGCCGTAGTTCATGAGCACCTTGCCCAGCCACGAGAACAGCACCAGGGCGATGATCAGGCCGCCCACGGACCACAGCCCGTACGCAGTGAAGAACTGCAGGATCTCCTGGCCCGACGCATAGCCCGAGCCGATCATGAACGCCACGAAGGCGCCCGCGAACTTGAATACGTTGCCTGCGCTGATCTTGCCCTGCGGCTTGGCCTCAACCGGCCTCCCCTGCCCCGCCGACGCACCCTGCGCCGCGGGATTCTCGACCACATCGGTCATGATGGCCTTCCCTTCCGTTGACACGCACGACGATAGATTCCCGGCAGCGCCGCGCCTCACCGCACGGCCCCGCCGCATGCCCGCGGCCGCAGCGCTGCGCCACGGTCTGCGGGCAATGCGGGGAATATTACGCGCACGTCACGGATTTTGCAACAAAAATCCACGCATAGCAGGCAGTTTGAGACCACGATCGTAACAATCAGAATCCGATTGTTGTTAGCGAATCCGGCGGGGAGGCATGCAGAAGCCGCCCAGGCAGAAGACGACCTCAGCCTTCGCAGCCTCAGGCACGCACCCTGCACCTCTCGATCTTGCATGCGTGCCGTTTGGATTTAGGATCATAGGAAACACCGGCAAGCACGACCTCGCCGGAGCCCGACGCACCCGCAAGCGCCCGATGATACCCACGCTCCCGGATCTGCTCGACAGCCGCCTCGGGCGATAAGCCCCACTTGAGCTCGATGACCACGCCCGGAAGATCAGGTCTCGAGGCAAGAGGCGTAAGGATGAGGTCGGCATACCCCTTACCCGCCGGTGCTTCGCGCACGATCCGATAGCGGCGCTGGGCAGAGAAGAACGCCAGACGCAGCGTACAGGCCAGGGAGTTCTCGTCGTTGTAGGCAATGACGCTGGCGGCGTCCTCGTGGGCCCGCTCGACGCCGGCGGCCACGGCGTCGGCGTCTCCCGCGAGCAGCGCGTCAAGCAGGCGTTCCGAGTCGGCAACCGAGCGGGCGACCTCGTCCCAGCCTCCGTCGGCCACCGAACTCGCATACTCTTCCATCACCTCGCGGTTGGGAACGAACGCCTCGCCACGCTGCTGGTCATAGCCGAGATAGCCCAGGTGGATGAGTAGCGTGAGAACGTCATCCGCACGGGCAAAGGTCGTCATGTCGTTGGCATACGTGGCGGTGTCAACGGGCACGTGACCACCTGCCATCAGCTCAACGACCTTGCCGTGCAGCCCATCCATGTCGAGGTCGATGTAGCGGCGCAAGGCCTCGTAGGTCTCGGTCCTGCTCCAGTAGCTGCCGAAGCGTCCCGTCTCCATGGCACGCACCACCGAGCGCGGGCTATAGACGCTACCGACGCCAGACAGAAGATACCCGTCATACCATGCCTTGCACTCGCCAAAGTCGCGCCCCCACGTGTCGCACAGGACACGCACCTCGCCCTCGGTGAAGCCCATGAAGGGCGCCATCTCGTCAGGTGTTGTCATGCTGTACTCGTCGAACATGTTGAGGGCCGAGTGGCTGCCGTACTTCTTGATGGGCAGGATGCCGGTCATGTAGCACAGGGCGACGTAGGGCTTGTCCTTGAGCCAGGCGCGCAGGAAGTCGAGGTAGGCCCTCTGTCCCCGCTGGTCGTCGCGGTGCTCGCGCATGACGCAGTCCCACTCGTCGATGACGATGACGAACTGCTGACCCGTCTGGGCGAAGATGTCATCGAGAGTGCGAATCAGGCTGTTGGCATCGCGCAGGCGCACGTCGGGATGAGCCTCGAGCAGGTCGAACAGCAGATCGGCCTCGAGCCTCGTGACCATCCTCTCCACGTCCGGCTCGGCACTCAGGAACTCCTGCATGTTGACCTTGAGCACGTCGTGGCGGTTGCGGTGCGCGTCGAACGAGGGGTCGCCGGCTATGGCGAGGCCCTCGAACTCGGCGGCGCCGTCGACCGTGCGGTCGTAGTAGGCACTCACCATGTTGGCGGCCATCGACTTGCCGAAGCGCCTCGGGCGGCTCACGCAGACAAAGCGGCTCTCGGTGTCGATGACGGCATTGAGCCGGGCAATGAGCATGCTCTTGTCCACGTAGATGCGCGAATTGCGGCCCTGCTGCAGCGCCTTGGCTCCAGGGTTGAGGTAGATGCCCATACACGTCCCTTCCTTCCCGTCAGCACGTCCGGCCACACAGCACAACGACCTCAATAGCACGCAATGCCTATCCCAGCAGGGCGTCAGCCTTGGCGACGAGCTCGCACAGCGTGTCAATGTCGCTGTGCAGGTTCAGGCGCACGGCGTTCGCCCCCAGGCCGTCGTAGCCCGCGCAGGTCACCGTGCGGATGCCCGCCTGCAAGAACACCTTCTCCAGGTTGACCGAGGCGTCCTCCACGTAGATCATCGAGATGGACACGCCCGGGTCGGTCACGGCGACGCGCAGGTTCTCGCACCCGGCGAGCGTCTCGAGCAGGCGCGGCTTGTCCTGCATCACGCGCTCGCGGGTCTTGCGCGCCCAGCCGCCACACATGGACTGCAGCGCGAACTCGTTTGCGATCGAGCTCTTGGCAAACGGCGTGTTCACCTTGTGGAACGCGTCCATGACCTGGGGCTGGGCGATGCAGTAGCCCAGACGCACGCCCGCCTCGCCGAAGCCCTTGGAGAACGTGCGCACCACGGCGAGGTTGTCGTGGTCGGCCACCAGGTTCAGCGCCGACTGGCTGTCATCCATGTAGTCGCCGTACGCCTCGTCCATCACGACGAACGAGCCAGCCGCGCGCGCGGCGTCAACCACGCGGCGAACCTCCGCCAGCGGGAACACCTGGCCGGTGGGGTTGTTGGGGTTGTCCACGTAGACGAACGCGCCGGGATGGCCCTCGATCACCGCGATGAGCTCGTCGGCGTCAAAGGCATAGTTGGACTCGGCGTGCAGGTACACGCGGTTGAACGTCGGCTCGTAGGTCACCATGTCGTCAGTCACGGCCGTGAAGGTGGGCGCCATGCAGACGACGTCCTTGCCCTTCTCCAGGCACATGCGGTTCAGGGCGAGGCACACGCCCACCGAGCCGCAGGAGAAGTCGATCATGCCGTCGGCGATGTCCAGGACATCGGCGAAGCGCTCGCGAACCGCCTGGATGAGCTCGGCGTCGGAGTGCGGGTAGAGCGACAGGTGGTCGAGGACGTCCTGCGACAGGGTGAGAGGGGGCGTGCCGTAGGGGTTGGTCCCCATGGAGCAGTCGAGCACGAAGCCCTCGTCGCTCAGGTGCTCCGAATAGTCGCCGCGCTCCTGGTGGAGCAGAACCTCTCGAATGCCGTACATGCGCATGCCCTCTCTCGTGTCGGATATGTCGTGTCAGATACGCCAATAGGCAATAGACATGTCATGGGATATGACGGGAGACGACAATAGCACTTTTCCCGGACGAGCGCAGGGCGCAGCCACCGCGCGCGGGGCGTCTCACACGCCCGCCACGGGACGCGTCACCCGCCTGGGCGTCGCCTGCGGCCACTACGCGCCGCAGCCGCGCGAGCTCACCGGCACGTCGAAGCACGTGTCGGGATAGGGCTCGTCGGCCAGCGTGAAGTGCCACCACTCCTCGGCGTAGGGGACGAACCCGTGGCGCACCATGACGTCGCGCAGAAGGGCGCGGTTGGCGAGCTGCTCGGGCGCGAGACCGGCGTAGTCGCCGTGCGACACCTCGCCGAAGAAGTCGAACGGCGAGCCCATGTCCACCTCCCGGCCGCTCGCCGCGTCGAGCAGCGTCATGTCTAGGCACCCGCCGCGCGAGTGGGCGGAACGGGCGGCTATGTAGCCGCGCTCGAACAGCTCGGACTTGTCGACGCCCGGGTAGAACACCGGCTTCATCCGCTGGTCGGAGAGGTCGCGCGCCCAGGCGACGAAGTCATCGACGGCGCGCTGGGGCCGATAGGCGTCGAACACCTTGATGCGGTACCCCAGCCGCACGAACTCGTCGCTCGCCGCGCGCAGCGCCTGCGCCGCCGGCCGCGCGAGCAGGGCACAGGGCTCGAGATAGCCCGCGACGCGCCGGCCGAGGAAGTTGTACGTCGAGTAGTAGCGGATCTCCTGGATGACGTCGGGCACGACGTCGCTCACCAGCACGAGGTCGGGAACCACCGCCGTGCCGGAAAAGGCATCACCTGCCATACGCTATCACCGTCCCTCTCCCGCATGCCCGCGCACGCCCAGCAGCCACGCATGCCCAAAGCCGCGCAGGTCCAAAAGCGTGCATGACCAAAACCACGCATGTCCCTATTCAGTTGTGATACCCAAAATCCCCGGAGGCGAACCCCCCTTGACGGTCCGGCCCCGCGCCGCCCTGCGTCATCGCGGCCGTCGAGACGCATCGGTGGCAGACGGCCCTACAGCCGATTGCCGTCGCGGTCCTCGAGGTGACAGGCGGTCGCGCCAGAGCGGCGCTCGAGCACCAGCCTTTTGTCGCACGTGGCGTCGAGGAACGTCGCGTCGTGGGTCACGAGCACGAGCGCCCCCGGATAGGCGGCCAGTGCCCGCTCGAGCGCCTCGGTCGAGTGGATGTCGAGGTGGTTGGTCGGCTCGTCCATGACCACCAGCGCGGGGGACTCGAGCACCCCGCGGGCGATCATGAGCTTGCGCAGCTCGCCCGGGCTCACGGCGTCGCCCGCCAGGATCCGGTCGGGGTCCGAGTCGAGCTGGGCCACCGTCGACAGGACCCTGCCCCGCAGGTCAGGCGCCATTCCATGCAGGTCGTCGAGCAGCCGGCGCGCCTCGTCCGCCGGCACCTCCTGGGGCACGTACAGCACGCCCAGGTCAGGGTCGGCCTGCTGCATCATGTGGCGCACCAGCGTGGACTTGCCCGCGCCGTTGGGCCCGCAGATGCCCAGGTGCTCGTCGTTGCCCAGCACGATCTGGGGGACCTCGAGCTCATGGTCGGGACCGCAGGGCACCCTGCACGCCTCCAGGCGCAGCAGCACCCTGCGCGTATGGGGCCGCGCGCCAAGCCAGATGTCGCCCTCGTAGCGCTTCTCCACGCGCAGCGACCCCAGCTCCTCGCGGGCGCGCTCGACCCGCGCGCCCATGCGCGCGGCCAGCGTGGGGTCCACGGCGTCCTTGCCGGTCAGGATCGCAAGCCCGATCCTGCCGCGACCGTCGCTGTCGTGCCTGTCCAGGTTGCGGGCGCTGCGCTTGGAGGCGCTGCGCGCCACAACCTCGAGTCGCCGCTCGCGCTCCGCGGCGAGCTTTCGCACCTCGGCCTTCGCCGCCTCGCGCTGTCGCGAGGTGGCGAGCGACTCCAGGCGGGCCTGCTCGCGTGCCTGGGAGTACGTCCCGGGCCTCGTTACGACGCGACCCGCCTCGAAGCACACGCAGCGGCCCACCAAGGCATCGAGCAGCTCGCGGTCGTGCGATATGAGAAGGCCCACGCCGTCGTAGGCCGCGAGCGCCTCGCGTATCTGGGCGCGACAGAGGGCGTCCACGTGGTTGGTGGGCTCGTCCACGACCAGGAGCTCGGCGCCGCGCCACAGCGCCACGGCGATCTGGATCTTCTTCTGCTCGCCGCAGCTCAGCTGGTCGAAGCGCCAGCACATCTCGTCGTCGATGCGAAGCGTCGACCGCAGCAGCTGCGCCTGGGACGAGTAGTCGCAGGCAAAGTCGAACAGCTCGTCAGGCGCCGCGCCGGCATCCTGCGCGCAATAGGCAAATGACGGGCGCTGCAGCACCACGCCCGAGTCAGGGGACAGCAGGCCGCAGGCTATGCGCGCAAGCGTCGACTTGCCGCAGCCGTTGTCTCCGACGATGCCCGTCCACCCCGTCGGGAACGAGACGCTCACGTCGGCGAGGACCGGGTCGGCGGTGCCGGGATAGGTATAGCTAACATGGGTGAGGTTCAGGGTCATGGACATGAGTGGCCTTTCGACGAAGCGTCGCCGCGCACGACGGCATGCGGCGTCGGCGGCGACTCTGACGTTTGCGGGCGCAGTGCCCGCCTGCATTCGTCGTTAGAGTTTCACTCGTCAGTCTCCCCTGCGATCGATGGTCAGATCCGGCTGTGCCCGGACCACGTGCCCCGCCATGCACGCCATCGTGGCGCGCGGCGGACAAGAGGCGCTTCTGGGCCATTGTAGCGCCGCGAGCGATTTGTGCAAGCGCGGACGTGTGCGTCGTGTGACGGGACGCGTCCGCATCACCGCCTGCGCGCCCCGATCGGCAGGGCCCGCGCACTAGCACCCCGATCTGGGGTAGAGTGTGCGCATCCACCCTCGCGTGCGGGAACGCCCCGTCGCGGCAGTCAAGGAGCCGTGCGCATGAGCATGTTCGACAAGGCGATCCTCACCCTCCCGGGCGCGCCGCGCATGCTGGCGCTGCTCGTCGCCTCGGCGCTGGCCAAGGCCCTGCTCGTCGTGGGGCAGGCCTGGTCGGTGTCGCACGCCATCGTGAACCTGTGGCATGGCCTGCCCGTCGAGGGGCAGCTGGGGTGGGTCGCCGCGTTTCTCGCCTGCTTCGTGGGCCGGCAGCTCGTGGGGTCGGCGCGCGACCGGCTCATTGACGCCTACGCCTACCGGCGCGCCGACGAGCTGCGCGAGCGCCTGCTCGACAGAGCCTTCGCCGTCGGGCCCGCCCTCGCCCGCGAGCAGGGCACCGGCTCGCTCACCACCTCGATCATCGAGGGTGTCGACCAGGTGGAGAGCTACATGGCGCTCCTCATGCCCAAGATCGCGGACCTCATGACCATACCGCCGGCGCTCGTCATCGCGCTGTTCGCGCTCGACTGGGTCTCCGGCGTCATCGCTCTGGTCGCCTTTCCCTGCATCGTCCTGTTCATGGTGATCCTGGGCTCCACCGCCCGCGACGAGGCCGCCAGGCAGCACGCGCGCTACCAGGTGCTCGCCAACCACTTCGTGGACTCGCTGCGCGGCCTCGAGACGCTGCGGTCGTTCGGGAGGGCCCGCCAGCACGGGCGCAGCGTCTTCTCGGTGAGCGAGGACTTCCGCGCGGCCACGATGCGCACGCTGCGCGTCGCCACGCTCTCGAGCGCGGTGCTCGACCTGTTCACCACCCTGTCGCTGGCCGCCGTGTCGATCATGATGGGGTTTCGACTCGTGGACGGCACGCTGGCGTTCCTGCCCGCCCTGACGGCGCTTCTGCTCGTGCCCGAGTACTTCCGCCCCATCCGCGAGTTCGCCGCGGACTTCCACGCCACCCTCGACGGCAAGAACGCGCTCGCCTCCATCCTGCGCGTCGTCGAGGCACCCGAGGAGCCCGTCCACGACGTGCTCGTCTCTCCCTGGGCGCACGACAGCGTGGTCGAGCTGCGCGACGTGCGCTTCGCCTACCCCGGCGCGTCCCGTGACGCCCTGACGGGCGTCAGCCTGCGCGTACGGGGACGCATGAAGGTGGGGATCGTGGGGGCGAGCGGCTCGGGCAAGAGCACGCTCGTCGCGCTGCTCGGCGGGTTTGTCGCCCCGTCGGGCGGCGACGTCAGCGTCCAGGGGACACACGTCCCCAGCCTGCGCGTCCCCGACTGGCAGGGCCAGCTCACCTACATCCCCCAGAGCCCCTACGTGTTCCACGCGAGCCTGCGCGACAACGTGGCCTTCTACCGTCCCGACGCCACCCGCGACCAGGTGCGGCACGCCATGGAGATGGTAGGCCTCGCCGAGCTGGCCGACTCACTGCCCCAGGGCATGGACACGACCATAGGCGAGGGCGCGCGGGCCCTGTCGGGCGGCCAGGCTCAGCGTATAGCGCTGGCCCGCGCGTTTCTCGACGACGGCCGGCGCGTGCTGCTGTTCGACGAGCCCACGGCGCACCTGGACGTCGAGACGGAGATGGAGCTCAAGGAACGCATGCTCCCCCTCATGGAGGGGCGCCTCGTGTTCTTCGCCACGCATCGCCTGCACTGGATGGGCGACATGGACCTGGTCGTGGTGCTCGAGCAGGGCCGCGTGGCGCAGGTCGGCACGCCGCGGGAGCTCGCCGCCGACCCCGACGGCGCCTTCGCGCGCGTCGCCGCCAGCCTCGGGGCGCAGCTTTCGGCAGACGGGAGGTCACGATGAGAGAGGGACGTCCCGTCGGGCCGGCGAGGCGTCGCTGGCGCGACGCCTGGAAGGAGGATGGCTGGGTCAGGCCCTACTTCTCCCGCTACAGGCGCCCGCTTGCGCTCGCGCTGGCACTCGGCGTGGTGGCCGCGACGTTTGCCAGCGCCCTGATGGTGAGCGCGGGATACGCCATCAGCGGAGCCGCGCGGATGCCCGCGTCGGTGTTCGCCCTGTACCTGCCCCTCATCCTGGTGCGCGTCTTCGGCGCGGGCAAGCCCGTGCTCAGCTATCTGGAGCGACTCGCCAGCCACGACTGGGTGCTGAGGATGACTTCTTGCCTGCGGCTGCGCCTCTATCGGTGCCTGGAGGCGGCGGGCAGAAGTGGGGCGGGCAGACGCACCGGGGAGGTGCTGGGGCTGCTCGCGCAGGACATAGGGCACATCCAGAACCTCTACCTGCGCACCGTGTTCCCGACGGTCGTCGCCTGGGCAATCTGGGCCCTGCTGGCCCTGGCCCTCGGCCTGTTCGACGGGTGGTTCGCCGCCGGCATGTTCCTGTCGATCGGCATCACCACGCTGCTGCTCCCCCTCGTGAGCGTGCTGGCGAACGGCGCGCGCGAGATCCGCACGAAGGCCCTGCGCTCCCGGCTCTACGCCCAGCTCACCGATGACGTCCTCGGCGCAGGCGACTGGGCCTTCTCCCAGCAGGGCGCGCGCTACGGGAAGGCGTCGCGCGCCGCCAGGGCCGAGCTGCGCGAGCAGCAGGCGGCGCAGCGGCGCTTCGACCGGCGGCGCGACGTGGTGCAGCAGCTCGTCTTCGGGCTCGTCGCGGCGGCGCTGCTTCTGTGGGCGGGGACGCGCTTCTCCGCCGAGGGGGCCGACGCCAACTGGATCGCCGCCTTCGTGCTGGGGTTCTTTCCCCTGCTCGACGTGTTCGCGCCCCTGAGCTCCGCCGCCGTGGAGGCAGGCTCGCACCTCGACGCCGTGGCGCGCCTGGGCGAGCTGCCTAACCCGCCCGAGGACGAGGGGGATGCCCCGGGGACGGGCAGGCGTGACGCCGAGGCCGCGGACGTCAGGGGAGTCCCCGCACAGGCGAAGGCCGCCGAGGGGGCCCGCGCACAGGCGAAGGCGCCCACGGGCCCCGGCGAGCGCCCGCGGGCGCTCGAGGTGCGCCTGGAGCACGTGACGTATCGCTACCCGGGCACGGCCGCGGACGTCCTGCACGACCTCAGCCTCGCGTTTCGCGCCGGCGAGAAGACGGCGATCCTGGGACGCAGCGGCTCGGGCAAAAGCACGCTGCTCGCGCTCGTCCGCGGCGAGCTCGTCCCGGCGCGGGGCCACGTGACGCTGGGCGGGGCTCCCCTTGCCCGGCTCGACGACGAGGCCGTCGCCGATCGCGTGGGCATGATCCGCCAGAGCGCCTACCTGTTCAACACCACCCTGCTCGACAACCTGCGCCTCGCCGACCCCGGCATCACCGAGCAGCAGGCGATGCGCGCGCTCGAGCAGGTGGGGCTGGGCCGCGTGGTCGAGGGGCTCCCCCACGGCCTGCACACGATGGTGGGTGAGGACGGCGCGCGCTTCTCCGGCGGGGAGCGCCACCGCATAGCGCTTGCCCGCGTTCTGCTCAGGGACACGCCCGTCGTGCTTCTCGACGAGCCCACCGTAGGGCTGGACCCCGCGACCGAGCGGGCGCTGCTCACCACGATGTTCGAGGCGCTCGACGGCAGGACCGTCATCATGGTGACGCACCACCTGCAGGGCGTCTCGCTCATGGACCGCGTCCTGTTCGTCGAGGGCGGCAAGGTGTCGCTCGACGGCACGCCCGAGGAGCTGGCGCGCACAAGCGAGCGCTACCGGCGGCTGCTTTCCTTCGACGCCGGCATCTGAGGGACGCCTGGCGGGCATCCGGCGGGCGCGGAGAAAGCCCGATGCACGGTCGGGTCGCGCGACTGGGGCCCACGGCCGGCGCGGTTCGCGGAGACGGCCCCTTGACAGTCGCCGCGAGAAGCGTCACAATCGCCTAGATTCGAACATATGTTCTATTGCTGGGCAGCTGGCATGGCATGCGGACGCGGGGAGGTGGCATGGGGCGCGATATGGCGTACGCGGATCCGAACACGCGGGCGGATGCAGACGGGGCAGGCGCGCAGACGGACGGTCGCGAGCGCACCTACCTGTGCATCGACCTCAAGAGCTTCTACGCCTCCGTCGAGTGCGTCGAGCGCGGCCTGGACCCGCTCGAGGCGCACCTGGTGGTCGCCGACGAGTCGCGCGGCCCCACCACGATCTGCCTGGCCGTCTCCCCCGCCCTCAAGAAGCTCGGCGTGCGCAACCGCTGCCGGGTGTTCGAGATACCCAAGGGCATCGAGTACCTGATGGCGCAGCCGCGCATGCGCCTCTACATGGAGGTGTCGGCCAAGATCTATGCCACCTACCTGCGCTACGTCAGCCCCGATGACGTGCACGTCTACTCGATAGACGAGTGCTTCATCGACGCGACGCCCTACCTGGCCCTCTACGGGACCGACGCCCGCAGCTTCGCCGTCACGCTCATGGGCGCCGTGCGCGAGCAGACGGGCATCCCAGCCACGGCCGGCATCGGGCCCAACCTGTTCCTGGCGAAGGTCGCCCTCGACGTCAGCGCCAAGCACGCGCACGACGGCATCGGATGGCTTGACGAGGCCGAGTTCAGGCGCACCATCTGGCACCACCGGCCCATCACCGACATCTGGAACATCGGCCCGGGCATCGCGCGGCGCCTGGAGAAGTACGGTGTCCACGACCTGGCGGGGGTCGCGCTCATGCCGCCGCAGGTGCTCTACCGGGAGTTCGGCGTCAACGCGGAGTACCTCATCGACCACGCCTGGGGCGTCGAGCCCTGCACCATACGGCAGATCCACGACTACCAGCCCAAGGCGCACTCGCTCATGAACGGCCAGATACTGCCGAGCGACTACACCTTCGAGGAGGCCCGCGTCGTGCTCAAGGAGATGGTCGACGCGCTGGCGCTCGACCTCGCGGAGAAGGGGCTGGTGTGCGACCAGGTCTCCCTGCACGTCGGCTACTCCCGCCACGGATCCGCGGGGCGCCCCGACGACGGCTCGTCCCCCGACGACGGGCAGGTCGGCGCCGCACGCGGGCAGGTCTTCGTGGGAGAGCACGGCGCGCAGCCGGTCGGCGGCCGCATGGGCCCGCACGCGGGAGGGTCGCGCAGGCTGCCGCAGCGAACCGACTCCTACCGCGTGCTCATCTCCCGCCTCGAGGGGCTCTACGACGAGCGGGTCGACCCCGCGCGGCGCATCAGGCGCATAAGCATCGGCTTCGGCGGCCTCATGCCGCGCGAGTACGCCACCGTCGACCTCTTCACCGACCTCGGCGAGCGCGCCCGCGAGCATGACCTGCAGCAGGCCGTCCTGGCCGTCAAGCGCAAGTTCGGAAAGAACGCCCTGCTCAGGGGCATGAGCCTCACCGAGAAGGCAACCGCGCGCGAGCGCAACGAGCAGATAGGGGGCCACCATGCATGACCAGCCGCAGCTGACGGGCCCCCAGGCAGGCCACACGCCCCCGGTCGAGGAGGGCGCCCCCTTCGGTCGACCCCATGCCGACCGGGCCAGCCAGTTCATGCCGTTCGCCGCGCTTCGGGGGTATTATGATCTGATCCTGCGGCAGCAGCGCGTGAGCGAGCCGAGGCGGGAGCTTACCGAGGAGGCGATCGCGGCGATCGCGCAGGTCCTGGCGGGCCTTACGCTCGGCACCATGGTGCGCGTGACCCACTACGACGACGGGGCCTACGTGACGACCGAGGGCCTCGTCTCGAAGGTCGACGCGCAGCGCCAGCTGCTCACCGTTGTCCGCCGTGACATCAGCTTTGACGACATCGCCGAGATAGAGGTCGTCGGCGGGGGCCTCGACCCATAGGGGCGCACGGCAACGGACGGACCGGCAACGAGGGAGGAGCGACATGCCCGACACATACGAGTGCGACGCCTATGACGCGCGCAGCGAGCTTCTGTTCGGCCGGGAGGCGCTGGAGCGCCTCGCCGACAGCGTCGTGGTCGTCTACGGACTGGGCGGCGTGGGGTCGAGCTGCGTGGAGGCGCTGGCGCGCGGGGGCGTGGGCGGGCTGGTCCTCGTCGACCGCGACGTCGTGGAACCGAGCAACATCAACCGCCAGGCCATCGCCTTCCGCAGCACGCTCGGGCGAGAGAAGACCGACGTCATGCGCGACATGGTCGCCGACATACGCCCGCGCACCCGCGTGCGCACCTGCCATATGTTCGTGACCTGCGACAACGCACACGTCCCCCTCGATGTGGCCCTGGAGGAGCTCGGACGGGTGGACTACGTGGTCGACGCGATCGACACCATCGCGCAGAAGCTTGCCATCGCCCGGATCGCCCAACAGCGGGGGCTGCGCCACATAAGCTGCATGGGGGCGGCCAACAGGCTGCACCCCGAGACGCTCGCCTTCGCCGACCTGTTCGACACCTCGGTCTGCCCCATGTGCGCGGCCGTGCGCCGCGAGGCCCGCAAGCTGGGGATCGACCACATGGACGTGCTCTACTCCCCCGAGCGGCCAAAGAAGCCCCGCATCGACGTCGGCGCCGGCGAGGTGGATCCTCCCGCGCGCAAGGCCCCGCTCGGCACGGCCTCGTTCTTCCCGCCCATCATGGGGCAGATGATCGCCGGCAAGGTGATCCGCGAGCTGGCAGGCGTAGAGGAGAACCGGCCGTGAGCGCGTCGATCGCGGCGGCGGCACGCGTCGCCGAAGCCGGTGGGAACAGGCGCGCCGCCGGTGCCGAGCCGGCCGCACGCGCCGGCAGGCCCGAGGGGGCCACGAACCCCGCCCGGCTCTACGACATGCACTGTCATCTGGACTTCCTGCCCAACCCGCGCGCGACCTGCGAGGAAGCCGCCTGCCTGGGGGTCGGCGCCTTCTCGGTCACGGTCACGCCCCGCGGCTACCTGGCCGCCCGCGCCCTGCTCGAGGAGCCGCCCCTCGCCTCCGTGCGCCTGGGGATGGGCGCGCATCCCTGGTGGGTCGGCGACGGGCGCGTGGACGGCGAGCAGCTGGACCTGTTCGAGGAGCTGGCACCGCAGGTTGCCTACGTGGGCGAGGTGGGCCTCGACCTCGGGCCGCGCCACGAGGACTCCCGGGAGACCCAGCTCGCGGCGCTCAGGCGCATCGCGCGCGCCTGTGGGCGGTCGCCCGGCAAGCTCCTGTCGCTTCATGCCGTGCGCGCCGCCGACGTCGTGCTCGACGTCCTCGAGTCAAGCGGCTGCCTGCCCGCAAACCGCTGCGTCATGCACTGGTTCTCGTGCTCCAGCGACGAGCTGCAGCGCGCCATTCGCGCAGGGTGCTACTTCTCGATAAACCCGCGGATGCTCGCCACGAAGCGAGGGCGGGCGTACGTCAGAACCATCCCGAAGGACAGGCTGCTCCTGGAGACCGACGAGCCCCCCGAGCGAGACGCGACCCTGCCCTGCCGTGCCTGGCTCGACGAGCTCGAGCAGACGCTCGCGCGCATCGAGGAGCTTCGCGGAGAGCCGCTGCGCGAGACCATCGCGCAGACGAGCGAACGGCTGCTGGGGCTGGCCACGTAGCCGCGCGGCGCGACAGAATCGCGCGCCGAGGGCAAATATCCGGACGCTTTTCCGACAAAACGCCGCTTCTTTTGTCCGGATTTTTGCCCCGGGGCCACGACGCGGGCGGCTGCAGCGAAAAACGTGAGACACTTTCTCACGGCACTGCCCCGCGAGGCTCTCCTGCGGGGATTTCCCGCAGAGCACCCGCAGGGGGGCATCCACGAGCCAAAAGGGGCGACCATGAGTGAGTTTCTTCCCATAAGCAAGGCCGACATGCGCAGGCGCGGGTGGGACCAGTGTGACTTCGTCTACGTGTCGGGCGACGCCTACGTGGACCACCCCTCGTTCGGCTCCGCGATCATAACCAGGCTGCTCGAGTCGCGCGGGTACCGCGTGGGCTTCATCGCCCAGCCCGACTGGACCGACCCGACCAGCGTGGCCGTGCTCGGGGAGCCCCGCCTGGGCTTCCTCGTCTCGTCAGGCAACATGGACTCCATGGTGAACCACTACACCGTGAACAAGAAGCGCCGCCACTCCGACGCGTACACCCCGGGCGGCGTGGCCGGGAGGCGCCCCAACCACGCCACGGTCGTCTACGGCAACCTGATCAGGCGCACGTTCAAGCACACCCCCGTCATCATCGGCGGCATCGAGGCGAGCCTTCGGCGCCTGGCGCACTACGACTACTGGTCGGACGCGCTCAAGCGCTCCATTCTGCTGGACTCGGGCGCCGACCTTCTGCTCTACGGCATGGGCGAGCACGCCATCGTGCAGGTGGCCGAGGCGCTGGACGCCGGGCTTCCCGTGGACCAGATAACCTACGTGCCCGGCACGGTGTGGCGCACGAGCAGCCTGGAGGACGTCTACGACTACGAGCTGCTCCCCTCCTGGGACGAGCTGCAGGCGGACCGGCTCACCTATGCGCGCAGCTTCAACGTGCAGTACCACAACATGGACCCCTTCACGGGAGGGCGTCTGGTCGAGCCCTACCCCAACAAGGTGTGGGTCGTGCAGAACCCTCCCGCCGAGCCCCTCTCGACGCAGGAGATGGACGAGGTGTACGCGCTGCCCTACGCGCGCACGTGGCATCCCTCCTACGACGCGGCCGGCGGGGTGCCGGCCCTGGCGGAGGTCAAGTTCAGCCTGGTGTCCAACCGCGGGTGCTTCGGGGAATGCTCGTTTTGCGCCCTCACGTTCCACCAGGGCCGCATCGTCCAGACGCGCAGCCACGAGTCGATCCTGGCGGAGGCGCGTCTGCTCACGCGCGACCCCGAGTTCAAGGGCTACATCCACGACGTGGGCGGCCCCACGGCCGACTTTCGCCACCCGGCCTGCGCCAAGCAGCTCACCCGCGGGGCTTGCGCAAACCGGCGTTGCCTGTGGCCCAAGCCCTGCCGCATGCTCGACGCCGACCATGGTGACTACGTGGAGCTGCTGCGCAAGCTGAGGGCCCTGCCCGACGTGAAGAAGGTGTTCGTGCGGTCGGGCGTGCGCTTCGACTACGTGATGGCCGACGCGAGCGACGAGTTCATGGAGGAGCTGTGCCGCCACCACGTGAGCGGCCAGCTCAAGGTCGCCCCCGAGCATGTCTCCGATGACGTTCTCGCCGCCATGGGCAAGCCGGGAAACGACGTATACCAGGCGTTCGTGCGCAAGTACGAGGCCATCAACAGGAAGTACGGCCTCAAGCAGTACCTCGTGCCCTACCTCATGAGCAGCCATCCCGGCTCAACGCTCAAAGACGCGGTGCGCCTCGCCGAGGCGGTGCGCGACATGGGCTACATGCCCGAGCAGGTGCAGGACTTCTACCCCACGCCCTCCACGATGTCCACCTGCATGTACTACACGGGCGTCGACCCGCGCACCATGGAGCCGATCTACGTGCCCAAGGGCGCCCACGGCAAGGCGCTGCAGCGCGCGCTCATCCAGTACCGCGACCCCAAGAACTACGACCTGGTGCGCGAGGCGCTGGAGAGGGCGGGCCGCGCCGACCTCATCGGCTACGGCCCCAGGTGCCTGATCCGCCCCACGAGGCCCAAGGGCACGGCCGGCGACTCGCCGCGCAGGCCGGACGGGGCGCCCGCGTCAGGGCGGCCCTCGGGCGACAAGAGACCCTCGGGCAAGCAGTCCTCAGGCGGACGGCCCTCGGGCGGCAAGAGGCCTCCTGCAAAAGGCGGGAGGCCGCCGGCCGCAGGAGGCAGAAGGGGCGGCGGGCCCGCGCGAAGGGGGTGAGCCGCCCCGGGCGCCTAGACGCGCTCCACGCGCACGGCGCAGACCTTGAACTCGGGCACGCTGGCCACCGGGTCGAGCGCGGCGTTCGTGAGCCAGTTGCAGTTGCCGTCCTGGAAGTGCAGCGGCATCCACGTCTCGCCCGGCGAGGTCTTGCCCGACACGCGCGCACGTGTCTGCACGGAACCGCGCCGGGAGCTCACGCGCACCACGTCGCCGTCGGCCACGCCCAGCCGCTCGGCGTCGGAGGTGTTGATCTCGATGAACGAGCCGCTCGCCATGCGGTTGAGCCCCTCGGTGCGCCCGGTCATGGCGCAGGCGTTGTACTGGTAGAGTACCCGGCCGGTCGTGAGCATGAGCGGGTAGTCCTCGTCGGGCAGCTCGGCGGCAGGCAGGTAGGGCGCCGGCGAGTAGAGGCCCAAGCCCCGCGTGAACCGCCCGGCGTGCAGGATGGGCGTGCCGGGATGGTCGGGGCCGGTGCAGGGCCACTGCAGGCCGCGGCCGCCCACCTCCGGGTCGTCCAGGCGCACGTGGCTCACCCCCGCGTACGACGGCGTGAGCGATGCGATCTCGTCCATGATCTGCGCGGCGGCGAGGCGCGGCTGGGCGTATCCCATGCGGTTCATGACCTCGGTGAAGATGTCCGTGTCGAGCCACGCCCCAGCGGGGCCCTCCACCGCCTTGCGCACGCGCTGCACGCGCCGCTCGGTGTTGGTGAACGTCCCCTCCTTCTCCGCGTAGCTGCGCCCGGGCAGCACGACGTCGGCGTATCTGGCCGTCTCGGTGAGGAACAGGTCGTCCACCACCAGAAACTCGAGCGACTCCAGGGCGCGGATGACGTGGGAGGTGTCGGGGTCGGTGCGCACCGGGTCCTCGCCGAAGATGAACAGGCCCTTGATGCGCCCTTCGACCATGGCCGGGAAGCACTCGGTTGCCTTGATGCCCTCCCGGTGGTTGAGGCCCACGCCCCAGGCACGCTCGAACTTCTCCATCACCGCAGGGTCGGCCACCTTCTGGTATCCCGTGAAGTCGACCGGCGAGGCGCCCATGTCGCAGGCGCCCTGCACGTTGTTCTGGCCGCGGATGGGGTTCACGCCGCAGCCGGGACGGCCGATCTTGCCGCTCACCATGGCGATGTTGGACAGCGCCATCACGCCGTCGGTGCCGGTGGAGTGCTCGGTCACGCCCAGGCAGTACAGGATGGCGGCCCGCTCGGCGCGGCCGTACATGCGCGCCGCGGCCACCAGGTCGGCGGCGTCCACGTTGCAGATGGTCGCGACGCGCTCGGGGGTGTAGTCGGCCACCATGGCCGCGAGCTCGTCGAACCCCTGCGTGCGCGCCTCTATGAACTCCCGGTCGATGAGCCCCTCGGAGATGAGGACGTGCACCACCCCGTTGGCGAAGGCCACGTTGGTGCCCGGTCGCAGCTTGAGATGGACGTCGGCCATCTTGGTGAGGCCGATCTCGCGCGGGTCGACCACGATGAGGCGCGTCCCGCGCTCCACGGCGGCGCGGATCTGCATGCCCAGGACCGGGTGCGCCTCCTCGGGGTTGCTGCCCACCAGCATGATGACCTGCGCCTGCTGGGTGATGTCGGCGATCGTGTTTGTCATGGCCCCGGAGCCAAGCGTGGTTGCCAGACCGGCAACGGTGGGGCTGTGTCAAACGCGTGCGCAGTTGTCTACGTTGTTCGTCTGGAAGGCGACGCGCGCCATCTTCTGGAACAGGTAGATGTCCTCGTTGGTCGAGCGCGAGCAGGCAAATGCGGCCAGGGCGTCACCCCCGTGCCGCTCCTTGATGCCGCCGAGCCCCTCGACGACGGCCGTGAGGGCCTCGTCCCAGCTGACGGGCTCGAGCTCGCCGGTCTGCCTGTTGCGCAGAAGCGGCGTGCGCAGGCGGTCGGGCGCGTCGACGAAGTCGAAGCTGCCCGAACGTCCCTTCACGCACAGAAGGCCGTGGTTGGAGGGTCCGTCCGCGCCCTTCGCGTCCACGACGCGCCCGTCTCTCACCACCAGGTCGAGTTGGCAGCCCACCGCGCAGTGCGGGCAGCTGGTGCGCACCTCGCGCACCTCCCAGGGCCTCCAGGCGCGGGTCCGCTTCTCGGTGAGCGCGCCGGTGGGGCACGCCTGTGCGCAGTTCCCGCACGACTCGCAGGCCGTCACGTCCCAGTCGGGCCCGAACGGCGCGTCTATCGTGGTGCGCACGCCGGCCTTGCCGCTCGTCAGGGAGTGGTTGCACGCAAGGCGGTTGCAGGCCGCCACGCAGCGCTGGCAGGTGATGCACAGGTTGGGGTCGTAGGAGAGGAACGGGTTGTCGTCCAGGACGGGCCTGCGCGTGCGCTCGATGGCAAAGCTCGGCTCGCTCACGCCGACCTCGCGGCACACGTCCTGCAGCTCGCACGAGCCGTTGCGCGCGCATGAGAAGCAGTAGCTGGTCGAGTCAAGGCCATGGCGAGAGATGATGAGGTCGAGCGCCGTCCTGCGCGCCTGGAGCACGCGCGGGGTGTCGGTGCGCACGACCATGCCCTCGCGCGCCGGCGTGGAGCACGAGGCGACGAGGGCGTCCTGCCCCTCGACCCCGACCACGCAGACGCGGCAGGACCCTATGGCGCCCGCCCCCTTGAGGTAGCACAGCGTCGGTATGCGAACGCCCGCGCCGCGGGCCGCCTCGAGGATCGAGGTGCCCTCGTCAACCACGACAGGCGTGCCGTCGATGGTGACGCGCACGGTTGCGGGCGCGGTGCCGGCTGGCATGCTAGGCATAGATCGTCCTCCCCCCTTCGAGCACCCCGCAGCCGAAGTGGTCGCACCTCAGGCAGCGGGAGCATTCCTGAACGGCCTCCTCCAGGCTCATCTGGCCCTCGACCGCCCCGAAGTCGCCCCGCCGCTCGCGTGCCGGACGCTCTTCTATGTTCACGCGCCCCATGGGCGTGCGGTCGTTGGCCCGCGCCGGCGGCACGTCGACGCCGCAGTCGAGCTTGTGGTGGTAGCCAAGGTACTCGTCTATGTTTCGCGCGGCGACCTTGCCCGCGCCGATCGCCATGATCGCGCTCTTGGGCCCGCTCTGGCAGTCGCCGCCGACGAAGACCCCCGCGAGGCCCACGGCCCGCAGATGCTCGTCGCTGAGCAGCCGGCCTCTGTCGGCCCTCATGCCGAACTCCTCGAAGGGGCCGCTCACGACGTCCTGACCCACGGCGACGAGCACCACGTCCGCGGCGATGCGCTCACGGGGCCTGCTCGCGTCGAGCGGAACGGGGCGGCCGCCGCGCACGGGCCCGATCATCTGGGGCTGCACCACCACGCCGGCGCAGGCGCCCGTCTGGTCGACCTCGATGGCGACTGGAGAGGCGAGCGTGCGCAGCGCCACGCCCTCCTCCACCGCGCCCTCGACCTCGGCGGGAAGCGCCGTCATGTCCTGCCTGCGACGGCGGTAGACCACCGTCACCTCCTCGGCGCCGGCGCGCACCGAGGTGCGCGCGCAGTCCATGGCGACGTTGCCGCCGCCGATGACCGCCACGCGCCTGCCCCTGAAGTCCGGGTAGCGCCCCTCGCCTATCTCGCCGAGCATCTCGACCGCCGACATCACGCCCGGCGCGTCGGCGTGCTCCAGGCGCAGGCCCTTGCCCACCTGGGCGCCGATCGCCACGTACACGGCGTCGAAGTCGCGCGAGAGCTCGCCCATCTCGCAGGCGCCCACCCGGGCGTTCGCATGCACCTCGATGCCGCCCACGCCCAGGATCGCGCGGATGTCCTCGTCGAGGCGCTCGCGCGGGAAGCGGTAGGCGGGGATGCCGTAGCGCAGCATGCCGCCGAGCTGGGAGCGTGCCTCGAACACCTCGACCGAATGCCCCATGAGCGCGAGGAAGTAGGCGCAGGTGAGCCCGCTGGGGCCTCCGCCCACCACCGCGATGCGCCTGGAGGTCTCGGAGGCGCGCGGCGGCGTCGCCACCGTGTCGGCGGGCGCGTTGTCGACCGCGAACTTCTTGATGCCGCGTATGTTGACGGGCGCGTCTATCAGGGCACGCCGGCAGCGGCCCTCGCAGGGGTGCTCGCAGATGAGCGCGCAGGCGGTGGGAAACGGGTTGTCCTTGCGGACCATGTTGACGGCACCGGCGTAGTCCCCCTCCCCCACCAGCGCGATGTAGGCGGGCGCGTTGACGTGCGCGGGGCACATCGCCTCGCAGGGAACCTTCTGTCCGACGCCCTCGCGGCAGCTCCCCTCCCGCACATGGTGGGCGTACTCGTCGGCGAACAGCTCGAGCCCCTCCAGAAGCGCGCCGGCGGCCTCGTAGCCGATGGCGCAGTCCGAGGCGTCGCGCACCATCTGGGCCAGGGAGCGTATCGCCTCCAGGGCGCCCTCGTCGGCCTCGCAGTCCACCACGCGGCGCAGCATGCGCGCGAGCTGCGGCAGGCCGTCACGGCACGGGACGCACTTGCCGCACGTCTGTGCGGCCGCGGCCTCGAGCAGCGAGAGCTCCACGGCCAGCGGGCATACGCCCGGAGGCGTCGCGCCGACGCGCCGGCCGAACCTCTCCATGACGGCCTCCAGGCGCGCGTCGGCGCTCGAGACCGGGGATATCGACAGCATGCCCATCGGGCCTCCCTCCCAACCCCACGCCGGCGGCGCCGCACGCACGGCGCCTCGCGCGTGACGCCGCGCGATCGCGACGCAGGCCGGCGAGACTACTTGTGGTAATAGGTCAGTCGCTCGTACTTGGGTTCGCAGCACACGTTGATGCCCAGCGTGCGATAGAGCTTCTCGTCGGCCGCCGAGATGATGACCGAGAAGAACGCGTCGCAGCCCCGCAGCCGCTCGGCGCAGGCGATGGCCTTGGCGGCGAGCTCGTTGGTCGCCGAACTGATGGACAGGGCGATGAGCATCTCGTCGGAGTGCAGGCGCGGGTTCTTGCTGTGCAGGTGCTCGGTCTTGAGGTGGCAGATGGGCTCGAGCGCCTCGTCGGAGATGATGTAGGTCTTCTCGGGGATGCCGGCCACCTGCTTGAGCGCGTTGAGCAGAAGCGAGGAGGCCGCGCCCAGGCGCGTGGAGGTGCGCCCGCACACCACCGACCCGTCCGGCAGCACCAGCGCGCCGGCAGGGGCCCCGGTGGCCTCCTCCTTGGCGAGCGCCGCGGCGCGCGCGGGCGACAGGTCGGCGTTGACGCCCGCCTGGTTCATGAGCAGCTCCAGGCGATGGATCCGCTCCTCGCCCACGCCCGTGCGCTTGACCTCGACCGCCGTCTGGAAGTAGCGGCGCACGATCTCCATGCAGGCGGCCTCGCGCACCGCCTCGTCGTCGACGATGGCCATGCCCGCCATGTTCACCCCCATGTCGGTGGGCGACTTGTAGGGGCTCGTGCCGTCGATCTTCTCGAGCATCGCCTTGAGCACGGGGAAGGTCTCCACGTCGCGGTTGTAGTTGACCGCCACCTTGCCGTAGGCCTCCAGGTGGAAGGGGTCGATGATGTTGGCGTCGTCCAGGTCGACCGTCGCCGCCTCGTAGGCGATGTTCACCGGGTGCTTGAGCGGCAGGTTCCACACCGGGAAGGTCTCGTACTTGGCGTAGCCGGCGGCGATGCCGCGCTCGTGCTCGTGATAGAGCTGCGACAGGCACGTCGCCATCTTGCCCGAACCGGGGCCGGGAGCCGTCACGACCACCAGGGGCCGCGTCGTCTCGATGTAGTCGTTCGCCCCGAAGCCCTCGGGGCTCACGATGTGGTCGATGTCGAGCGGGTAGCCGGCGATCGGGTAGTGGCGGTAGCACCTCACGCCCATCGATGCCAGGCGATGCCTGAACGCGTCGGCGGCCGGCTGCCCCGCATAGCGCGTGATCACCACCGACTGGGCCAGGAAGCCCATGCTCTGGAAGACGTCGAGCAGGCGCAGGACGTCGTCATCGTAGGTGATGCCCAGATCGCTGCGCATCTTGCTCTTCTCGATGTCGTTGGCGTTGATGGCCAGGATGATCTCCACGTCGTCCATGAGGTGCTTGAGCATCCGGATCTTGATGTCGGGCTCAAAGCCGGGCAGGACGCGCGAGGCGTGGTTGTCATCGAACAGCTTGCCGCCGAACTCGAGATACAGTTTGCCGCCGAACGAGTCGATCCGCTCGCGGATGTGCTGTGCCTGCAGTTCCACGTACTTCTGGCTGTCGAATCCCACACGCATGAGGCTCCGCCCTTTCTGTTCGCGAACCGATCCGGTCATCTATCACATTCGTATAAGGGTACGCGTTTGAGGGCCGCAAGAGTAGCAGACCCCGTGGAGAAGCGCCCACGTCGGGAAAAATCAGCGCGAACGCCGCACGGCCCCTGCCTCAGCCCCGCGACCTGCGCACGGCGATGCCCCTGCCCGCATAGAACTCCGCGAACTGCTCTTTGGTGCACGACGCGGCCTCGGCCGAGCCCGGCAGGCCCGAGGGATTGTGGTAGACGAGGCGGACCTCGCCCTCGCCCCCCTCGTCACACGCCGGCTCGACGCGCTGCGTGCGAAACACGAGGATGAGGTGCCCGCCCCGCTTGGTCGCCCCCTGCTCGGGCTCGCGTATCTCGTAGGAGACCGACGCCATGACGTACCACTCCCCCGAGTCGACGAGCTCGATCAGCTCGTCGAGCGGCAGGTCGGGTCGCGACTGCGCCTCCAGCCCGAAGTCATGCGCGACCCACTCCACGAAGGGCGCGTAATACAGCCCGCCGATCGACCCGTCGTCGAAGGGCTTGAGCACGCCCCAGCTGATCGCCTGCGCCACGAGGGCCGCCTTGCACGGCAGCCACGGCCAGCGGTCAGGGTCTGCCATGAGGATCATCTGCAGGCAGGTGATCCCGCAGGTGTTGCGCGACCACAGGCGGTACGCGTAGCCGTCGATGTATCCGTCGGCCCGCCAGTTGTGGACCTTGGCCGGGTCGGTCCCCTCCACAATGACGGCGACGTTCCCCGCCATCTCGCCCCACTGGGACTTGTACGGCGGATCTGGCAGGCAATGCATGGCATCCATCTCCCTCGCACGCAGGGCACGCCCGGACATGAGGCGGCGCGCATCCGTGACACCGGCGCCCCCGACATGCCTACGGCAGACTAAAGCAAAAAGGGCGCCTTCGGATCCGTCCACCATACCGGATCCAAAGGCGCCCTGTCATCGACGTCGTGCCCCTATCGGCTATCGGTCGACCTGCTCGGCCGCCATGCGCCTACCCCTCGGACTTCCCGTCCTCGGCGATGATGCCGCCAGCCGCCATGTAGCCGCCCACGAACGCCAGACCGAGGTCGGCATACATGCCCGTCAGGGGCTTGCCCGCCGCGTTGCCGTCGCCCGCCGAGCCGCCCGCCGTATGCCAGGCGGCGTACAGCCCGGGGATGACGCGTCCCTCGGTGCTCACCACCTGCATCGTGGGCGTCACGCGCAGACCGCACTTGGAGCCGAACACGTGCCCGCCGACGGCGCAGCCATAGTACGGCGGCTCGTCGATGGCGAGCAGCCACTCGGGCGGATACTTGTACGAGGGGGCGTAGTCCTCGCCGGCCGCGCATGCGTCGTTCCACTTCTGCACCTCGCCGACGAGTATGCCCTCGGTCAGGCCGAGCGCACCCTCGAGCTCCTCGATCGAGTCGCATTGCTTGATTGCGCCCGCATCGATCATCTGCTGGAAGCCCGTATGCCAGTCGCGCAGGTCAACCGGCACGCGGTCGATGTAGGGGTCGTCCTCGGCAACGATGGTCGCCTTGCGGCAGATGATCTGCCCGAAGTAGTTGTCGAGCATGAGCTGCTCGTACTTAGAGTCAAAGATCACGTACGTCTTGCCGCCGGGCTGGGCCATCTCGATGCCTGCGGTGTCGCACAGAGCGGCCGAGGAGGGATCCGCCTCAGTGGTGTACGGATAGCTGCGGCCCTGCGTGGAGATGTAGGGCACGCGCTCGCCCAGCTTGTTGATGCGCAGCCACGGCTGGCGCACAACCTGGTTGCCGTCCTTGTTGATGTGCGACTCGAGCTGCAGGTCATACTCGCCATAGTCGCGCCACCACACGCCGCCGTCGAACGCGCCCGTCGAGTCATAGCCGGCGAGGTCCGCCCCGACGCCCTGACCCATGCGGATGCACTCGCCCGTGCCGTTGGGAGGGGTTGCGACGCTCGCGATGCCCGGCAGGCACGTGGCGGAGTACTTGGCCATCATCGCGCGGTTCACCTCCATGCCGCCAGCACACAGGATCACGCCGCGCGTCGCGTGAATGAGCTCCTCGCCATCCTCCTGGGACACCTTCACGCCCACGACGCCCTCGCCGTCGAAGACCAAGGTATCCACGTTGCAGAGGGTCCTTACCTCCACGCCGTCTGCCTGGGCCTGCTCGACGAGCGTGATGAGCGGGTAGTAGTTCACGTTGATGCCGTTGGTCTCGGTCTTCATCCCCTCCCACTCGAGCAGGCCCGTGCCGGCAGGCGTGGGGTTGCTCGGAACCCACTTGGCCCCGGCCTTCTCGATCATCCAGTCGATGCACTTGGGGCCCTCGGTCGCCATGGCGCGCACGAGCTGGGGATCGCCCGTCATCTGCTGGCAGTCGAGCATGAACTCGACGATGTTGTCCACGTCATACGGGTAGGATGGGTAGGCCCACTGGGCCTCCTCGGCCTGCTTGTGCCCGCCGAAGTTCGAGAAGATGGAAGAATACTGCGAGCTGCCGCCGCACGAGACGCTGCGCTCGACCATGAGGACCTGGTACCCTGCCTGCGCGAGGCGAATCGATGCATTGACACCGGCTGCCCCCGAGCCCACCACGACGATCTCGTACTCCTCATCCCAGCTCGCCGGAGGCTCGGCGGGGGCGATCGGCTCAGCCGCGGCCTCGAAGGCCGCCCGTGCCTCGTCGGACGCCTGATCGCCCTCCTGCGCCCCTGCGGTCGATACGAGCGAGGCGGCGGATGCCAGCGCCCCGGCACCCCCCACGAGAGCCGCACTCTGGATAAAGCTCCTGCGATCGAGTTCCATCATGATGCCCCTTCCTCTTGATGCCTTATGGGAATCCCTCGCCAAGAGGGTACCTCCGACGCGATGAGACAAGCGGTAGGGTTTTCTTCATGCTTGCTACACATTTTGTTTCAGGCTAGAATTGGATTAGATTGCTATACATTATTTTTTATAGCCTAGTGCGTACCAGCAGTGGGTCAAAGGGGTCGTAATGGCGTAGTACGCCAGCCGTCAGCGCAGGGGGATGCAGAAGACGATGGACACGCGACAGCTTGAGGAGTTCCTCGTACTTGCCCAGGAGCTCAACTACTCGGCGGCAGCCAAGCGCCTGTTCATCACGCGTCCCACCCTCGTCGAGCACATCCGTTCGCTCGAAGCGGAACTGGAGTGCAAGCTCGTAGAGAGCGACGGCAAGCACATTGCCCTTGCGTCTGGAGGCAAGCGATTCGTCATCACGGCCGAGAGCCTCCTCAAGGCATGGCGCGAGACGAAAGACGAGTACAGCTCGCTGTCCGAGAATCTCCTCACGGTCAAGATCGCGACGACGAACCTACCGTGGCTCGAGACCCTGATCTACAAAGCACGTCGCTCGATCCACAAGACCCATCCCTACAAGCACATAGAGATCGTCACCGACAACGGCCCGCTCTCGACCATCGAGGCGCTTGAGGAGCGAAGAAACGACATAACCATCGCCGGCTACAAGGAGTACCTCGAAGGAGCCGAGCGGCCTGAGCTGCCCAAGGGGATCCGGGGGTTTCCCATCTCCATCGAGGAGATAAAGCTTCTCATGACCAGGGAACATCCGTTCTTTGAGATGAGGAGTATCAAGACACGGGATCTGGACGGGCAGACCTTCATCCTGCCGCCAGATATCTACCGCTCCTGGTCAAGGGATGGGATGGTCGATCAGTTCGAACGTCGAGGCGCACGCGTGTGTCTGCAGACCCTCGACTTCTCGGACCACAGCGAGTACTTCACCTATGAGTTCGCAGCCAACCTCGGCATAATCCCCACGACGCTCGTTCCCCGCTTCGGCATCGACCAACGGGAGGAATACCGTGCCTTCAGCCTCGAGGACTGGAGCATACGAACGAGGTTCTACGCGCTGTTCAAAGAGGAGTTCACCGAGACCGAGAACGGGTCCCTACTCTACAGAGAGATGGAGAGGCTCGCGTCGCAGGCCCCCCGCCCGTAAGCCAGGAGCGCAGGCGGGGATCAGCAGGCGAATGTCACTTGCCCATCGCGGGCGAGGCGCCGCGGCGGGCAAACTGGGACTGAGCAGTCTAACAGCGACGGCCCCACTAAAGCGAAGAGGGCCCCTCCCATACGGGAGAGGCCCCCAAGCGCCCCTCGCGGGCCGGCGGCGCCCTGCCCTCCCGCGGGGTCGCCCCCGCAGTACT
>CAWVLT010000002.1:0-146481 GCA_963930185.1 Coriobacteriia bacterium | reverse complement strand
GGCTCTTCGAAATTTCTAGTGGGTAGCACTTCTGCAGCCGAGTGACTGCGACATCCCCGAGCGGTATCATCTTGCCGACGGACGGAGGCGGGAGGTGCGCGACATGGACGCCCAGGCGGGGATGCTGGCGAGGCTCTTCGAGCGCTCGATGGGGCTCGGCCCGGAGTGGCGGGTCGAGGACGTGTGGTTCGAGTCGCCGGAGGCGGGCGACGAGGAGCTCCACGTCAGGGTCGGCAGGGCGCCCGGCAGCGCCGTCGCGTGCCCGGAGTGCGGGGGCCGCTGCGGCGTCTACGACGCCCGCGAGCGCACCTGGCGCCACCTCGACATCTGGCAGTTCAGGACGGTCGTCCACTGCCGCGTCCCCCGGGCCGACTGCCCCGAGCACGGCCCGAGGACCGTGCGCATGCCCTGGGAGGTGCGCCCGGGCTCGCACTTCACCGCCCTGTTCGAGGCGCAGGTCCTCGTGATGGCGATGTCGGGAATGACCACGGCGGCCATCGCGCGCCAGGTGCGCGAGTCCGACTCGCGCGTCTGGGCGATGCTCGGGAGGGCCGTGTCCGAGGCGAGGGAGGGAGCCGACTACTCGGGCGTCACCCGCGTCGGCATCGACGACACCGCCCGCGCCCGCGGCCAGCGATACATATCGGTGATGGCGGACCTCGACGGCAGGCGCGTCGTCGCCGTGACCGAGGGCAGGGACAAGGGCGCGCCCGGCAGGCTCTGCGAGCAGCTCGAGGCGCGCGGGGGCGACCGCGCGGCGATAACCGAGGTCACGCGCGACATGGCCTCGGCCTACTCGCTGGGCTGCGCCGACGCCATGCCGCGGGCGGCCCAGACCGTGGACCGATTCCACGTGATGCAGCTGCTCAACAGGGCGCTCGAGAAAACGAGGTGCGCCGAGGCGAAGAGCTGCGAGGAGAAGCGCCGGCTGCTCAGGGGCACGAAGTACGTGTGGCTGAAGCGCCCCGAGAACCTGACCGAGCGCCAGGCGGACAAGAGGGCCTCGCTCGCCTCCGAGCACCTGCTCACGGCGCGCGCCTGCGCGATGGTCGAGGCCGTGCGCGCGGTGTACTCGTGCGCCTCGCGCGAGGAGGCCGCCGCCGGGCTCGACCGGGCCCTCTCGTGGGTCATGCACTCCAACGTGCCGCAGATGAAGAAGGCGGCGAGGAGCATCCGCGAGGAGCGCGAGGGCGTGCTGAACTGGTTCTCGGCCCGCGCCACGAACGGGTTCCTCGAGGGGATGAACTCGATAATCCAGTCGCTCAAGAGGGCGTCGAGGGGCTTCAGGAACGTCGGGTACTTCACGACGATGATCTTCCTGAGGCTGGGTCGCCTGGACTTCTCGGCGCAGCTGGCGTCAGGATGTACTACCCACTAAAAACGCGGAAGAGCCAAAAAATGTCCGGATAGTTGCACTCGGCCACTATTCACTCGGTCGATCCCGGCGGATTCCTGTCCAGCCGACTTTTGCGGTTGCATGCCCGCCTACCTGCGCTTCGCAACCAGCGGGCGCCGCGTGGTTGCCACCGGATCGCGGCAAAATGCAGCCCGGCGGTTGGTGGAGCGCGCCCGGCGCGGCCGGTAACTTGGGATGCGAACGAGCGCCGGTGCGCGAGGCGCGCGGCGGGTCGTCCGAGGACTGTCGAGCCGGACGCCCACCCGTGCCCGCGACTACACGCTCCACCGTATCCGCAGGCGTACCGAAGGGACCACTATGAGCTTTCGCGACAACCTCCAGCACCTACGCGCCACGCGCAACATGACGCAGGAACAGCTCGCCATGCTGCTGGGCGTGAGCCGCCAGTCCGTGACCAAGTGGGAGGCCGAGAAGGCCTCGCCGGAGATGGACAAGCTGCTCAAGATCTGCTCGATCTTTGACTGCACGCTCGACGAGCTGGTGCAGGGCGACCTCACGGGCCGCGCCGCCGAGCCCGCCCGCTCCATGCCCACAGGCGCCGCTCCCACCGACGTGTGCGGCTACGACGAGCACCAGCGCAAGATGGCGTGGCGGGTTCCCACGGGCGTCGCCGCCATCATCGCCTTCGTCGGCGTGGGCCTGCTCTTCGAGGGGGCGGCACCTTTTGCCGGCGCCGACGAGGACATCCTCATGCTCGTGATGATCTTCATAGGCGTCCTTGCGGGGCTTGCCTTCCTCGTGCCTGCGGGCATGGATCACTCCGCCTTCGTGAAGGCGCATCCCTTCGTCGAGGACTTCTACACCGACGACGACAAGGCTGCCGCGCGCAAGGCGTTTGCCGGCGGCCTCATCGCGGGGTTGGCCTTCATCTTCGCGGGCGTCGGCTGCATGCTCATGCTCGAGGCCTCGGCCCAGGGGTGGTCGAACTTCTTCCTGCTCTTCTTCATCGCCCTGGGCGTGTGGAACATCATGCACTACGGCATGCTGCTGGGGCGCACCAACCTGGCCGAGTACAACAAAAGCGTCGCCGAGGAGCTCGAGCTCGAGGAGATCACCAGCGCCGCCATAGACGAGGCGCGCCGCGAGGCCCTGCTCGAGCGCAGGCGCGCCAGCAAGAGGGCGGGGGCGGTCTGCGCGGTCATCATGATCGTCGCGACCATCGTGGGCCTGTTGCTTCTGTTCGTACCGGTGCTGACGAGCCCCGACCCCGACAGCTTCGAGCCCGAGGGCACGAGCGCCATGTGGTTCTGGCTCGCCTGGGTGGTGGGAGGGCTGCTCTGCGGGATCGCGGCCACGCTCATGGACGCGTTTGGCAGGCGCAGGTGAGGGTCGCGTGGCAAGCGCCGCGTCGTTCCTCTCGTGGCCTCTGTGGTCTCCTGCTGTTTTGGCGCTTATCGTGCGCCTTTGGTTTGATCTGCCGCGCCACCGGATACAATAGGCACGGACAGACGGGCCCTCACGCGCAAAAGGCATGAGCTCGAGCATGCAGTTTTAGGCAGCGGTTCTGGGCAGCAGTTATAGGTCCGCAGTTCTAGGTACGAAGAACGTGATCGCGCCTGACATCGGGATTCCGGTGTCAGGCGCTTGCGTTGCCAGCCAACAGAGGGGAGACGCCGCCTATGGCGAACAAAGACGAGACTCCGAGCACAGACATCGACACGGCGGTCAAGAACCTGCCGCGCCTTCTCGAGTTTCTCTCGGGCCGGGATCGCAAGGCCCGGCAGATGGCGGCGCACGTCATCGCCGAGCTTGCGCGCGAGGTCCCCCAGGTGATTCTGCCGTACGTCGACGACGTGGTCGACGCCATCGAGAGACCCGAGGCGCAGACGCGCTGGGAGGCGCTCGACGCCCTCACGTCGATGGCCAAGGTGGATCCGGACGCTGCGGCGAAGGGCTTCGACGGGGCGGAGACCTCCCTGTTCGACGAGGAGTCGGGCCTTCTGCGCCTCACGGCGTTTCGCTACTTCACGACGCTGGGAGGGCACTGCGGCTGGGCGGAGAATGTCTGGCCCCTGCTCGACGAGGCCCTGCAGTGCTATCACGGTGACCCGGAGTTCCCCGAGATGCTCGATGCCGTCGCCGAGTTCGCCCAGGCGGACGTGACCCCCGAGATCCGCTCCGCGCTTGCGGGCCGCATGAAGTTCGACGCGCAGTCGTCCAAGGGTGCCCTGTCGCATCGCGCCCAGCAGATCATCGACATGTGCAAGGCAAGATAGGTGTTTGTCGGGATGTCGAGCCACCGCACGGCATCCCGTTTACGTGCTCCATCGCGTGCAGTTGACATCGTTTGTTGGCAGTCGCGGCGTCTGAGCCGCCCAGACCCAAGGAGACACATGGCACAGCATACGGTTACCCTCATCCCCGGCGATGGCATCGGCCCTGAGATCTGCGACGCCATGCGTCGCGTGGTTGACGCCTCGGGCGTCGACATCACGTGGGAGGAGGTCGAGGCCGGCGCGGACGTGATGGAGAAGTACGGCACGCCCCTGCCCGAGCAGGTCTTCGACTCCGTCCTCAAGAACAAGGTCGCCATCAAGGGTCCCATCACCACGCCGGTGGGCTATGGCTTCCGCAGCTGCAACGTCGCGCTGCGCAAACGCCTCGACCTCTACGTGAATCTGCGCCCGGCCTATACGCTGCCGGGCAACGGCGCGCGCTACGACGACATCGACCTGGTGCTCGTGCGCGAGAATACCGAGGACCTGTATGCGGGCATCGAGTTCGAGGAGGGCTCCGAGGGTGCCAAGGGCCTCATCGACTACGTGAACGCCTCCGGCGCGGGCCAGATCAGGCCCGACTCGGGCATTTCCATCAAGCCCATCTCGGTCTCGGGCAGCGAGCGCATCGTGCGCTACGCTTTTGAGTACGCCATCAAGCACGGGCGCCACAAGGTGACCGCCGTGCACAAGGCCAACATCATGAAGCACACCGATGGCCTGTACCTGCGCGTGGCGCGCGAGGTGGCGCAGGAGTACAAGGACTCGGGCATCGAGTTCGAGGACCGCATCGTGGACGCCACCTGCATGGGCTTGGTCATGCATCCCGAGAACTTCGACGTGCTGGTGCTGCCCAACCTCTACGGCGACATCGTGAGCGATCTGTGCGCCGGCCTGGTGGGCGGTCTGGGCATCGCCCCGGGCGCGAACATCGGCAAGGACGTGGCGCTCTTCGAGCCGGTTCACGGCAGCGCCCCCAGCCACGCCGGCAAGAACGAGGCCAATCCCACGGCCGAGATCCTCTCCGCGGTCATGATGCTGCAGCACTTGGGCGAGGACGAGGCCGCCGACCGCATCCTCGACGCCGTGCGCGCGGTGCTCGCCGAGGGCAAGGACGTGACCTACGACATCAAGCGCACCCTCACCGGTTCCACCGAGGGCTGCGTGAGCACGAACGCCTACGCCGACGCGATCATCGCGCGGATGTAGCGCCTGGCTAGTGCCTGACGGCGTCGCCTCGTTCCGCTCCTCGGGTCGCGTGCCGTCCGATCGCGTCTGCGGCGGCAAATTGCGTGGAAAGGGGCCTGACGCGGCAGAAAACCCTGAGGTTGCATGATTTAGCAACCCAGGTGCGATCTGCGACGAGGCCGAGCTGGCCCCACGATTTGGGGGCCTGATATTCTGTCCAGACCGACAGGCCTGTGACCTGCGCAAACGTAATCACCCTCGAGACCGCCGCCTGGGGGTCTCGAGGGTGATTGCTTAACTCGGCAGTCCAGTTCGTACAACCTCGGGGTTTTGCGGCACAAAAGCCGGCTTGCCGCGCGGCTCGCGCAATTGCTTCGTCATTGTGCCCCGGCTGTTCCGGTTGCAGTGCCGGCCACGCTCGCGTGGGCCTTGCGATCGGCGAGTGCCTTGCGAATGCGCAGCACGGCGTACACCACGACGATCACGGTGTAGACGCCCAGCGCGAAGGCGGCGCTGCCCGAGCCGTGGCCGACAAAGACCGAGCGCCCCAGTGCCAGCAGTATGTGCAGGTACAGAAGCGCCACCATGGCGTAGGACATGCGCTGGATGCCCTTCCACACCTTGTAGGGAACCTTGACGCGCAGGATGTGCAGCGACGTCACCGACAGCAGCGCGTAGATGAGGATGAGCAGGATCGCCACGATGATCGACACACTAAGCGACGTGTTGTTTGCAAAGATGCGCCCAAGCCTGGGAAGGTAGCTTGGCAGAAACGCGATGACGTGGCTCAGGATGAGCAGAAACGAGATGATCGAGAGCTCGGCGCGGATCGGCTGCAGGCGATGGCGCAGCTTCGAGGACTCTCCCATGACGCCGATGAACATCACGATCGCCAGGAAGGCGCAGGGCAGATACCCCTTCTGCATAATGTCGACGAACATCTGGGCGCCTTTGACGTACGCCCCCATATACCGGTAGGTGAGGTGTGCCGCCACCAGGACGAGCGCGGCGACGTAGAAGGGGATGGGGTGCTTGCGCAGCGTCTCCCCCAGAGGTATCGCCACGATCAGGGCGATGACGATGCTTATGAGCGCACTGATGATGTCGCTTCCCATGGCCACTCCGCTCCCGTGTCCTTCTGGTCCCTCGCGCCACGCCCGGTTGAGCGTTGGGCCCGGCGCGTCCGTGACGCCATGCGCGTCACGTCTGGCACCAAGCGCGTCATGCCCGGCGCCATACTCATACGTTTGAGTCTAGCACGGAGCGGGCGCACGGGAATCGCACCGCTGCGGTATCTTTGCCCCGGCGGGCGGCTTAATCTCTCAAAAACGCGCGCACCTGCGTGCGGGGCGCGTACTGCAATTTGCGTGAGAGGCAGCAACGATACGCGCAAGACGGCGACCAATCTCGGAATACCTGCAGGTAAATGCCTGTTTCCCATGCTCATACTGCAACCTGCGCGATGACAGTGCCGCACGAGGGTCCTACCATATTCCAAGAATGTGCATGACACGCACCGGAGAGGGATGGAGGAGGGGCCATGGCCGTCTCTGAGACTGAGAAGGGCGAGGCGTTGGAGTCTCCCGACGTCGGGGGGTCTGCTGCCGTCGAGCCGCCTACGTGCGGGTGCGATCCGCAGGACGCGCAGGGCGCGCAGCCTGATGGCGCGCAACCCGAGGGCGAGCAGGACGAGGCGCAGCTTGCTGCCGAGCAGATCGAGCGGCAGCTCGAGGACCTCGAGGAGATGGTCGCAAAGAACCCCGCGAGTCGCAGCCTCTTCGCGGCGGCGCTCGCCTCGGCGCGCGAGCCGCTTTCCCATGACGAGCTCGCCGACCAGCTTGACGACGTGTACCGTCCCTCCACCTGCACGCAGACCCCCCGCAGCGCGATCGGCGCGCTCGTCCGTCACGGCGGCCTGCGCGAGACCATCTTGGTGGACGGGGAGCCCTACGAGGGCACGCGCGAGGACTTTCGCAACGACGACGCCATTCCCGAGGACGCACGGGTCGAGTACCTGCTTTCCACTACGCCGGCGGGGGAGCGCCTGCTTGCCACGATCAGCTCGTCGAGCCGCATCCAGCGGCTGTTCGACAGCAGGCCCGAGCACGCGCGTGTCTTCACCGACGTGCTGGCCTTCTGTGACACATCCGACGGCAGGACGCGCGACGAGATCGCCGAGTACCTCAAGGGCGACGGCGATGCCCTGCACGTGAGCCCCCAGACGGGATTCCCGACCGTGTACCCGGCGTTCTACACGGGAGCGCTCGAAGATGTTGGTGCACTTGCGTGGAGGGGGAGGTGGCGCCTGACGAAGGAGGGCGAGGACTTTCTTCACGCGTTGAGCTAGGCGTGCGGGTCTTCTCGCGCACCACGTGTCCATGAGACGCGTCGGGGCGCGGATTATTCGCACGAGGAGAGGGAACTACCAGAAGAGAGAGGGAGGAGAACGAGTTATGGGACAAACCGTACTGTCGCGTCGCGGTTTTCTCAAGGCTGCCGCAGCGACGACTGCTGTGGTCGGGGGATCCTTGGCCATGGGCAGCAACTTCGTGAACGTGGATCCCGCCAAGGCCGAAGAGGCCCAGGGCGAGGAGATCCTCGTCCACACCGCATGCCGCGCGTGCATCCAGAACTGCGGCGTGATCGCGCACGTTCGTGACGGGCGCGTCGTCGCGCTCGAGGGTGACCCGGCCGACCCCATGTCCAACGGGCGCATGTGCGCCAAGGGCGCCGCGGGCATCCAGGCCCTGTACAACCCCAACCGCATGAAGTACCCCATGAAGCGCGTGGGCGAGCGCGGCTCGAACCAGTGGGAGCGCATCTCCTGGGAGGAGGCCATCAACACCATCGCCGACGCCATCTGGGAGATGGACGAGAAGGGCGACTCCATGCAGCTCGTGTGCACCACGGGCGGTGGCGGTAACCCGCAGTTCTTCTCGCCGATCCGCTTTGCCGGCGTCAACGAGTCCAACTTCTTCGAGCCCGGCTGCGCCCAGTGCTACCTGCCGCGCAACCATGCCCAGCCTGCCATCAACGGCACGGTGGACAACTCCATCGCCGACTCCGACTCGCAGGAGATCTACTACGACGACAACGTGGCCAAGGCCTACGTGCTGTGGGGCACCGACCCCTCGCAGAGCTGCCCGGCCTCAGGTGGCCGCGCGTTGGCCAACCTGCGCGCCAAGGGCCTCAAGACGGTCGTCATCGACCCGCGCTTCACGCCCGACGCGTCCAAGGCCGACGTGTGGCTGCCCGTGCGCCCCGGCACCGACGTGGCGCTCATGCTCGCGTGGATCCGCTACATCATCGAGAACGAGGGCTACGACTACGACTTCTGCCTGAAGTGGACCAACCTGCCCTACCTCATCAACGAGGAGACCAAGCTCCAGTATCGCGCGAGCGACCTGGGCCTGGGCGGCGAGGACGAGTACGTGGTGTGGGACCAGAAGACCAACGCCCCCGCCGCGATGCCCTATCCGTGGGATGACAACCTCGACCCGGCGCTCGACGGCGAGTTCGAGGTCGACGGCAAGAAGAGCCGCACGGGCTTCCGCGCCCTCAAGGAGTCTGCCGAGGAGTGGACCCTGGAGAAGGCCGCCGAGGTCTGCTGGCTCGACGCCGCCAAGATCGAGGAGGCCATCAAGATCTACATCGACGCCTCTCCGGCCTCCGGCATCTGCCTGGGCGTGGCGACCGACCAGTACGAGCAGAGCGCGCAGGCCGCGCAGGGCGCCACGATCCTGGACGTCATCACCGGCAACATCCAGCGTCCCGGCAACCTCACCCAGAAGCGCCCGCAGGCCACGGCCCTCACCTACCTGGTGCACCCGTTCGGCATGTTCGGCCCGCACCCCGTGCAGATGAGCGCCGAGAACATCCAGCGCCGCCTGGGCTACCTGGAGCACAAGGGCCTGGGCTTCTGGTTCGCCTCCCACATCCCCACGGTGCGTGAGGCCCTGGAGACTGGCGAGCCCTACCAGCCCAAGATCTGGCTCGACCGCTCGGGCAACAAGCCCGTCATGCTCGGCGGCGCCAACCAGTTCATGGAGGCGGCCAAGAACTTCGAGCTCGTGGTGCACATGTACATGTACCCCACCACGATGAGCGCCGAGGCCGCCGACATCATCCTGCCCACGGCCGAGTGGCTCGAGACGGCCTACGTCACCGAGCGCATGCACGTCATGCTCGCCCGCCAGGACATCACGCACCTCTACGAGGCCGTCGACGAGACCATGATCTGGTCGTGGCTCGCCTTCGCCATGGCCGAGCGCGGCCACGAGCGCTTCCAGATGGCGTGCGATCCCGAGGTCGCCGTCGTGGAGGGTCAGCCCATCTCCGCCTACTGGAGGACCTACGACGAGTACAAGGACTACATCGCCGGCTTCTGCGGCGCGGCCTTTGACCGTCCGGACATCAAATGGGACGAGTTCGTCAGCATGGCCCCGTTCAACTGGGTCGATCCCGACAGCTGGCGCAACCACTACGAGGACTACCTGCAGGAGGATCCCGAGACCGGCCTGCCCAAGGGCTTTGCCACCGCTTCGAAGAAGTGCGAGCCCTACCTGGAGCAGTTCGTCATCCTGGGCCGCACCGGCGTTGTCTACGGCCGCAGTGACCTGCAGAACGAGTTCCCGCCCGCCTCGGTGGACTACTCGCCGGTCGTCTACTACAAGGAGCCCGACGAGTCGCCGCTCGACGACACCGAGTACCCCTACGTCCTGACGCAGGGCCGCGTGCCGATGTACCATCACGGCACCCTGCGCAACGTGCCGTATATGCGCGAGCTCTACCCCGTGGCCGAGTGCTGGATCAACCCGGCGACCGCCGAGGAGATCGGCGTCACCACGGGCGACTGGGTGCTGCTGGAGAGCCGCCGCGGCTCCACGCACGGCAAGGTGCTCGTCACCGAGGGCATCGCGCCGGGCGTCATCGCCCAGGAGCGCTTCTGGAACCCCGAGCTGCTTGACAGCGACAACCCCAAGCGCGCGTGGCAGGAGATGAACATCAACGTCCTGACCCGCAACGACGGGCCGTTCAACCCCGAGTACGGCACCTACACGCTGCGTGGCTTCCAGATCAAGGTGAGCAAGTCTGAGAAGCCCGAGGGAATCTGGGAGAACCCGACTGACTTTGCGCCTTGGCTGCCCGAGGCTACCGAGGACACCGGAGGAGGTTATGCCGTCTATGGCGCGTAACGCTATCGTCACCGATCTGAACCGCTGCATCGGTTGCTTTGCTTGCGAGACCGCCTGCAAGCAGCACAACAACATCGACCTGGGCATCAACTGGTGCAAGGTCCACATCATGGGCCCGTACGGCACCTTCCCGGACATCCAGCAGTACTGGCTGCCGGTCATGTGCCAGCAGTGCGAGAACGCCCCGTGCATCGAGGTCTGCCCCACCGGCGCGAGCTACCGCAACGAGGACGGTGTCGTGCTCGTTGACCAGGCCACGTGCATCGGCTGCGAGACCTGCATCCCCGCCTGCCCGTATGGCGTGCGTTTCCTGAACGCCAACACGCAGGTCGTGGAGAAGTGCACCATGTGCACCGATCTCGTCGAGCAGGGCAAGCAGCCCGCATGCGTGGCCGCCTGCTGCGGCGAGGCCCGCTTCTACGGCGACCTGGACGATCCCGAGTCCGACGCCGCCAAGGCCATCGCCGCCGCCGACCCGGCTGACGTCTACCGTCTGCCCGATGACGGCAACAGCCCGCTTGCGTGCTACATCCTGTCCTCGCGCATCGCGCCCTGGCAGGAGGATCCGCTGGCCTAGCGCCCAGGCACGCGCCCGGTCCGTGAGCCATGGCGCCCATGGGCTGTGGCGCGTGCGAGGCAGATGACCAGAGGCTGCGGGTCATCGGACGCAACTTTCTGTCCGATGACCCGCTTTTTGTTGGTATGACGTCGTACACTACGCACTAGTAGAGAACCGTGCAGAGCCGGGCCGGCCGCGCCATGCGCCGTGCCGCGGCGCGATGACCGGGAGGTGGAGGGGTATGCCGGACCGACCCCTGTGGGCCGACGAGTTCAGCGAGGCGTGCCAGCAGCGCGCCTCGATGTATCGCGTGCTGTCGAGCGTCTACTTCAAAGAGGTTACCGACGAGTTCATCAAGCGCATCGAGGTGCTGCAGCTGCCTGACGAGCAGGACGCTCCCGAGCTGCTGGGAGCAATGCGCGAGCTCAAGCGCTACCTGCTTCACAAGGGACCCGACCCCAGGACCGAGCTTGCGGTTGACTATGCGCACGTCTTTCTCGCCGCAGGCGTCTACGAGGGGGATGCGGCCTGCCCGTTCGAGTCGATCTACACGAGCGAGAAGGGCCTCATCATGCAGGACGCGCGCGACGAGGTGCGTGCCGTCTACATCGCAAACGGCGTCGACGTCGACCACGGGCTGCATCTTCCCGAGGATCACCTCGCCTTCGAGCTCGAGTTCCTCGCCATCATGTCGGACCGCGTGGCCGAGATGCTCGCTCCCGACGCCTCGGGGTCCGAAGGCGCCCTGGCGGGCGGCGAGCTGCTCAAGGCGCTCGAGTCCAACCTCGTGACGCAGCGCACGTTCGTCGGCGACCATCTGCTCAACTGGCTTCCCAAGCTCGAGGAGAAGGTCGTCGAGCTTTCTGCCCAGGGATTCTACCCTGCGATGATGCACCTGACGCAGGCCTATGTGGCCTGTGACGCGGCGCTTCTCGACGAGATGATCGGCGTGGTTCGCGCGCAGGCGCAGGAGGGGTAGGCTGCGAAGATGCCACGCATGGCGCCGGCCGAAGGCGGCTGGCGCATGCACGGGCACATGCCGGCCTGGGGGAGGGTGGCTTTTTGGGACGGCCGTCGATACAGAGAGTGGGAAAGAACCTGCAGCGCTGCCTGCCTGAGACGCGCTTTCTTGGGTCGGCGTGCTGGGTGGCGTGGATCCTGCTTGTCTACAGCACGGAGTTCCTCTCGCCGGCGGCCGACGTGCACGGCTACAACGCCCTGTGCTATCTGGTGTCCACCATGGCGATCTCCCTCGTGTACCTGGGGTTTGGTCTCAGTGAGGCTGGCGGCTACCGCCTGATCAGCAGGCGCTGGCCGGTTTTGATCGCCGGCGCCGCCGCGTCTCTCGGCACGGCCGTCATCGTGGCGGCGTCGTATCTGCCGGAGTCCTTCGTCGCCCTGTGCGTCGTGGGCAACGTGCTCACGGGCGCGGGGACGGGCGTGGTGTCGATGCGCTGCGCCTGCCTGTACGGCGAGCTCTCCGCTCGCAACGCGTTCATGACGGCGTTCTGTATGATGTTCGTCGCCATGCTGATCTATGGCACGACGCTGACGTTCCCGCATGTGGCCGCGGTGGCGGTGACCGTCCTTTTGCCCTGCGCCGCCGCGCTTGCGACCATGATCGACGAGTCATCGGACGCCACGGCGCGCAGCGCCGGCTCGCGCGTGCTGGGACCGGGCTTCAAGCGGTTCGTGGCGGTGGTGTTCCTCCTGTCGTTTGCGTTCACCATTTCGCGCGGCTTCTATCCCAATGCCCTGCAGATCGGCCAGTTCAATGAGTCGCGGGGCATCGTCTCGCTGTGGTGCCTTGTGCTGTGCGCCGTGGTGGTGCTGGTCATCGCAGGCCTGCCGGACAGCCTGGCCCTTGGCTCGCTCGGGTTCTGGATCATCCTGGTCTCCGCGCTGATCCTCGCGTTCATCCCGCTGACAGGCTTCTACTCGCCGCATATCGGCGTGGCGTTCTCGACGGCCTTCATCATGCTCGGCGTTGTGTCTTGGGCGCTATTTGGCGCGCTGACGTCGGTCAGCGGCCTCTCGCCGCTGCGCGTCTTTGGGTTTGGCTTTTTGGCGTATCTGCTCGGGTCGATGATTGGCTGGCCATTGGGCCAGATCCTCAGCCAGCAGGGGATGGTCCTTGGTGGCTACGGGGTGGCCGTCTTCGTGGCGCTTGTGCTCGTCGTCTTCTTCCTGCTGTTCCGCAAGCGTGACCTGGTGAGTCTTCTGCGACCCGACGACTCCTCCGAGCTCGACGAGGACTCGGGGGTACCTGGCGTCTCTTCGCTCGCGGCCCAGACTGACGCATGCGCCACGTGCTGGCGCATGACGTGCCCGCAGGTGGCAGCACAGGCCAGACAGAACGCCGAGCGGGCGGCCTCTGACGGGGCGGGGCAGGATGCGGTCCGGCAAGACGGAAGGCCCGTCGGGGCGGAAGGGCACCGTGACGAGGCAGATGACGGCGCGGGCGACCTGCGCAAGATGCGCTGGCGGATGGTGGTGGGGCAGCTCGCGCAGGAAAGCGGCCTGACGTCGCGCGAGGAGGAGGTGCTGCTCCTCATGGCAAAGGCGCGCAACGCCCGCAGCATCTCCGAGGAGCTCGACATCTCGTACAACACGGCGCGCACCCACGTGCGCAACATCTACACCAAGCTGGGCGTGCACTCCCATGCGGAGCTCGTGGTGCTGATCGAGGAGCGCCGCCGTCAGCCTCTGGGGGAGTAGAGGGAGAACCATCTGCCCATTTTTAGGTCTCTTTTCTGTTCGAGCCATGCGGCTGCGACCCTTCATGCGCGGTCATATGAGCAAAATCGCCGCGCCGTGTCACAAACAGGCCGAAGTGTGCCGATTGGTTTCGCTTCTACTAGATGGCCTGGCATTGTCGTTGGTCTGGAAAATGATCGCGATGCTATCTACCTAGGGTTTTTATAAAACGGTAAGTGTTGTCTCTTTTGCCTGGATTGCTGTCGTACTTTGCGATCGGCACACTTCGGGGCAGTTTGTGACAGCGAAGGCTGATTCTGCGTAAGTTGATTGGCCGCTCATCGTGGCATCGGACCTGCGAGATGGCTCTCGGATAGCTGGTCATGCGAAATGCGAGAAGGCATACCTGGCCATATTGGCCGGGAGACTGCTTGTATATCCCCGTGGATCCCACTTGACTTTACCAATATAGCCACCCCCAAAACTAGGCAGTAGCTGGTTAAGTGTTACTGGCTATACGTGTTTTATTGGTGTGATGAAAAAGGAGGATGTCAAGATGGCTGAGATCACGCGCAGGAACTTCGTGGCAGGGATGGGCGCGGTCGCTGGCCTTGGGGTTACGTCAGCTCTGGCTGCTGCCTCGACGGCGAGCGCAGAGGAGGGCGCGTCGTTTGACGAGTCATACGACGTGGTTGTTGTGGGGTATGGGCTCGCGGGTGCTTCGGCGGCCGTATATGCCGCGGATGCCGGTTCGAGCGTCCTGCTCGTCGACGCTGCGCCCGAGGGCCACGAGGGCGGCAACTCGCGCTATTGCGGCCAGCTGTGCCTCTACACCAAAGACGAGCCCACGCTGCTTGCGTATCTCACCAACCTCGTGGGTAATCGCGATATGGATGCTGACGTGCTTTCCGCATATGCATCGGGTATTGCCGACGTTGCTGACGTGTTCCATCACTTTGGCGTCGATGAGCCCCTTGTCTGGAGTGACTACATCGCTGCCGGGCAGCAGGAAGGGGACGAGGCCTTCTCGAGGGTCAATGGTGCTTGGATGGCGGCGTTCCCCGAGTGGGGTGACGTCGAGGGGCACGAGGCCGTTGACGTCATGACCGTTCACGCGGGCGTTTCTGACGTCGCCCTCTATACGGCCGCACAGACTGCTGTCCAGTCTCGGGAAAACATCACCGTATGGCTCGAGTCTCCTGCCACGAGCCTGATCCAGGATCCCCAGAGCGGTGAGATCCTCGGGGTTGTCGTGAGCCATGAGGGATCCGACGTGCGCATCGGTGCTAGCGGGGGCGTTGTTCTTGCGTGCGGTGGGTTTGAGTGCAACAAGCAGATGATTCAGGACTATCTGGGCTGTGATCGCCTTGCCCCGCTTGGTGGCCTGTACAACAACGGCGACGGCATTCGCATGGCGCAGGAGGTCGGCGCGGACCTGTGGCACATGTACAACTACGAGAGCCTCGGAATGTTCGGCGGTAACAACTACGAGGTTCCCGAGGGCGAGCGTGCCATTATGATCTCGAGCTTTGCTCCCGGTAACTCCGGTGCGATCATCTGCGTCGCCGATGATGGCTCGCGCTATATGCCAGAAGACGCGGGCAACAAGCATGGTCACATTAAGATGGGCGGCACGTGGGCTATTCCTAACACGAGCGCCCGACCGCACCTTGTTTTTGACGAGGCCCAGAAGGCGGTGCTCGAAGAGGCGGGGCTTGTGCCTGCGGATATGGATACCGCGCTTGTGAGCGCGGCTTCGGTCGAGGAGCTTGCCGGGTTGATCGGTGCTGATTCCGAGACGCTTGCCGATGCGATCGAGCGCTTCAATGGATTTGCTGAGAATGGGGTGGATCTCCAGTTCGGTCGTGCGGCCGAGACGATGCGCCCCTTCGAGGGCGACGCACTGTACGCCCTCCCGTTGCAGCCCACGGTTCTCAACACGCAGGGCGGCCCGCGCCGCAACGCCCAGGCACAGGTCGTTGCCATTGACGGCAGTCCCATCCCCGGTCTGTTCTCCGCGGGCGAGTGCGGTGGCGTGTGCGCCAACAAGTACCAGGGCGGCGGCAATGTTGCCGAGTGCCTGGTCTTTGGGCGCATCGCAGGCACCAATGCCGCGGCCGCGCTTAGATAGTTTTACAGTCGAGTGATCGTGATGCGCAGTCATCTCTCGACTCGCTGAATGACACCTCTGTGCCGTAGCGAACGCCCGCCGTCTTTCCCGCTTAGGGAGGGACGGCGGGCTTCCTGCTTGACGTTCCGACTGGTACACTTTTGCTCTGGGGTAACGGAGGGGGACGCATGGCTATCCAGAGGATGGGTGACGAGGTCTTCACCATGAAGACGCTGCTGGACTTCTTGGGGATCTCCAGAAGCACGCTGCGATATTACGAGCTAATTGGCATAGCACGGCCAATCCGAGACGAGCGCTCGAACTATCGAACGTATACCATCGGTGACATTTATCGCATCGTGGGGAGCTACATGCTCAAAAACGCCGGTCATTCAGTGCGTGATGTTCAAACGATGACCGACGAAGTTGTGTCGTCCGAAGAGTTTGTCCGCAACCTCGCAACCGAAAACGACCGCAAACTTGCGTGGCATGAGGCTATGAAGGCATCGATCGACAGACTTGAGCAGCTCTGCCTAGGGTGCGAGAGATCTCCTGAGTTCGAGCTCATCATGTGCGACACGTGGCTTGCCTATTACGATAAGGGCGAGACAAGCTACGGCAACTTCGACCCGGATAGTGTGATGGCTGCCTTACTAGCCGCCATGCCTGTGTCTGCATTCGGTTCCCTTTATGATGGCGATTATTTCTCGAACGACCAGGTGCCGTACCGAAGTTTCAGGACCATTCCTCGGCGATTTGCTCATCTTGTCCCCGAGCTCGAAAGAGCACAGATTCAACCAGAATTGTATGGGGGATGCCCGTGCATCGCGGTGTGCTATAAGCTGCCATTTGACGCAATTAGCCTGCATGTGACGCCATGCACGTTCCGTGTCGAGTTTAAGGCGTTTCTGGACGCCCATGGATTCGAACCAACAGGAAAGGTCTTCTCCATTGGCTGCCATCCGATACGGGACTCCATCTATTCTCAGATATGTCTGCCAGTTCGCCCGGTGACTAGGAAGGCGAAGCATATGGTGAGGCGGCTGGGATAGCTGCGAATCCAACTACGATCAGTGCCGAATTAGCCCTGCGGCCCGTCGACGCCGGTCGCCCCGCTCACCATCTCGGCCACCTCGTCGCGCGAGTGGACGCCGAGCTTTTGGTACACGCCTTTGACGTGGTACTTCACCGTGTTCGCGCTCACGCAGAAGGTGTCGGCGATCTCCTTGACGGTGCGTCCGTGCGCGAGCTGCTCGAGGATCTCCTGCTCGCGCTGGGTGAGCCCGTGGGTCTTGGCGACCGCCTGGCAGCGCAGGGAAAACTCCTGGGCCTCCCTGTCCCGTCTGGCCTGCTCGTGCTCAACGGTGGCGCCGGCCGCGGCGTCTGTCCCCTTGAGCTTGCGATCCTTGAACAGGAACATCGACATCATGGCGATGAGGTAGACAGCTACCAGCGCGATGACGGTGATGGTGAGGCCACCCCGGCCCATGGAGTCGCTGAACACGAGGCCGACGAGGGTCCCGATGAGCTGCGCCACGTTCACGCCAACCATCACGCTCGAGAGCAGCAGATAGGCGGGGATCTTCGTCGCATGCACGCGATCGGCTGCCATGCACCACAGGATGGTGCCGGCGATGCCCGCGCCGAGCTGGGCGCAGGCGTTGGCGATTCCGCCCGCTCCGCTCCAGATGATGGGCAGCAGCAGAAAGCCCGTCGCCACAAGAGGCAGGGCGAGCTTATAGATCGAGTCCAGGTTGGGCTGGTGGCGCACCAAAAGCGCGGGGAGCAGAAGCGCGATGTCAAGGGCGCCCTGGGTGATGAGCGCGGTGTTCTGGAACTCCGAGAGGGTGAGCTCCTGGTTGTGCGGAATCTGCAGCATGAGCGCGCTCATGAAGTAAAGAAGCGCGGTGCAAAGCAGCGGACGCCAGAGGGAAGAGAGGGCGTCGTTCATTACCTGCCTGGTGGGGTGCTCCTCTGGTGGCTCGGTGCGGTTGAGGCACAGGGCGGCCAGGATGGCGGAGCCCACGAACATGACGATGCCGACCGGGAAGATCGCCACCGCGGGCAGCAGGGTGATCACAAAGTAGACGAGAAGCGACAGGACGCAGCTGAGCAGCGTGAAGAGGTAGACCTGCCTCAGCCCGAACGTGCTGGCGTAGCGCGCCCACATGAGGTTTGCCAGTGCGCTGCCCGCGCCAAAGAGGAAGCCACCCGTCATGAGCCAGGGCATCGCCTGATCGAAGGGGGCGTAGGACGCGTACTCAAATGACAGGCGGGTGAGCAGGAGGCCGGCGAGCGCGACGGCGATGGTGAGCGTGGCCATGTGGGCCGATGAGATGAAGCGTACGGACGCCTTGCGCGAGGCGATCAGCCACGCCACGCCCATGGCGAGGTACGTGACGATCTTTCCGGTGATGGCGAGCGTGAGGAAAAGCGGCTGCGCGAGGGCCATCTGTTCGCCCAGCGAGGCGAGCACCGTCGGTGACTCGAACGACATGTAACCGAATGCCAGGTAGAGCGCATAGCCACCCATGCACAGCGCGTCTCTCACGCGCAGGCCTTGGAAAAGCTCCCTCAGGTACTCCATCGTCCCTCGCAGCACGGGGCCAGGCGAGCGGCCACCGCTTCAGATCGTGGTTTCAGTTCGTGCGGGCCTGCCGTGCCGCCGCCCCGGCGCAGGACCGAACAAGCCAAGCATACAACAATACATCGTAGGGGAGATTTGTCCCTACCCGCGCACGGGTGGGCATTGATTCTGCATGCCTACCCGCCTTTGGGTCTGATGGAAAGCCGCCGGCACTGGCATGCTGAGGTGTGGACGTGCGGATGCGTCGGCTGCGCAGGGTCGGACGTCTCGGCCAGGCGCCAAACGTCACATCCGCAAGGCCCGTGAGGCCGCGGCTTACAGGACGGCCACGAGTCGCGAGCCGCGGGAATGGATCGCCAGAAGGACCACGGAAAGCTCGAAGGACCACAGGAAAGGGGAACGACATGGAATCCACCGCTATGAGCCGCCGCGCCTTCGTCTCCGGTGCCGCCGGTGCTGCCGGCCTTGCCGCCGCCAGCATGCTCGCCGGGACTGCACGCGCCGACGAGACCGATGACTCCCTGCTGCCGGAGTCCGTGAAGGGCGCGGCTTCCGACGCCACCGCCGGTGACGCCGATGACGTTGCCGAGCGTATCAACGCCGTCGATTACTTCGCATGGGTGGGCGAGGCTCCCGTCATCGACGACAGCGAGATCAGCCAGACCGTCGAGGCCGACATCGTCGTGATGGGCGGCGGCAACTCCGGCGCCATGTGCGCGTTCGCCGCGGCGGAGGAGGGTGCCACGGTCGCCGTGCTCGAGTCTCAGGCCCCCGACGGCATCTACTACTACGGCCTGCACGACATCGCCTCGGTGAACTCCCAGTGGGTGCTCGAGCACGGCATCGACGAGATCAAGAAGAGCGAGTTCATCGCCGAGTGGCAGCGCCGCAACCACAACCGCTCCAACCCCCGTCTCATCAAGAAGTTTGTCGACTACAGCGGCGAGATGGTGGACTGGTTGCTCGCCAACGGCCCTGCCGAGCTGGCCGACTCCCTGTTCCTGCGCACCGACAACCTCTACAAGCAGTACTTCGAGGATGGCAACGAGATCAACAAGTTCAAGTGCTGGCTCGGCACCGTCCAGTACAACTTCAACGGCGCTGCCCCCACGCTCATCGAGCAGGCGGAGTCGCGTGGTGCCACTTGGTACTGGGAGACCACGGGCGTGGTGCTGGTGACTGAGGAGGCGCAGGCCAACATCCTCGTCGACCAGATGGACGAGGCGGGCAACCTCATCCAGGTGGAGACCCCCGTCACCCAGACGCAGGTCAAGGGTGTCATTGGCCGCGACGCCGACGGCAACTACATCAAGTTCCTCGCCAAGAAGGGCGTCGTGCTCGCCGGCGGCGACTTCAGCGGCAACCGTGAGATGTTCGCCGCCCTCATGGACGAGCACCGCAACCTCAGCTGGTCGCACGGCCAGCCCATCGACAACCTGCCCAACGGTATGTTCGGCCGCGACGGCAGCGGCATCAAGATGGGCATGTGGGTCGGCGCCTCGATGGACCCCGTCCCCCGCATCGTGTGCTCGCCCAACATCACGTTCCGCAGCGACACCTACGCCACCAACCTGCTGAGGTGGGGCGCGCCGTTCTCTGACGGCTCCTGCGTGTGGGGTAGCCCCTTCATGTGGGTCGACGGCTCGGGCCGCCGCTTCACCGACGAGACATTCCTAGGCGTGTTCGGCCAGGTCATCCGCGCACAGCTCAGCAAGCCCGGCCGCTACTTCGCCATCTTCGACAGCAACTTCCGCGAGAACATCTCCCGCATGGCCCCCGAGCACTTCAGCCTGCCGGTTGACGAGGACTACGACTTTGAGGGCCTGTTCGCGTCGTGGGTCGAGCGCGGGGCGCAGGGCGGCGAGACCCTCGAGGGCGAGGGCGTGTGCTGCTGGGGTGCCGAGACCCTCGACGAGCTCATCGAGTACATCAACCTCGACGACGCCGCCAAGGAGAACCTCAAGACCGAGATCGAGAAGTACAACGCCTACTGCGCCAACGGCGAGGACGAGGACTTCGGTCGCGATCCCAAGACGCTCGTCCCCGTGGAGCAGGGCCCGTTCTACGCGATCATGAGCGTGGACGAGAAGGTCATGGTGGGCACCGTGACCCTCAACGGCCTGGTCATCGACGAGGACCAGCGCGTGCTCGACAAGGACTACAACCCCATCCCCGGCCTGTATGCGACGGGTAACAACTCCGGCGGACGCTTTGCCCTGGAGTACTCTACGCAGATGCAGGGCCTGACGCTGGGCGTGGCCATGACGCTGGGCCGTGTCCTGGGCCAGGAGCTTGCGCGGGCGTAGGCGCGAGGAGCGTAAGGCACGCGAGGCAGGCGCGTGAGGTGTAGGTACGACGAGGCGCGCGACACGGCAAAGGATCGTTGCCCACGGCGCAGCGCAAAAGGCGACGGCGCAGTGGACGGTTGCTTGCCTTGAGATGGGGCCCGGATCGGGAGCGGCTTGAGCTTACCGATCCGGACCTTTGATATAGGGGCCTACATGTCAAAGAGTTCGGCGTGCGAGCCGGTTCGCACTGCGACAAGCACCAGCTCGTCGGCAAGAATGCGGTAGATAAGCAGCCAGTCAGGCTCGATGTGACACTCGCGGTTTCCGCGATACCTGCCGGTGAGCGCATGGTCGCGCATTCTTTCGGGCAGGCCCTTCCCCTCCCGTAGGGCGTTTATCACCGCGTCGACCTTCTCTTTGTCCGCTCCCTGTTTGAGCAGGCGCTTCATGTCCTTTTTGAACTGCGAGGTGAACTTGATGTCGAGCACGGGCTACTCCTCTTCGTCGAGGATTGCTGCCCACATCTCGTCGGTTGACTTGTAAGGCCCCGAAAGGTTGCGGCCGCGGGCGGCATCGTCCATCGCCTGGAGAGTCTCCGCGCTGAAGCCGTAGGGGTTCGACGTGTCGAAGGGGAACCCCCCGCGCTTAGTGAAGGCGGAGACGAACATGCGCAGAGCGTTGCTCGGGGTGGTTCCGATCTCTGCACACGCCTCGAGAAAGCCCTTCTTCTCGTCGGGGGTCACCTTCGTGGTGAGTGTTGCCGTGGAGAGTGCCGTGGCCATACAGACTCCCATCTGTCGAGTTCTGGTATGATAGTATAAGCTATTAGCATACCTTTGTACTACCAAAACCATGACGATCACACGGAACTGCAGGCGTGGTGCCATGGGGCGTAAGACGCAACGCGAATGCACGCCCGCAGGCCCACGCCTCTAGAACCTCAGGCTCAGGCAGCTCAGCCCGCCGTCGATCTTACGGAACTCCGAGGTGTCCACCTCGATCGTGGGGTAGCCGGCCTGCTGGATGCGCGCAAGCACGGTGGAGTAGCCGCTCGGGACGATGACGGTGCCGTTCACCCACAGGCTGTTGGCGGCATAGGCCTCCTCGGCGGGGGTCTCGATCTTGCTAAAGCTATCGAAGACGGGCTTGTCCACGAACTCGCCGGCCACCAGCAGCACGCGCTCGCCGGAGGGGCTCTCGTTTAGGTAGTTGACGCCGGTCTTGAGGTGCAGCACGTGCTCGAGCGGCACCTCGACGCACTGCAGGTCCCAGCCCTGCAGGATCTCCGAGAACTGGCGGATGCCCTCGGCGTTGGTGCGGGCGGAGCGACCCACGTAGAAGCAGTCGCCGGCCATCATGACGTCACCGCCCTCAAGGGTGCCGGGGCTCGTGATGCGGGCGATGCGGTCCTCGGCGAAGTACCCGCGCAGCGCCTCCTCGATGAACGCGGTCTCCCCGTTGCGCGAGGGCGCGCCGGGGTTGTCGATGATCGCGCCGCGTCGCGTGACCACCGCCACGTCCTCCACGAAGCACGAGTCGGGGTACTCCTCGAGCGCCGGCAGCACCTGGACCTCAAGGCCGCATGCCTCAAGGGCGGCGACGTACGCCTCGTGCTGGACGCAGGCGAGCTCGTAGTCGGGCACTCCGAGCTCGGGGGAGGAGGTGATCCCGTCGACGAGCGAGCGGGAGGGGCGGCGAACGATCGCGTGGGTGAACATGGCCATGCCTTTCTTGTCGTGGTGCGGCGGGTGCCGCCGCGGCGTGACGGCACGACGACGCCCTCATTGTTGCGCACGGGCAGTGAACCTGTACGGTGAACCTGTAGTGTGCAACGATACCACGACGGCACGACGACGTGGGATGCCGTACAATGTGCCTGTCGAATTCCCGATGAGGCCAGGCGGCATCCTGTCGGCGGCCGCCGTACACAAGTGAGGTACCCATGGCATCCATGAACGCATCGCACATGAACCGCGTGCAGCCGCAGCGCATGCAGCAGCAGTCGCCGTATGGTCAGGGCCCGCAGGAGCTGCCGCTGCGTCGGTCGGGCGTGAGCCCGCTGCTCGTGGTTGCCATCGCGGTGCTCGCCCTGATCCTCGGTGCCGTGCTGGGCATGTTTTTCCTGCGCAACCTCATCAGCCTGCCGCAGTCGACGATCCCCGCCACGATCACCGAAAGCCAGCTTGACCAGCGCGTGGGCACCTATACCTACGGCGGCAAGGTGTACACCATCACGGCGCGCCAGGCCATCGAGGACTCGATCAGCCTCGACTCGGCCCGCAACGACGACGGCACCTACGCCAGCCCCACGGCCGACATGATCGTCTCCTACGCGCGCAACCGCATCCTCGCCGACCAGGTCTCCCAGGCGGGCATCACGGTGAGCGAGGAGGACCTCAACGACTACCTGCAGAGCTTCGCCGGCACGACCGACATCTCCGCCATCGCCAGCCAGTACGGCATGGGGGAGGACCAGGCGCGCCAGATCCTGAGCGAGGCCGCGGGCGTCAAGAAGCTGCGCGACCAGGTCATCGGCGAGCTGCCGAGCGCCCCGCAGGCCCCCGTGGCCCCCTCCGACGGCGACACCGAGACGGCAAACGCCGACTACGCCGCCTACATCATCAACCTGCTCGGCGCCAACTGGGACTCTTCGACGGGCACGTGGGCCAACACGAGCAACAACTACTACACGGTGCTGCAGGACGCCACGTTCTCGGCCGACTCGGCCAACTACGAGGCGGCCCAGCTCGCCTATTACGTCGCGTATCAGGAGTATCAGGTGACCGCCTCCTCGGTGGGCAGCCAGTGGACGCAGTACGTCAACCAGTTCATGGAGGACGCGGCCATCACGGTCGACACGCTCATCTCCTAGCGCGACGGCATTCGGACGCGAAAAGGACGCGAAAACGCGAGGTTGTGGAGGCTGACATGGGCACTGCCCGGGTGTGTGCTCGCGCCGTCGAGGCGCATGCGGTGCTTGAGGCGCTGCCGGACGGCGCTCCCGTCGCCGTGAGCGCGTGCCTGCTGGGCACGCCTTGCCGCTACGACGGGCAGCAGCGCCGCAACCAGGCGGTCCTCGACGCGACCGCGCGCCTCACGGTGATACCGATCTGCCCGGAGGGCGCAGGCGGCCTGCCCGTGCCGCGCCCGCCGGCCGAGGCCCAGCCTGACGGGCGCATCGTGCTGCGTGACGGGCGCGACGTCAGCGAGCAGTTCGCGCTGGGCGCGGCCCGCTCGCTCGAGCGCGTGCGCGAGAGCGGCGCCAGCGTGGCGATCCTCAAGGCGCACAGTCCTTCGTGTGGCGTGGGGCAGGTGTATGACGGCACGTTCTCCGGGCGCCTGCGCACGGGCGACGGGGTTGCCACGCGCCTGCTCATGGATGCCGGGGTGAGCGTCCTCGACGAGCGCGAGCTGCGCGACCTATCGTCGCAGGAGTAGCCGCGCCTCGTTCGCACGATCTGCATAGCGAGCTTACAGACCCCTGACACGCGCCTTGCCCGGGCGTGGCCGTGGGGTCGTATCCTTCTCCCAAGAATGTGCCCGCATGTCCGGACGGCCGTCCGGCGCGTGGGTGTTCACGAAGCCGTCTTGGGAGGATGCCTTGAGTTCTGTCGCGAGCGTGGCCGTTGCCAACGAGCAGGTAAGGTCGGTCGAGGGTGCCTATAGCTACGTGGGCGGTGTGGAGCCCAAGGTCGCGGTCGAGAACCTCGACCTGTACTACGGTGACTTCCAGGCCCTCAAGGGCGTCTCGATGAACATCTACGAGAACAAGGTGACCGCCTTCATCGGCCCCTCCGGTTGCGGCAAGTCCACCTTCCTGCGCTGTCTCAACCGCATGAACGACCTCATCAAGGGCTGCCGCATCGACGGCAAGATCACCATCTCGGGCGACGACATCTACCGCGACATGGACCCCTATGCCCTGCGCCGCCGCGTGGGCATGGTGTTCCAGCGCCCCAACCCCTTCCCCATGAGCATCTACGACAACATCGCCTACGCCCCGCGCGCCCACGGCATCCGCAAGCGCTCCGACCTCGACCAGGTGGTCGAGGAGTCCCTGCGCGCCGCCGCCATCTGGGACGAGGTCAAGGACCGTCTCAACAAGAGCGCCCTGGGCCTGTCGGGCGGCCAGCAGCAGCGCCTGTGCATCGCCCGCGCCCTGGCGGTGAAGCCCGACGTCCTGCTGATGGACGAGCCCACCTCGGCGCTGGACCCCATCTCGACCAAGATGGTGGAAGAGCTCACCTGCGAGCTCAAGAAGGACCGCACGGTCATCATCGTCACGCACAACATGCAGCAGGCTGCCCGCGTGGCCGACAGCACCGCCTTCTTCCTGCTCGGCGAGATGGTGGAGTACGGCGACACCAAGCAGATCTTTGAGGATCCTCGAGATCAGCGCACGAGCGACTACATCAACGGCCGCTTCAGCTAAGATAGCCCTGTTCGGAACCGGAAAACACCGCACGGGGGTGTTCGGGGCCGCCGCGTGCCGGGCGCATGTGAGCCCGGGCGCGACGGTGCCGCGACGATTCCCCGGTGCGGCCTGCGGGCAGTCGGGCGTCTGAGAGGTGCGGCGGCAATGATCTACTACGTGGAAGACGAGCGAAACATTCGCGAGCTCACCGTCTACACTCTGGCCCAGTCGGGCCTGGAGGTCGAGGGGTTCGCCACCGACGCGGAGTTTAAGGCGGCCTGCGAGCGACGCCTTCCCGACGCCATCCTGCTGGACATCATGCTGCCCGACGCGGACGGCCTGCAGATCCTCAAGCGCCTGCGCGCGAACCCCGCCACGGCCGACATCCCCGTGATGATGGTGACCGCAAAGGACACCGAGTTCGACACGGTGGTGGCCCTCGACGGCGGGGCGGACGACTACCTCTCCAAGCCGTTTGGCATGATGGAGCTGGTGAGCCGCTGCCGCGCCCTGCTGCGTCGCGCGAAGCGCCTCGCACCCTCCGATGACACGCTGGTCGTGGGCGACATCCGTCTGTCTCCCTCGCGCCACGAGGCGAGCGTGGGCGGCAAGCCCGTCTCGCTCACCCTGCGCGAGTTCGACCTGCTCGCGTACCTCATGGCGCACCCCGGCATCGTCTGCACGCGCGACGGCCTGCTCAAGCAGGTGTGGGGGTGGGACTTTGACGGCGGCAGCCGCACGGTTGACGTGCACGTCCAGACCCTGCGCAGCAAGCTCGAGGGATCGAGCGCCGCGATCGAGACCGTGCGTGGCGTGGGCTACCGCCTGCGCGGATAGGGTGATGCGCGATGGCAGCCTTCACGCTGATGGGCCGCGGCGCCCACATGACGCCGGGGGCGGGCGAGGCCGGCGCCCCTTCGGGGCCCGGGACGACCGACGCTTCGGGAGCCGTCATCGTTTCGGATGCGAACGGCGCGTCGGGCGAGACGGCCGCGTCGGGCCCGGGCGTGGTGTCCGAGGATGACGACTCCCCGCGCCGTGGACGCGCCAGCGTGACGCTGTTCGGCTTTGCCTCCGAGGGCGCCGTCGCGTCGGGCGAAGGCGGGGAGGACGAGGGGGAGCCTGCACCCCGGGCGGAATCCGAGGAGCACGCGGAGACGGGCGCGACGCACCGGCACCCCTCGATGCGCACCAGCCTCTTCTGGTCGTTTTTCGCCCTCGCGGCATGCACCCTTGTGGTGTGCGTGATCCTGTCGGCGACCTTCATGCAGCGCTCCATCATCGACGCGAGCGAAAACGAGCTGCTCCAGGAGTGCTCCGCGGTGGCGGCGGTCCTCAACGAGACCGACGACCCCGTGGGCCTTGCCAGCGGGCTGGAGATGGAGGGCACGCGCCTGACGCTCATCGAGCCCGACGGCACGGTGATCTACGACAACCAGCAGGACCCCTCCCAGATGGGCAACCACGCCGACCGCCCCGAGGTGGTGGAGGCGCTGGCCGGCGGCACGGGCTCGGAGGTACGCAGCAGCTCGACGCTCTCGGAGGTCCTGATCTACGGGGCGCGGCTGCTCGACAACGGCTGGGTGCTGCGCATCGCCATCTCGCGCAGCGGGGCTGTTGGCCTTCTCGCCAACCTGCTGCCCCTCACGTTCGTGACGCTGGTCGTGCTCGTGGGGCTGTGCTTCGTGGTGTCGCGCGTGCTTGCCCGCCGGCTCATGGTGCCGCTTGACGCCATCGATCCCGCGCGTCCCCTCGAGAGCGGCGAGCACGCCTATCGCGAGGTCATGCCGCTGCTGCGGCGCATGGACGAGCAGCGCCGCCAGATCGACGAGCAGGTGCTGCGCCTGTCGGACAACGACCTGATGCGCGTGGAGTTCACCGCCAACGTCACCCACGAGCTCAAGACGCCGCTCACCTCGATCTCGGGCTACGCCGAGCTCATCGAGACGGGCATCGCCGCCCCCGCCGACGTGCCCGAGTTCGCGCGGCGCATCCACGACGAGTCCACGCACCTCACCGCGCTGGTCAACGACATCCTCACGCTCTCGAAGATGGACGAGGCCGAGCGCGTGGACGGCGTGCTGGGCACGTGCGAGCCGGTTGACCTGGCCCAGGTTGCGCAGAGCGTGGTGTCGCGCCTGGCCACGCGTGCCGAGGCGGCCGACGTCAGGCTGTCTTTGCTCGAGGGCTGTCCCTCGGCGCTGACGCTGGGCATGTCCAAGCTCGTGGACCAGCTCGTCTTCAACCTGTGCGACAACGCGATTCGCTACAACAGGCCCGGTGGCACCGTGAGCGTCCGCACCGGCCTGGACGAGCAGGCGCGGCCGTACGTGAGCGTCAGCGACACGGGCATCGGCATTGCGGCCGAGAACCTGGAGAAGGTGTTCGCGCGCTTCTATCGCGTGGACACGAGCCGCTCGCGCACGACGGGCGGCACCGGGCTGGGGCTTGCCATCGTCAAGCATGCCGCGCGCTGCCATGACGCGCGCCTGGACATCGCTAGCGAGCTGGGGGTGGGCACGACCGTCACCGTGACCTTCCATGCCGCGGACGATGACGCATGGCTGCGCGAGGACGTCTCTGCCGACGACTACCGCACGCCGATGCTCTAGGCACTTCCTAGGCCTGGGCCTGACCGACAGTGCCCTCTATGCCTTGGAACACGAGGTCGGTGAGCGTCGAGGCGAGCTGCTCGACGGGGATCGTCTCGCCGGACCTGATCCATTCGACGTACCCGGCAAGCATCCCCGCCGCGCAGAACTCGGCACATAGGGCCGCATGCCGCTCGTCAAGGTCGCTGCCCGCCCTGAGCGCCTTGCGCGCGAGCCTGCTCAGGAGCCGCTTGGCGTCGGCCAGCAGAAAGTCGTACGAGGGCGTCAGGGCGATGCGGCGGTCAAGGCAGGCGTCCTGATCCATGAGGACCAGGAGTGCCTGCCTCAGCATCTCCCTGGAAACCGGGTGGTCGCTTTCCAGGGAGGGGCCAAACGTCTCCATGAGCTTTGCCACGCGCCGGCGTTCCACAGCGAGAACCAGATCGTCCTTTGACGTGTAGTGCTGGTAGAAGGTGGTTCGGTCGACGCCTGCTCGCCGCGCGATCTCGCTGACTGTGATCTTACCGTAGTCTTTCTCCACGATGAGCGCGACCATTGCGTCCATGAGGTCGTTCTCCGTGCGTTCGGAGCGTCGGTCCGGCTTGCGTGCCATGATGTCTCCCGGTTGTTGTTAGGCCAGTCGTTGTGGGGCAGTCGTTGTTGGGCCAGTCGTTGGGACTTGCCCATGATACCGCGGTTACGCCACACTGTGCGGGGTTGCGCAACATGTGTAGAAATAACCGACAGATGTTGAGAAACAGACGCTTAGCAGCTCCCTGTGAGCAAGGCCCGTGCCGCAGGAGTCCATGGATGTGGTCGGCACGGGCCTTCGTTTTGACGTCGCGGAAGCTGTTTTTCTGCGTTTTGGGCGCCGTGATGGAAAGAAATCCCACTTTGGAATGAGTTGAATCTCAGGCTTGATCCACTGTGGTTCATGAATATTAAATAGTAGCAAATTTTGATACATTTACTTAAGTTATAGTTCAATTAATATAATTAAAGGAATACTAGCAAAATCGCACAGTCGTTCCGAAACCCCAAAACTTTCCATTCCGGGGGTCATTTCGGCGTCAAACGAAAAACAAACAGAAGAAAAGAGGGTGCGGGAATAAACGCGGCAGATCGAGCGCCAGCACAAACGCGGTCGCTCGATCTGCCGAGATGGGCAGGACGCGTCGGGCTGACTGCTCTGGGGCCCGACGCGTCCGACGCACGGCGGCGCCTGGCGCACGGCGGCGCCCGGTGCCCGACGCACGGCGCGCGCTACTCGTAGCGCCTGACGATCTTCTTGAGCAGCTCGGGGATGGGTAGGTGCTGCGGGCAGTTGTCCGCGCAGGCGTTGCACTCGACGCAGGCCGAGGCGGGCGCGTTGGTCTCGGCGAGCTCGCGGTAGCGGGCGTCGCGCGCCGCGCGGTCGCTCTCGCGGTCGACGCTGGCCAGCTCCTCGTTGTACAGCGTGAAGTACGCGGGGATCGGGATGCCCTGCGGGCAGTTCTCCTCGCAGTAGTGGCAGGAGGTGCAGGCGATGGCGTTGGACTGCTTCACGATGAGGGCCGCCTGGTCGAGCACCTGGCGCTCGTCATCAGACAGAGGCTCGAAGTCGCCCATGTAGCCCACGTTGTCGCGCAGCTGCTCGAGGGTGGACATGCCCGACAGCACGCACATGACGTCCGGCAGGCTCGCTGCGTAGCGGATGCCCCACGAGGCGCACGAAAGGTCGGGCCGGGCGCCCCTGAGCAGGACCTCGGCGCGCTCGGGCACCTTGGCCAGGGCGCCGCCCTTGACCGGCTCCATCACGATGACCTTCTTGCCGTGCTTGCGGACGACCTCGTAGTTCGCGCGCGAGCAGATCGAGGGGTCGTCCCAGTCCAGGTAGTTGATCTGTAACTGCACGAACTCGACCTCGGGATGGGCGGTCAGGATCTCGTCAAGCAGCTCGGGGCTGTCGTGGAACGAGAAGCCCAGGTGACGAATCTTGCCCTGCTCCTTGAGCTTGCTGGCAAAGCCAAAGGCGTCGAGCTTTTGCACGCACGGCCAGTCCTTGGCGTTGAGGTTGTGCAGCAGGTAGTAGTCAAAGAACTCGACGCCGCACTTCTCCAGCTGCTCGTCAAAGATGCGCTGCATGTCCTGCGGAGTGCCGTTCTCGACCAGGCTCATGCACGGCAGCTTGGTCGCCAGCGTGAACTCGTCGCGCGCATGGCGGCGCACCAGGGCCTGCCGCACGAACGTCTCGCTGGTGTGGTTGTGGTACATGTACGCGGTGTCGAAGTACGTGAAGCCGGCGGCGAGGAACTCGTCGATCATCTGCTCGAACTGCGCGACGTCCACCGAGGTGGTGTCATCGGGGTCGGTGAGCGGCAGCCTCATGCAGCCGAATCCCAGCTTCTTGGTTGGTGCCAGGCCCGAAGTCTCCATCGTCCTCTCCTTTGCTCCCTGCCCGCTGGCGGAGCGCGGCGCCTGCGTCCGGCGACGTCGCGGTTCGCATGGGCTGATCTGTCGCTTGCATGTCGCGGGGCGCCATTTGCGATTCACGGGGTACGCGCCTCGTACGTAGTCTATGCTATTTGCAATGCGGATTACCCGGTGCGCCGGGATAAACATCCAACAACTCGGCGAGGGGAGTGGGCACGATGACGCGAAAGGCTTTGAAGGCCCTGGTATGGGTGTTGTGCGGGTTGGGCGGCCTGTCGATCGGTGTGGCGATCGTGGGCCTGTTCGGCCTGCTCGCGCCCGGCTTGTCGGCCGATCTCGATGCGCGTGGCATCACGGTCTACCAGGGAATCTTCGCCTCGGTGTCGATGCTGGTGGCCGGGCTGGTCTCCATCGCCGGCGGCATGCTGGGGATCTGGCGCAGCTTCGCGATCAAGAAGACGCGCCTGTATCGCGCGGTCATGGTGATCGTCTCCGCGGTCGACGTGGCGGCGCTGGCGGTCTGTCTGTATGCGCACGGGTACATCTTCGTCCTCTATCCCGTGCTGCCTGCCGTGGTGGCGATCGTGGTGACGTGGCTTTCGTTCAAGCTGGTGGCCGAGCGCCGCGAGGAGACGCAGGCCGCGCAGCGCATCAAGGAGGAGAAGCAGCGCGCGGCAGTCGAGCAGGCCGTCCCCGCGCCTAGCGGGCAGGCCGCCCCGACCCCCGGCAGTCAGGGCGCCGCATCCGGCAGGCCCGAGCCGGCCGCCGCAGGCGCAGCGCAGGGACAGGCGCAGGCCTCGCATGACGACGCGAGCCGCGAGGCGTGAGAAAGGGAGATCCGACATGGCAAACGAGCCACATGTGATCGAGGTCGGCGGGCAGGACGGGGTCCTGCTCGTCATCCACGGCGGCGCGGGCAAGCGCGACCGTGAGGACACCCCCGAGGAACGGGCGCAGGCGGACGAGGCGATGCAGCGCGCCCTGGCCGCCGGTTTCGCCAAGCTCGAGGCGGGCGAGCCCGCCCTGGAGGCGGTGATCGCCGCCATCCACGTGATGGAGGACGCGCCGAGCTTCAACGCCGGGCGCGGTGCGGCGCTCACGCTCGAGGGCAAGGCCGAGCTCGACAGCTGCCTGATGCTCGGCGACGGCTCGACCGGCGCCGCCTGCGGCCTCACCACGGCCAGGCACCCCATCGACGTCGCCCGTGCCGTCATGGACAAGACGCGCCACGTGCTGTTCTCCTCTCCCTCGCCCGAGCTCCTCGACGAGTGGGGCATCGAGCAGGTGCCAAACGAGTTCTTCGTGACCGAGCATCGCCGCCAGATGCTCGAGGAGTACAAGGCCAAGCACGCCGCGGGCCCGCGGCACGGAACCATCGGCGCCGTGGCGCGCGACGCGCGCGGGCAGATCGCCGCAGGCACCTCCACCGGCGGCGTCACCGGTCAGCAGCCCGGGCGCGTGGGCGACTCGCCCCTGGTGGGTGCCGGCACGTACGCCAACCAGGCGACGGTGGCCGTGAGCTGCACGGGCACGGGGGAGTTCTTCATCAAGGAGACCGCCGCCTACCAGGTGCACGCCCGCGTCCTGTTCGCCGGCCAGACGGTTCGCGAGGCCGCGCGCGACACGCTTGCGCGCATCGAGGACCGCGGCGGTGACGGCGGCGTCATCATCGTGCCGGCCAGCGGCTGCGGCGTGATCGGCTACCACGACGGCGCCCAGATGAACTACGGCTGGGCCTTTGGCGACCAGCGCGTGACGCACGAGTAGACGAGGCCGGACGGGACGCGGCGCCTGTCCCGCGAAAGGCGAAGAAGGAACGAGAAACACGGAAAGGCTCCCACATGCGCGTGCGAATTGACGAGGCTAACGACGGCACCTCCCAGGAGGGCGGCAACACGCGAGCGAAGCGCGCGCGGGCGCATGCCATAGCCCGCATCAAGGCGCGCCACGTGGAGCGCGACTACTTTGGCCGGCCCATCCCCGATCCCAACGACGCCGGCGCCACGGTCGGCGCGACGAAGGCGGCCGCCGAGAAGGGGGCCACGCGCCTGGACGCGTGGCTTGTGGCCAATGGCCACGCGGCGTCGCGCGACCGCGCCAAGGACCTCATCGCCTCGGGGGCCGTCAGCGTGTCCAACGTGACGAAGCTCAAGGCCAGCACGCTGGTGTTCCCGCACAGCGTGGTTACGGTGAACGGGTCGACGGGCGGGATCGCAGACGCGGTGGCAGGCGGGGGTGCGTCCGCTGACGACCTGGGCCTCTGACGCGGACGGGTGGACGGCGGCCTGGTGCGTGCAGCGCCTCGTCGCCCGCGCTGCCTTACTCGTCCCCCTCGCCCTCGGGGTTCTCGCCGGCAAGGCCGCAGCTCGCGATGCTGGGAACGACCTCGGAGGGGAGGAAGCGCCGCGCGAGCCTCTCTGCGAACTGCGAGGGGTGCAGCTTCTCGAGCGCCTCGCGGTTCCAGCTCTCGTGCGACATGGAGTGGTGCGGGTCGCTCAGGTCGACGCCGGGCATGTACATGCGGCACGAGCTGCGCGGACACGCGTACTCGCCGGCGCTCGTGCCGCGCTCGAACAGCGCCTGCACCTGCTCGCGCAGCTCCTCGTTTGACCAGTCGAGCACGTAGACGTTCGCGTTGCCCAATGCGCGGCGGGCAAGCTGCTTGGCCTGCTCGGGGATCTTGCCGTCGTAGCCGGTGCTGAACAGGACGAGCGGGATCTTGCGACCGGGGTCGGTCAGCGCCTCGGAGAAGTGGACGAACGTCTGCGGGGACAGCTTGTTGGGAACCGTCTGCAGCTGGGTGGCGCCGCCCTTTGCGACGTACCAGGGGAGGTTGATGAACGAGCGAAGAAGCGCTGGCGCCGCGATGGTGTCGGGCAGCGGCTCGGTAGCGTTGGCGAGCGGGCGGCAGGTCGTCTGCATCATGACGTGGCACGCCTCGGGCTCGGCCGAGCCTTCCGCCCCGTCCCCGTCCGCGCCGCCGCTGCGGCCTCCCATGCGCTCGAGGCAGACGGTGGAGTGCCAGCGGCGGTCGTCGTGCTTGGCGTCGGGCTCGTCGTACTCCATGATCCAGCGGATGAGCGCCCCGTCCTCGTCGTACTGCGAGGCACAGGCCACGGCGGGCCACTGGTCCTCGTTGTAGTCGCCGCCCTGGTAGTTCTCGGGCATGTGGTAGTCAAAGGCAAGGGGAAAGGGGTCGCGGCGGTCCAGGTCCTCGACGATGGGGCTGCCGTCGTACTGGAGCTCCTTCTGCACGAGCCAGTCGATCACCAGCTCGGCCGCCGTCATGAACGGGTTGCCCTCCTCCCGCAGGGAGTACAGGTCAAAGATGGCTCGATGCTTGAGAACTACGTATGCGTCGCTCATGATGTTGGTCCTCACCCTGCCTTGTGCCGTTGGCGGTGCCTTGTCTCAACCAGCTGGGACGATGGTTTTTCGCCCGGTGACATCATAACGCCTCGACGTCTTTTTGGGGTCGCGCGCCAAAATTCTTCTGGGATGGACAAATATTACGGTTGGGAGGAACTTGGACTCTGGCATGCGCTCGACTGTCAGGGGACCGTTGTTTTGGCACAGTCATTTACCTGGGCTTTTGAGAGGTCTCTGCCAAGGTGTTGTCTCTTTGTCCAGCCCGGGGGTGCATCGCCTGCGTCGCAACCTTCTCACAACCGTCATTTTTGTCCCGCGGAGGCGATTTTTCGCGCGCGAGTGCCGCTCACAGCTCGCCGAGCACCGCCGCCGAGGTCTCACGGGCGATGCGCAGCTCCTCGTCGGTCGTGACCACGCAGATCTTGATGGGCGAGTCGTCGATCGAGACGATGCGGTCAGTCCCCACGGCACCCACCACCTGGTTGCGCTCGGGGTCGAGGATCATCCCCATGTGCGCCAGCCGGTCGAACACGCGCTTGCGCAGCTCGGCGCTGTTCTCGCCGATGCCGGCCGTCATGACCACGGAGTCGGTGCGGGTCATGACGGCATAGTAGGCGCCGATGGCCTTCTGCACGGCGTAGACGTACATGTCGACGGCGAGTTCGGAGCTGCGGTCGCCCGCGGCCGCCGCCTGCAGGATCTCGCGCATGTCGCTCGAGCGCCCCGAGACGCCGAGCAGGCCGGACTCACGGTTGAGGATGTCGTCCATCTCGTCGAAGGTGATGTGCTCGCGGCGCATGATGTACGTGACGATCGCGGGGTCGATCGAGCCGGAGCGCGTGCCCATCATGATGCCCTCCAGGGGGGTGAAGCCCATCGTGGTGTCGACCGACACGCCGTGGTCCACGGCCGCGATGCTGCCCCCGTTGCCCAGGTGGCACGTGATGATGCCCAGGTCCTTGAGGGGCCTGCCCAGAAGGTTGGCGGCCTGCTGCGCCGCGTAGCGATGGCTCGTGCCGTGCGCGCCGTAGCGCCTGATGCCGTACTCGGTGTAGTAGCGCATCGGCAGCGGGTACATGAACGCCTTGGGCGGCATGGTCTGGTGAAACGCCGTGTCGAACACCGCGGCCTGCGGCACGCCCGGCAGCCGGTCGCGGCACAGGCGGATGCACGCCACGGCGCTGGGGTTATGCAGGGGGGCGAGCGCCGAGCACTCGTCGATCTTGGCGAGCGCTTCATCGTCCACGAGCACGGTCTTCGAGAAGTACTCGCCGCCCGAGACGATGCGGTTGCCGACGGCCTCGATCTCGCCGAGCGACGAGACGGGCGAGGCGGGATCGGCGGCAAGTGCATCGAGCACCTGGCCGAGGACCTCGTCCACCGTCAGGCCGTCGACGTCTACCTCGCGCTTTGCCTCGCCAAACGTCAGCTTGAGGCGTGCGTCGGGCGTGCCCAGGCGCTCGCCGAGCGCCTTCATGAGGCAGAGCTTGCCGTCGGTCTCGACGAGCTGCGACTTGAGCGAGCTGCTGCCTGCGTTGACGACGAGTACTTTCATGGGCTGGACCTCTTCCCTGGTCTGGCGGGTGTCTGGTGCGGTGGCGTTGCGGCCACCACCCACGCGTGGGCGTCGCGCGCCGCGTCGCGCTCATGCGAAGATCGTACTCGATTGTGCCCTGACTTCTCGCAACGCGTCGCATGAGCGGATATTATTAGGGCTTCAAGCGACGCGCGCGAGGTCCCGGGCGCGCCGCACGACACGTCTTTTGGGAGGGGACGCCGCGCATGACCGAGTGGCTTGTTCGAAGGTTCGTGAAGGGTTACGAGAACGTGGACGACCCCTCGGTGCGCGCGTCGTACGGCAAGTTTGCCGGAGTGGTGTGCATCGTCTGCAACGTGCTGCTGTGCCTGGGCAAGGGTGCGGCGGGCCTGGTCTCGGGATCGGTCTCCATCGTGGCGGACGCGGTGAACAACCTCTCCGACGCCTCGAGCAACGTCATCAGCCTGCTGGGCTTCAAGCTGGCGAGCCGCCCGGCCGACCAGGAGCACCCCTACGGCCACGGTCGTTACGAGTACCTCTCGGGCCTGGCGGTGGCAATCCTCATCCTGCTCATCGGCGTCGAGCTCATCAAGAGCTCGGTCGACAAGGTGCTGAACCCCGAGCCGGTGGAGTTCAGCTGGGTCATCGTGGGGGTGCTCGCGGCGTCGATCGCCGTCAAGCTGTGGATGGCCGTGTTCAACCGCACGCTGGGCAGGCGCATCTCGTCGACGACCCTGGAGGCCACGGCCGTCGACTCGCGCAACGACGTCGTCGCCACCTCGGCGGTGCTGCTGGCCACGCTGGCCTCGCACTTCACGGGCTTCGAGCTTGACGGCTGGATGGGCCTGGCCGTGGGCGCGTTCATCATCTGGAGCGGCGTGGGCCTGGTGCGCGACACCGTCGACCCGCTGCTTGGTCGCGCTCCCGACCCGGAGTTTGTGGAGCACATTCGCGAGAGGATCCTGAGCTACCCCGGTGTGCTGGGCACCCACGACCTCATGGTGCACGATTACGGCCCGGGCCGGCAGTTCGCCAGCGTGCACGTGGAGATGCCCGCCGAGGCCAACGTGCTCGAGAGCCACGACGTGATCGACAACATCGAGCAGGACTTCCTGCGGCAGGACGGCCTGGTCATGACCATCCACTACGACCCCATCGTCACCTCCGACGAGGCGGTGGGCACCCTGCGGGCGTGGATTTCCGAGCAGGTGAGGGGCATCGACGAGCGACTCACCATCCACGACCTGCGCACGGTGCCCGGTCCCACGCACACCAACGTGATCTTTGACGTGGTGCGCCCGCACGGGCTGGACATGAGCGACGCGGAGCTGCGCCGGCGCATCAGCGAGCTGGTGGAGGCACGCTATCCCGACTACGACTGCAAGATCACGGTGGACGCGAGCTACGTGTCCGCCCGGCAGTAGGTTGGCGGGCGCGGGCCTGGCTGGGTGCCAAAGGGGTTATACTTGGCGCGTGCATGCCGTTGTGGGCATGGGGGACGACCGCTGGCGCGGTCCGCGACAAGGAGGAACGCATGATGAATAGAGACGCGAGTCACCTGCTGGGGCGCTTCGGTGCGAGGGCCTTCTTCGTCGCGATCGCACTGGCCTGCGCTTGCTTGCTGCTCGGTGCTGTGCGTCCGGCCCTCGCTGAGGAGTCGCAGGCGTCCGGCGCGGGCCAAGGCGTGACACACAGCGTTGAGGGCGTGAACTACACGATCCCCGCCGACTGGCAGGCCCTGCCCATCCCGCAGGCCATCGCGCCCGAGATCGGAATGACGGCTCTCGAGGCGTACACGCACGAGGACGGCTTCTTCGCCGCCGCGGCGATCCCCGGCAGCGTCGAGGGTGCCAACCTGGAGGAGGCGCAGGATGCGGCGGCCGACATCAACGAGGAGTTTGCCGAGCTCGAGTACCTGCCGGGCATGACGGGCCTGCCCATAGAGGCGAGCGCCGCCCTCGAGCAGGGCTGGCCCACGCTCACGCTTTATACCGACGACATCGTGCTCAACGGCGTGACCTACGGGCTCACCGCCAAGCTCTTCCTGGTGAGCGACGGCTCGTTCGAGGGCGTCGTCGCCATGGCGTCGTTCCTGCCGGCGTCGGGCGTGGTGACCGAGGACTTCGCGCACTCGTTCCCCGTGCTCGAGCAGGAGCAGACCATCGACGTCGCCGGTGCTCCCTACGTGGTCCCCGCCGGCAGCACGCTTGCGCAGGGCAGCGTCTTTGGCATCGACTTTGCCTGTGCGTGGCGCGACGTCGCCGTCATGGTCGCGATCGACCTGCCGCTCGTGGGTGCCGACGAGGTTACGGTTGACATGCTTGACGAGCTTGCGTACTCGCTCGCCGAGTCGACGAGCTCCCAGCCCGAGATCTCGACGCTGCTCCAGAGCTTCTGGGCGGGCGCCTACCAGGTCTTTGGCCTGCCTACGCTCGGTGTGGAGGCAATCGCCGACCCCATGGGTGTCGGCTCGTGGTACTCGGCCTTGATGGTGCACTTCTCCGAGGAGGGCATCGGCCTGGTGGAGTTCGTGGAGCCGCTGGGCGAGGGCTACGCCGAGGAGGTTCTGGTCGCGAGCGGCGCCATGTCCGCGCAGGACGCCTCGTCGCAGGGCGCGCCGTCTGGCTCTGAGGGGTCAAGCAATCTGGGTGCTGGTGGTGGCGCCGCTGCCGACGAGGGCTCGGCGGAGGATGAGCTCGGCTTCGTCGTGGGGCTCGCGGTGTAACACGCCGGACGGTCGTAGCATGCCGGGCGGCAGCGGGACGGTTGCGCGAAAGACCAGATTTCGATGCGACGCCTTTCGCGCGCAATGTGGGTTCATTGCGCGCGATTGCCCTGTTTCTGGCAAAAAAGTGCCAGTTAGCACGAATTTGCACGGACGAGATCTTGCTGTTGGTCAATCTCATGCACGCTTGATCCGTGAGTGTCAGGATAACTGCAGGTAGTGACCCTTGCAAAAGCGGGACGGGATGATCGGTGGTCGTCTCGTCCCGCGCTTATGGGGTTCCTTTCGTTCTAACTCGGGGTTTTGTGCCAGCATGGCTGCCTAATCGTGCAGAAGGTTCGTTCCCGATGGCGCTGGCAGGGGCTTGCAGCGCGGACACGGAAGTTGGATATGAAAGCCGGTGTGGCGATGAGGCCAGAGATGGAGACACATGTCCTCTGCAGGCAGTCGACCGAGGGCGATCTTGACGCTGTGTACGATCTGATCTGCACCTTGGAGGACACACGGCTGCCCTTCGCACGGTTTGTCGAGATCTATCGCAACCAGCTTTCCGATCCCCGCTGGCACTGCCTTGTGTGCGAGGAGCCTGGGGGTGAGGTGATCGGCCTGCTGAACCTGCGCATTGAGGAGCAGCTGCACCATGCGGGGAGCATGGCCGAGATCGTGGAGCTCGTGGTGTCGCCGACGCACAGGAGCGGGGGCATCGGACACCGGCTGCTCGAGCGTGCGTGCGACATCGCTTGCGCGGCGGGCTGCCAGAGCATCGAGGTGGCGTGCAGCCTCACACGCGCAGGGGCGCATCGCTTCTACGAGCGCGAGGGCATGTATGCGTCGCACTATCGGTTTCTCAAGATGCTGGGCGAATAGCCGGGGCGCTGGACGAAGGACGTTTGGCGAACAATAGTGCCTGGCGAATAGGCGTGGAATGGGGGTTGCCTTGAGTGTGATAGATGATGCCGCAGGTGAGCGCTGCTCGCGCGATGTTGCTCGCGACCACGAGCCCCCCTCCACCATAGAGGTGCGTGGGGCGCGGGTGCACAACCTCAAGAACGTGGACGTCTCGATCCCGCTGAACCAGCTCGTGGGCATCGCCGGGGTCTCGGGCTCGGGCAAGAGCTCGCTGGCCCTGGGCGTGTTGTACGCCGAGGGGTCGCGGCGCTATCTCGACGCGCTGTCCACCTACACGCGCCGTCGCATCTCACAGACTGGGCGCGCTACGGTCGACGAGGTGCTGCACGTCCCGGCGGCCCTCGCCCTTCGCCAACGTCCGGGCATCCCCGGCGTGCACTCCACCTTTGGCACCTCCACCGAGCTGCTCAACTACCTGCGCCTCATGTTCTCACGGCTGGGGAGCCATCGCTGCCCCGCCTGCGGAGCGCACGCCGAGCCTAGCATGGCGGTGGCACTCATGGTGCCCATCACCTGCCCGCGCTGCGGCGCGCAGTTCTTCGGCCCCGGTGCCGAGGACCTCGCCTTCAACAGCGGCGGGGCGTGCGTCACCTGCGGAGGCACGGGCGTGGTACGCACCGTCGACGAGGGCACGCTCGTGCCCGACGAGTCGCTGTCCATCGACGAGGGCGCGGTGCTGCCGTGGGGCTCGCTCATGTGGGATCTCATGAAGCAGGTCTGTGGCGCCATGGGCGTGCGCACCGACGTGCCGTTCAGCGAGCTCACGGCCCAGGAGCGCGAGATTGTCTTCCACGGCCCCATGGAGAAGAAGCACATCCTCTACAAGGCCAAGAAGGGCGAGGCCTTCGCCGAGATGGACTTCACCTACTACAGCGCGGTGAACACGGTGAAGAACGCCCTGTCCAAGGCCAAGGACGAGAAGGGCCTGGCGCGGGTGGCGCGCTTCCTCAAGGAGGGCGTCTGCCCCGACTGCGGCGGCACGCGCCTGTCCGACGCGGCGCGCGCAACGCTGCTCGACGGCATGACGCTGGCCGACGCCACGGCGATGACGCTCGACGAGCTTGCCGTCTGGGCACCCACGGTGCCGACCAAGGTGCCCGACGAGCTGTGCGCGATGGCCCAGGCCATCGTGGACGAGCTGGCCGAGCCCGTCTGCCGCCTGCAGCAGCTGGGCCTGGGCTACCTCTCGCTTGACCGCGCCAGCTCCACGCTCTCCACCGGCGAGCGCCAGCGCGTGCAGCTCGCGCGCGCCGTGCGCAACCGCACGACCGGGGTGCTCTACGTGCTCGACGAGCCGTCGATCGGCCTGCACCCCTCCAACGTGGAAGGGCTGCTCGGCGTCATGGACGACCTTCTGGCCGACGGAAACTCGGTGGTCGTTGTCGACCATGACGTGCGCGTGCTACGCCATGCCGACCATATCGTGGAGATGGGCCCTGCCTCGGGCGCCGAAGGCGGCATGGTGATCGCGCAGGGGAGCGTGGGGGAGGTCTGCGCCGCGCCCGGCTCGCGCATCGCACCGTTTCTGGGCGGGACGAGGCAGGTGCGCACCCGCGAGCGGGCGGGCGCGGGCGAGATGTTCGAGCACGGGGCCATCCACCTGGAGACGGGCGAGATCCACACGGTGCGGCCCCTGTCGGTGGACATACCGCGCGGGCGCCTCACGGCGGTGACGGGCGTGTCGGGTTCGGGCAAGACCACGCTGGTGCTCGAGAGCCTCATATCCGCGCTGCAGGCGAACATCGCCGCGCGTCCGCTGCCTGCGCACGTACTGAGGGTGGAGGCACCAGGCCTGCGCCGCGCCAACCTCATCGATGCCGACCCCATCGGCGTGAACGTGCGTTCGACGGTCGCCACCTACTCGGGGGTGCTCGATGACCTGCGCCGCGCCTACGCCGCGCTGCCACAGGCCAGGGAGCGCGGCCTGAAGGCGGGGGCGTTCTCGTACAACACGGGGTCGCTGCGCTGCCCGACCTGCGACGGCACGGGACAGATCTCTCTGGACGTGCAGTTCCTGCCCGACGTGGACATACCCTGCCCGGACTGCAACGGCGCGCGGTACGCACGGCAGGCCTACGACGTGAGGCTTGCGGGGGACATCAGCCTGCCGGAGCTTTTGTCGTACACGGTTGACCAGGCGCGTGAGGTGCTCGGCTCGACGAGCCTGCGCTCGGCCAAGGCCAAGCTCGCCACCCTGCACGACCTGGGCCTTGGCTACCTCACGCTGGGGGAGGCCACGCCGGCCCTGTCGGGCGGGGAGGCCCAGCGCCTCAAGCTGGCAAGCGAGCTCACGCGCGACCAGGCAGACGCCCTGTTCGTGTTCGACGAGCCGACCATCGGCCTGCACCCGCTCGACGTCGAGGTGCTGCTCGGCGTGCTGCAGCGCCTGGTTGACAACGGCGCCACGGTGGTGGTGATCGAGCACGACCTGGACATGATCGCCAACGCCGACTACGTGATCGACATGGGTCCTGGCGGGGGAGAGGCCGGCGGGCGCGTCGTGGCCTGCGGTACGCCCGAGCAGATTGCCGCCTGCCCCGACAGCGTCACCGGTCGCTACGTGCGCGAGGAGTTGGACTAGGCCGGTCTGGCTACGCCTGCGGCACCACCACGGTGGGCACGTTCAGGTTGAGCAGTGCGCCGTGGGTGACCGAGCCGAACAGGGCGCGGCCCAGCGCGGTGCGCGAGTGCGTGCCCATCACGAGCATGCGGTGCGCCATGCTGTACCTGACGAGCACCTGCGCCGGCGAGGGTCCCTCCGCGGCGTGGCCGCTCACGACGAGCCCGGGGTGCTGCTCCCTGAGCCGGGCGACGCGCTGGTCCAGGTTGCGCTGGAACTGCTCGCCGACGGGTCCGAGTCCGCCGCCGAGCACCTCGGCCGGGCGGGTGAGCACGGGAGGCAGGCCCCACGCGGAGACCAGGTCGAGCTCCTGACCGGTGGCCAGCGCCTCGCGAACGCCGAACTCGATGGCGCGCTCGCTCACCTTGTCGGGGCCGACGCCCACCACGATGCCCTCGCCCTGCGCGTCGGGATCCCAATCTGAGGGGACCACAACGGTGGGCGCGGAGATGGAGACCGACACGCGCAGGCCCTTGGCGCCGCCGATGGCCTCGCCGATGGTCGCCCCGTGATGCGAGCCCAGCACCACCATGTCATGGCGGGTCGCCGCGTCCACGAGCGACTCGACGATCTTGCCCTCCACGATCACGGAGGTGGCCGATACGTTGGGGCACGACTTCGCGAGCCGCTCGAGCGCCGCCTTGAGGGCGTCCTCGGTCGCGGAGCGCACCATCTGGGGGGTGGCCCCCGCCTCGCTTGCTGCGGATACATCGACGACCGAGATGAGCGTCAGCTCGTCTGCGGTGCGCTGCGCCCGGCGCGCAGCCCACTCCAGCGCCCGCTCGCCGCGCACGCTGCCGTCTATTCCGACGAGAATCTTTGCCATGGTAGGAGCATCTCCCTTTCCGGGCCGGTAGTGCCTGGTTTTGGTTTGTGGGTGGTTTGTTGGCGAGATTGCGCCCGAGTCTGGGCCTGCGTGCGGCCGCCTAGTGGAACAGCGGGATCATGAGCCACAGGGCAAACAGCACGATGGCCACGCACGCGGCGTAACAGACGATCGCCCCCGCGCGTGCGCCCGCGTTCACGGTGCCGTCTGCGCCCTGGGGCTCGCTCTTCGCCCACAGGCGCAGCCCCGTCGCGTATAGCGTCCCGATGGCGGCGGCTACGCCCACTGCGACCACCAGCACGGTGAGGAAGCTCCCGATTTCCTGCATAACCATGATGTCACACCTTCTCTAGGCGGCCTGCGTGGCGGTCTGGGTCGGGGTCTGGGGCGTGGCCTGGCCGGCGTTGATCTTGACGTCGGCCTGGTCGTTGACGTTCATCGAGTTGACCGGGTTGCGCTTAGAGAGGCGCAGGATGCCCAGCGCAACGGCGACGGCCAGCACGGCGACGGCGATGGTGCCCACGATGCCGGTCTTGGCCAGGGCGCATGCGGCAGCGCCCACTAGGCCTGCCGCGGGGAAGGTGACGAGCCACGCCACGAGCATGCGGGCGGCCACGGCCCAGTTGACCGGCGTGCCCTTGCCCAGGCCCGAGCCGATGATGGAGCCCGAGCACACCTGCGTGGTGGACAGGGCAAAGCCCAGGTGCGAGGAGACCAGGATCGTGGCGGCCGAGCTGGCCTCGGCGGCGAAGCCCTGGGGCGTGCTGATCTCGGTCAGACCCTTGCCCAGGGTGCGGATGACGCGCCAGCCGCCCGAGTAGGTGCCCGCGGCGATGGCGATGCCGCAGGCGGCGACGACCCACAGCTCGGGGCCGCTGCCCGAGGGCTGGGCGCCCACGGCGATGAGGGTCAGCGTGATGATGCCCATGGTCTTCTGGGCGTCGTTGGTGCCGTGCGAGAGGGCCACTAGGCAGGCGGTGATGGTCTGCCCGTGGCGGAAGCCGCTCTCCACGTACCTCTCGTCGAGCTTCTTCACGATGAGGAATATGAGCTTGCAGGCGGTAAACGCCGCCAGCCCCGCCACCACCGGCGACACGAGCGCGGGAATGAGCACCTTGGTCAGGACAGCTCCGAAGTTCACGCCCGCCACACCGGCACCCACGATGACGGCGCCCACCAGGCCGCCAAACAGCGCGTGCGAGGAGCTGGAGGGCAGGCCGACGAGCCAGGTGAGCAGGTTCCAGATGATGGCGCCCACCAGGCCGGCGAAGATGAACTCCGGTCCTATGACCACCTGTGACTCGTTGATGATGCCTCCCGAGATAGTCTTGGCCACCTCCGTGGAGAGAAACGCACCGATCAGGTTGAGCGTGCCGGCGGCGATGACGGCCACCTTGGGCTTGAGCGCGCCCGTGGAGATGGACGTCGCCATGGCGTTGGCGGTGTCATGGAAGCCGTTTGTGAAGTCAAACGTGAGCGCGGTCACGATGACGAGCCCCACGACGATGATGGTTACGATGTCCATGCGGTGCTCCGACTCCTCCTTGTGCCTACATGCATGACAGACGTGCTGACTGGCGGACGAACTGAGGCGAACGAACCAAACGAACACGTGCGGGCACATGGCGGCAGAGTGCTCTCCCCATGCACACTATTTGCTTACAATAGCATCCGAATGTCAGGGGAATGTAAGGTGTGCCCTCCGTCACGATTTTTTTGGCCCGGGCTCTGCCGGATTGTGTCGGAACGCCTGTCGCGCGCCCGTGCGGTGCGCCTCCTATTGCCGCGTCCCGCCCATGCATCTACAATAGTTAGCTCGAATTTTGCGGCCTGCCGCACAAGGCACCCTACCGGAAGGACTCGCGCAGCATGACGACCTCCGATCTCAGCAATCTCACCGACCCCGTCTTCGCCGAGGAGCAGGGTCACCTCAGCCAGACCTACGACAAGCTCCTGTCGCTGGAGCGCTCCCTCGACGAGCGCCTGCAGGCCAACCTCAAGGAAGTCCAGAAGTTCAAGAACGACATGGGCGAGGAGCTCTCGCAGGACTTCGACCGCCTCGCCGCCGACGTCAGCATGGAGACGTACGCCTCCATCGACGCGATGAACAGCGTGGTGGACAGCTTCAACCTGGCCGTGGACATGGACGCCGAGAATCTCGCACGCGTGCGGCAGCTGCTGCATCAGCCCTACTTCGCCAAGGTGCGCCTCAAGTTCGCGCACCGCAGCGAGCCGCGCGACATATACCTGGGCAGCACCGGCGTCACCGACGAGAACCACCGCCAGCTCGTGGTTGACTGGCGCTCGCCGGTGGCCGAGACCTACTACAGCCAGCAGACCGGCCCCATGACCTATGAGGCCAACGGCCGCACCATCAGCGTGGACCTGCAGGTGCGCCGCCAGTTCGACATCGAGCGCGACCAGCTGCGCGCGTACTTCGACACCACGGTGGCCATCGAGGACCCCATGCTGCTGGCGTCGCTGTCGCAGACGCGCAGCTCGCAGCTCCAGGCGATCACCGCCACCATCCAGAAGGAGCAGAACCTCGTGATCCGCCACGAGGACGTGCCGGCGCTTCTGGTGCGCGGCATCGCGGGCAGTGGCAAGACCTCGGTCATGCTCCAGCGCATCGCCTACCTGCTGTTCCGCGAGCGCGCACGACTCAATGCCGATCAGGTGTACCTCATCACCCCCAACCCGGTGTTCGAGCGCTACATCTGGGACGTGCTGCCCGCGCTGGGCGAGAAGAACCCGCGCACGCTGCAGTGGTCGCAGTTCATGGAGAAGGTCGGCCCCGGGCAGCGCAGCCTGGGCAACGACGTGTCGCCGCAGACCCTGGCGCGCATCGACGAGGGCGTGGCGGCCCTGGAGCTCGCCCCCACCGACATGCGTGAGATCCGCGTGGGGGAGCGGGTGCTGCTCACCATCGAGCAGATATGGAAGTCGGTCGAACGCTTCCTGCGCATGCCCCGCGTCACCGTGGGGCCGCGCCTGTCGGCGCTGGTGGAGGAGGACCTCGTCGAGAAGCTGCACCGCCGCATGAGCCAGCTGATGCACGACGACGGCCTGCGCGACGAGGTGCTGACGCTCGATCCCGACGAGCAGGACCGGATCTTCGGTCGGCCGATCGAGCCGCTGACCGACGAGGACCTGGACGAGTGCGCGACCGAATACCTGGAGGCCCTGTGCGCCCCGGCGTTTGCCGAGATCGAGAACGGCGGATGGCTGCGCCTCGACCGCATTGGCATGCGCATGCTGGGACAGGCCGACCTGTCGGGCACCGAGTGGGTCTACCTCAAGATGGCGCTGACCGGAAAGGTGGACGCCTCGGCCAAGTTCGTCATGGTCGACGAGGTGCAGGACTACACCGCGGGCCAGCTCATGGTGCTGGCGCGCTACTTCAGCCGCGCCCACTTCCTGCTGCTCGGCGACCCCAACCAGGCGATCCGCCCCGGCACCGCGAGCTTCGAGCAGATCCGCGAGGTGTTCCGCGTGGCGCGCGGCGGCGTGAGCGAGTGCGAGCTCATGACCAGCTACCGCTCCTCGCCCGAGATCACGCAGCTGTTCGCGAGCCTGCTGGGGCCGCAGGAGCGCATCAAGATATCCTCGGTGCAACGCCCCGGAACGCAGCCGCGCATCATCGAGCTGCCTGCGCCCGGCGACGCGAGCGAGCCAGATGGGACGGGCGATGCAGGGAAGGCGGGCGATGCGGGGAAGGCGGCGCTGGATGCGTACCGCGACGCGTTGGTGGCGGAGATCCGGCGGATGCAGGTGAAGGAGGGACTCGGTGCCGTGGTGGTGGGGAGCCATCGTCGCGTGCACTGGATGGAGGGCCTGCTCGCCGACGCCATGGGCGACGAGGCCCCCGTCACGCTGACGCGCGGAATGGGCCTGCCGACGAGCGGCGTGGTGCTTATCGAGCTGGCGCTTGCCAAGGGGCTGGAGTTCGACCGCGTAGTCATTCCCGACGCCCAGGCCAGCGAGTACCCCGACGACGAGGTGTCGCGCCACCGCCTGTACACGGCGATCTCCCGCGCCACCAAGCAGGTGACGATCCTTTCGCAGGGTGAGCTCACCCCGCTTCTGCGCGAGGCGCGCGCGGCGCTGGTGGCCGAGGCCTGATCCGCGGGGACTGGGCCCCGAATGGGCCCGAACCGAGTTCCGATTGACATTCGATAAGCCCAGAGCCTGACGGGTCTTATCATCGGGGGTGTTTTTCTCTGCGTGCGATGCGGTGCATGCGGCTGGGGTCCTCCCTTGGGGGGTTCCAGCCGCTTTTGTCTCGCGCCGTCCTGTTCTGGGCTGACGATCGGCTGAGTCAGCGCCTTCAGCGGTGCATGCCTGATTCCCGTGCGCCAAAATCTTCTCCGCTTGGACAAAATTTACGGTTGGGAGGGATCTTAGCAACCTGCTATGAATACCCTGACAAGAGGACTGATTGATGAAGCTGATGTGGGGTTCATACTATAAGAACTAATTTATACTATAAGTAAATATATACATAACCTAGGATATCAATAGGTTTATGTCAATCTTCTCACAACCGTGATATTTGTCCATCTGGCAAGGATTTTGATGCGCGCGGCCTTTAAATGATGACGCACGTAACATCGTACTTGTGGCTCTCCTCGCCCGGCGTCTCATGCGAGTCGTATCGTCTGCCCCATGAAACATTTTCGCCACCTCGTGCGTCTATTAATAGTGAAAGGCGCCTTTCGAAGGCGGCGGCGCGGCGACGCCCGCGCCGCCGAGGATGGTTACACGGGGCATTGAAAGCAGCGTCAGGGGGTGATCGGGTGCGCGACGAGGCCGAGCTTGTGCGACAGGTGAACCTGCACAAGGACACGCTGTGGCGGCTTGCCTACGGCTACCTGAGCAATCGTGCCGATGCTGAGGACGTCGTCCAGAACGCGTTTCTCAAGCTCTATCGGTCCGGGGAATCGTTTGCAGATGATGAGTGCGTGAAGCGCTGGCTCGTTCGGGTGACGATCAACGAGTGCACGTCGCTCTATCGCGCCCTGCGTCGCCGGCCGGAGAACATCGACGACTACGTGGCGACCCTGGCGGCCCCCGACGAGCACCATGCCGAGCTCATTCGCGAGGTCATGGCGTTGCCGGCGCGCTATCGCGACGTGGTGTACCTCTTCTACTACGAAGGATACTCCACGCGCGAGATCGCCCGGATGCTCGGTGCGCCCGAGGCTACCGTGCGCATGCGGCTGGCGCGGGGTCGGCGTCGGCTGCGGACGGTGCTCGAGGACGAGAAGGGCGAGACGACGGGGGAGGGTGAGGTGCGATGACTCGGGGACTTCCTGGTCGGGACCGGAGCGGCGCGTCCCGGCATGGCGGGGCGTCGGGCTGGGACGATTCGGTGCGCATGCTTTTCAGACAGGCCTTTGACGCGGTTGGAGCCCCTGATGACATGGCGAGAAAGGTGGTCAGCATGGCTAGGAGAATCGAGCACGGGGCGAAAGGACGGCACGCCGGGCGAGAAGGGTGGACCCACCGCGTCACCGTGAGGGCGGCGGCGATCGCCGTTGCGGGGACGCTGCTTGTGGGGACGGGCGCCTACGCCGCGGTGTCGAACGCCGACTTCTTCCGTAGTGCGTTTGGCAACAAGGGGCATGAGGACATCGAGCGGCAGGAGGTGAGCTATGCCGAGATCGCGCCCGAGATCTCGGAAAAGGCCGACTCCACGTTCGTCCGACCTGCCATGGTGTGGGGTGAGGTCGACGAGGCGCAGGCCGATCGGCTGCTGGGCGGCTACGTGCAGGACGTGTGGCAGTCGGTCACGGTGCTCGGGTACACCCTGACGATCGACCAGCTGCTCGTCGACGCGAACGGCCTGGGGCTTGCGACGTACTCGCTTACGTGCCCCGACGGCGTGGCGGCGCAGGGCTCCGGCTACGGGCAGTACTACCTGTCGAGCGACACTCCCGTTGGCGACATCTACCTGGAGGGGGCCGACGAGGACCGGCAGATGTCGGCGTCGGACGGCACCACGGCGTGGCTCGGCTCGCCGTTCTGCATCCACGGCGTGATGGACGTCGAGGCGACCACGCCGACCGACCTGCACGCGGTGGCATACTTCGGTCCGTTCGGCGGCGAGCTGCCGCAGGAGGGCCTCGAGTTCAAGCTGAAGGAGCGCAAGGGGGACGCGGTGGGTCAGTCCATCGTCTGCCAGCCCACGGCAACTGTCCCGACAACCGAGTTTGCCTGCACCGACGGCTCGGGCTCAACGGCGAGCGCCTCTTCGCTTGGCCTGGTGCTGCGCATCCCGGCGGTGCCCGTTGACCCGGGCGTTCCCGAGGCGGGCATGGTCGCGTGGAACGTGCGCCAGATCATCATCGGAATGGCCGACGGGAGCGAGTACGTGGTGATGGACGGCGGCGACGTGATGAACTACAACGCCGCGTATACCTTCAGTGACCAGAGCGGAGACGGATACCTGTTCAACCGACTTATCGACCCGGCACAGATCACGTCCATCACGGTGGCGAACTCCGCCGGCGAGCAGATTGTGTTTGCGTAGGGAAATGTTGTGCGGGCAGTTTGTGGGTTGAGTTGAATAAAATGCGCGGTGACGCGTCAGGCCAAGTCGTACTGCCGACGCGTCACCTCTTTTTGCATGGGTTGTTGTCCTGAACTTATTGTTGTGCGTGCGCATACATTGGCTTTGAAGGCTTAGCCAGGCGTAGAGTCTGGTGTTGCGGACCGGGACGATGCACGCTCAATGTTGGCTGGTATCGTGCTATACTTCAAATTAAAGAGTGTCTAGCAGACTTGAGCGCTGTTGATGGAATGAGAGGTTCGCCATGCAGGCTGCGCAGTTGAACGTCCGTCTCGACTCATCGCTTAAGCATGCGGTTGATGGGGTTCTCGAAGAGCTTGGACTTTCTCCCTCACAGGTTGTGCGGATATTATGGGAGTACCTTGTCGTGAATCGTGAGCTGCCTCGTGGTTTGCGGAGTATATTGCGCCAAGGTACGCTCGATGAGGCTGCTGTCGCGTCGGAGCAGGGCGAGGATGTGGAGCACCTCGGGGCAGATCTTGTTGCCAGCTATTATGTTGCGCTTGGTTTGAACCCCCGTGAGGTCGACGAGGCATGCTCGTATGATTACGAGGAACTCAGGGAGATATCGGCCCAAGAAAAGATGAGGGAGTGGGGGATGGCATGAGGGAAAGGTCACCAGGGCGCCCGGTTTCCAAGTTTCTTATCGACACCAACGTCTGGATGGATTACTTTCTTGCCAGAACGCCTGGGCACCAAGCTGTCTCCAAGTTTCTAAGGCTATCAATTGACAGCGATTCGGTCGCAGTGTACGTCGCCTCTCTGTCTCTCAAGGATCTCTCGTACCTGCTGGCGAATGACATGAAAAGCAATGCGCGCAAGATGGGAAGAGCCATTACCCCTGACGTTGTGGCTGTTGCGCGCGAGATGGCATGGACATGCGTACGAAAAGTAATTGATTTTGCGATTGTGGCGCCGGTTGGCCAGCCCGAACTCCTGCAGGCGTTCACTTACAAAGGGGTGCATGATGACTACGAAGATGACATTCTTCTTGGGGTTGCGTACCGGATAGGCGCTGACTATATCGTGACATATGACAAAGAGCTCGCCGAACGCTCTCCTATTCGGTGCCTGTGCCCGAGGGAAGCCCTTGAGCTCGTGACGAATGGCGCCATTCCATGTTGAAAAGGGCGGTACGTGGATCCGCACGATCCACGTACCGCCTGCGTCATTATGCGAAAGGTGTTAAGACCGGCTGCTATTTTTCGCGCTTTGCTCTACAGGCCGGCGACTGCCTTGCCCACCATGTAGCCCTGGGTGTAGCAACGGCCCAGAGACAGGCCGCCGATGGCAAGTGGGTAGTCCACGCCGCCGTAGAAGTTGCCAGCGCAGTTGCCGACGGCGTATAGGCCGGGGATGATCTCGCCTTCGGGCGTTAGACACTGCTGGTCGGGGTTGACCTCGACGCCGGCGGTGATGGCCGAGATGCGCACGTGACGGTGGATGCCGTAGAACGGCGGGGTGACGACGGGAATCAGATACTGGGCGTCCTTGCCGAAATCCTCGTCGGCGCCCTTCTCGCACAGCTCGTTGTAACGTTCCACGGTGGCGACGAACGCATCAACGTCAGTGATGAGCAGTTTCTTGGCGAGCTCCTCGAGGGTGTCGGCCTTGAACGTGCGGATGTAGTACTCAAGCACGCCCGTTTTTTCGCCCTCCTCCTCGGGCATATAATTCTTCATAGCCTCCTCGTCGACGGCTTTGCCCGGCCAGCCTTCGGTGGCCGCGAGGTAGTCGGCGTCGAAGATCTGCGAGTACCAACCGCAGTCCTTGGGCCCGCGCAGGTAGTTGTTGAGCAACGACATGGGCACGCTCTCATCACAGAAGCGGGTGCCGTCATCCTTCACGGCGAGGAAGGGCATGTCGGCCATGCTGCTGGGGCCCGCGTCAAAGTCATGGAGCATCTTAGTGTGGTTGCCGTCCTCGATCTTGCCGCCGGCCCACACCACCATCTTGTGGCCGTCGCCGGTCTTGCCGGCCTGCTTGCGCTCGAAGTTATCGAGGTCGGGGATGTAGTAGGAACACATGTCAAGATCGTTCTGATAGTCACCAGTGGCGATGATGACGCCCTTGGTGGCGTTGAATTGGACATAGGTGCCCTCGGCGGTCTGGCCGATCACGCCGATGACGCGGCCGGAGTCATCCTTGACGAGCTGCACGCCGGGGGTCTCGTAGAAAAACTCGGCACCCTGGGTCTCGGCATAGGCAGCGAGGGCCTGCATCGCGTCGCCGGTGGTGTAGGGCTTAGGGCCAAAGGAGTTCTTGATGAATGAAACGGTGCCGCCCGAGAACTCCATGGTGCTTTCGGAGGTGGTGAACTGGGCACCCGCCTTCTCGGCGCGATCGAGCAGCCAGGCCATGGTCTCGCCAGAGTTGTAGGCCCAGTTGCTGAGCTGGCGACGATCGGGGCGATGGGCGTTCTCCTCCATCTCGTAAGAGATCATGCCCTCGATGGCAACCTTGTCAGATTTGTCGACCTCGACGCCGCAGCCGCTGTTGCCCTGGGAGATGGCCACGACCTCCTTCTGCAGGCAGGCTACGGTCGCGCCGGCCTCAACGGCGGCCAGGGTGGCCGGCACGCCGGCGGCACCGGCACCCACGACCACAACGTCGTACTCCTTGGTCTCGGCGATGTCGGTGATAGGTTCGGGCGCGATCAGGAAACTGGGCACGTCGACGATGCCGGCGTATGAGGGATCTTCGGCGGCACGGGCAGCTGCGGGAATGGCGACGCTGGCGACGGCCGCTCCGACGGCGGCGAGGCTTGCGCCCTTGACGAGATCGCGACGGGTGATGGTTTCCATGCGTTCCTCCTTCTTAGACTGAATATGCATGCCTGCATGCTCCGGATGTTGTATCGAGCGCAGGTTTGCTTCGGCTTCGTACTTTGCCTTGGTTTGGTTGGAAATGCACGGTCTAAAGTGTTAACCACTCATTCGAGAAAATAACCCCTTGCCATATAACCATGGCGGTTACCTGCACATGTGTTGCTGATGACGGTCGGGTTCGTTCCTGATATGCTTGGAGTTTAAGCAATGGGGAGGAGGGGTCACCATATGGATGGGCGGCCAACACAGAACCAGGCAACCACCGGTTTGAGTAATGACTGGCGTAGCAGACTGGGCGGCTGGTTTGCCTCCATTCCGCTTGTGCCCCTGCCGTTTCTGGGCTTGGGGGTGTACCGGGGTTGGCTTAACGTCATCTTTGAGGACGGGCTTACTGCCGGTGCGACGGGGTATTCGGTGTCACAGAACGCCTTCGATCTTGTGATGATCGTGGCGCTTCTTGTCTGCGCCTCTCTTTCCCGACATCTCACGCCGCTGTATACGCGTCGCTGGCCCGTTCCCTTATGCGCCATGCTCATGGTGGGTACCTCGCTTATGGGATACGCGTTTGCTTCGGGCTTGTTGCCTACGCTGATGGTAGCGGTGCCCTATACGATAATGGGAGGGCTTGGCACCGCTCTCATCATCTTGTTGTGGTCAGAGCTCTACGGCATGCTCAGTCCCACGCGCATTTGCTTGTACTATGCGGCCTCCTTGGTAGTTGGGGCCGGGGTGGGGTGGCTCTATCGGGGGTTTCAGCCCGATTGGCTTCCGGCGGCCACGGCACTCCTACCGCTCGTGTCACTGCGATGCTTGCGCAACTGTCATAGAGACGAGCGCGTGGCTCCGGTGAGCGACGCGGGCTGGGCGGAATTCTCTTTTCCCTGGAGACCTGTGCTTATTATCGCGGTATATTCGTTTGCCTACGGTTTGCTCCAGTCTGGCATCGCTGGGGTGTCGCGACCGAACACCTCGGTCGGCACAGTTCTGTGCGCGCTCGCCATCGCCGCGATCATTATGGCGGCGCACGACCGCGTGGACTTTGGGTCTATTTATGGTGCGCTGCTGCCGTTCATGACAGCGGTCTGTCTAATCCTCGCGGCGGTTGTCCCTCAGAGCCCGTGGTGGGCCAACTTCTGCGCCAACTGGGGCTATACGGCAAGCCAGGTGTTCATCATGACGATGATCGGCTCGATTTGCTATCACTGGGGTGCAAGCGCCATATGGCTGTTCGGCATCGAGAGGGCGGCGCGCTCGCTCGCCATGATGGCGGGGCGTGCGACAGAGGAATCCCTTCTCGCGACGGGAATCTCCTTAGCGCCACTGTTGGTGGTTATCGTGATGCTCGTGACGTTCGTCGCCTTCCGTGAGCGGCGCCTTAGCTCGCCGTGGGGCGTGCGCATCTCGGGCGAGCAACCCGAGCCCGAGCGCTCGCGTGCCATCGAGGACCGGGGTTCTCTTATGCGTGCATGTGCTGCCCTCGCTGCCTCGCGTAACCTCTCACAGCGTGAGGAGGAGGTGCTTTCCCTGCTCGCCCAGCACAAGACCGCGCGCGACATCGAGCATGAACTGTGTGTGGCAAATGGCACGGCAAAGGCGCACATCCGTCACGTGTACCAGAAGCTCGACATCCACACGCGTGAGGAACTATTCGTTATGGTGGAGGCAGCGCGACAGCAGAAGGATGATGGTCTTTCTGAAACGGTAGAGCGCCCCAACAGCATCTGATTATGTGTCCGTCGGGTTATCGCGCCGATGCGAGGACGCGTATGCGAGCTTCGACCCTTGACTTTCGGTCTCAGCCGCCCTACTGATCTCCCCCATCCTCCACCAGTGACAGCAGCTCCTGGTGCGAGTGTACGCCAACCTTGGCGTAGATGTGGGCGATATGCGCCTTGGCGGTGTTGCGCGTGACGTGCAAGGCATCCATGATGTAGCGGGCGTTGCGACCGCGCGCCAGCAGGTCGAACACCTCTTCCTCGCGCGGGGTGAGGCCGACGGCAAGCGCCATCTCGTGGCAGCGCTGGCCCAGGTGGTCGTCGCCGTGCGCGTCGGCGGGGGCGGGGGCGTCGCCAGCGGCGCCCGGATCATCTGGCGACGGCTCGCCGTAGCCGGCATGCGAGAGGACCGATCCTGCCCCGGTCACCTTCTCGTCTGGGCGCGACGTTGGGCGCGGCGCTGGGTGCAGCGGCTCCTCCACGCTCTCGACCCCACGGATTGCCTCGGTGAAGCTGAACCGCTTGAACCCGAGCCACACGAAGGCGAAGAAAAACAGCGCAAGTCCCAGCGTGACGGCCTGGCCGGCCTGCGAGGTGGAGCCGGCAAGAGAGAGGGCGAGGCGCCCCAGGGGCCCGCCGACGCAGTTTCCGAGCTCGTCGAGGCAACAGATGGCGCCGAACACCGGGATCATCGCCACGGCGTTGCGCCTGCCGATCCCGTAGATCAGCAGCCAGAGCAGGACGTCAAAACAGGTGGAGCCAAGGAACAGGAACGTGTTGGGGATATACGAGTCCTGACCGAGCAAAAGCGGCGTGCACAGCAGGCCCGTCATGACGAACAGCACGATGAGCGAGAACAGGCGGTCCTCCTGCCCGTCGCGCAGGATGAGGAGCAGGTAGAGCAGGGCCAGCATGAGCAAGACCACCGTCACGCGCAGGGCACCGAAGCCCGGGACTCCCTGGGCGGCCGAGAAGTTGTACGTGAGCGAGACGAGCAGAACGCCCGCGAACAGCAGGTTGGGCGGCCGCAGGGACGAGAGCGGGTTAGTGAGCGCCACCTGGTCGAGCGATTCCTTGCGGGCGAGCGAGGCGAACATGGGGGCGTTGAGCGAGCCGAGCACGGCGGTGATGGCCACGCAGATGGCACCGATGCACGCGACGTTGCCGGTAAAGCCAAGCGGAAGCGAATAGATGGGCAGCGTGAGCTGGCGCAGGACGACGCCGCCGACCGCCGCGACCGCCGCCATCTTCAGCGAGGGCAGGCTCGTGAGCCTGCAGGCAAACAGGAAGTTCATCCACGCCTGGGCGAGCGTGTACAGGATGACCCCCACCGCGAATGTCGCCGTCGACTGTGCCTGGCTGCCAATCAGCAGGCATGCGACGAACAGGGCGGAGACGATGGCGCCTGCCGTGCATGACGAAGGTGTGGTGAACACGCGCGGCCGATAGTAGGAGACGACGGCGAGCAGCGCATACCAGACGACGAGCAGCACCTGCCTGAAGCTCGAGGGGAGACCTGCGAGCTCGTTTGCGACCGGCGCGATGCTGCGGCTGTACATGGATGAGACGATCAGTATCCCACTGAGTGCGAGCAGGCAGACGAGCGTGCTGACGACGTCTCCGCGACTCGGCCTCACGTGCGGCACAAGCCACCGGGACGGCCGTCGGGACGGTCGGGGGGACGGCTGGGCCTGCCCCTCGGCGCGTATGACGCGTGTGCTGTCGTGTTTGCTCGTCGGCGATGCTCCCATGGGCGGTGCGCTCGTCTCCCCTTGGCTCTTCAGGGCCTCTGGCCCACTTGCCTCGTCCGGCCTTCCCCTTCGTCTGTGGCACGCCTCGTTCTTGCTGCTTGAGCCGTACTCACGGCCTGCTCTTACCTTGCTCGTGCCATGCCCGTACCATATCACACCGGTGAAATCACGGCATTACACCATTGGTGTGATGACTTTTTTCTGTCTGGCTTGCACCCATGCTGAGCTGCATGAATGACAGATGCGTCATCCATGTTCGATTGATTACACCGCCGGCGTGATGAAGGATCCCGCCCGATGCGTACGATGAGAGACAGGCTCGGCCAGCAGGGCCGGGCGGGTACCGTGCATGCCCGGACACACGTGTCCGGACGAACAGCTCCCATCGTTAGGAGGAACCACATGGAACAGAACGTCTCACGTCGCAGCTTCGTCGCCGGCGCCGCCATGGGTGGTGCGGCCCTGAGCGCCGCCGCCCTGGTTCCCGTTGCCCTGGCTGACGAGGCCGCTCCCACCGCCGACGCGCCCGTAGCCAACGGCGAGGGTGCCGGCTGGCTGGGCGAGGCCCCCGAGATCGCGGCCGACGAGATCGTGAACACCCTCGAGACCCAGGTCCTCATCGTGGGCGCTGGCTGCTCGGGCCTGGTCGCCGGCATGGCCGCCGCCGAGCGCGGGATGGACTTCATCCTGTGCGAGAGCCTCTCCACCTACGGCAGCGCGCACGCTGACATCGGCGCCTGCGGCTCGCGCTTCCAGGAGGAGGGCGGCCTGGAGGTCGACAAGGGCCGCTGGCTCAACGAGTGGGCCCGCTACGCCTCGTTCAAGAACGACATGTCCGTGGGTCGCGTGTGGACCGACTACTCGGGTGAGTTCGTCGAGTGGCTGGCCGACACCTACGCCAAGCACTCGGGCGTCGACTCCACGGTGACCGTGGACGTGGAGAACGGCGGCGATGGCCGCGCCGGCGGCACCATGTACTACATTCCGCCGGAGTGCCACCACATCTCCAACGACGGCTTTAAGGGCGAGGAAGATCGTCCCATGGGCCACACCGCCATCCAGGCCAAGATCATCGAGGATGACGGCTACGAGATCAAGTACGAGTACGAGCTCGTGAAGCTCATCCGCGAGGAGAACGGTCCGGTCACCGGTGCAATCTTCACCACGCCCGACGGCTACGTGCAGATCAACGCTCAGAGCGTCGTGCTGGCCACCGGCGACTACGCGGCCAACCCCGAGATGATGAAGGCCCTCAACCCGCTCGCCGTCCAGGCCATCACCTCGCTCAACGCCAACCCCGCCAACAAGGGCCAGGGCATCAAGGCCGCCATGTGGGTGGGCGCCGCCAAGGACCTCGACCCGGCCGAGATGCTCTTCGACCGTGGCCTGGTCGCCCCCGGCGTCGACGCCGGCTATGACGAGAACGACTCCTTTGCCCGCACGGGCCAGCACAACCTCGGCAGCCAGCCGTTCCTGAAGGTCGACCGCCGCGGCAAGCGCATCTGCAACGAGTCGGCCAACTACGACGCCATCTGCCATGCCGCCTCGAGCCGTCCCGGCGGCGTGTGGTGCATCCTGTTCGACGAGAACGCCGCCGAGGACGTGAACCGCTTCCAGACGCAGGGCTGCTCGGCGGGTACGTGGAAGCGCACGCTGACGCCGGGCACCAGCCCCGCCGACGCCTACGCCAAGGAGATCGAAGAGGGCACCATCATGCAGGCCGACACCCTCGACGAGCTGGCCGACAAGCTGGGCTTTGAGGGCGAGGCCAAGGAGGCCTTCCTGGCCACGTGCGAGCGCTACAACGAGCTGTATGACATGCAGGTCGACGATGACTTCGGCAAGGAGCCCTACCGCCTGTCCGAGCTGCGCAACCCGCCGTTCTACGGCGGCTGGTATGGCGCGTCGATCCTGACCACGCTGGACGGGCTGTGCATCAACGACAAGCTCCAGGTGCTCGACTGGGACGAGAACCCCATCGAGGGCCTATATGCCATCGGCACCTGCTCGGGCCGCTACTACTCGGGCAACTACCCGGTGTACCTGGTTGGCAACTGCCTGGGCCGCAACATGACGTTTGGCTACTACGTCATCAAGGTGCTTGCGGGCGAGGTCGAGTAGGCTATTGCGCGTCTCGGTACGGCGCGGGCCTTTGCGACGGGCGGCCTGGTGAGGGCCGACCGTAAGCGGGCTCGCACAGCACCGGGTGCGCACGGCAGGCAATGTGCGGTAAGCAATGCACAGTAAGCAATGCACGGCATGTGAGGCAATGTGGGCGGACGCGTCTTGCGAGGCGCGTCCGCCCTTTTTGCTTGCATGTCAGCGCCTGTGGCCCGCGCCTTGGCCTTTGCGCGTGGCGGTTCTGGCGTTATGGATCGTCCGCCCCATGCGCAGGCGAGGGCGTTGGCGGAGCCGACCGGCCCCTTGTGGCGTCGAGGCCCTCTCGTGCGCCAAAATCTTCCTGTGATGGACAAAATTATCGGTTGGGAGAGGATTTGCCGTGTCGAGTTGCGCCGACGCATCCAAGAGATTCGTTTTTCAATTTGGCTCGCAGAAAAAGCGCAGGTAACGGGTTCGTAAGCTTTCTTCGGTATGCATGGGTGTCTGTCGGGCGCATCCCCAATCTTCTCACAACCGAAAAGTTTGTCCATCAGAAAAGATTTTTCATGCGCGAGCCGTTGTGTACTATCATTTTGATGAGGAAACCGCAGCTGCGATATGCGCCGAACGCGCACGGCGTCACGTTTCCTCGATATGTCTCCTTGTCGAATGGCGCGCCTCTACTGGCCAGACAGCCCCTACCCAGCGTCTGTGCCTACTTGATTTGACGATTTGCCAAGTGGTTTTGCTGGCGTTCACGGTATGTGGCTGGGAGAATGGTGACGACAGGCGATTGGTGGGTTGTTGGCTTGCCGGGTGAGATTTGGCACGCCGAGCGACGCTTGTCATACCGGACGGCACGCGCCGCGGATGCCGGCGCTCGATCCAACAAGACGGGAGACCGCATGATCCAGGACAAGCTTCTCACGCTGCGCAGGCGTGCGGGCATGAGCCAGCAGGAGGTGGCCGACGCCATCGGGGTGACGAGGCAGACCATATCCAACTGGGAGCTGGGACAGGGTGCGCCCGCGCTTGACAAGGCGTCCGAGCTGGCACGGCTCTACGGCGTGACCCTCGATGACCTGGCAAGCGACGAGGTGGACATCCGCAGCTCCGAACGACGTGGCTGCGGGCGTGACCTGCACGTGCTGCGCGTCCTCGTGGGCGAGGTTGTTACCATCGAGCTGGCGGACGATGACGAGGCAATCCTAAAGAACGTCGAGGTGCTTGACGTAAGCGACGGGTGGGTTCGCGTGCTCGAGGGGCGAACGATCCGACTCATCGACATGGCAGACATCGTCGGCGTTGCCTGCGAGGGGAGGAGCTGACCGTGGAGGACATCGCCTATGTGTTCAGCATAATGACGTTCGCCCTGGTCATCTACATCATGACCACCATGGCGACCAAGAAGGACTTACGCAGGCTTACCGAGCGGGACTCGGGGCGTTCGGGTGAAATGCGCTCGATGCTGGAGGCGCGCATCGGCACGACTTGTGCGCTTGCGCTGACGGATGCGAGCATTCTGGCGAATCCAGCGACCGAGCTCACGGGCGTCATCAGAGATGTGGATGACGAGTGGGTGCTCGTTGAGACGCAGGCACGGCCGGGGCGAGCGCGAGGCCGCGGAGGTGCGAGTGACGCCGGCGCCGCGGGCGGGGACGGCGTGGAGGGAGACGGCGCGAGCGATGCCGCCGGCAACGAAGGCGGGCGGCTTGTCGCCATGCGCCTCGAGCGGGTGCAGGGCGTGCGGGGATAGGGGACCAGCCTCGTCTCATAGATCTCGTTTTGAGCGGGATTGTGGGTCTGATCACATCCGCTTTGCCTCTAAACCGCCTTCCTAAAGCACCGCGTAATCAGTCAAGTATCTCCAGGGCCTGCGCAGGTGTCATGCAGAGCTCGGGAAATCTGTCGAGCATTCTGCGGTCGCTCGTTATGAGGCGCTCGGCATTGATCGACTTCGCCGTGGCAAGGATGGTGTCGTCCTCGTAGCCGCTCAGGTCCTTGCGGAGATTGCGCGCGTAGAAGTCCTCCCGCATGCCCATGGGGACGATTGTCGCGAGGTTATCCATCTGGTCGAGCGTTGCCCATGCGACTTGGGTGAATGACTGTTGGGATGGCACGCGGCCCCCCTTGTCACAGCCCTCCTGCTGCATCTGCGTCAGGGCGAGCCTTCTGAGCTCTCGGGATACTATGTAGAATACGTCTTTCTTTATCGAGACAGTCGTAGCTATGGATAGGTGGTTCTTTTTGATCAACTTGATGAGGTCGGTGATTGCCTGAATGGCTTCGGGACGGCCGAGAAAATAGTCGACCCACACGTTGGTATCAAAGAGAAAGATTGGTGTATTTGGCCGTTTTTTCTCAAGGCGGGAGGGAGGGTTCTTATCCAAGGCATGCATGGTAGTCATCAAGTTTCCATTCGTATATCTGGTTTTTGAGGGCGTCATGGTCAAGCAGGGCGATCGGGCGCTGCTCCCATTGCTCTGCGTCGATGAGGCCGCCCTCGATTGCCAGTCGCAGGGCAAGGCCCTTCCCGTTATCGACCAGCCTGTCGATTTGCTCCTGCTCCCGTTCGCTTTCTTTCTGCCTGCGCTCTCTCATGAACGGTGGCAAGTCGTCCTTTTCGGCGAGGTAGTCCCACAGGGCCCTAACCGCCTGCGAGGGGGAGATCCCGTGCCGCCTGAGGACGGCGTCGCCCTGACGTTTGAGGGCAAGGTCGATGCGCGTGTTCATCTGCGTTGACGGTGCGGCGTTCGCGAGGGGTGCTGCATGCGGCATTCGCTGGCCTCCTTGGTCGAACGTGCGTTGTTGCCTGTTTGGTACACAGTATAGCATGGTCCGAGGGATGCGCGGCCTAGTCTCTGGGTAAGATGATGTCGGATGAGGTGCTTGCGGGCGAGGTTTGTAGGCGAGCGGGGGAGTGGTTGGTATGCGTGCGTTTGTGGCTCTCGAGCTTCCCGACGAGATGCGCTCGGAGGTCGCCGCCGTGTCGCGGAGGTTGGCGCTTGCGTGCGAGGGGCGCTTCGTACCTTACGAGAACTACCACGTGACGCTCGCGTTTCTCGGTGAGATCGGGGAGGCGCAGGGCGCCGACGCTGTGGGGGTGCTCGACACTGCCTGCGCGGGTGTCGGCCCCATCGAGCTGCGCGCCGAGGGGCTGGGCAAATTCGGCCGGTCTCAGAACGCGACCTTGTGGATGGGGCTTGCGGCCACGCCGGAGCTGGTCGGCTTGGCCGAGCGTGTGCGCGGCGAGCTCTCCGCCCGCGGCCTGCCGTTTGAGGACAAGCCGTTTCGCCCGCATGTCACCCTCGGCAGGCGGGTGCGCATCCCGCGCGGCCAGCTGCCCGTGCTCGAGTTCCCCCTGCCGGCCGCGGCCTCGCGCGTCACGCTATTCCGCAGTATTCTCAGCCAGCAGGGTGCTGAATACAAGCCGCTGTATACGGTGGAGCTGGAGTAGGGGAGCGGCAGGAACGGCGAGGCAGCTGACGCCTCCGATCGAGGCGCTCGTGGGAATGGTTGCCAGAGGGGGGTTGCCCATAGGAGCAATTAACCCGCGAGGGTAACTATTCGGACGTTTTTCGGCTTCCAGAAGCCGATTTTTGTCCAGATAGTTGCCCTCGTTGCGTTTTGCCGGTCGCTGCGTGCGTCGGCTACTCTTTGGTTGTGCCGGCTACTCTTCTTCGCCTTGTGCCACGCGGGCTGCCTCCATAAGGTCCTCGACGAAGCCCACGTGGTAGTTCTCGAACACCACTTCGCCCTCCTGCTGGGTGGCGTCCAGGTCCACGTCCGCCATGATGCCAAAGTCGTGGTCACCCTCGGGGTCGCTGAAGATCTGGTGCACGTGCCACACGTGACGCGCCTTCTCGTCGCGCTCGTCCACCGAGAAGAAGGCGTTGGAGCGGGCGTCGGCGTCGAGCAGGATCTCGTCGTGTTCCTCGGCATAGCCTTCCAGGGCCTGGCGCCACTTCGCCTCGCCCATGCCCCAGGCGCTGTCCAGACCGGCCAACTCCTTGACGTTGCCGGCGGCCGCCAGGCGCACGCGTCGCATGAGGGCGTTGCGCACGAGCACCGTGAGGCCGCGCCGGTCGGCCACGACCTGCTCCGCCAGCTGGGGAGGCGCCGCGTCCAAGGTCGCGCCGGCGTTGGCCCACTCGTCCACCAGACTGGAGTCCACCGAGCGCACCACCACGCCTAGCCACGACACGATGTCGTTGAGCTGGTCGTCGCGCTTGTCGAGGGGGATCGTCCGGTCCAACGAGCGATAGGCCTCCGACAGATAGCGCAGCAGGATGCCCTCGAAGCGCGCCGCGCCCAGGGCCGACACATAACCCTTGAAGTCGGCGGCGGTCTCGAGCATGTCGCGCAGGATCGACTTGGGGCTCAGCGTGTAGTCGCGCGCCCAGGGAACCTTCTCGCAGTACTGGTCAAAGGCGGCCTCGAGCAGGTCCTCAAGGGGCTTGGGGTAGGTGACGTCGGCCAGGCGCTCCAGGCGCTCCTCGTACTCCACGCCATCGGCCTTCATCTCGGCGATGGCGTGGTCCTTGGCCCGCTTCTCCTGCACGCGCAGGATCTGGCGGGGGTCCTCCAGCGTGGCCTCCACCATCGAGATCACGTCCAGGGCGTAGGTCTCGCTGCCCGGGTCGAGCAGCTCCAAGGCCGCCAGCAAAAACGGCGACAGAGGCTGGTCGAGGGCGAAGTCGTCTGGCAGGTCAACGGTCGTCAGATATTCGTCAGACCCGTCCTCGGCCACGCGCTTCTCCACCACGCCGGCGTCGATGAGGGTGGCGAAGATCTCCTGAGCCCGCGCCACGAGCTTGGCCTTCTCCTCGTCGGTCTGCGCGGAGTCGGCGATGAGCTTGGCCACGCGCGCCCAGGCGTCGCCGCCCTGCTCCACCTCGGCCAGCACCATGGAGTGGGTGATGCGCAGACGCGGCTTGAGCGTCTCGGGCACCGAGGCGATGAGCTTCTCGAACGTCTGCTTGTTCCAGCCCACGAAGCCCTCGGGCGGCTGCTTCTTCTTGATCTTCTTTTCCTTCTTGGGGTCGCCGCCGGCCTTGGCCAGCGCCTTGGCGTTCTCGATGTCGTGCTCGGGCGCCTCGGCGATGACCAGCCCCTCGGTATCGAAGCCCGAGCGCCCCGCGCGACCGGCGATCTGGTGGAACTCGCGCGAGCGCAGGCGGCGCATGTGGTGCCCGTCGAACTTGGTGAGCTGAGTGAGCAGCACGGTGTGGATGGGCACGTTGATGCCCACCCCCAGCGTGTCGGTGCCACAGATCACCGGCAAGAGACCCTGCTGGGCCAGCTTCTCCACGAGCAGGCGGTAGCGGGGGAGCATGCCGGCGTGGTGCACGCCCACGCCGCAGCCCAGCAGGCGCTGGAGGATCTTGCCGAACGCGGTGGTGAAGCGCGTCCCCTTGATGGCGTCCTTCACCGTCTCGCGCTGGTCCTTGGTGGCCACGCCATAGCTGGCCAGCGCCTGCGCGCTGTTGAGGGCGGCGTCCTGCGAGACGTGCACGATGTACAGCGGCGCCTGACCGCGGCGCAGCGCGAGCTCGACGGTGCCCTCGAGAGGCGTCTCCACGTACTCGTAGGAGAGCGGCACGGGGCGCTGCGCGTTGTCGATCACGTCGACGTCAACGCCGGTGCGCTCCTTGAGCGACGCGGCGATCTGCGAGACGTCGCCCAGCGTGGCGCTCATGAGCAAAAACTGCGTGTTCGGCAGCGTGAGCAGCGGCACCTGCCACGCCCAGCCGCGGTCGGGGTCGCTGTAGAAGTGGAACTCGTCCATGGCCACGCAGGCAACGTCGCAGCCCTCGCCCTCGCGCAGCGCCTGGTTGGCGAGGATCTCGGCCGTGCAGCAGATGACCGGCGCCTGGCTGTTGATGTGGGTGTCGCCGGTGATCATGCCCACGTTCTCGCGGCCGAGCACCTCGACCAGGCTGAAGAACTTCTCGCTCACCAGAGCCTTGATGGGGGCGGTGTAGTAGGAGCGCTTACCCGCGCACATCGCCATGAAGTGCATGCCCAGCGCGACGAGCGACTTGCCCGAGCCGGTGGGCGTGCCCAGGATCACGTGGTTGCCCAGCGCGAGGTCCATGAGGGCCTCCTCCTGGTGCTCCCATGGCTCGATGCCGCGCTCTATCACCCACTCGAGGAAGCGCTCGAGTGCCTCGTCGCCCGAAAGCGCCGGCTCGGGCTCGTAGTCGGGCCACTCCTCGGGATCGAACCACAGGTCGGGCACGAGCTGGCCGAGCGACCCGAAGTCCGAGGCGTCGGCCGCGCCCTGTGGCTCGCCGGCGAGGTCCTGCGCCTGCTGCGCGGACTGGGGGGCAGGCGAGGCGTGTGGGGCCGGCGAAGCCTGCGGGTCTGCCGTGGCCTGCGGGGTCAATGGAGTTGTCGGATGCGCGAGGTCTGTCATGTGGTGCCCTTCGTCGTGGAGCCCGGGTGCGGCGTGGCGTGCGCCACGCATATATTAGTAGCGTAGAAGTAGCGTAGAGGCTGGCAGATTAAACAAGGGCCGGCAGAGACGTGATGCGGGTGCACCGGTATCGCATCGCGGCGGTGGCGCCACGGCGCGGTGGTTCCGCGCGGTTGTGGCAGCGTCTTGCGGTGTGGCGGCGTCCCGCGGTGAGGCTCTGCGGCACAGGCTTATATAGTAAACGCTTGTGGGCCCTTTTGGTGGCCGTTTTACGAAAGGCGCTGGAAAAGGTGTTGGACGAGCATCGCTTTTGCCAAAACCTGCTACGTTGCCTTGAGGGCTGGGTCACGGTCAGATTCACGTGTAGGCTTCTCTTGAGAGTTTTGGCACTTTTCGGAGGTTGTAGGCAGGCTACGGGGCTAGGGGAGGCCGGAGACGCTTGCGGTGGTGGGTCAGACGAACCATGCACCTCTAGTTTTGTATGAAGGTTTGGACTATGCTGGGCGATGATGGCCGTGCCGGCTGCCCACGGGAGCGTTTCCGTGCCTACAAGTTCGAAAAACTGGCTAGGATGGGCGTCTGGCGATGCACGTGCGCGCCGTACGGGCGAGCGATGTGGCAAGATGGGAGCGTATCGCGCCGGTACGGTGCGGCGGCGTGACATGTGCGATGCGGTGAAGCGCGCCGCGCGCGGCGCGGTGACACACGTGGCGCGGCGGCATACGCTACGCGCTGCGCGAAGGCATGGCGCGTGGGACGTCTCACGGAGAGCGAGGGTGAAATGGAGGGTGGTTCGAACGACGAGAGGGGTAAGCAGATGCCGGGGCGCGGCCTCTCCCTGAGGGAGGTCGGCAGTCTGCTCGGTGACCTTCTGTACAAGAACCTGCGCCTCATCATCATCGTCGTGGCGGCCGTCGTGGTGCTGTGGATGCTCGAGGAGCTTGGCGAGGGCGAGATCATGAAGCTTGACACGGCAGCCTACTCGCTGCTGGTCGAGACGCTGCGCAACGACGCCCTCACCCCGTTCATGACGAGCGTGACCGAGCTGGCCGCGCCACTTGCCCTGGTGACGGTATGGGTCGTTGCGGCCGCCTTCGCGCCGGGACGCAGGCCCGGCATCGCCATGGCGCTTAACCTCGCTGGTGCCTTGGCCATCAACCAGGTTCTCAAGTTCCTCATCCATCGCCCGCGGCCGGAGGGCTTTCGCCTCATAGACGAGACGGGGTACAGTTTCCCGTCGGGCCACTCTATGGTGGCGATGGCGTTCTATGGCTTTCTCGTCTATCTGATCTGGCATTACGAGAAGGACAACGTCAAGCGCTGGCTCTGGTGCTGCTGCCTGTCGCTGACGATCGTGGGCATCGGCGTGAGCCGGGTGTACCTCGGCGTCCACTATGCGTCGGACGTGCTGGCGGGCTTCCTCATCTCCCTGGCATGGCTTGCCCTTTTCACCAAGCTGGTGTGCCCGCTGCTGCTGCCGGAGGAGGACGCGAACCCATCGGGCGCTAGGTAGCAGAGGCGAAGACGCTTAACAGATGTGGCCTGCTAAATCTGAGAAAAGCCTTAAACACACACAAACACCATAAATAAGTCGCATCTGACGATAATGGCACCACTTTTGACAAAATCTGACATGTGGTGTCAGATGTTCATCACCTGCACACATATTCGCCCTGTGGAATGGTCCATGTGCCATGGGAGGCGTGCCCTGATGAACGAATGGTGTCAGATCTGTCTTGATTCTGACAATATGTAGTAGGTAAGATGTTTGGTTAAGCCGATGGGATGGGTCTGTCCAAAACCAGGCAAGGCGGCGCAACAGTTCCTTGCGGGGTGGCGCAAGGGCCCGGAACGGACGTCTTGACGTAAGGAAAGCCAAGGTATTTGAGGGGGAGCTATTATGGCCAGAGCGTCCTCGCAGAAGGTTGTCAGACACCAGACAGGTGGCTGGCGGCAGGTTGTCTCGTTCATCCTGTCGGGCATCTTGTGCTTCCAGACGATCCCGACAAGCTCGGTGGTTGCCGCGTTCGCCGATGAGGGCGGCGCGGCCGATCCGGGTGTCGCAGTGCTCTCAGACGCGTCCGAACCCACGGCCGATCAAGTGGCTGGGACGGCGGAGCCTGTGTCCGAGCCAGCACCCGAGCCCGAGTCTGCCTCGGAGCCGGAGCCTGAACCGACGCCGGAACCCGAGCCGGTTGTCGAGCCGACGCCCGAGCCGGAGCCGGCGCCGGAACCCGAGCCTGCGCCCGAGGCGTCGACGGAGGTCGTGGCGCCCGACGGTACGCCGACTCCCGACGCGGGTGCATCTGGCGAGCCTGCCGAGTCCACTGAGCCCGTCGAGGGCGGCGATCCTGCAGGGACGGGCGAGCCTGTCGAGGGTACCGAGCCCACCGAGTCCGACACTCCAACCGAGCCCACCGTGCCTGCCGACGGCTCCACCGTCGAGATTCCCGCCGGTGAGCTCTCCGGCGTCCAGGGTGCGGGCGACGTCACCCTCGGCGATGCCACCCAGACCGGCGAGCAGGGCACCCCGCAGGAGACCCCGGTCGTCGAGGAGGAGCCTGCCGCCCCGCAGTGGCGCACGGTTGCCCAGGACTGGACTGGTCGCGTGGCCGATCTGGCTATCGGCACGCGCGACGGCCTCACGTTTGACACGGCGCGCCCCGAGGGCGTCGCCGACGACGCGACGGCGCTTCCCCTTGCCCTATCTGCAACGCTTAACTTGACCTTTAATCTTGCTCCCATCGGCGGGACCGAGAACGACATCCTTGTCGCGGGCGACTGGTTCACCACCAATCTGCCCGCCGGCGTGAGCGACGCCTCCTATGGCGCCGTGCTCGACGTGTGGCAGGCCGACCCCTCCACCGGCCTTCCGACCCAGACGAAGATCGGCGAGGCCTTTGTCTCCGGTGGCGTCGTCACCGTGCGTCTCACCCAGGGCACCGACACTGCCATCGGCACGCCCGCCTCGCTTCAGGGCTACCTCACCATCCCGGTGTCCGTTGACTCCGCCTACGCGAGCGACGCTCCCGCACCCATAACCTGGGTGCTGCAGACGGGCGCGGACGGCAGCCAGCAGATCGCTCAGCTCGCCGTGCCCTCGCGCCTTGACGTCCTGACGAGCTGGGGCGTGACCCCCGCCGAGCCGACCGACCCCGAGCAGGGCGCCGAGCCCGGCGACCCCGTCGAGGGCACCGAGGGCGAGACCGGCCAGGGTGACGAGTCCGCCACCCCGTCTTCCTCCGAAGCCGACAACTCCGCCAGCAGCGATGCGGGCGATGGCAGCGAGCCTGCCGAGGGCACCGAGCCCGGCGACGGATCCGAGTCCAGCGAGGGCTCCGAGCCTGCCGAGGGCGCCGAGCCCGGCAGCGACGGCGAGTCTGCCGGTGGCTCCCAGCTTGGCGACGCTTCCGATTCCGCGGACGGCGAGGTCATCGGCGGTCCCGGCGTCGACGCGAGCACGGTCGGCGATGGCTCCGGCCTTCCCGGCGCAGGCGCGTCGGTCGAGGGTGACCAGACCGCGTCCTCCGACCCGACCGCGGATCCCGGCACCGACGCCGACGACGGCGTGGCGGGCAGTGTCGCGGGCGACAGCTCCATGTTCGAGCACCGTGGGCGACAGCGCCATGTCCTCGAGCGCCGCGAGCGACGAGATGACCTCGAGCGACGCCGCCGACTCCGACTCCTCGAGCGCTTTCGACGAGACCGACGGCATGGTGGGCGGCATGGGTGCCTCCAGCAGCAGCATGGACGCCATCAGCTCCTCCAACTCCCTGGCCAACGCCATGCCGCGCGCCTTGGAGGATCCCGAGGAGATCGGCCGCACGCCTGGCACCATGAACCAGCATGCGGTGATCACCACCAACTGGCATGACAACCAGAGCGGCGAGCGCCCCTCAACCGGCTCACTTGCGGCTGGCTACAAGCTGTACTTCACCATCGACGGCACCAAGTACCCCCTCGCCGACCCCGACACCGGCGCCCTCTCCGACGAGGCAAAGGACCTGCTCGGCCTGACCGAGACCAACTTCCCCAACGCGCAGACCACCGTCGCCCAGACCGGCACCGGCACGTACACGGCCACCTCGCCCGGGCTGCCCGCCGAGGTCACCGTGACCTATCGGGAGCAGGTTGACGAGGGCAACGACGGCAACGCCGACACCAACCAGGACGGCGAGATCATCTACCGGCAGACCACCAAGACCCTTCCCGTGACGTGGGAGATGGTGGACGAGAACACCTTTGGCGAGGGCGGCGCGTACGCGAACTACGAGCGCGCCCAGGGCGAGAAGCAGCCCGTCGCCACGCCCGATGCGCCCGCCGCGCAGAACCTGCAGCTGCTCTCCACCGTGTCATTCAACGTGGTGGGCAAGATCGGCGATCACAACCTCGCGGGCCTCGTCGAGGAGCGCGGCTCGTTTGCCCTCTACCCGGTCATCAACAACGTGCAGCAGGACGCGCTCGACCTCGCCGGCCTCATCAACGGCGGGACGCTGAACTGGACCACGACCGGCGAGAACTCCGCCACGCTTTCCGGCATGCTCCCGGCGTTCGACGTCAACGGCGCGCCCATCGAGTACAAGATCGTGTTCACCGAGAGCGAGGACAAGAGCGACTACCTCCAGGCCTCCTACGACAACCAGGCGTCCGCCAACCACGGCAGCGACGTTTCCGCCCTGTGGCCCAACGGCACGCTGACCCTGACCTACGCGGGCATCGCGACGTACGACGCCACCAAGAGCTGGCTTGATGGCGGCCAGTCCGAGCTGCGCCCCGAGGCGACGTTCACGCTGTGGCGCTACGCCTACATGGGCGACGGCAGCACGGTGGCGTACAAGGCCCCGGTCTACGACGCCTCCGGCAGGGTGGTCAGCATCACCATCCCCGCGCAGGGTGAGGATGCCACGGTGGGTCTGGGTGCCCTGCTCGCCGAGCAGTGGCCTGGCCTTGAGCTCGCCAAGTACAATCCCGACGGCTACCCCTACATCTATGGCCTGCAGGAGGAGCCCTCCTCCGACACGCGCGCCTCGAACTACGAGGCCATCTACGGCACGTATGGCTCGGACGGCTCGGTGGGCGACACCCGCCCGAGCTATCAGAAGGCCGACGGCTCCTGGGCCACGGTTGGCTGGACCTCGCGTCCCGCCGACGACCGCCTCGTCTACAACGGCGGCACGCTGAGCAACCACCTGCGCGGCACCGTGACGGTGACGCAGCCCAAGACCTGGGTCGTCGCCGCGTTCCAGGACCAGCTGGCCGGTGTGGAGTGCACCTTCCAGGCCCAGCGGCGCCCCGCCGGCTCGGGCGACGACGTGGCGTGGACCAACGTCACCGGCTCCGGTGCCACCGTGACGCTGAGCGGATTCACCGCCGAGTCGCTTACCAAGGACGTCACCGGCACCTTCCCCAAGTATGACGCGCAGGGCGTCGAGCTCGAGTATCGCTGGGTCGAGACCAACGTGACCCTGGGCGATCAGGACACTAACTTCCAGGCGAGCGCCGACGGCACGAGCGCAACCTTCGAGCTCACCCTCACCAACTCCGACGGTACCGACGAGCCCCTCACCTTCACCTCAACGTTGGGGGAGGATGGCACCATCACCAACACGTTCGTCTACGTGACCGACCAGCACGTGGACAAGTTCTGGGAGGAGCCCGAGGGCACCTTCACCCAGTTCCCGCCTACGCGCGAGGGCGCGGCCACCGAGGCCACCGTCGTGCTGTACCAGGACGACACCGTGATCGGCGAGTTCACGCTCGACGGCACCCCCGAGTCCGAGGCTACGCCCATCGAGGACTTCCCCGGCCTGCAGGAGGGCCAGCCCACGCCCACCTACCAGGAGACGGGCTCGTACCACCTGGACTTCGAGAATCTGCCCAAGTATTCGCAGACCGGCCACAAGTACACCTACCTGGTGCTCGAGCAGCGGGCGGAGGGCTGGTACACCGAGCGCGAGTACGATCCCGCGACCCGCACCACCACCATCCGCAACCACATCCCGGTGGGCGAGGGCACCGAGCTGTACGTGACCAAGCGCTGGGTTGACGGCGATGACGCCGCACACCGTCCCGACGTGCTGGTGCGCGTCACCGCCAAGGTCGACCTGCCCTCCCAGCAGACCGACCCGCAGACCGGCAAGCCCGTGCGCGTCATCAAGGCCGGCACGGTCATAGCCGATCAAATCGTGCTGTCCGAGTCGAACAACTGGTTCGAGGAGTTCGGCGTCTCGGTGGGCGGCGTGACCTACGACGACCTCATCATCGAGGAGACCGGCCTGCGCTATCCGGGCAGCGACGTGGTCTACCCCGTGGTGAGCATCGACGAGGCGCAGGAGGCGTACCCCGGCGCCGGGTGGATCAACGTGGGCTGGACCAACCCCGACAACAAGCGCGTGGCCACCGACAACCACGTCTACGAGGTTGCGCCCGGCAGCGTGAACCAGGTCAAGAACGCCTGGGAGATCACTAACCGCCGCCTGGGCCTGGTGGACATCACGGTCGACAAGGCCTGGAACGACATGCTGGACACCGACCCCGAGGGTCTGCGTCCCGACGCGACCATCACCCTGAGCGTCGACAGGGGCACCTTCTCCACGGGCGACAACGGCGGGGCCTACGTCACGCTGCCCGGCGGCAACACCCTGCCGGTGCTCGACGGCTCGGGCAACCCCGTCGCGGGCACCGTCTCCCAGGACGGCAGCAGCCTGACGGTTGCGGTGGACACCACGAAGGCGGCGTCCACCTACGAGTTCTTTGGCCTGCCCAAGTACGACGGCGACGGCGTGGTGGTCCACTACTCCGTGAGCGAGCAGTGGGCGGGTGACGCGGGCGACTACACGTCGTCCATGACGAGCGGCGAGTACAAGGTGGGCGCGCTGCACTTCCACGACTCGCAGGAGTTCGACATCATCAACACGCGTAGTGCCACGCGCGACGTGGTGTTCTACAAGGAGTGGGGTGACCAGTACGTCTCCCAGGTGCAGAACCAGCGCCCCGACATCACGCTGACCCTCTATCAGGTGAGCGCCGCGACCAACTACCAGCCCAAGACGGTGGAGGGCTACGTCCACTACCGCTGGCAGTCCGATGACAACAACCAGCTCTACTCTCAGAGCTGCACGCTGACGGGCCTGCCCAAGTATGACAAGCTCGGCGACGAGATTGTCTACTACGCAACCGAGACCCTGCTGGCCAACGCCACCTCGCTGGGCTACGAAGACGCCACGTTCTCGGGCGAGCGCATGGACATGGAGGGCGTTGGCACCGGCGAGGGGCAGAACCCGGTCGCCTTTGACGTGAGCGACGCGAGCGCTCCCGGCAAGGTCGAGAGCCTGGAGAGCGTGAGCGGCTCGGGCATCGCCATCCACGAGGGCGGCACGTTCCACAACGACATCGCCGGTACCGTGGTGGCCAACGGCGTGAAGATCTGGACGAACGTGCCCGGCAACGTGACCAACGCCGACCTGCCCGGCATCACCGTCTTCATCCAGCAGAAGCTCTCGACCGACGAGAGCTGGCCCGACCTCTATGTCGAGAAGGACGCCCAGGGCAACTGGGTGCCTGTCGAGAACGCCGACGGCACCACCGGCGCCGTGGCGTGGACCTCGACGTTTGACAAGAGCGGCTACACGTACACCTACACCATCTCGCACACCGGCGACAACTCCGACGGCTCGGCCGCTACCGAGGACACCGCCCTGCCGCGCTACAACGAGGACGGCGTGCTCTACGAGTACCGCGCCCGCGAGGTGGCCTGGGGGCTGTTCGACACCCCCGGCGGCATAACGAGTGCAGAGGCCGAGGCGAACAACTTCGCGAACGACAACGTGGTCAATAACGTCTTTACCATCCGTCACGGCGAGACGGGCTCGTTCCAGCTCATCAACGCCTACGAGGCGAGCAAGGGCAACCTCACCGTGGGCAAGTCCGTCGAGGGCCGCGCGCAGAACGACACGTTCCCTGACGTGACGTTTGAGCTGTATCGCCAGCTGCCAAGCGACCAGACCGGCCTGACCGCGGTCGACCTGGTGGCGACGCACACGATCACCTCCGAGGAGTTTGCCGCGGCCTCGAAGGATGGCGGGGTTACCTCGACGGTCAGCCACTCCTTCACGGACCTGGAGATCTACGCTCCCGACGGTGGGTACTGGGAGTACTTCGTGGTGGAGCGCGCCGTGGACGGCTACACCACCACGGTGGCCCTGGGCAGCCCGACCGATGAGGGTGCCTATGGGCCTGGAACCGAGGCGCAGGGCGGCGTGAGCTCGCCTGCCCTCATGGACGGCAACGCCTCCATGGTGAAGGCCGATGACGAGAACGTTGACGTCACGTTCCGCAACACCTACAAGCCCGAGACGGTGCCCCTCAGCGGCTCGAAGGTGTGGGACGACTACGGCAACATCTTCGGTAAGCGCCCCGACATTCTGCTGACCCTGACGCGCACGAGTGCCTCGGGTCAGAGCGAGACGCTGTTCGAGAACGAGAGTGCTGCTGACGGCAATCATAGCAGCAACGTGGCAGGCAAGACGTACACCTTCACATGGGGAGAAACGGGATCCAAGGCCGGTGAGTGGACGTTCACCATCTCCGACCTGGAGAAGTGGGCGCCCGACGGCTCCGCCTGGCGCTACACGCTGAGCGAGCAGCTGGCCGAGGGCGGCAGCGATGACTACCGCATCGTGGCCGGATCGGTGTCGGGCTCCGGCTCCGCTGCGAGCGACACGGTGACCCTCAACCCGCTGCGCAACGCCCTCAAGGGCAGCGCGAGCGTGGAGAAGGTCTGGGAGGACAACAACAACCAGTACGGCCAGCGCCCCGACTCGGTGACGGTCGAGCTGCAGGCGACCACGTCCACCGGAAACGTTGGCTGGAAGAACGCTTACGACCTGCTTTCTAACTTCCACGTCGAACTCGCACAGCAGGGCTTCACGAGGGACTCGACCATCGTGGAGCTCAACGCGGACAACGATTGGTCCTATACATGGGACAGCCTGCCGGTGAGCTACGCCGGTGATTCCAGCGCTGGCTTCGTTGCCCAGCAGATCTCCTATCGCGTCATTGAGAGGTCGGTGAACAACGGCGAGGTCTCGGTGTCCGTGAAGTACGAGCATGACTCGGGCAGCAGCATTGCGGACGGTTCGAGCTGGCCTGAGAGCGATCTGTATGCCGAGAATGCCTGGTACTACTCCTACAAGCCCTCCCAGGTGACTGAGGACGGCCACACCGTCATCACCAACACGCTTGAGGCCACGAGCATCACGGGCACCAAGACGTGGGTTGATGACAACAACAAGTGGGACACCCGCCCTGGTACCGGGACGCAGTGGAGCGTGACGTTCCTACTCCAGCGCTCCAATGACAAGGGTGGGCACTGGATGTGGATGACCCCGCTTGGTGATGAGGTCGGCCAGAGCGGTCACTGGGCCAACTATGAAAGCGAGAGCGTCATACGGCTCACGATCACCGGCTCCGGCAACAGCAACAGCGCGACCGCCACGTTTGACGGCCTGCCCAAGTTCGACAAGGACGGCAACGAGTACCAGTACCGCCTCATCGAGCTGATGCCCGACAACTACTCGCCTGACCAGTCAGCGGGTACCACCGAGATATGGACGGACAAGGAGACGGGACAGCTCCTTGCGGTCGCCGGGGCCAACAGCTTCACCAACGTGCTGCGCACGATCGACCTCACGGGCACCAAGCTGTGGAATGACCTTGACACCGGCTTCACGCCCGACTTTGCCGATGGCGACAGGCCCCAGATGACCCTCTATCGCAGCACGGATGCAAAGGCGACCTCGGGCGAGAAGGTGCTCTACGACGGTAAGGTGCCCCAGCCCACGTGGGCGCAGGGTGCTGACGGCGCCTGGACCTTCACGTACACCGGCCTGCCGCAGACCGACGAGAACGGCAACACGTACTACTACTGGGCCGTCGAGAATGCCGGCTCGGTTGACGGGTTCTACCCGACCTACGGAACCGCCGGCGCGCCGGGCACCACGGTGGACACGTCTGGTAGCGCCACGGACGGCAACCAGACCAACACCGCCATCACCAACGTCGTCACGCGCTTCACGCTTGACAAGGTGAACGACTGGCAGGGCGGCGAGCAGCTGAATGGCGTCGAACTCGCCGTGATGTCGACCGACGGCGCCACGACCTACGCGGTGTGGCAGCGTGCCGGCGACGGAGCCGTGTCGAGCTACGTGTGGCGCGAGGGCACGCCGACCGGCTCCGTGTGGCCGAACGGCTTTGGCAACGGCGGTGCCAACACCTCCGGCGCAATCCAGATGACCAATGACAACGCCGGCTTCATCGTGGGCCTCAAGGCGGGCAGCTACAAGCTCGTCGAGACGGGCGCGGTGCCCGAGAACCATGCGAAGGCCAACGACGTTCCCTTCACCATCTCCAGCACGGGCGCTATCAACTCCAAGACGACCGGCGCCGTGAGCGCAACGGGTGACAACCCCGGCGGCACCGTCACCATCAAGATGGTCGACCCCGTGTTCCGCGCGCATATCAAGCTCACCAAGACCGTGGGCGGCAACGGCTCGCTCGCGAGTGGCTCCACGTTCGACCTGTACCGCGTGGGCACGGGTGAGAATGGCGCTGACGAGAAGGTGGCCGAGGGCCTGATCGTGGGCTCCGACGGCATATGGTCGTCCGCCGACGATGGCAAGGACGTCGAGTTCCTGACGCCCGAGGACGGCAAGCGCACGCGCCTGTCCGATGGCCTGCTGCCCGGCACGTACTACTTCGTGGAGACCGACTTTGCCGCCGGCGCGTATGACCCCGGCACGACGGTCACGTCCAGCAAGGTGACTATCAGCCAGGATCCCGCCCAAGGCGAGACGGGTCATGGCGGGACGGCCACCGTGTCGCTCGACAACACGGCGTTCTCGGCAAAGGCAACCCTTGTGAAGTACGACGCCGACACCGCTGACAAGGCGGGCATCGCCGGTGCCGAGTTCAAGCTCATGTGGCACGCGGAAAGTGACTATAACGTGCACTACGCCTGGACGGAGGTCGGCACCTTCACGACCGGTGACGACGGCACGCTCACCCTTCCTCTCAGCAAGAAGGGCGTGTACCAGCTGATCGAGGTGTCCAACCCCGGCTACGACGTGACGAACGAGAATAGCCTCATCGCGACGTTCACCATCGAGAACGCCGACCAAGGCGAGACGTTCGACCTGACCGACGCGGACGACCAGACGACCATCGACCTGGCGGTCAGTCGCGGCACGATTGACGCCAACGGCGTTCCCAACGACCGCCTGACCGGCACCGCCACCATGAAGAAGGCCGGCCTCAACGGCGCGGCGCTTGACGGTGCCACCTTCACGCTGCAGGTGCAGCAGGGCATGGGCGAGCGGGCCACCTGGAAGGACGTGGTCACGGGCCTTAAGACGGGCATGTCCTACGCCCTCAACGCCGACAACAGCGGCCTGGGCGGCCAGGGCACGAGTGGAACGGCCGGCCAGATCAGCGTGAGCGGCCTTCTGTGGGGCACGTATCGCTTCGTGGAGACGGCCTCGGTCGACGGCTACCTGCCGCCGGCGGATCCCGCGGGCGCAACGCCCACGGCCACGGACGCGTTCACCATCGGCCGTGACTCCCTCACGGCCAACCTCACGGGCACTCCGATGACCAACGAGCCCACGAGCGTCGTCATCCAGAAGGTCGACGGCGACGAGCAGCCGCTTGCGGGTGCCGAGTTCACCATCACGCCCCAGGCCGGCAGCACTTTCGCCGACGGCACGACCGGGGCTCGCCAGCTGACCGCCAACGCAGCGGGCACCGAGTTCTCGCTGACGGCGCAGCTCGTGGTCGGCGACACGTACAGCATCGAGGAGACGGCCGCGCCCGAGGGCTATGCGGCCATCCCCGGCGCGCTGGTCGTGGAGGTCCAGGCCGACGGCTCGCTTGAGGTCCAGGGCGACCTGCCTGTCGGCTTTGCGGCCTCGGCCGACAACGGCTACACCTTCGTCGCCGAGAACACCCCGATCCACCTCCAGTTCATCAAGCAGAGCTCCGACGGTTCGCGCCTGTCCGGCGTGACCTTCCGCCTGCTTGGCGAGCTGAACGGCAGCGCGTCCACGTGGCACGACTACACCACGGACGAGCACGGCCGGATCGACATCGCCAACGGCGAGCTCAAGACCGGCGAGCAGTACACCATCTACGAGGTCGCGGCGCCCGACGGCTACGTGCCCAACGATGGCCGGCTTACGTTCGCCATCGATGACAACGGCGTGGCCCAGGTTGACCAGGCGTCGATCTCCGCGGGCTACCAGGTGCAGACGCGGCCCGAGGGCAGCGGTACGGTCGTCATCGTGACGATCACCAACGAGCCTATCGGCTTTGCGATCCACAAGGTCGCCGAGGGCGCGCAGGGCGCTGACGCCGGCCTCGCGGGCGCCGAGTTCACAGTGACGCCCGCGCAGGGCAGCTCCTTCGTGAACCCCGGTGCGCTTGGCGACGATTACGACCAGCAGAGTGGCTCCATCACCCTGCGGACGGGCGAGGACGGCTATGCATGCCTGATGGCGCAGCTCAAGGCCAACAACAGCTACGTGGTCCGCGAGGCCGCGCCTCCGGCCGGCTACGAGGCCCTTGCCGGCGAGTTCACCCTGACGGTCGACGCGGACGGGGCGATTGCGGTTGGCACGCTGCCCCAGGCCTACGAGGTTGATGCAACTGCGACCGACGAGCTCACCATCGTTGCCACCGACGAGCCCATCGAGATGCAGCTCGTCAAGGTGTCCGCCAATGACGGCACGCCGCTTGCTGATGCCGTGTTCACGATCGAGCCGACCGACGGCTCCGCGTTTGCGAACGGCTCCACCGACGCCAGGACGCTTGCCGCCTCCGGTGCAAGCGGCGTCGTCTCGATCGACTCGGCCTTGCTCGTTGCTGGCAACAGCTACGTGGTGAACGAGGTTACGGCCCCGGCCGGTTACGAGCTGGCTGATCCCGTCACCTTCACGGTGGGCGAGGACGGCACCCTGACGCTTGCCGGTGGATCCGACGCCGCCTGGTCGGTCGCTGCCGACGGCGGCACGGCGGTGCTCACCGCCAAGGACGAGCCCGTCGAGATCACCATCGCCAAGCAGGGCGAGCTGGCCGACGGCACCACCGGCCCACTTGCCGGCGCCGAGTTCGAGCTCGCACCGGCGAAGGACTCCGCGTTCGCCAACGGCTCGACCGATAAGATCGAGCTCTCCGATGGCGATGGCGACGGCTCTATCGACGTCCCCTCCGCGACCCTGGTAGCCGGCGACACCTACGAGCTGACCGAGACCAAGGCCCCGGCCGGCTACGAGCTCATCGAGGGCGCCTTCACGTTCACCGTGGCCGCCGACGGCACCGTGTCCGCGACCGAGGGCACTACGCCGCCCGCCGCGTTTGAGATCACCGACGGTGGCGTGCGCATCGTAGCCACCGACGAGCCCATCGAGGGTACGCTCGTCAAGGTGAGCGCCGCCTCCGACGCGGCCGAGGGCGAGGGCGACGCCGAGAGCGCGACCGCCGGGCCGCTGCCCGGCGCCGAGTTCGGGCTCAAGCCCGCCGAGGGCTCCGCGTTCGCCGACGGCACGACCGGCACCAAGACGCTTGTGCCCTCCGGCGAGGACGGCTCCATCGAGCTGCCCTTTGCCCAGCTGGTCGCAGGCAACAGCTACACCCTGACCGAGACTAAGGCGCCGCTGGGCTACGAGCTGGTCGAGCCCGCCACCTTCACGGTGGGTGCGGACGGCACCTTTGAGCTCGCCGCCGGCACCGACGCTGCCTGGTCGGTCTCCGAGGACGGCGTCACGCTCACCGCGGCTGACGAGCCCATCGAGATCCAGGTCGCCAAGGTGAGCGCTCCTGCCAGCACCGAGGCCGGCGAGGAGGGTGAGGCTCCGACCCCCGAGCCCCTGGCCGGCGCCGAGTTTACGCTCTCGGTCATCGGCGGCACGACGTTTGCCGACGGAACCACCACGCCAAAGCAGCTTGGCCCCACCGGTGAGGACGGTGTCATCTCCATCGAGTCCGCCACCCTGATAGCCGGTGGTATGTACAAACTGGCGGAGACCAAGGCCCCGGCGGGCTACGAGCTGGCAAATCCCGTCAGGTTCACGGTGCTGTCCGACGGCACTCTGCACCTGGACGTCCCCGCAGACCCCGCCTGGTCGGTCTCCGAGGACGACGCCGGCATGGCGATCCTCACTGCTACCGACGAGCCCATCGAGGCCCGGCTGGTCAAGACCTCGCTCGACGGTGCCGCACTTCCTGGCGCCGAGTTCGAGCTGGCGCCTGCGGACGGCTCGACGTTCGCCGACGACTCCGTTGACCCCATCGCCCTGACCGAGAGCGATGCGCAGGGCGTCGTCTCCATCGAGCCCGCCACCCTGGTCGCCGGCGGCACTTACGTGCTGACGGAGACCAAGGCCCCGGCTGGCTACGAGCTGGTTGCCCCGCTCACCTTCACGGTGGGCGAGGACGGCACGCTCGAGCTCGCCGCCGATGCGGATACGGCCGCCTGGTCGGTCGCTGCCGACGGCGGCACGGCGGTGCTTACCGCCAAGGACGAGCCCATCGAGGCTGGACTCGTCAAGCAGTCCCTCGACGGCAAGGCGCTGAACGGCGCGATTTTCGAGCTGCAGCCTGCCGGCGAGTCCACGTTCGCCGACGGTTCAAGCGCTGCCATCGAGCTTGACCCGAGTGCGCAGGACGGCTCGGTGGAGCTTCCGTCTGCCATGCTCGTGGCGGGGGAAAGCTACGTGCTAACCGAGATCACGGCACCCCTCGGCTACGAGCTGGCCGACCCGATGACCTTCACGGTCAGGGCCGACGGCACGCTGCTGATCGTCGAGGGCGCAGGTGCGGCCTGGTCTGTCAACAACACTGAGACCACGGCAGTCCTCACCGCCAAGGACGAGCCCGTCGAGATCTCCATCGCCAAGCAGGGCGAGCTGGCCGACGGCACCACCGGCCCGCTGGCCGGCGCCGAGTTCACGCTCGAGCCCGCCGAGGGCTCCACGTTCGCCGACGGCTCCTCCGAGCCGCTGACCCTGTCGGCCTCCGGCGAGGACGGCTCCATCGACGTCCCGTCCGCCGCCCTGGTCGCCGATAACACCTACGTGCTGACCGAGACGAAGGCCCCGGCCGGCTACGAGCTCATCGAGGGCGCTTTCACGTTCACCGTGGCCCCCGACGGCACCGTGTACGCGGCTGAGGATGCCGAGTCCGCTGACGCCTACGCCGTCGATGGCACGGGCGTCAAGATCGTCACCACCGACGAGCCCATCGAGATCCGCCTCGTCAAGACCGCCCCCGACGGCACCGTGCTCCAGGGCGCCGTGTTCACCATCTGGCCGGAAGACGGCTTCACCTTCGCTGACGGCTCGGACGACAGGATCCAGCTTGACTGCACCGACGAGAACGGCGTGGCCGAGCTGCCCTTCGCCCAGCTGGTCGCTGGTAGCGACTACGTTCTGAGAGAGAGCATGTGCGCGCCCGGCTACGAGCTGATGGACGACGTCACCGTCACGGTGAACGCCGACGGCACCCTCACGTTCCCCGAGGGCACTGACGACGCGGTCTGGTCGTTCTCCGAGGAGGACGGCATCGCGACCGTGACCGCGGTTGACGAGCCCATCGTGATCACCATCGAGAAGGAGGGTGAGCTGGCCGACGGCACGCTTGGCCCGCTGGCCGGCGCCGAGTTCCAGATCATCCCCGACGAGGGCTCCACCTTCGCCGACGGCTCTACCGAGCCCTTGACGGTCGTCACGGGCGAGGACGGCACGGCCACCATCACCGCGCAGTTCATGGAGTGGGAGATCTACACCCTCATCGAGACCAAGGCTCCTGCGGGCTACGAGCTGCTCGACGAGGAGTTCATGTTCATGGTGATGTCCAGCGGCGAGCTCATTGGCCCCGTAGGGGGATCCCAGCCCGCGAACATCCTGCTTCGCGGCGACAGGATCTCGATCATCGCCACCGACGAGCCCGTGGAGGGTCGCCTCGTGAAGACTTCCTCCGACGGCACGCCGCTGGCGGGTGCCGAGTTCGAGCTGGCACCGGCCGAGGGCTCTGCCTTTGCCGACGGCTCCACCGAGCCGGCCCGCCTGTTCGCTACCGGCGAGGACGGCTCGGTGGACCTGCCCTTCGCCTGGATGGTGGTGAGCGACACCTACACGCTCACCGAGGTGACGGCGCCTGAGGGCTACGAGCTGGCGGCCCCGGCCACCTTCACGGTGGGCGAGGACGGCGCGCTCGCGCTCGCCGCTGACACCGACACGACCGTCTGGTCGGTCACCGATGACGGCGGCATCGCCGTGCTGACCGTCAGCGACGAACCCATCGAGGCCCAGCTTGCCAAGTCCGGCGAGCTGGCCGACGGCACCACCGGCCCGCTGGCCGGCGCCGAGTTCACGCTCGAGCCCGCTGAGGGCTCCACGTTCGCCGACGGCACGACCGACGCCGTGGCCGTGGGCCCGACCGGCGCCGACGGCGCCGTCAGCCTGGGTTCGGCCAACCTGGTCGCCGGCGGCACCTACGTGCTGACCGAGACCAAGGCCCCGGCCGGCTACGAGCTCATAGACGCACTTACGTTCACGGTCGCCGCCGACGGCACGATCGAACTTGCCGAAGGCGCTGGTGCGGCCTGGTCGGTCTCCGAGACCGAGGACGGCATGGCACAGATCGCCGCGGTCGACGAGGCCATCGAGGGCAAGCTCATCAAGGTGAGCGCTGCTTCCGAGGCTGCCGAGGGCGACGCGGAGGGCGAGGAGGGCTCTGCCCCCGCCGCCCCCGTGACCCTTGCCGGTGCCGAGTTCACCCTGGCCCCGGCCGAGGGCTCGGCCTTCGCCGACGGCTCCTCCGAGCCGGTCGCCCTTGCGGCCTCCGGCGAGGACGGCTCTGTCGAGCTGCCCTTCGCCCAGCTGGTCGCGGGCGGAAGCTACACCCTGACCGAGACCAAGGCTCCCGCGGGCTACGAGCTCGTCGAGCCTGTCACCTTCACGGTGGGCGAGGACGGCGCGCTGGCGCTGGCCACCGGCACCGACACCGCCTGGTCGGTCTCCGAGGGCGAGGACGGCATGGTAACCCTCACCGCTGCCGACGAGCCCGTCGAGGTCCAGATCGTCAAGGTGGACGCGGCTCCCGAGGGCGAGGACCAGCAGGTCCTGGCCGGCGCGGAGTTCACCCTGGCCCCGGCCGAGGGTTCCACGTTCGCCGACGGCTCCACCGAGCCGGTCGCCCTGGCGGCCTCCGGCGAGGACGGCGTCGTCACCGTCGAGCCCGCGACCCTGGTTGCCGGCGGCACCTACGTGCTGACCGAGGCCAAGGCCCCGGCCGGCTACGAGCTCATCGAGGGCTCGCTCACCTTCACGGTGGGCGATGACGGCATGCTCACGCTGGCCGAGGGCACCGACACGGCCGTCTGGTCGGTTTCTCAGGACGAGGCTGGCGTGGTGACGTTGACCGCCGCGGACGAGCCTGTCAGGGTCCAGCTGCTCAAGAGCGGCATGGGCTCCGATGGAGCTGCGCTGCCTCTGGCTGGCGCCGAGTTCGCCCTGGCCCCGGCCGAGGGCTCGGCGTTCGCCGACGGCTCGACCGATGCGGTTGTCGTTGGCCCGACTGACGAGAACGGCGTCATCGATTTCGGCGCCGCGACCCTCGCTTCGGGCAATACCTACACCCTGACCGAGACCAAGGCGCCGCTGGGCTACGAGCTGGTCGAGCCCGTCACGTTCCTCGTGAACGAGGACGGCACGATCTCCCTCGCCGAAGGCAGCGACTCGGCCTGGTCGGTGCAGGCGGATCCCGACGGTGCGTACGAGGTCATCTCTGCTACTGACGAGCCCATCGAGGCGCGCCTGCTGAAGGCCGCGCCCGACGGCACCGCCCTGCCCGGCGCCGAGTTCACCCTGGCCCCGGCCGAGGGCTCCGCGTTCGCCGACGGCTCCTCCGAGCCGGTCGCCCTGGCGGTCTCCGGCGAGGACGGATCGGTCGAGCTGCCCTTCGCACAGCTGGTCGCGGGCGGCAGCTACGTGCTGACCGAGACCAAGGCACCGCTGGGCTACGAGCTCGCCGCCCCGGCCACCTTCATGGTGGGCGAGGACGGCTCCATCGCCCTGGCCGAGGGCGCCGACGCCGCGTGGTCGGTTTCTGAGGGCGAGGGCGGCGTGGCGCAGCTCACCGCAGTCGACGAGCCCATCGAGTTCACGCTCGAGAAGCTCGGCGCGCTTGCGGACGGCTCGACGAACGCGCTGGCCGGCGCGGAGTTCACCCTAGCCCCGGCCGAGGGCTCCGCGTTCGCCGACGGCACGAACGAGGCGCTGGCCATCCAGATGACCGAGACCTCGCTCGTGACGCTCTCTGCACAGCTGGTCGCCGGCGGCACCTACGTGCTGACCGAGACCAAGGCACCCGCCGGCTACGAGCTCATCGCCGACCCGGTCACGTTCACGGTGGGCGAGGACGGCTCGCTGAGCGTCTCGGGCAACATGCCGCGAGGCTATCAGCTTGCCTCCGAAGGCGTTGGCCTCGTCGCTACCGACGAGTCCATCGAGACCGGTCTGACCAAGGTCTCCGCTTCGGGTGCGGTGCTGGCTGGCGCCAAGTTCGAGATCCGCGGCGCGTTTGCCGACGGCTCGACCGCCAAGCAGTTCACCACGGACGCCGACGGGCGCATCAGCCTCGACGCGGCGCTCGTTGCCGGCGAGACCTACGTCGTGAGCGAGATCGCGGCGCCCGAGGGCTACGTGCTCCTCGAGGCCGACGCCACGCTGCTGGTCCACGCCGACGGCACGCTCGAGCTGACTGACAAGGCGGACGGCTTTGCCCTGTACGAGGCAGGTGACGGCCTGGTCGTCACCAATACGCCGATCACGCAGAACAAGGACGGCGTCCCCAAGACGGGCGACACGACCGATCCCACGACGGCGCTGCTGTCGCTGGGGCTCGGCTCCGCGCTGCTCCTCGGCGGCCTCGGGCTGCTGATCCGTCGCCACCCGGACGGCGGGCGTCGCAAGGTGTAGCGCGCGACGGTCGGTACGGACGACGGGCGGTATGAGCGACGGGTGGTGCGGGAAAGGCGCGACCATCCGATGGACGTCCGATGCCGATGGACGTCCGATAGGCGCCCGATAGTCTGCTAGACGAGGGGCTCGGGACTGGATCCCGGGCCCCTTTCTCTTGCCGTTCCTCTGTCGCCGCCGCTCGCAAACAGCGCCGTGCGGCCAGACGCCATGCGGCCAAATGTCACGCGAGCAAATGCCGTGCAGCCAAATGGCCAGTTATCACCAGAAAAATGGGGATCGGACTACGTTGCGGGCGCGTCGTTTCGGGCTAAAGCCACGCGGAAACGATGGTTATCGAGGGGGCCTGACCAGGGCACCCGTATCTACCTGCATCTTTTCTAGTGGCCATGCATTGCTTGCCAGAAGCCGTTCGTCATGGAGTCGGCTCCAATGTAGTCCGATCCCCCATTTTCTGGATGTATCGGCCAAATCCGCCGCAAGCACGTCTGCTATCATGCGGTCAGGCGGGTACGTCCCGCGCGACATTCCCCGAAGGAGGATTCCATGCCAGCGTTCGTCGAGAAGAGCCTCACCGAGCTCGCCATCAATCCCTTCGACGCCATCGGCCGCCAGTGGATGCTCGTCACGGCAGGTGACGAGGCGAGCCATAACACCATGACGGCGAGCTGGGGTGGTCTGGGCGTGGTCTGGGGGCGCAACGTTGCGACGTGCTACATCCGTGAGCCGCGCTATACCAAGCAGTTCGTCGACGCGGCCGAGCGCTTCACGCTGACGTTCTTTGGCGAGCAGTATCGCGACGCGCTGCAGCTGCTCGGTACCAAGTCGGGCCGCGACGGGGACAAGATAGCCGAGGCCGGCCTCACGCCGCTGTATCTCGACGGAACGACCGCCTTTGAGGAGGCCGACCTCATCTTGGTGTGCCGCAAGTTCTATGCGGTCGAGCTTGGCGGTGAGGGCTTCGTGGACCAGGAATTCCCGGCTGGCCTGTATCCCGAGCGCGACTACCACACCATGTACATCGGCGAGATCGAGAAGGCGCTGGTACGGGGGTAGCGCCACAGGATGGAGCGCGGTGGCTCGCCGATGTCATCGCTCCATCTCGGCCAGGTACCTGCGCACCGCAAGCGCATCGGCCTGCGTGGCGTTGCGCAGCGCTTTCGGGTGCTCGAACATCTCGCGGCACATGAGCTTGTCACGGGTGAGCTCATGCGACTCACCGAGCACGGCATGGCGGAAGAACGCCTCGAGAAACGAGAGGTCAAACTCCACGTGCACCTTTCGGTTGCGGTAGTTCGCCCTGACGAGGGCGTCTCGAAAGTATCCAGCATGCTTTTCGAACGCGCGGTTGTTGACGTCAAATCCCAGATCACGCAGGTAGAGCTCGCTGAACACGGCGACAGTTCTCGTGTTCCCCTCAAAAAACGGATGGATCTGCCATACACGTGCGATGAACGTGCTGAAGTTTGTACAGTCGGCGGGGGAGAAGTCGTAGCCGTACTCGTACTGGCTTTCGCGTGCAAACAGCATACGCAGCATGGCGTCGTACATCTCGGGTGGTGCATAGAATACGCTGTCGCCGTTCAGGACGATTTCTGGTTTGATGAGCTGCTCGGTCTTGAACTCGCCGGGACGGTATGCCGTCGGGTCGAGGTCTGCGAAGAGGCGTCGGTGTATCGTTGAAAGGAACCCGGGGCCCAGGATGAACGAGCTGTCCTCGAGCATTTCCACGATGCGGTGGCTCACGAGGTCGGCCTCGCTCGTCCGATCCGTCAGGTTGGATGCGCCCTCGGACTCGCCTGTCAGCGGTTCGCGCGATGCAGCGGCCCCGTCGTGGTCGGGGTCGCCGCCGGCGCGATAATACCCGCGCAGCTGGGTTCCAACCTCCGCAAGCGTAAGGGTGCCCTCCACGTTCTGGTCAGCCAGGTTGCGCGCGTAGTCGGACGGTGCCAGCCCGTCGACCTCCTGCAGCCCAAAGGCCGTGTTCCAGTAACGTCGGCGTACCTGCGGGGAGTCCGGCTCGCCCTTGCGCTGGTATGGCTGCTCGGGAATATCATCCAGTTTCATCGGGGTCCTCTCGCACTCGTTCCGGTCACGGGTCTTATACCCGCGCTGCCTGCATCGGGTGTCGCTGCGCTTCGGATCTGGTCGCTCTTCAACCGAGCTGCTATTCGGTCCTGTCGGCAGCCCTGTCGGAAAGAGCGGCTTGCGGCTTGGTGCAGCTGGCTAGGACTCATCAAGCGCCGGCAGCGTGATCTCAAACGTGCTGCCAGCGCCCACGACGCTCGTGACGGATATCGAACCGCGGTGGATGTCTGCGATGTTCTTTGCGATCGCCAGGCCAAGCCCGGTAGTCTTGTCCTTGTCGGCCCGGTAGTACTTCTCGAATATGTGGCCGATGGCTTCTTCGGATATCCCCTCTCCCTGGTCGGCGACCGTGATTCGGATGGCATCGCCGTCACGCTCGAGGCTCACATGCACGCTCCTCTCGGAGGGGGTGTAATACACCGCGTTGGCCGAGGTGCCAAGAGGCGCTCGACGCCTCCATCGAGGAGAGCTTGGCCTGGAGGGGCGAGACGCTCGAGGAGCTCGCCGAGCAGATCGGCGCTCCTGCCGATGTACAAGCTTGAAGAGGTCGATGGCGTGATGAAGATCGTCGTTATTGGCATGCGTTCAGACGCCGAGGCCTGCCGGCTGACAGCGTCAAGGCGCGTTTCTCACGGGATGTAGCGCTAGATCATCTTCCTGAACCCCGGCAACCGCTTGAGCACCCACACCAGCGCGATGGAGGCGGCCAACGCGATGGCGAACACCACCAGCTCAAACACCACGAACGGCATGGTAACGCCGGGCATCCATCCCAGCATCTTGAACAGGATGTTCAGGAACAGCGGGTGCACGATGTAGATCCCAAAGCTGTACGACGAGAGCGTGGTGACAATGCCGCCCTCTTTGGCCGGCCGGTCGCAGAAGCGCTTGAACGCCAGGAACACCGCCGCGGAATAGATGGCCACAAGGAAGCACGAGGGGTCGCACAGAAACGCCGCGTAGTCGCCGAGCTGCGTCACGTACCATGCGGTCCCTGCCATGGACAGCAATATCGCCGTGATGCCCGCGACAGCGATCTTCCAGCTAAACTGCAGGTAGGTATGGGCGTAATAGCCAAACAGGTAGTAGAACACCGCAAACGACACCCACACAAGCGTGACGAGCGAGGTTCCCAGCAGGCTGTTGGCCGTGGGCACCACCAGCGTCAGCGCAAAGAGCACCGCAAGCGCGATCTCCAACTGCCGACGGCTGCTTGCCGCAACGAACGCCTTGAGGGGCGGCGTGAGCAGGTAGAGCCCGATGAGCGCGTAGACGTACCACATGTGGTCCCACGACTGGCCGCTCAGCAGGCTCAGCACCGCGTCACCCACCGACGCCCAGCTCAGCCCCAGCACAAAGACCGACTCCATGAGGCAGTACAGCAGCCCGAACGTCGCGAGCACAAAGGCCATGCGGCCCACATATCTGCCGATCTTGGCAAAGCTGATCTCCTTGGCGGGGTTGAGCAGAAGGGCCCCACTTATCATGAGGAACACCGGCACTGCCCAGCGCGTGAGGGGCAGCTGCAGCTCGGCGTAGGTCAGCGCGAGCGGCACGCCCAGCGTCGCCACGTCGTTGCCCACGGTGGTGCTCACCAGCACGTGCAGGAACACCACGGCGATGGCGGCCAGCACGCGCGCCCACTCGAAGTACCAGATCTTGCTCTTCATGCGTCTCTGCACCTCTCGGTTGGTCGTGCTCTTTGCGCTTGCGGGCGGGCACCTTTACTTGCGCAGCTCGCTGGCATACGACACTGTTCATGCTGCATCGGTCGTATTGGTATTGTACCGGTTGGCTACCCGACGTATTGGGTGGGAATTGCGCGGAATATGCGTCTAAGTGCTAAAAAATGTGAGGTTAGGAAGGGACTGGGCAGATGAGTGCGTCCGGCCAGTCTGCCTCCTTTTGTGGTGCGATGTGAGTGAGTCTGAAAAAGTGCAGGTAAAAAGGGTAAATGGCTGCAGACTCTTTCCTTTTGCGTGGGCATGCCGTTGATGACGGCGGAACTTGGAGAGACTTCACTCCCCGAATTCATCCTAACTTGAACTTTTTTAGCAGAACAGCGGACTTCTTGCGCAGCTGAACAGAGACGTCCCGACGCAAGGCTCGTGAGCTTGGGCCTTACGCCGGGACGTCCTTCGTGCTGCTAACATGTTTGCGTTATTGACGTGCGCACCTGTCTACTGTCTGCCGCAGCGATAGCTCGACTCCCTATCGTGGGTGGCGTATTGCTCGTGTTACCACTCGCCGCTGACGAGCTTCTTGCCGAGCAGGTAGCCAAAGGTGTCGCAGCAGCCGCCGAGGTTGATGCCGGGGCAGCGGTAGTCGTAGATGTCGCCGAACATGTCGCCGATCACCGTGCCGATGCCGTACAGGCCGGGGATGGGGTCGCTGTTGGCGTCGCACACGTGCATCTGGATGTCGGTGCTCAGGCCGCCGGTGATGCACAGGGTGTACGGCTCGTTCTTGATGCCGTAGAACGGCGGGGTCTTCACGGGCAGCAGGAAGCGCTTATCTTTGTGGAACTCGTCGTCCAGGCCGGTCTCGCAGTAGCCGTTGTAGCGCTCCACCTGGGCAAGGAAGGCGTCGACCGGAAGGCCCAGACCCTCGGCCAGCTCCTCGAGGGTGTCGGCCTTCACGGCGTTGGCCGCCATGGTGGCGTCAAAGCCGGCGTACTCCTCGGTCGTGGTCCAGTCCACGTCGGGGTCGAACAGCATGGCGATGGAGTCGTAGACCTCCTGTGTGTCGCGATCCTCGCCGCCGATGCGGTCGCCCTGCCACGGCGCGGAGTTGTACACCCACTCGTCGTCCCAGATCAGAAGTGAGCTGACTCGGGAGTGTCGTTGCCTCCAGGATACGGCAGATATTGCGCGACACGGAGGTGGTGAGAGTATAACGTGTGCATCGTGTGAAGCATGCGCCATCTCTTTGATCCCCGCTGCTACGACCGATGAATTCGCGTAATATATATCCTTGCGCTTTGAAAGTGTTTTGCGTTGGCTGGCGGTCATGGCAGTGGGGGTACACCCGGTCCCATCCCGAACCCGGCAGTTAAGCCCGCTTACGCCGATGGTACTGCGGGGGCAACCTCGTGGGAGAACAGGAAGCCGCCATCCAACGCAAAGCACTTGCAGAGACACCAAGTCAGGGTCATGGGCACGAGCTCATGGCCCTGATTTTTGTTTTTGCCTCCTTCTCCCGAATATCCCGTGCCTCGTGACGCCCGACGCGCCGCGAGGGGTTATGATGGTTCCTTGACCCGACCTGCCATGCAGCGGACGCACGCCCCGACTGGTGCCGGCCATGCTGGCAGCGGGAATGCTTGCGAAATCAGTCCGGTCGAGACAAGAGGGAGCTGAGGAACCAAGATGCTTATTCAAAATGGATGCGTTCACGATGGCCTTGGCAACGCGACGCGCGTCGCGGACGTCCGCGTGAGCGACGGCGTCATCGCCGAGGTGGGGGAGGGCCTTGCCCCCCAGGCGGGCGAGGAGGTCGTCGACGCCACTGACATGCACGTGCTGCCGGGCTTCTGCCAGGTCATCTCCGCATGGGGCGTGAACGGCTCGATGACAGAGATCCGTCCGTCGTCGATGGACAACGACGAGCTCTCCGACCCTATCACCCCGCAGCTTGACACGTTCTACGCCTTCAACGGGCGTGCCGCCATGCGCCAGCAGCTCGGACGCTTCGGCATCACCACCTTTGGCGTGGCCCCCACCGACAACAACCTGTTCGGCGGCATCGTCAACGCCTTCGAGGCCGACGGCGTGAACCCCTACAAGATGTCCGTACGTCGCGGCTGCGCCATGATGGCCTCGGTGCACGGCAAGAACCTCAAGAACTCCTACGGCAAGAAGGAGAAGGCCCCTCAGACGCGCATGTGGATCTTCGCGACCCTCGACGAGCAGCTGCGCCGTGCCAGCTCCTACGACCCCAAGCCCGACGAGACGCCCGATGACAAGCTCGCCGCGCTCAAGCGCGTGACCGACGGCGAGCTGCCCCTGTGGGTCTCCTGCGACTCGGCCATCGCGGCGCAGCACGTGCGCGCCATCACCGAGAAGTACCCTGCGGTGCGCCTGGTGCTCGTCAACGGCTTCGGCCTCACCGCCGATGACGACTGGATCGTGGAGAAGGGCGTGCCCCTCATCGTGCGCCCCGGCTCCAACCCGCTCGACGAGGACGCGCTCGCCCTCGACATGGGCGCCATCGCCGCGCTCAAAAGGAAGGGCGCCCTCATCGCGATGGGCGGCGAGTACACCAATTCCTTCTACTGCCGCGAGGACATGATCTGGTGCGCCGGCATGCTCATGAAGGAGCTGCACGACTCCGACGCCGTGCTGCCCACCGTCACGAGCGACGCCGCCAAGATCCTGGGCATCGACGACCTCACTGGCTCCATCCAGCCCGGTCGTCGCGCCGACGTGTCCATCTGGACGGCAGATCCGCTCCTTACCTATCAGGCACGCAACGTTCGCACCTATCAGGCCGGCAGGGCCATCTACCAGGAGGGGGACGAGCACACATGGCTGTAATCAAGGGAGGCACCCTCTACACGATGGGCAAGGCCGGCGTCATCGAGGCCGACCTGCGCATCGAGGACGGCAAGATCGTCGAGATCGGCGCGGGCCTGGAGCCTGCCGCCGGCGAGGAGGTCATCGACGCCACCGGCAAGGCGGTGACCCCCGGCTTCGTGGACGCGCACAGCCACGTGGGCGGCATCGAGGGCGAGAACGAGGACCTCAACGAGCTCACCAACCCCCGCACCCCCGAGCTTGACGCCCTGTACGGCGTCAACCCGGCGAGCAAGTACTTCGGCATCGCGCTTGAGCAGGGCATCACCACGAGCCTCATCATCCCCGGCTCGGGCAACGTCATCGGTGGCTGGGGCGTCGTGCTCAAGTCGGCCGGTGCCTCGCTCGACGAGCGCATCGTGCGTCACCCGGCGGTGCTCAAGGCCGCCACGGGCATCAACCCCAAGGGCGTCTACTCCAAGAAGCAGCAGCTTCCCATGACGCGCATGGGCATCAACTACCTGCTGCGCACCTACCTGCGCGACGTCAAGGCCTACCTCGCCAAGAAGCAGGCCGCCCAGGCCGACGAGGCCGCCGGCAAGCCCGAGGACCAGCGTGCCAAGGCCCCCGAGTTCGACCTGGGCCTCGAGCACGGTATCCCGGTGGTCGAGAAGCAGATCCCGCTCAAGGTCCACACCTACATGCACGACATGACCCAGGTCATCGACATCGCGCGCGAGTTCGACATCGAGGTCACGATCGACCACGCCCAGGGTGCCTCGGACTTCTACGACGAGCTCACCGACCCGCACGTGCGCGGCGTCATCTTCGGCCCGGTCAATAACGCGCTGTTCCCCGGCGAGGGCGGCATCATCGACTACGAGTGCCTCAAGGGCCTCGACGACCGCGGCGTGCGCGTTGCCGTGATGACCGATGGCCCGGTCTCGGTCTGTGGCATGCTGGTGTACGAGATGGGCGAGGCGGTGCGCGAGGGCATGGACCCGGTGCGCGCGCTTGCCATGGTCACCTCCAACGCCGCCGAGATCCTGGGCGTCGAGGATCGCGTGGGCACCCTCGAGGTCGGCAAGGACGCCGACGTGTGCATCTGGAGCGCCCTGCCCACCCTGGCGACCGACGCCGTGCTCGAGCGTGTGCTGCTTGAAGGCGCAAGCGTGCACGAGCGCGCGTAGGCCCGCGAGCATCCGTGATGCCCGGGCCGTGCGCCCGGGTGTCGCGGATGGGTATAAGGCCTGCGACGATAGCAGGGCCCGCACATGACGAACGACGGGAGCTGACGACATGGGCTGCCTCAGCGTGATCTTCAACCTCATATGGATCGTGACCGGCGGGTGGGTGACGGCGCTTCTGTTCTGCATCGTGGGGCTCATCTGCTACATCACGATCATCGGCATCCCGCTGGGGCGCCAGGCGTTCAAGATGGCGTCGCTCACGCTCACGCCGTTCGGACGCACCATCACCTATGGCGGCGGCGCACCCTCCACCATCGCCAACGTGTTCTGGGTGATCCTGTTCGGCTGGTGGGCGGCGCTCGCGTATGTGATCGTGGGCCTTGTGTACTGCATCACCATCGCGGGAATCCCGTTTGGCGTGCAGCTGTTCAAGATGGCCAAGCTCGCCCTGTGCCCCTTCGGCGCCGAGGTGAAGTAGGGCGGGATGGCGCACCCAAAAGCCGCATGTGGGGCAGGGAAGGCGCCTTAGGTTTCCCATGGTTCCAGATGGCACAAACAAAGGCCGCGTCGGCATCAGCCCGGCGCGGCCTTTAGTGGTCACCTCGACGCGCATGCGATGGCTCAATCCGGCGTACTGAGGGATATGCGCACTCTGATGGGCAAGCATGCTTGAGGGCGGTGTCCTCGCCTGACTTTCTGCCTTATGGCATGCGGGATATGACATGCGTGACGTACGGAAAGGCCCCCGATCGCCATCCTGACCTGCGATCGGGGGTTTGTGCGTTTGTATGGCCCGCTTTGCGGATCCGTTGGAGCTGACCCGCGGGTTCGTGCGATATCCTCACGGGCTCGTTCGCTCGTTCGAAACCGACCTACGAGGACGTATGGAGCTCGAGGCCCTACGCGCTCAGGAACTTGCCGATCGACTTGCCGCACTCGCGGCCCAGGGTGATGCAGAAGCCCAAGCTGCAGCCGGGGATGGGCGTCACGTACTCCTGGCCGAAGCGGCGGCCGCAGTCGTTGCCGGTCACGTACAGGCCGGGGATGGGGTTGAAGTCCTTGTCCAGGGCGTTCTGCTCGCCGTCGGTGATGATGCCGCCCATGGTGACCATGGTCTCGCCCAGGACGGGCTCGAAGCTGCAGGCGTAGTACGGGGGCGTGTCGACGGGGAACAGCACGGCGGCGTCGCGGCCGAACTGCTGGTCGGCACCGTCGGCGCAGTACTGGTTCCAGTCGGCGATCTGCTGGACGAAGTTGTCCACGGCCTCGCCTTCAAGGCCCATCTGGGCAGCCAGGCCCTCGAGGGTGTCATCGGCGAAGAACTCCACCGTGGTCATGGGGCCGCCGGCGGGACCGCCCTGGCCCTCCTCCTCGGCCGGCTCCTCGTAGGTGCCGTTGAACTTGGCGTAGGCGGTGTCCAGCGACTCGCGCAGCGCGGCGATGTTCTCCTCGCTGGCGGTGAAGCCGGCGTGCTGCGGCAGGGTGTACTGGCGGTACTCGGTGAAGTTGTCGTCAACGACGGCGAACTTCGTAGAGCGGTTCATGAAGATGGGCTGCCAGCCGCGCTGCTCGGAGGTGGGGTAGTACTCGTTGCAGAAGCGCTTGCCGCGCTCGTCGATCCACAGCGCCTGCGGCAGGACGTTCATCTTGCCGGGGACGGCCAGGCCCTTCATGTTCATGCCGCCCACGGGCGTGGTCTCCAGGTGCGCGCCGGCCCAGTAAGCCATCTGCACGCCGCGGCCGTTGTTGCCGCTCATGGCGTAAAGCTCCTCGTCGCCGACCAGGGCGTTGTACATGTCGGGGATGAGGTCGTTCATCATCTGGGCGTTGCCGCCAAAGCCGCCGCAGGCGCACACCACGGCCTTGCAGTTGAACTTGATGTAGCTGTCACCCTGCTTGGCAACCAGGCCGGCCACCGCGCCGTTGTCCATGACGATGTACCAGGCCTCGGTGCCGAACATGAAGGTGGCGCCGGCCTCCTTGGCCAGCTCGCGGTTGTACTCGTGGATCTTGGTCTGGTTGCACTCGCCGTAGAACGAGCACACGCTCGGCCAGAACTTGATGCCGGAGAGTTCGTCCATTTGATGCTCGGTCTTGGGGAAGAAGGCCGTGGTCATCGTGGCGAAGTCCTCGTCGGTCAGCGCCGACAGATACCAGTTGGTGGCCTCGCCGGAGTTCTGGGCAAACTTCATGACCAGCTCGGGGTTGGGCTGGTTGGCGGTGATCTTCATGAAGTTCTGGTAGAAGTCCACCGGGTCGATCTCCGGCACGCCGCGCTCCTTGAGGATGTCGGAGTTCAGGGACGCGAACTCGTTGCCCACGGCGGCGAAGGACTCCTCCTCCTGCTTCTCGATGAGGTAGACGTTCACGCCCTCCTCGGCCAGCTCGCGGCAGCAGGTGATGCCGGCAAAGCCGTGGCCGCACACCACGACGTCGCAGTCGATCTCCTGGGCGAACTCGGTGACCTCGGCGGGAGCCTCGTGCCAGTCGCCCTGGGGCTCCTCGTTCGTCGCGTCGGCGGCAGGCGCACCACCGGGACCGCCGGCGGGCGCGCCGCCCTCGGGAGCCTCGCCTGCGGGGGCGCCGGCGGGCGGCTCCTCGGCGAAGGCGGTGGTGGCCATGCTGGCAACTGCGGCGGCCGAGGCGGCGACGCCTGCGGTCTTGAGGAAGTCCCTGCGATTGAGTTCCATGTAAGCCTCCTTGGCTTCGTGTGATGTGCGCCCGCCGGCGGGATGCGCGCCTGCGCGCTGACCGCCCCGGGCGTCGGGAACGTCTCTCACCTTAGTCCGGGGGCGTGCGGTGCGCCATCGTGGAACCTGGGGATTTGCCAGGGCAATCGTTTAGGCAAGCGTTGAGGGGGTGGCGCCATGGCCGCGCGTCGATATCAAGGAAACCTTGATGTGATCGGTATTGACATATCCGAGCTGCGGCTTCTCTGCCAGGTTTACCTGCTCTGCCCCATGGCACGCCGCGTGTCCGTCACCGGTGGATTGCCGTGCGACTTGGCCAGGCAAAGCGCTACAATTCCAGGGGAGCGCCATAGCTCCGCAGGGGGACGTCGTTGACGGCGCTTTGCGGCACGCGGGACTTGTCGAGGGGGCAGGGGATATGCGCATGAGCAGGGAGGGTGGCGCCTTCGGGCGCGAGGTCATGCGGATGGCCTCGTTCTCCGCGTTCTTCACGACGCTTCTCATCTACTCGCCCAACGTCATGGTCATCAGAGGTGCGGATGCGGCCGACTACACGGGGTTCTTCGCGCCGCCCCTGCTCGTCTGCACCATGCTGGTCGCGATCGCCGTCATCGTCTGGTCGGGCCATTTTCCACGGCCGCGCCTCTCCGCGCGCGCTCGCCATGCGCTTGTCGCCGCACTGGTCCTGATGTATCTGGTCGGCAGCGGCGGGTTCTCCCTTGTGCTGCTGCTTCAGCCCGCCGCCGGCCCGGCCCTTTCCCTGGCCTGCGCGCTTCTCGCGAGTGCGAGCACCATATGCGTGTGCGTGCTGTGGGCGTGGTGCCTTTCCGATGTCGGCCTGTCGGGCGCCATCGTCCGCATCGCCATTGCCTCGGGCATCTCCGCCTGCTGCAACTCCCTCGTCGGGCACTGTTTGGGCGCTGCCGGGGCGGAGATCGCCTATCTTGCGTTTCTGCTTGCGGGCATGGCATGGCCGCTTGCCATGGCGTTCAACCGTTCTGGGTCGCCGACGTGTTCCTGCGAGTGGCCGACAGACGCGCGCGACTCCCAAGAGCGTCCGACCACGAGGTCACCGCGGCGGCTCAGGGCCTTTCTCTCGGTTATGGGCGTGCCGCTATTGGGCATGGCGATCTCCTCGTTTGCGATGGGGGTCCAGCCCGCCTACCTCTTTGACGGGGCGCTCGACGCCCAACATCTGGGAATGGTCGTGGGCGCCGTCGCCCTGCTCCCGTTCGCTACGCTCAGGGGCAAACGGCCCATCTTCTCCTTCGTGTACCAGGTCTATCTCCCGGCGTTTGCCGCGGTCTCGCTCGTGCTCTGCTCGTTTCCAGCCGGCTCTGTCGTCTACGAGTGCGGCCTTGCGTCCATCTATGTCTTCTACTCCATGGTGAGCGTGGTGGCCATCGCCGCCGCCTGCGCCGTTGCCAACGCGGGCGAGTTCTCGCGCACCACGATGTTCGCGGCCCTCGTCGGCATATTCTGCGGCATGGGCATCCTGGGAATCTTCCTCGGTGGAAGCGTGGCCAATCTCATCGAGAACAACGTGCTGGTGCTCGTGGTGCTCACGGCGGTCTATGGCTGCTGGCTTCTGTTCAGCGGGTGCCTCAACTCGTGGCGGCTGACGCTTGACGCGGGCGACCTGCTGCCCGGAGGCCTTTCGGCAACCGCGGGGGATCAGGCCGGGGCCGCCAGCGGCACCGGACGCGCCGACGCAGGCGGTGGTAGCCCTGTTGGGGTTGACAGCGGGGAGGCGGGCCTGCTGCACGCCGACGCCGTCGCCGCTCCCGTGTCCGCAGAGTCCTTCGACGAGCGCCTGGCGCGTCTGGCGTCGACGGCGGGCCTCTCCCCGCGCGAGACCGAGGTGCTGAGCTTCGTGGGGCGTGGGCACAGCTCGGTCTACGTGGCCAAGACGCTGCTCGTCTCCGAGAGTACCGTGTACACGCACGTCCGCAACCTCTATCGCAAGCTCGGCGTGACGAGCCGCGAGGAACTCATCCAGCTGCTCAATTCCAGGGTATAGCCAAGGCTCTGTGTGCCTGCGCGCGGGCCTGTGCGTGGTTTTGCCTCTCTAGCGACAAAAAAGGCCGAGGTTGCATGACATCACCACGAACCTCTCCTTTGTCCGCATCTGTCAAGAACAAAAAGTGCAGGTAATTCTTCGTTGCTATACGCTCTGTGCCGCGTCCTCTCGAAGCAGACGAGTTGCCTGTGCCTTCTGATCGTACAACCTCGGTGAAAAATGCCATTCTGCGACATGAAGCGCGCACTGGGGAGTTTCATGCGCAACGAGATGACCAGCCTTGCATCACCCCAGCTCACGATCCAGGTTTATCCCGGGTTTAGAAGGATAAACCGCGCGGTAGATGCGCGATGCGGCGTCTGTGGCCATGATGGGAGCCGTTGTGTTGCGCCGGACGCCCGGCGCGCTACGGACACGTATGGAAAGGAACGATCGCATGACCGCACAGGCATCTTCCGCATCTATCAACCGCCGCGACCTCATCAAGGGCGCCGCGGGCGTCGCCGCCGCCGGCATCGCCGCCAGCGCCATGCCCCTCACGCACGCCGTTGCCGCTGAGGAGGCAGCCGCCAACCCCATGATCCCGAGCTTTCTGGTGAAGCCCGAGCCCATCACCGAGTTCGCGCAGACCTACGACTACGACGTGGTCGTCGTTGGTGCCGGCGAGGCCGGCCTGTCCGCCATCCACACCGCCCTGGAGGCTGGCGCCAAGGTTGCCTGCCTGCAGAACACCGACACGGCCTTCACCACCGGCAACATGGCCGCAAGCGTCGACGTCACCAAGACCAGCGAGGCCGGCATCCAGGCCTGCGTGTCGTTCATTAACTGGAAGAGCGACTTTCGCTCCGACCGCGACCTGGTGGAGTCGTGGGCCCGCAACTCCCAGGAGGCCCTGGCCTGGTGGGCCGACGCCGCGGCCGAGGGCGGCGTGGAGTCCCAGCCCTACGACACCGTGCTCAACTACAACGGCTATGACATCTACCTGCACGCCAATACCTACTTCCACTGCGCCGGCGCCCACAACGACGCCGCCCAGGTGATCTGCCAGCAGGAGCAGGAGGCCGGCTGCGACTTCTACTTCAACACGCCCGCCGTCCAGCTGCAGACCGACGAGTCAGGTCGCGTGACCGGCGTCATCGGCACCGACGCCGACGGCAACAACGTCCTGCTCACCGCGAGCAAGGGCGTCATCATGTGCACGGGCGACTACTCGGGCAACAAGGAGATGCGCGAGTACTACTGCCCCGACATCCGCGGCTTCAACGACAGCGTCATGCTGCGCGACGGCAGCGGCTACGCCATGGGCATGTGGGCCGGCGCTGTGCTCGTGCCCCCGACGCACACCAAGATGATCCACGGCGAGGGCTCGCCCGTGCGTCTGGAGATGCCGTTCCTGTTCCTGGACACCACCGGCCATCGCTTCATGGACGAGAACTGCGGCGGCCGCATGGGCTACCTCAACAACTACGGCCGCAAGTACATCGCCCAGACCGGCTTCACCAACTCCAATGCCGCCAAGATCTGGTCGATCGTGCCCAACAACTGGCAGGACTACGTGGAGGACTGGTCGGCGGCCAACCCCTACGAGATTTCGACGCACAACGCCTACCGCGACGTCGACCCCAGCTCCTGGCTGCAGGCCGACACCCTGGAGGGTCTGGCCGAAGCCATCAACGCCTACATCGACGAGAACGAGTGGGGCGTGGAGCACATCGACCCGCAGACCCTGGTGGACGAGGTGACGCGCTACAACGAGCTGTGCGCCAAGGGCGAGGATGACGACTTCGGCAAGAACCCCATGTACATGGTGCCGATCGACTCCGCCCCCTACTACGCCGTGCCGCGCGGCAGCAACGGCGTGCCCGCCATCCTCTCCGGCCTGATGTGCGACGGCAACGGCCAGTGCCTCAACATCGACATGCAGCCCATCGAGGGCCTGTACGCCGCCGGCAACGCCGCCGGCCAGTTCTTCGGTGGCGTTGACTACCCGATGAACATCGAGGGCCTGTCCATCGGCCGCGCGGTGACCTCGGGCTACGTCGTGGGCCGTTACGTCGCCGGCCTGTAAGGCTCTCCTGTCGCGGTCGCGGCCGATGCGGTCGCGCCTGATCACGGGACAGCCTTGCCGAGGGACTGGGCTTCGCAGACAAAAATCTGCGGAGCCCGGCCCTTTCTGCGTGCGAATTGGCGTACCATAGACGCATGGAGCAGACACAGGGGTTCATCCGTCATGTACGACTGTCCGCCAGTTCGGCGCCGATCGCCCTTCTGGGCGTCGCCTTTGCCCGGACGTGGGTGTCGCTCGTCTTCATCCAGCCCGGATCGGGCACGTTTGCCCTGCCGTTTCCCCACGACGTGTTTGACTGGGGCTTCTGCGCTTTGAACGTGGCGCTCGCCCTGCTCGCGCGCCGGATCGTGCCTCTCTCGGAGAGGCGCTGGGCGCAGGCCCTGGCGTTGGGCGGCATGCTCGCTGCCTCGCTTGCCTTCTGCGCGGGGCTCTACGGGCTCTGGCCCACGACGGGGGTGTCCACGGCGGCGTCGGTTGCCACCTCAGTCATCGGTGGGGTGGGCTATGCGTGCTTCCTGCTGCTCAACGCCGAGTTCTTTGCTGGCGTGAGCATTTTGCGCATCGTCTTGTACCTGTCGGGCAGCCGCGTGATATCGTCGTGCATGGCGTGGATTCTGCAAGCGTGCGACGCACCGCGCATGGCCTTCGCCCTGTTCGTCCTTCCGGTGGGGGCGGTGCTTCTCGTGCACGCCGCGTACGTCGCCCTCCCCACGTCGGACAGGCAGCCCGCCCGCTACCCGCGCTACTCGTTTCCCTGGAAGCTCGTCGCGCTGATAGCGGTGTTCTCATTTGCCTACGGGCTGCGCCAGGCCTCGCTTGCCGCCGGTGCCGGCCAGCACGCGTCGCTGTCCACCGCCATCGTGGCGGGCGTGGTGTTCGTGCTCGCGTACTTCTTCTCCGATCGCATCGACATCGCGAAGCTCTGCCGCCTGCCCATGCCCATCATGCTGTGCGGGCTGCTGCTGGTGCCGGCCGAGGGCATCCTGGGCAACGTCGCCTCGTCGTATCTGGTCTCCATCGGCTATACGCTCGTCTCGATGCTCGTGGGCGTTCTGCTCTACGACATGAGCAAGCGCACGGGCGTGGCCGTGCTTCCGCTCATGGCGGCGACCAACGCCATGCAGCTGTTCATCGTGCTGGGTAACTACTCCTCGCGCGCCTTGAACGCGCTCGTCCCCAGCCACGAGACGGCGACCCTTGTGGTCTCGATCCTCACCTGCGTGCTGCTGGTGGTCTCGTTCTTCCTGCTGTTCTCCGAGCGCGAACTCGAGTCGCGCTGGGGCATCAGGGTGCTCAGCGAGCCGTCGCTGGGGGAGGAGGGGCAGCGGGCCGACCAGCTGGCCGCGCGCTGCGATGAGCTGTCCCGCGCCTACGGCCTCACCGCGCGGGAGGACGAGGTGCTGCGCGAGCTGGCGAGCCGCAAGGAGACCTCGGCCATCGCGCAGAACCTGCTCATCGCGCCGGGCACCCTCAAGGCCCACACCCGCCACATCTACGAGAAGATGGACATCCACACGCGTGAGGAACTCTACGAGCTGCTGGGCATAGGGGAGCGGTCGGGGGAGTACTCCGCCGGCGAGAGGTGAGCGACGCGCGCGCCCGCAAAGGCCGCCCGGTCGCTCGTGACAGGTCGTGACAGGTCGCGACGAGCTGTGACGGGGGCCAGGGCGCCTACTCGTCCACGTCGATCGTGAGCTTCTTCTCGCGCTCCTCGGCCACCAGCGCGGAGATGCGCTTGCGCATGGTCACCATGCAGATCAGCGGGAACACCGCCACCATGCAGCTCGCACCGATGAGCACGCCCTGCACGCCGAAGGCGGCGGCCAGCCCGGGCGCCAGGAACAGGGGGATGACGCCCGAGGACACATATCCCGCTCCCATGACCGAGTTCACCCTGCCCAGCATCTCGAGCGGCGCGTGCGTCTGGATGAGGGTGTTCTCCAGCGGCCCGAGCACGCCAAAGGCGATGCCCAGGATGACCTGTCCCGCCAGGGCCACGGCGACCTTGTCGGTGCCCACGTACACCAGGCAGCCCAGCCCCATGAGGAAGAGCACCCACATGAGCGAGCGGATGTTGACGTGGCGCTGCGGCAGGCGCAGCACGAGCACCGAGCCGATCACGCAGCCCAGGCCCACGGCGCTGGAGAGCCAGCCCATCCACTCCACGCCCACGTGCAGCACGTCGCGGTAGTACAGCGACTCGAGCGGGTCGAACGCGCCGAAGCCGAAGTACGAGAGCACGCCCACCCAGAACAGCAGGTTCAGCGTGGGCATGCCGAACGTCGTGCGGAACCCGTCGATGATGGACGCCTTGCCGCCGCGGCCCGTGCCGCCATGCCCGGAGCCGTCGGCTTCGGGGCCCTCGGCGTCGGCCTCGGCGGCCAGCCGCGCCGCAAGCTCCGCCTGCGGGTCGCGCGAGGGCCTGAAGCCCAGGGAGGGGATGATGGAGAGCAGCGCACTGGCCAGGGCGAAGAGGAACACCGTCTGCGTGGGGGCGACGGTGGTGATGGCGCCGCCCACCAGCGGGCCCACGACGACGGCGAGGTTGGAGGCCGTGGACATGAGCGAGTTGATGTGCTTGAGCTGCACGGGGTCGTCGGTGATGTAGGCGGGGTAGGCGCGGCTGATGACCTCGCACAGGCCAAACGACATGCCGAACACGGCGCCGATGCCGATCATGCTGGCGGTTGAGGCGGGGATCACCTGGAACAGCACGCACGAGGTCACCAGGCACGCAAGGGCGATGGCGAAGTGGCGCTTGGGGCCCACGGCGTCAAGCAGCGCTCCGCCCGCGAAGCTGCCGATGAGCTGGGCGAGGTTCAGGATGCCCACCGACACGGCGAGCACCGTGGCGTTGCCGCCCATCTGGAAGGTGATGGTTCCCATCACGCCTATGAAGTACGAGGCCTGCACGCCCAGGTACAGCATGAACCTCAGGGCGATCAGGCACAGCGCGGTGCGAGGGAGCGCCCGCAGGCTCTTCATCAGGGACATACGGCCTTCCTTTTCGTGCATATCTGGTACGTACTTCCACCCGGCTAGGCAGCGTGCGCGTCCGGGCGCATTGTGCATGTGGACAAACAGCGTGGCTTGCGATGTCTCAGGGCCTCTTCGCCCTGCCTGCTGGTGGAAGCTTACCCATCTTCGTTGGCCTCCCAATTCCTTGCCGCTCGTCCGTGCTGCTGACATTCTCTGCCGTCCATGGAAACTCCATGACTCGTCAGCTTCCCGAGCCACGGTTGCCGATGGGGGCTGCTGTCGAAGGCCGTCGAGGGCGTGGCGAGGGTGCGTGTCGAAGGTGCGTGTCGACCGATTTCAACGTCGCGGAGGCCCTCTTACGTTGAATTCGGTCGACACTCGGCCTGGGGACGAGGCGCGCGACGCATACGCGCCATGGGGATGGCATGTGCGTCGCGGTGGATGGCACCCGTGTCGCACCGGCAGAAAGCCGCAGGTATCTCGCGTGCTTACAGGCTGCTTATCAAGATAAGCACGCCGGCAGATGCCCTCGCTGCGCATCTGGTGCATGCTGTGAGGCGTTCGAGGCGGCCGGCGCGGCTGAGTCGTCGCATCGCCTCGCATATGCCTTTTCGTGAGTCAGTTGTCCAGTCGTAAGCGGAGTCAAGAAAGGACATCCCCATGAGCACCATGAACCCCACCATCACCCGCAGGAGCCTGCTCGCCGCCGGTGGCGTCGCGGCCGCCGGCATCGCCGCCGCAGCCGCCATGCCCCTCACGCATGCCGTCGCCGCCGAGGAGGCCGCGGCCGACCCCTCCATCCCCAGCTTCCTGGTGAAGCCCGAGCCCATCACCGAGTTTGCCCAGACCCACGAGTACGACGTCGTGGTCATCGGTGCCGGCGAGTCGGGCCTCTCCGCTGCCCACACCGCCCAGGAGGGCGGCTGCAGCGTCGCCGTCGTCCAGAACATCGACACCCCGCTCACCACGGGCAACATGGGCGCATCGGTCGACCTAGACAAGACCGACGAGGCCGGCGTGCAGGCGTGCGTGGCCTTCATGCTCGAGAAGAATGCCTACCGCTCCAACCGCGACCTGCTCGAGGCCTGGGCGCACAACTCGCACGAGGCCATCCACTGGTGGGCCGACACCGCCGCCGCCAATGGCGTGGAGTCCAAGCCCTACGACTCCCAGAAGGAGTACAACGGCTACACGTTCTACCTGCACGCCAACACCTACAACCACGTGGACGGCGCGCACAACGCCGCCGCGGCCGCCATCGCCACCCAGCTCGCTTCCGACGGCGTGGAGTTCTTCTACAGCATGCCCGCCGTGCAGCTGCAGACCTCCGAGGACGGCGCGGTGACCGGCGTCATCTGCCAGAACGCCGACGGCGCCTACGAGCTGTTCTCCGCCACCAGGGCCGTCATCATGGCCGCGGGCGACTACTCGGGCAACGAGGAGATGCGCAACTACTACTGCCCTGACGTGCGCGGCTTCCAGCTGGGCACCCTGGTGCGCGACGGCAGCGGCATGTGCATGGGCATGTGGGCCGGCGCCCAGATGGTTCCGATCAACCACAGCAAGATGGTCCATGGCGGCGGCGCCCTCACGCGCGTCCAGGTGCCGTTCCTCAACCTCAACATCCACGGCGAGCGCTTCATGAACGAGGCCCTGAGCTTTGCCTACCTCAACAACCTGGTGCGCGACTACCTGGCCGAGTACAACTACGAGAACTCCTTCGCGGCCAAGTTCTTCTCCATCGTGCCCGCCAACTGGCGCGAGATCGCCGAGGGCTGGGTCGAGCAGTATCCCGGCGAGGTCCAGCTCTCCGTGGGCAACATGAAGATGCCTGACGAGAGCCAGTTCGTGACTGGCGAGACCTTCGAGGAGCTCGCGGCCAACATCAACGCCTACATCGTCGAGCAGGAGTGGGGCCTGGAGCCCATCGACGAGCAGACCATCGTCGACTCCATCAACCACTACAACGAGCTGTGCGCCACCGGTGCCGACTCGGAGTTCGGCAAGCGCGCCGACTACCTGGTGGCCATCGAGCAGGGGCCGTTCTACGCCATCCCGCGCGGCGCCAACAGCCTGCCTGCCATCCTCGGCGGCCTGAAGGTCGACGCCAACCAGCAGTGCCTCGACGCCGAGAACAACCCCATCCCCGGCTTCTTCGCCGTGGGCAACGCCTCGGGCCAGTTCTACGGCGGCGTTGACTACCCCATGGACATCGAGGGCCTGTCCATCGGCCGCGCCATCACGAGCGGCTACGTCACCGGCCGCTACGTGGCGAGCCTGTAGGTCGGCGGTCTCGCGTTCCGCGCTTCCGGGGCACCACGTCGCCGGGGCGCCAGGGAACGTCGGTGCGTCGTCGACATGACGCCTATGGGGCGGACGTAGGCGAGAAGGCAGGGGGCCGGGACGATGCGCGCGTGACGCGTGTCGCCCTGGCCCCCTTCTGCGTCTTTTGCCTCACCGACGGGGCGATGCCGTATAATGGACAGCATGAGAGATGATGAGAAGTGTCACCTGCCATGGGGTCCGCTGTCGATCGCCTTCTTCGGGATGGCGTTCGCACGCGCATGGCTGTCGATCATCTTCGTGGGGCCCGACTCGGGCATGCCTGCGCTCCCGGTGCTCTCGCACACGCTCTTCGATGTCGCCTACGTCGCGTTCTCGCTGATCGTGCTCGCCCTCGCCCGCCGGCTCGTCCCGTATTCCGAAAAGCGCTGGGCCTACGCCGCCACGCTTGCCGGGATGCTCGTGGCGTCGGTCGCGTTCGTCGCGCAGCCGCTCATGCCGGGTTCCCTGGTGTCTGGCGCTTGCTCGGTCGCCGCGCTCGTCGGCGGCGCCTCGTTCATGAGCTGCTCGCTGCTGAGCGCCGAGGTACTTGCGGGCGTGAGCATCCTGCGCATCGCCATCTACCTCTCGGGCGCCAACGTGCTCAGCTCGGTGCTCGTCTTCTTCCTGGCGGGGGCCGAGCTGCCGCAGACGGTCGTCGCCGTGCTGGTGCTGCCCGTCCTGGCCCTCGCGTGCGTCCTCGCCGCGCGCGGCACCCTTCCCGAACACGACCGGCAGAAGGCGGGCTACCCCAGGTTCCAGCTCCCGTGGAAGCTGCTTGCCCTGGTGGCCGTGTTCTCGTTCGTCTACGGCATGGAGCAGCAGTCCTTCGTGGCGGGCGCGGGGCGCCACTCGTCGCTGTCCACCGCCATCATCATGGGGATCATCTTCGTCACGGCCTACTTCTTCCCGCGCCGCCTCGACATAGCACGGCTGTGTCGTGCGCCCCTGCCCCTGATGATCTGCGGGCTTCTGCTCATCCCGGCCGAGGGCCTGCTGGGCGCCGCGGCGTCCTCGTACCTCATCTCCATCGGCTTCACGCTCATGCGCTTTCTCGTGGGCCTCATGCTCTACGACATGTGCAGGCAGACGGGCGTGGCCATCCTTCCCCTGAACGCGGCGCGCGAGTCCATGCAGGCGTTCACCTTGGTGGGCGGGGCGGTCTCGGGCGGCATCGGCGCGCTTGCGGGCGACTCCGCCGGCTCGCTGGTGGTGACCGGTATCATCTGCGTGCTTCTGGTGGCCTCGTTCGTCTTTCTCTTCTCCCGCCGGGAGCTCTCCTCGCGCTGGGGCATCAAGGTCCTCGAGGGGCAGCCGCTCGACCAGGCGGCGAGCCGAGACGCCCTGCTCGCCTCGACGTGCGACGCCGTCACGCAGCGCTACCGGCTTACCTCGCGGGAGGACGAGGTCCTGCGCGAGCTGGCCCGCGGCAAGGACACCGCGGCCATCGCCCAGAACCTGCTCATCGCGCCGGGCACGTTGCGCGCCCACACGCGCCACATCTACGAGAAGATCGGGATCCACAGCCGCGAGGAGCTCTACGAGGTGCTCGGGCTGGAGGTGGGTGTGCGCGAGGCCACCCGTCCGGGCGAGGAGGCCATGCGGGTGGGGTGAGGCGTCTCGTCCAGATCACCCTTGCACGCATCGGTTCGCATGCTAACAAGAAGCGTAGCGAATGAAGGCATGTTGCGTGCTAAGCTGATAGGGTAGCGGTTGATTCACAAGAAGCACTGGGGTGAAGAAAGCGGGAGACCGACCATGTCACAACCCAAGCAGCCGGAAGATGCTTGCACGTCACGGGACTACTGGAATCTACCCGAGGGTGTCCGTGCCGAGCTCATCGACGGCAAGCTCTACGACATGGCTCCTCCGAGCTGGGTTCATCAGGTGATAGTTACCGGACTTTCTCGTGCCATCGGAAACCACATCGAGAAAAACGGGGGCCGCTGCCGCGTGGTAGTCTCGCCAGTTGCTGTCAATCTTACTGCCGACGACAAGACCTGGGTCGAGCCCGATGTCGTGGTGGTGTGTGATCCTGCGAAGATATCCGACCGAGGCGTGGAGGGTGCGCCCGACATGGTGGTTGAGGTTGTTTCCCCGGCAAGCATCAGCATGGATTATTACACCAAGGCCGCGCGCTACCAGCATGCTGGCGTGCGGGAGTACTGGATTGTCGACCCGTCATCCGAGCGTACGACGGTGTACAGATACCAGGGAGAAGGGCCTGTACTGTCGGTCTATCTCTTTTCGCAGCCTGCCCCCGTTTCCCTGTTTGAGGGCCTGTCCATCACGGTCGCCGAGCTGCTCTAGGGGCTCGGCCCTGGGCGCCTGCCCTAGGTACCTGCTGGCGTCGTGCCGCCCGCGCCTGGTGCATCCGGTGCGCCTTTCTCCACCAGGTCGATCAGCTCCTGCTGCGAGTGCACGTCCAGCTTGCGGTAGATGCGCTTGACGTGCGTTTTGACGGTGTTGTACGACAGCGTAAGCTCGTCCTGTATGTGGTAGGCGTTGCGGCCGCGCGCGAGCATCCCCATGACCTGGCGCTCCCGCTCGGTGAGGCCACGGCTGCGCGCCAGCTCGTCGCAGTTGCGCTCGATGATCTCGTCGCGCGAGGGCGTTGCGGGCGCAGCCACCTCGAGGGGCCGGGCCGGCTCCACGCCGCGGATGGTATCGGAGAACGAGAAGCCGTGCAAGCCAATCATGACGTAGGCGAACAGCGCGAGTACCACGGTTCCGGTAATGACAGAGGCCAGGTCGGGCTGAGTTGCCAGCAGCGCGTTGCACAGATGTCCCAGGTCGGCACCTATGAACGTCCCCGCTGCGCTGGTGATGCCCCCGCACGACAGGACGAGCAGCGAACCCACCGGGTTGCGTGCGCACAGGGCCGCAAGGACGCTCCAGGACAGGATCCTGAAGCAGTTACTCGCCGCGGACAGGAGGCTGTTGGGGATGGCCCAGCTTGTGAGCTCATAGAGCGGTGCGGAGAGAAAGCCGGCCACCGCGAGTAGCGCCACGATGACGAACAGCGCGTCCTCGCGCGGCCTTGCGCCCGATGCCAGGACGTACCAGGCTACGATAATGGCGAGGATGACGAGCTGGGCCGCGCTCGAGGTGGGCGTGAAGCCCGAGATGTTAAGCGACAGCGCAAAGCCCGAGGCGGTCGAGAACAGAAGGATCAGCACGTAGAGCTGGTGTGCGGGGGAGAGAAACGAGGCGGGGTTCGACAGGGCGAGCACCTGCGAGCCCGCGCTATGCGTCACCACGGAGGCCACCGGCCGTGCGGCGCGCAGCAGGACCGCCACGATCGCGGCCGTCACGAGCACGTCCACGATCACGGAGGGGAGGAAGGCGGGTGCCGGCACGAACGTGGTGACGGTCGTGGCGGCCAGAAGGCCGAGCGAGACGCTTGCGACCAGGGGCTTGCCGGGCCCCAGGCTGGCATACGCCAGCCCGATCAGGTAGTAGGTCAGGCTGCCCCCAATCGATCGCAGAACCAGGCCGGTCGTCAGCAGTGCCGCCGAGCCGGGCGCCATGACCAGCATTGCCGCACCGGCCAGGCATAGGGCGCACATGCCGATGACCACGGGGACGGGACGCAGGACCGATGGCCTGCGCATGGCGATGAGCAGCACGGCGGCGTTGATGAGGATGCCGGAGAGCGTCTGCGCCTCGCGTGCGAGGGGGAACACCTCGCTGGTCGTCGGGAAGAGGCCGTTGTTGAGCAGCCATGTCTGATAGCTGGACAGCATGATCGCGACGCCGCAGGCGACCGCGAGGCGTATGTCCGCGCGTCTGCTGGTGACGCCTGGGGTATCGCTCATCCGGATCCCTTCAGCCTTGCTCCGTCGTCGCTGCCAAAAGCCAGTTCGCCGGCCGAGCGTGATCGTCATCGGCTGCGTGCGGTCATCTCGCGCAGTCGCGTATTGTTGCCCCCAAGAATATCACGTTGGAGGTTCGTTATATTCGGTAAACGGGATTAAAGTACCCCCCAGCGGGTGACACGAGCATAAAATGCCACTTCTGCCTGCGAAAACAAAAGTGCCACCGTGCGGGTGACTACGCCGGTGGTTGTGGGACCTACCATTCGACCTGCTTCAGTACCCGCGCCTCGTCGATACGGGCGGACCCGAGCATCGGTCACCGCCGCCCGCGAGGCACAAAAAAGAAACGGAGTATGTAGCATGGAAATGACGCGTAGGAACTTCATCGCCGGTGCAACCGCTGCCGCCGCGACGCTGGGCGTCGCCGCCAGCGCCATCGCCGAGGAGGCCGCCGACTCCGCCGCCGCCGAGACCGCGACGAGCGAGCCTGCCGCCGACGGCACCACCAACCCCGGTGATGTCCAGGCCTTCGCCCAGACGCACGAGCCCCCCACCTGGGGCACCGAGCACTACATCGGCATCGACTGGCTGGGCACCATGCCCGAGATCGATCCCAACAGCATCGTCGAGACCAAGCAGACCGACCTGCTGATCATCGGCGCGGGCAACGCCGGCATGGTCGCCGCCGCCACCGCCGCCGACGCCGGCATGGACTTCATCATCGCCGAGAAGGCCGCCGTCCTGGGCACCACGCGCAGCTGGTACGGCGTGTGCAACTCCACCCAGTGTGTCGAGGCCGGCAAGCAGGCCGACCCCATGTTCATGCTCAACGACCTCACCCGCTACGCCAACGGCAAGGTCAACCAGAAGGTCATCAAGTGCTGGATCGACAACTCCGCCGAGATGAACGACTGGCTCGTCAGCATCATGGACGGCTACGGATTCGACGTGTACTTCGAGACCAACACCGGCAACGAGCAGGGTGCCGGCGGCTGCCACTACTTCTGCGCCCCCACGCAGCACAACTACAATGCCCGTGAGGACTGCCCCGAGGAGTACGCGGCCATGCCCCGCAACATGATCCTCGAGGACTACATCGTCCAGAAGGGCTACAGCGTCACCTACGAGTACGACCTCGTCGAGCTCGTGCGCGAGGAGGATGGCCCCGTGACCGGCGCCATCTTCGCCACCCCCGAGGGCTTCGTCCAGATCAACGCCAACAACGTCCTGCTCACCACGGGCGGCTACGCGGGCAACTACGAGATGCTCGAGGCCCTGAACCCCAACGTGGTGCGCAACACCACCGCTAGCGGCGGCGCCTGGGATCTCAACACCGGCATGGGCATCAAGGCTGCCATGTGGATCGGCGCCGAGAAGGACATCGAGCCCACCGGCATGATCTGGGACCGCGGCCTCACCAGCCCCGGCGCGCCCTGCGGCTTCATGCGTGACGAGAACACCGGCGGCTGGACCTGGTCGCAGCCTGCTGGCCAGTTCAACCCCGCCTCCCAGCCCTTCCTGCGCGTCAACGCCGAGGGTGAGCGCTTCATGAACGAGTCCGGCCCCTACGACTGGACCATCAACTCCTCGGGCCAGCAGACCTACGGCACCTGGAACGTCGTGTGGGACTCCAACTACTGCGACGACGTCGTGAAGTTCGACAAGCTGGGCTGCGCGAGCCTCTCCATCATCACGCGCGAGATGGACATGGCCGAGGGCGGCACCTTCGACCAGATGGCCGAGCAGGGCACGCTGGTCAAGGCCGACACGCTCGAGGAGCTGGCCGAGGGCCTGAACCTCCCGGTCGACACGTTCCTCGCCACCGTCGAGCGCTACAACGAGATCGGCGAGAGCGGCGTGGACGATGACTTCGGCAAGGAGGACTACCGTCTCTCCACGCTGACGACCCCGCCCTTCTACGGCGTCACGGTGGGCGGCTGCATCCTGTGCACCGGCGACGGCATCAAGATCAACGAGAACATGCAGGTCAAGGACCAGCAGAACAAGGTTATCCCCGGCCTGTACGCCGCCGGCGACTGCTCGGGCAGCTTCTTCAGCGGCGTGTACCCGGAGCTCTACCCGGGCCTGGCCTGCGGCCGCACGATGACCGAGGCGCGTCACGCCGTGAAGTTCATCCTGGGCGAGTAAGGTAGCACCTGGGAAAGCTTAGGCGTGTGACCCGCGGCCTGCGGTCTGCGGGTTGGTCTGCAGGTGATCTATAGGCTAATCTGCGGGTCAGTGTCCGCCGCAAGGCGTCGCACGTACAACGCTTCTGAGGGACCGGCTGCTCCTGGCGAGCGGCCGGTCCTTTTTGTTCGGGACGAGGCGTGGGCGCGCCCCTCGTGGGTGCACGGCCGAGCCGGTGGGCCCGTGCGTCTTTTCGCATGCGCCTTTTCACCCGAACGAATTATGTGGCCAGGCTACTATAATGCCTTCCTATCACGACGGCTGATAGGAGGTATGCGGTGCAACGCCCCGATCTTGACACGCGCATCATGCTCAAGAAGGCGTGGGGGCACCTGCGCACCATCACGCATCACAAGCTGCTCGTGATGCGCTACTGCTTTCGCGTGGGTCTCTATCGCCAGGGCCTTGCGCACGACCTCTCGAAGTACTCGCCGGCCGAGTTCCTCGTCGGCGTCCGGTACTTTCAGGGATACCGCAGCCCCAACGCGGCCGAGCGCATCGATAAGGGCTATTCGGAGGCGTGGCTGCACCACAAGGGGCGTAACAAGCATCACTTCGAGTACTGGATCGATGTCACGGCGCGTTCGGGCAACGCTGCCGTTGGAATGCCGATGCCTACGCGTTACGTCGTCGAGATGTTCTGCGACCGGATCGCCGCGAGCCGGGTGTACGAGAAGGACGCCTACACCAACCGAAGTGCGCTTGCCTACTACGAGCGTGAGCGCAGCGCCGGCCCCGTGCCCATCCACCCCGACGCGGACGCGCTTCTCAGGCGTCTGCTGACGCTTCTGGCCGAGAAGGGCGAGGACGCCGCCCTGCGCGAGGTGCGCGACACGATAGTACGCCCGCGCTGGCATGCTGGCGGCGGGCGGTTCTAGCAGCAGCTCAGGAGGGCAGGAGGAAGTCAATAGATCGATTGCATTGATACGTTTCCCGGGTAAATCCGATGCCTTTCATCGATGCGCAAGCGCATCGTTTTCGTCATAGTCCAAGGCGCGATGTCACGGCGGGCACGCTTTTGTGGTGTGGCCCGAGACAGACGCGCAGGCACATATACGAGAACGCTTAGAAAGGTTGAGCCATGGACATGGGAATCACGCGTCGCTCCTTCATCGCCACAACTGCCCTTGCGGCTGCCGCCACCTCTGCGGGCGTTGCTTACGCCGACGAAGAGGCTTCGCAGACCATCGAGGCGGACGTCGTTGTCGTTGGTTGCGGCACTGCGGGACTTACCTGCGGTGTCGCCGCAGCGCAGAAGGGCGCCAGCGTCGTCGTTATCGGCAAGGATGAGACTCCAAGCTCTCAGGGCGGTTCCAACTTTGCGGTCAACTCCAAGGTTGCCAAGGAACTGGGCGTGGAGATCGACGCCGACGAGGCAGTTCGCCATCTGCTGCAGATCAACGCTGATCTGGTGAGCGAGGGCCAGTGGTACACCTTTGCCAACCGCAGCGGCGAGGCCATGGACTGGCTCATCGACCTTGTCGAGCCGGCGGGGCTCAGCGTTACCCTCGAGGTCCCGATGACCCGCGGCATGACCGGCGTGATCGCGGAGTACACGGGATCCCACGTGTTCTACGGTGGCCCGCAGGAGCAGCCCTTCGGTGACCAGCCCGACGTGCTCGATGCGCTCGTTGACGTCCTGACGGGCGAGCTGGGCCAGCGCGTCGATCTCAACACCACGGTCACCAGCCTGGTGCGTGCCGATGGAGGCCGTGCCGAGGCGGCCATCGCGCAAAACGCCGACGGCGCCACGGTGAGGTACGTGGCAAACAAGGCGGTCGTCCTTGCCACGGGCGACTATGGCAACAACGCCGACCTCGTCGACCAGTACTGCCCGCTCGCAAGGGGCCTGGTCTCCATGAAATACCCGGCAAACAACACTGGTGACGGGCATCTGATGGCGATGGAGATTGGCGCCGCGATGCAGCGCAACCCGATGCACGGCGCCATGATCTTCGGCAACCAGTATTATCGCAACCTCAACGTCAACATCGATGGCAAGCGCTTCATGAACGAGTTCACAGTCAACGCTTTCTCCGGCGTTCAGGCGCTTATGCAGAACGATTCCTGCTACTGGTCGATCTGGGACGCCGATTTCGCGAATAACTGGCAGGATGCGCCGCTTCGCTACACCCAGCCTGACGTGACCCCCGAGGAGCAGGCCGCGACGTTTGAGTCTGGCGTCGAGGGCGGCACCATCCTCAAGGCAGAGACGCTCGAGGAGCTTGCCGAGGCGATGGGGATTCCGACCGAGGCACTTGCGCAGACCGTCGAGCGGTACAATGGGTTCTGTGAGGCGGGCGTTGACGAGGACTACCACAAGCAGGCCGAGATCCTGTTCCCGGTGGCAACCCCTCCCTTCTACGCCACCAAGGTGGCTCCCAACCTGCTCATTGCCCTTGGCGGCCTTGACGTTAATGATGACATGCAGGTGCGAGACACCGAAGGTAAGTTAATCGAGGGGCTGTACGCGCTCGGTGCTACGGCGGGTAACTTCTACGGTAACCTCTACACCACGTATTTCGCCGGCGTCAACATGGGACGCTGCGTCACGTTCGGGTATCTGCTGGGCAACAGCCTCGCCGACCTGTAATCTGGCGCGCTGATCAAGACGGCGGTCAGACCGTGGAGCCACGCTCGCGGTCTGACCGCCATATAGTGCTCGTGTCCGATGCCATCTGGATGAGCTCGTCTCGTGAGTTGATGCCCATCTTCCCGTAGATGTGATGGACGTGCGCGTCTACCGTTCCCTTGGAAATGAAGAGTGCCTCGCGTATGTACGTGCGGCTGTGTCCCTGAGCGAGCAGGACGAGGACCTCCGTCTCCTTCGGGGTGAGCCCGTAGGAGCGCGAAAGCTCGAGGCAGCGTACCTCGAGCGGGCTCGTCGTGCTCGCGCTGTCGGTTCGCGCGTCCCCGGGGGCGCTCGCTTCGGCGGGCGAGACGGTCCGGACCGGGCAGCCGTCCGGCGCGGCGTTTTCGCCTTTGTTCGTGTCACATTGCGCGATCGATCGAATCGGCTGATCTCGGCCAAGCGTGAGCGACGACACCAACGCAAGTGTGACGAGGGCGATTGACAGTGCAAGACGCATGCTCACCGCTGGGCTACCTCCGAGAAGGGACACGGCCTCCCATAGGATGTAGCCGGCGAGGCTGCCGACAGTCGGGATCGCGAACCCGACCGCCACTACTTGGACAGGCCCGTAACAGGAGAACTTCGCAACGTAGAGCGCGAAGAGCCTCGTCATGCTCTCGTACCCTATGTTCGCTGCCGCGAGAAGAGCGCATCCGATGAAGACCAGAGGCGTGCCGCCCGATCCTTCGAGCAGCTGGAATACGGCGATGCCGATCGTCGCGGCAGGCAGCGACCAGCGGTAGAGGGTCGAGGCCCTCATCCCGGTCGTTGTCGCAAACGAGAGTGCCATGGCGACGAGGGCTATGAGGGTTCCCGCCGCGAACACCAACATTGCCGGTGCGGGCTGAAGGCCGGCAAGGGAAAGGACGCAGTTCCAGCAGAGGATGATGGCGGAAAACGCGAGGCAGTGGACAATGACGGATCGTAACATCGCACGGCCGTTCGGGTCTTTCCTGGCACGGACGGCGTCGTTGCCCGTTTGGTTGGGCGTGGGTGCGCCGGCGTGGTCCCGCTCACCGGCATCGCGGGCTGCCTCTGCGTCGTCAGGCCGCATATCGCTGGCGGGTGACTGACGTCTCGTAAGGTGCAGAAGCATGGCAAGCGAGACGACGGGGAGCACGGTGACCACTGCGGTCACGACGGGGATCGAAAGCGACGAGGCCCAGAAGAGCACCGCGGCGAGCACGAATAGAGAGATGAGAACGGGGAGCCAGCCCAGCACGATCGACTCTATGTTCTCCAGCTCGTACGACACCAAGTGCTTGCCCCATGCTATCCAGAAAAGTCCTAGCCCTAGTCCGGAAAACGACTTTCCCCAGATAAGAGCGGCGACCGATCCGTCGACAAGCACGCTATGGATCATCGATGCCCCTGCTCCGATAATAGTCAATGCGCAGCCTGCAATGGCGAGGCGCCTCGTGCTTGTTGAAGAGGCCAGCTCCCTGCCGAACGAGACCACGAATAGCGATGCGAGCAGCATGGAGGCCATGTAAATGACGTCCGCCCAAAACGAGCTCGCGGAGGCGTACTTCGCTTGGCTGAGAAAAAAATGCAGAAAGCCCCAGGTCCACAGCATCCCGACGCCTATTATGGGACAGATGCTGCCTCTGCCATATCGAGCTATGGACACGTTTCTTCTCACACCGACCTCTGCTTGATGATTTTGGCCCGCGTGTGCCTACACGTATGGGGTCGCGTGGGGTCTCCAGCGAGGGACGGTCTGCCGAACGGGCCGGGTGCGGCCGGGCAGACCTCAAATCACGGGAGTTCTCAACGTCGAATTCTACCGCCGTCGCAGTTGCCCTGCAACGCACGGCCTCATCGACATGGTGCCTCGGGCCTTCTTCCGGCCGATCGCACGCTGACCATTCACATGACTCCTGCCTGACCCATGCCTTGGGCACGATATAATCACGTGCATGGTCCTCAAGGGGAGGAGTTTCGGTGGACCTCTATCAGCTCAAGTGCTTCGTCCGCGCCTATGACTGCGGCAGCTTTTCCCAAGCTGCCGAGGAGCTTTTCCTGGCACAGACATCACTGACCTATCGCATTGCCAGCCTAGAGAAAGAGCTGGGTTGTCGGCTGTTCGTGCGCAGCAAGCGAGGCGTTGCGCCCACTGCGGCGGCTAGGGCGGCCTACGCGGATGCCGTCGAGATGCTTTCGTGCCAGGAACGTCTTCTCGAGCACGTTCGCTCGGCGGATGATCGTGCGTGTCGTACTATTCGTGTTGGCTTCAACCGCTATCCAAACGTCAATGCGTTTTTCGAGGCGGCGCAGCGCTATCGCGCCCTTCGACCCGACTTCGACATGAGTGCCGACTTCTCGTATCTCGAGGATCCGTGCGCTGCCCTCGAGGCTGGTACACACGATGTCGTTCTCCTCTTTGATTATGATCGTGTCTATGAACAGTACGATGAAAATAGCCGTTTTAAGTTCGTGCTGCTCGGCGAGGCTCCGTTCTCGGTCATCATGGCCCAGACGAGTCCTCTGGCCGAGCTCGAATCCATCACGCTCGACGACCTGGCCGGCCAGACCGTCGTCTCGCCAAAGCAGTTTGCGTATACCAAGTTTCAGGTGCCTTCTGCCGAGGAGTTGCGCCGCCGCGGCATCGGCTTTGACGCGAGCTACGCCGACAACGAATCGCTCATGCTTGCCATCAAACTGGGGAGAGGGGTCGGCATCTATCCGGCATCGGGCATGACGAGCCATGACGGGATGGTGCGCCGACTGCTCTCGGATTGCCCGCCCCTGCGGTTTGGCCTGTTGCACCTCGAAGGGGGAGAATCGGGGGTTGTGGATGACTTCGTTGCCTCGGTTGCCGACTACATGGGCGTGGGCGTTCCTGATGCTCGTTTCTGAGGTCTGCGTCTGACGGGCGTCGCGTCGTGTTCATGGCGAAGGCCCGCTGGTCTCGCGCGTCGAGAGGCACACGGAGTCTGCGGGCCTAAGGAGGTTCTTATCGATTGTTTGTGCCCTCACTGCGCGAGGCACAGCGAGGGCACAAACCGTTCGTGGAGTCTTACGCGCCCAGCTCGCTGACGAGGGTCTGCGCCATGCGCCAGCCAAACGCCATGGCGGTGCTGTAGCCAAAGCCGTAGTGGATGCCGTCGCGCTCTTCGGGCGAGGCGGTCACGTCACCGGCAGCGTACAGGCCGGGGATAGGGTTGCCCGACTCGTCGAGTAGGTGGCAGTCCACGTCAATGGTGAGACCGGCAGTGGTCAGGTAGAAGTTCGGCGTCACCGGTAGCACCCAGATGCCGTCGCGCGTCTCGATGTAGGAGGCTGCGCCCCAGCCACCAGCGTTGCCGCTCTCCATGGCCTTCTGGTTGTTCGCCTCTATCGCGGCGGGCAGGTTGGGCAGGCCAAGCTCCTCAACGGCGGCCTCCACCGAGTCGTAGTGCACGGCCTCCTCGCGCTCGAAGATGACCTCGTAGGTCCTCATGGCGTAGGCGAGGTAGTTTTTCGCCTTGCAGGCGGAGGAGTCGTCGAACACGTAATAGAACGTGTCCTCGTTGGCCGGGTCGAGCTTCACGATCTCGCCGTTGGTGTGGCTCACGGCCGATCCCAGGTCCGTGCCGTTGACGTTGACGAACAGGCCCGGCGCGGTCATGCCGATGAAGGCCAGCTCCACGCCGCTCTTCGCCGTGGCAAGGTAAGCGGGCATGTAGCGGCCCAGGCATGCCATGGGGCTGCCGGCGGCGAGGCCCATGCGTATACCGTCGCCGGTGCTGGAGCTCGCGCAGTTGAAGAACTGGTCGGCATGGTCGGGGCAATACTCCTGCAGCATCTCGGGATTCTTGGCAAAGCCGCCGCTGGCAAGGCACACGGCGCGGGCGGTGATGGTGTAGGTGGCGCCGTTGTCGCTGGTCGCCTGGACGCCAACGTAGGCGCCGCTCTCGTCCTGGATCAGTTCGGTCACCGAGGTGGAGTAGATGATCTGGGCGTTCTCGAACTGCTCGATGCGGTTGGCGAGGAACATGGTCTGGTACCCGGCACCGCCGCTGTACATGCCGGGAGCGGAGGACAGGACGTTGCCGTAGGAGGCGGCGCCCTCATAGGTGCCCAGCGTCATGAAGCCCACTCCGATGCTGCTCAGCCAGTCGGCCATGTCACCGGTGACGCTGTACGTGGCGCGGGAGAAGGGCAGCTCTCCGTTGGAGACGTCCAGCCCCTCGACCACCTGGCTGCGCAGGCTCTCGATCTTTGCCTCCAGGTCCATCGCTGCAGTTCCCGCCGTGGCGCCGGTCACGTCGAACGCCTCCTGGCGTGCTGAGCCGGCGGTTTGCACGCCGCCCATCGTCATACTTGCCGAGCCGCCGGGGAAGTCGAGCTTCTCCACGAGGATGACTGACAGTCCGTTCTCCGCCAGACGCGCGCCTGTCACCAGACCGGCCGTACCGGCGCCCATGATCACGACGTCCGCTGAGAGGTCGAAGTGCTCGGTGGACGCGGGCACGGTGATCTCGGCCGAGTAGTCGTCGACATTGCGGCCCGACAGCTCGATGGCCTGGCGCACGGCTTCCTTCACGGCCTGCGAGCTGATACTCGCGCCGTGGACGTTGGGCACGTTGATGCTCTGGTTTGCGACGATTGCGGCAGGGATGCGGGCACAGGCGTAGCTGCCCACACCGACGGTCTCCTTGTGCGAGACAACCTGGCAGGAGGTGATGGCGTCTCCCTCGAACATCGTGGTGACGTTGACCCACGACTCGTGGCCCATTGCCTTCGTGGTGAAGGCGCCATCGATGGGGGAACTGGGCGTCTCCACCTTGCCGGCCGCCTGGTCGTCGGTCTCTTCCTCGGACTCGCTCGCGAACGCCGCGGCGGTCGAGACGAGGGCTGTTCCGGCTGCTATGCCTGCTGCGGCGGTCGATACGAAGTTACGACGGGTCATCTCCATTATCGGATCCTTTCTGCTGCTTTTCGTAGGGCCTGGGCCGTAGCCGGCGCGTTGTCGGGGAGCGCCCCGCCACCGGATGGCGGCCCGTTTCCACATACGAAAATACAGAATCGACCCGTGTCCCGTCCAATAGAGAATCCCGTGCCTCATGCTCAGGTTTTTCTGTATTAGATATCTGGGGTGTGGCCGCCCGAGGCATGGAGTCGCGTTGGGATCTTACGGGTTGCATCCCCCGCACGGCTCGTAGCTCCACGCGACGAGCGTGTCGCGGCTCTCGTGAATCTCCTCGCGGTTTTCGGGGGAGATGTCCTCGACCGAATCGCACCACGGGTAGTGGAACTTCCTGCTGCTGGTGTTGAGCACGTAGTCCTGCGCCTCGGCCGGCGTCTGCGATCCCTGTTCACCCGCGGCGACGTCGCTGGATCCGGCCGCTGCGCCGGTGCCGTTGCCGGTGCTGTCAGATCCGCCCGTTGCCCACTCCCAGTAGTCGTAGTTGTCGCCCGAGTTCCCGTTCTGGCCGCCGGCGCCGCTCGTCTGCGAAGACGCGTCGTCCGCCAGCCAGTTGTGCCCCGTCTCGTAGTCAATCTTTACGCCGGGCTGCACGTTGTAGGCGTACAGGTTGTAGTTGATGCCCGCGCCGCCGTCCTCCATGGAACGGGCCTCCATGCGCACGCCGCGCGCTACGAGCTCATCGCCCTCAAAGACGGGCACGACGCAGTACAGAACGTGATTGCCGGTCTGGCGGATGTAGTCGCCCACCATCTCCTCGAACGAAAGCATGCCCTCGGTGTTCATGTAGCGCGTGCCGGTGATGAGGTTGCGCTCGTTGGCGTTCTCGCCGCTCAGCTGGTGTGCGATGAGGTGGCAGCGGTTGTAGAGGCGCTCGCCGTCGACGAAGTCATACAAACCCGGCTGCCAGCCGCTGGGGTGGATCTCGCTGATGTTGCCGCGTTCCTCGGTGGCCAGCGTCTCCGGGCCAAGGCATGCGTAGGCCACCGTGCAGCGACCCAGGCTGTCGAGGGGACCGTAGTATTCGAAGGAGTCGGTGGTCGCCTCGTCAGAGGTGAACGTGGGCTCGTTGTCATCGAGCAGCACGAACGGCTCGCCGGAGTAGGCGGGTGCCTGGGCCGCCGCCACGTAGGCGCTGTCGATGTGGAGCTGGGCGGCGTCCTCGATCGAAAGGCTGCCCTGCGCCGACGAGGCATCCTGCGGCGATTGGCTATCCTGCTCCGGCTGGCCGTCCTGTTCCGGTTGGCTGCTCTCACTGCTGGCGTCGGTGACGTTGTCGCCGGCGGCGTTGTCGCTGGCGGTGCCGGTGGCACTGCTCAGAATTGCCTGCGCTGCGTTGGAGGCAATCTGGCTTGCTTGCTCGGTTGAGCAGCCCGGCAGGATCGCAAGCGCCGCGCAGATCGCCGCGGCGCACGCGAGCCGCACCAACCGCGCAGGTCGTGCGTGCGTCGCAGCCTGCACGGTCCGAACAGGCCACTCGATTCGCGTCGGCTGGGCTGTCGTTTGTGATGGCACGCCCTCGCACATCGAGACGCATGCCAAGGGAGTGTCTGCTTTTTCGTGTAGCTCGAGGTCGCTCGTCATGAAGCTCTCCGTCTTCGCCCTGCCGTGTATCTTATTGAGACGCGCCTATCCGTTTCGTGCCTCACGCTGGGAATTATATGTGTTCACGCTGCGTGACCGGGCGTGGCGGACCAGTATGGCAGATTGTTAACCCGTTGTCAGATCGGGGAGTTTTTACCTTCAACCGTCGTACTATCGTGCATCTCGGATGCATGCATCGTAGGCGTTTGATAATATAATAAATTATATTATTGACATTGCAATCATAAATGTAACATATTATGTATAGATATTATTATGAAAAAATCATAATAGATTAATCCAGTACGATAACATGTCTTTGGGCGTGCTAAGCTCGCGCCATGGATACCAGCGGCGACATATTCATCTGCGGGCACTCCGCCTTGGAGTATTGGCGGTTCGTGCCGTCGCTTCCCGCTCGAGGCGGGGCCATAGCGCCGTCGGCGTGCCGGGCAGGTGGGGGAGCCTCGCACCCATGGGCGGAAGGTGACGGTGGCGTGCTCGACTTCGCCCCGAACGTGGATGCCGCCTGCACTCTGGCGAGCAGCGTCTTGAGGGCGCTTGCGTCTCCGCTCGAGGTCATGGTCGGCCGTGAGCGGCATCGCCGCCATACGCCCCTGATGTCGTGCCGGCTGTATTCACGCCCACTGCCGCCGAGCGCGTTCGTGAGGGCTGCCCGCAACGTGCTTGTCGCATCCCCCGAGCTTTGCTTTGTCGACATGTCTTGCCACCTGTCATTTGAGCAGCTCGTCTGCCTGGGGTTTGAGCTATGCGGAACGTACATGCCACCCTTCCCGGGATCCGAGGAGCTAAGGCGTCGGCCGGGCCCGCTGACATCCAAGGCGGATATCGCGGCCTTCCTCGAGCTCGTGTGTGGCATGCGGGGATGTGAGAAGGCTCGCAGGGCGCTGGATTACGTCTTGGAGGACTCCGCTTCGCCGACGGAAACGGTCAGCGCGATGCTTCTCTCCCTGCCATATCGTCTCGGAGGCTTCGGGCTGCCTGCGCCGCAGCTTAACGTCCGCATTGACCTCGATGATAAGGCGCGGCCGATCTCCGGTCATGGGTTTCATCGCGTCGATCTCTATTGGAGGAAGGCAAGGTTCGGCATCGAGTACGACAGCAGGTCGGTCCATGCGCGCAAACAGTCGTTCGAGGCGGACCGGTTGCGCGAAAACGCCCTCAAGGCAATGGGGATCGACGAGATATCGCTTACTCCCGAATGTCTGCGTAATGATTCGTTGCTCGAGGCCCAGGCACGCTACGTCGCCCGCCGGATAGGGTTTAGGCTGAGGAATCGCCTGTCGGACGGGTTCGAGCGACGCATGGGCCTGCGTCGTGAGCTGCTTGGCGCCCAGGAGGGATCGGCGAAGCCGATCTGGCCGGGGATGCGCCCCCAGGCGATGTCGCTCTTTGAAGCGCTGCGAACGCACCGCGCCTAGGCTTCCTCCATCACAGGCGGCGCATTGTGCCGGCGCGGTAGAGTACGGAGCTGGTTTATGCAATTCTCATCCAGTTTTATGCATTTTGCCTGTTTGGCGCGCCGTAATGCTGGCGCTATGGGTGCCGAAGGCACTTTCATACCCCTTGCACTGGTCAGCTTTGGCAGTTCTGTGTCGCTCCCCAAGGGGAGGATGGTCAGGATTGGGAGTTCTGTGGGGCTCGGGGCGCCCAAAATGCCGTCCAGGCAGTGTTACCAGGAAATGCATACATATCATCGCAGGTAGAACGTTTGGGCATTAACATACTTAAACACTTGGGTAACACAGAACTCGTCATCTTGACCAGCCCGACACAAAACGCCCCGTCTTGACCACTCACTTGCCCGGACCCCCGTCTGCCCGGGCTCCACCCGCCTGCCCGGACCCTCGTCCGCCCGGGCTCCGCCAGTCCGCCCGGACCCCGCCCCCTGCCTTGGCTCTCCTCGGAGATCGCGCTTTGCAGGCTGCGTCCCAGCCCGACAGCCGTCCGCCCTGCGTATTTCGCGTGTTCGTTGCCAGCGTTCGCGGATAACGGGTACCCTGTGGTTAGGCGCCAGGCGTTTTGGTGGCCTGTGCGTTTTGGTACCCGGTGGTCTGACGTGACTACCATGACAGGAAGCATCGGATACGGAGGGACTCACCCCATGGCGATCAACAGGGCCGTACTCGCCGCGTTCAAGGTGGCCTCGCGGCTCAGCCCCGGCATCAAGCATACCTACAAGGTCCAGCGCATCGCCGAGGACGTGAGCGCGGCCGCCGGCTTCCCGGACCCTCGCTGCCGCATCCAGCAGGCCAGCTGCATGTCGCCCGACGGGTACGAGATCCCCCTGCTCGTCTTCACGCCGCGCGAGGTGGAGTTCTCCCTGCATGGCGGCCTCAAGGTGGGGGAGCCCTGCGAGGGATGCCTGGGTACCATCCTGTTCTTCCACGGGGGTGGGTGGGCCAACGGCGACGTCGACTTCTACAGCGACGCCTGCGCCCGAACCGCCATCGAGCTCAACCGCCGGCTCGTCTCCGTCGACTACCGCCGCGCTCCCGAGCATCGGTTCCCGCAGGCGCCCGAGGACTGCTACGAGGTCGCCCGCCAACTCTTCGCAGGCGAGCTCCGTCTGCCGGGCGCGACCGACGGGCAGGCGCCGGCCATCGACCCGGATGACATCGTGCTGTTCGGCGACAGCGCCGGGGGCAACCTGGCCGCCGTCGTGTCCCTCATGGCGCGCGAGCGCGGCGACTTCTCCCCGCGCACCCAGATGCTGCTCTACCCGGCCACCTACAACGACCACACCCCACAGTCACGCTTCGATTCGGTGCGCACCAACGGCCAGGACTACCTGCTCACCTCCCGTGACGTGGAGGGATACATGGACCTCTACCAGTCCAGTCCTGCCGATCGCGAGAACCCCCACTTCGCGCCCCTGCTCGCGTCCGACCTCTCGGGCCAGCCGCGCACGCTGGTGATCACCGCCGAGTACTGCCCCCTGCGCGACGAGGGCGAGGAGTACGCGCGCAGGCTCGCGCAGGCGGGCAACGACGTGGCGTGCTATCGCATGCTCGACGCGATCCATGGCTACCTGCTCTACCCGTCGGTGTTCAACATCGTCAAGAACACCTATCGCGTCATGCGGCACTTCCTCGACGGCGAGGAGCTCGAGGGCGCGGGCACGGCGCAGGCCGCGGGGGAGGAGGCGGCATGGCTCGAGATACCTGGTATCGCCTAGACAACATCGGCAAGTTCTATGCCGCGCAGGCCGGCCTCTCCGAGCAGACGGTGTTCCGGTACTCGGCCACCCTCGTCGACGAGGTCGACCCCACGGTCCTGCAGCATGCGCTCGAGCGCGCCGTCGCGATGTTCCCCAGCTTCAACGTCTGCCTGCGCAGCGGCGTGTTCTGGCACTACCTCGAGCAGTCGGGCACCGTGCCGCGCGTGCAGCAGGAGGACCTGCCCATCTGCTTCGGCCTGCACGTCAACGCGCGCAGCGTGCTGTTTCGCGTCAGCTACTACCGGGCGCGCGTCAACTTCGAGGTGTCGCACATCGTCTCCGACGGCCGGGGCAGCCTCGCGTTCTTCCGGGCGCTGCTCTGCCTGTACCTGGGCGAGCGCTACGGGGTCGAGGGCGTCGACGTCGGCTATGACGGCTCGGACTTCCAGAAGGCCGAGGACAGCTTCGACAAGTACTTCGAGCGTGACAAGGCGGCGTCAACCAAGATGCCGCGCGCCTATCGCCTGGGCGGCTGGAGGGACGAGACCGACCCCACCTACATGGAGCTGCACCTACCCGTGGGGGAGGTGCTCGCCCTGGCGCACGAATGGGGCGTGAGCATGACCTCGGCGCTCATCGGCGTGCTCATGGCGTCGATCCGCGAGGAGATGCCGCTGCGCCATCGCGACAGGGCGATCTCCCTCGACGTCCCGGTCGACCTTCGCAGGCACTTCAAGTCCACCACGTCCAAGAACTTCTTTGGGCTGGCCTTTGTGTCCTACGTTCCCGGCGAGGCGGACGAGCCCGTCGAGGACATCGCCCGCACGGTCAACGCCCAGCTCAGAGATGCCGCCAGCCCCGAGAAGCTCAAGCTGCGCATGAACCGCATGGTCGCACTGGAGAAGAATCCGCTCCTGCGCCTGGCGCCCCTGTTCGCAAAGGACGCCGTGCTTGCGCTGGCAAACCGCTTCGCCGAGCTGGAGACCACCACGACGATGTCGAACATCGGGGCCGTGCGCATCGACGAGCGCGTCGCGCGCTATGTCCGCGACGTCAACATCCTCACGTCGACGCGCGGGCTCAACTTCACCGTCTGCTCGTTTGGCGACGACCTGAGCGTGGGCATATCCACGGTGTTCTCCAACCTCAACGTCGTCAAGAACTTCTGCCGCTTCTTCACGCGCCGGGGCATGCGCGGCACGCTCAACATCAGCAAGACGCGCGAGGAGGTCGAGCAGGACCAGCAGGAGGTCGCCTTCGAGCGGATGATCCGCCAGGCGGCGGAGCGAGGCCGCGATGCGGGCGAGCGAGACCCCGGCGCAGGCCGTGGGCAGGATGACGCGCCTGCGGCGGACGGAGAGGGGGCGCCTCGATGAGGCACTGCGACCATTGCGACATCGACGTACGCGCCGAGCTTGACCGCTGCCCGCTGTGCCAGGCCGCGCTCACCGGCGAGGCGGAGCCGTCGGTGTTCCCGCGCAACGAGACGCGGCGCTCGGGGACGATGGCCCTGCGCATCCTGGCCTTCGCCACGGGGGTCGCCGTGATACTCGCGGTACTCGTCGGGCACCTCACGGGCTTCGCGGGGCACCTCGTGCTCCTGCTGTGCCTGGCGCTGCTCGTAAACTACGCCTTCGTGCGGCACATCATCACGCACACGCCCGACTTCATGCGCCTGGTGGCGCGCTACTTCCTGGCGGCGCTCGCGCTGACGTTTCTGCTGTTCCTGCTCACGGGCAACCTCGTGATCACGACGTACGCCATCCCGAGCATCTGCCTGACCGCCCTGGTGTTCGACGCGGTGCTCGTCTGCGTGTTCAGGGGCAAGTTCGTGACCTGGCACGCCAAGTACGTGCTGCTTGACGTGCTGTTCGGGTTGGCCCCGCTTGTGCTGGTGGCCCTTGGCCTCACCACGTGGGACGTCCTGGCGTTCGTGAGCGCGGCGGTCGCCTGCGTGCTGCTGCTCGCCCTGCTCGTGTTCATGCGCGAGCAGCTCGTCGCCGAGATCCGCAAGCTCTTCTCGGCGTAGTCGGACATGGGGCGGGGCGTGGGTCGGCCTTGCCCTGCCGTGCCCGCGCCCCGCATGCGACGGCGCCATGTGCCGGCCGTCGTCTACCGCGTGCCGTCACCCTTCTCGAACGGCGCGAACGCCCGGGCCACCACGTCCTGCCCCGGGCGTGGCGTGAGCAGGCTCACCACCGGCACGATGACCAGGCCCGCCAGCATCGCGATGGCCCCGGCCACGATGGAGGAGCCGGCAAAGCCCCAGATCATGTTGGCCACCGTGAACAGCACGCCAAAGGCGAAGCTCGCCCAGCACGCGGCGGCGGTGGTGCGGCGCCAGTACAGGCCGTAGAGGAACGGCGCGAGGAAGGCGCCCGCCAGCGCGCCCCAGGAGATCCCCATGAGCTGCGCGATGAAGGTGATTTGCGAGTTGTACTGCACGAGGGCGATTCCGGCGGAGACCGCCACGAACACCACGAGCAGGCCGCGCATCCAGCGAAGCGAGGAGCGCTCCGTCATTCCCTTCACGCAGGTGGTGGCCAGAAAGTCGAGCGTGAGCGTGCTGCTCGAGGTCAGCACCAGCGACGACAGCGTGCTCATCGACGCGGAGAGGACCAGCACCACCACCAGGCCGATCAGGATGTCGGGCAGGCTCGAGAGCATCGTGGGGATGATGGAGTCGAAGACCGGCGTGCCGCCTGCGCCCATTGCCACCTCGTCGGCGTACAGGCGCCCGAACCCTCCGAGGAAGTAGCTGCCCCCGGCTACCACTAGGGCGAACAGCGTGGAGATGATGGTGCCGCGGCGCACGGCGCGGTCGTCGCGGATGGCGTAGAACTTCTGCACCATCTGGGGCAATCCCCAGGTGCCCAGCGAGGTGAGGATGATGACGGTCACAAGGCCCATGGCGTCGGGGCCAAACAGCGAGGTGAGCGACCCGGCCGCCACTCCCTCGGCGGGGGAGGAGACCTGCGACAGCTCGCTCACGGCGTTGGCCAGCCCCCCGTTTGCGCCGAGCACCGCCAGAATCACCGCCACGATGGTCACGAGCATGATGATGCCCTGCACGGCGTCGTTCACCACAGTTGCCATGTAGCCGCCAAGCACGACGTAGACGCAGGTCACGACAGCCATTCCGATGATGCATGCCTCGTAGGGCAGGCCGAACGCCATCTCGAACAGGCGCGAGAGGCCGTTGTAGACGCTGGCGGTGTAGGGGACGAGGAACACGAAGATGATCAGCGCCGCCGCCAGGCGCAGGCCCCGGCTGGCAAAGCGCATCCCAAAGAACTCGGGCATCGTCTGCGAGCCCAGCCCCTGCGTCATGCGCCGGGTGCGCGACCCCAGGATCACCCAGGCGAGCAGGCTCCCGATGATCGCGTTGCCGATGCCCACCCACGTCGACGCCATGCCGTACTTCCAGCCGAACTGCCCCGCATAGCCGATGAAGATGACTGCGGAGAAGTACGAGGTGCCATAGGCAAAGGCCGAGAGCCACGGGCCCACGTCCCTGCCTGCCAGCACAAATCCGCTCACGCTGCGGGCGTGGCTGCGACACCACAGCCCGATGCTTATGCAGAGCGCGACGAACACGACGAGCATGATGACCTTGACCGCCATAGGTGACCACTCCCTCTCTCGATGCGCCCGGCGCGCCTGTGGCGGCGCGCGGGCTGGGGCTGGAAGGGGAGGGCCCTTTCGTGATCGGGATGCCGTCTGCCGATCGGCTGGTCGGCCGGCTCGTGGTCGGCTCGTGGCCAGCGCGATGCGGGGCCGGAACAGGCTGCCCGCGCACGAAAAGAGGCCCGCCCTTCGGACTGTGCCTCGAAGGGCGGGCCTCTTGGTGAGAAAACCCGCGGTACCACCTTCGTTTGCCGGCACCTCGCGGTGCTCGGCCTTGTGGACTGCCGGGACCATGCACGCCCCGAGAGTCGCCGCGCGATAACGGGCGCACCCGTCGCAGCCTACTTGGCGCTCGCCTCACCCGCATCCCGTCAGCTCTTGGACGCAGCGACACGCGTTGCCGTTTGGTGCGCGGCTCGCGAGGAGTATTCGGGCGGGTCGCGTCTCGCGCCTCTCAGCAACCGGCAGCTCTCTGTGAGTGCGGTCCCGCCGTACTGGCCCTCGGTCAATGCCTTTGTGGTGGTGCTGTGCAGTTGCGCGGTAGATTAGCGATTTCGTGCAAACCGGTCAAGGGGATTTTACGCGATGGAATCATTGCCGGCGCGCGTTGGAGTCGCGCACGGCCGCGTTTTGCCTCCCCACGGACGTCTCGTGCACGAAAAGTTCCCGGCGATGGACAGATAGTTCGGTTGTGAGGGAGTTGTTCCAGACGTCTGGGCGTTTCTGGCGTTTCCTGCGGGTGCGGGCTTTTAAAGCGGTTACTAAAAGCGCAGGTGAAGGGCAGTGCCGAGATACGGCTAGATTGATACTTGCCACTGCGAGCAAACCCAAGTCCCTCACAACCGAAAACTCTGTCCATCGGGGCAACTTTTTCGTGCGCGAGGTTCATTGCCTGGCACGTCAAGCCCCGCACGCCGAGACGGCGTAAGCTCGTTTGGCTGCCCGTGTTGGCCGCTTGTCGGGCAAAGTTGAGGAAATCCAAAAAACTTTGCCCATCTCGACCAATACGGGAGCAAGGGCGGGTACTATATCGGGGTGCGGTCAGAGGGCCGCGCAGTTTCCGCGTCGTCTTCCACGAGGCGATGCATGGTTTGCCCTTCGGGGTAAGAAAGAAAGGCAAGAAATGGCTCAGGGTACTGTTAAGTGGTTTAATCCGGACAAGGGCTACGGCTTCATCTCCCGCGAGGATGGCGACGACCTGTTCGTTCACTTCTCCGAGATTCAGATGGACGGCTTCAAGACCCTCGACGAGGGCCAGAAGGTCGAGTTTGACATCACCACCGGCCAGAACGGCAAGCTGCAGGCCAGCAACGTCCGCAAGCTCTAAGCTATAGCCTACACAAGCATTATTTTACATTGATGATGCTGAGGGGGATGATCGAAAGGTCATCCCCCTTTTCTTGTGCCTGACCTCAGCACGTGCGTCCATGCGTCGCGATTTCTGATACCATGTTCATCCTGAAAGATCGCCAAGGCGCCGCCCGTTGCGAGGTGTGCTGGCGCGTCGAGGGGCCCGCCGCCCGGCGGATGCCGTGCCCATTCTTACCGGGGGAGCACACTTGAAGCTCGCGTTCGTGGTAGACGACATGAGTCAGGCTCGCAACGGCACCACCATGTCTGCCATGCGCTATGCCCGCGCCCTGCGCGAGAAGGGCCACGAGGTCCGCATCGTCGCCTACGGGGCAACGGGCGAGGGGGCGTTTCCCGTCGATCGCTGCCACTACCCGGTCGTCGACGCGTTCGGCGACGCCCAGGGCTTCATCTTCGGCAAGCCCAGCGCCGAGGTGTTCGGCTGCGCGTTCAACGGCGTCGACGTCGTCCACCTGTTCCTCCCGTTCAAGCTGGAGCGCGCCGCGCTGGGCTTTGCCCGCGAGCGTGGCATCCCCGTGTCGGCGGCGTTTCACCTCCAGCCGGAGAACATCACCTTCAATGCCAACCTGTCCTGGGTTCCCGGCCTCGCCGACGCGATATACGGGTACTTTCGGCGCGGCCTGTACGACAGGGTCGGTCACGTCCACTGTCCCTCGGCGTTCATGGCGCGCCAACTCGAGCAGCACGGCTACCTCTGCCACGCCCACGCCATCTCCAACGGCGTGAGCGACGCGTTCGTGCCCGAGGGGCCCACCGCCTCGTTCGGCGACGGGCTGTTCCACGTCCTCACGACCGGCAGGCTCGCCCGCGAGAAGGAGCAGCGCACTCTCATCGAGGCCGTGAGGCTGTGCAGGCATGCCGATGACATCCAGATCCACATCGCCGGCGCGGGACCGCTCGAGCGCATGCTGCGCCGCGCGGGCGCCGACCTGCCCCACCCGCCGCGCATCGAGTTCCTCGACCAGGCCCATCTGGTCGAGCTCATCCGCGCCTGCGATCTCTACGTGCACTGCTCGCGCGTGGACTCGGAGGCCATCAGCTGCATCGAGGCGTTCTCCTGCGGCCTGGTGCCGGTGATCGCCGACTCCGACCTGTCGGCGACGGGGCAGTTCGTCCTCGACGAGCGCTGCGGATTCCCTGTGGGCGACGCCCGGGCCCTCGCCGAGCGCATCGACTACCTCGTGGAGCATCCCACCGAGCGCCGCGCGCTGTCCGAGCGCTACGTGCGCGAGGGCGAGCGCTACAAGATCTCCCGGTGCGTGGAGGAGTTCCTGCGCATGGAGGAGCTCGCCATCGCCGACGACCGCTCGGGCGGGATGACGCGGTGAGGCGTGCGCTCGGCAGGGTGCTGGCCGCGGTCTTCTACTACGCCTTTGCCCTGCCCATCCTCTTCGTCGCGTGCAAGTTGTGGTTTGGCTACCGGGTGCGGCGCGGCTCTTTGCGCGTGCCCCCGCTCGGCGGCTGCGTCATTGTGGCCAACCACGTCCACTATCTCGACGCGCCGCTGATCGCGATGGCGGTCTGGCCGCGCAAACTCACGGTGCTCGTCGATCGCTGCAACTGGGACCATCCGGTGGTCGGCGTGTTCATGCGCGTGTTCGAGTGCGTGCCCACCGGCCGCACCATTCGCGAGATGCGCGAGATGTTCTCGTGGGTGAGCGCCGTGGTCGACCGCGGACATGCCCTGGTGGTCTACCCCGAGGGCGAGCTTGTGTGCTACCGGCAGGGTCTTGCGCCCTTCAAGGGCGGCGCGTTCGAGATCGCCGCGAAGGCCGGCGTCCCCGTCCTGCCGGTAGCGCTTGCCCAGCACGGCGGCGGCTTGTGCCGGCTGTTTGGGCGCCCTGGCTTCGAGGTCAGGCTCGGCACGCTCATCGAGCCGCCGGCCGCAGGCTCGCTGCGCACGCGCGCCCGCGCCCTCGAGGAGCAGGCCCGCGCCCAGATGGAGGAGCTTCTGGGGGAGGAGTAGCCCCGACGGCTACCTTTCGCAGGCATTTCGCAGGCCACGCCCCCGGTCAGGGGCGCACTGCCTCCGTGCCCTGCGGCGTCGCAAGCTCCTCGGCAAGGGCGTCGCGCATGGTGAGCACCGCCGCCCCGCAGAACAGCACCGCGACCGACACCATGCCGATGAGGTAGCGCGCCGCCTCCACGTTGGTCGAGACGGGGGAGATGAACAGCGTCGCCATGGTGAGCAGGTACGGCGAGAGCAGAAGCAGGCACGCCCAGCGGCCCCAGCGCATGCTCGTCTTGGTCTTGAGGACCACGTACAGGCAGAAGAAGGGCAGCACCGTGGCCCACAGCGCCTGGTTGTAGAGCAGGTTGATGCCTGGGATGGACTTGGGCAGGTTGAAGGTATCGGTCGCCATCGCGTTGCCCGCGCCGGAGTCGGGCCAGCTCGCGTACTGGGAGACGAACTCCTCGTTGGCGATGGTGCCGCTGGCCACCTTGACCACCAGCGTGGGGTCGAACGAGATCCACCCCGCCTCCATGCCCAGCCAGCCCTCGACGTAGCCCAGCGGGTCGGTCAGCCCCTCGCGCACCCACAGCGCCAGGAACTCGGGGATGAGGCTGTCGTCGCGCAGCGCGCCGTCCTTGATGGGGTCCACGATGGTGTAGTCGAACTCCGCGGGGATGTCGTCGTAGGCGATCATGAGGAAGTCGTCGAGCAGCTGGGCGTCCTCCTCGGTGAAGTCCTCGGGCGAGTAGGTCACGTTGTGGGCGACCTGCTGAATGGGCACGGCGAGCATCTCCTGCTTGCCGCCGGCCGAGACGTCCAGGGCGGGCATGACGACGCGCGGGAACACCAGCAGCATGAGGACGAGCATGATCCCGCCCATGGCGGGCAAGAGCACGCGTGCCCCGTTCTTGAGCCGCAGCAGCGCGCAGGCCAGAAGCGGCAGCGCCACCACGTACACGCCGGTCTTCTTGGACACGCAGATGGCAAGGCCCACGAGCAGCAGCGCGATCGACGGCCACATCTTCTCGAGCACGGCGCCGCGCGTGCGGATCACCTCGCAGAACAGCAGGCCAAAGTAGACGAACAGGACGGCCTGCAGCGTGTCCTTGACCATGGAGCAGAACATCATGGGGAAGAAGGGGAACAGCGCGAAGAACAGCGTCACGCCCAGGCACGCCCCCCAGCGCGCGCCACAGCGCCTGAGGTAGCAGGCGACGAGCGCAAACCCGACGGCCGCCGCGACGTACTGGATCACGATGAGGACGAACATGCCGATCGTGGCGTCGCCGAACAGGCGGCTGCCCAGCTCGAGGAAGGCACCGTAGAGGTAGACAAGCATGAACGGGTGGTGGTCGGAGAGCGACCCGCCGTCGTAGGTGCTGTCGTAGTACTCGTAGACCTGCCAGGACGTGTCGTACCACATGGTGCCCGGGAAGAGCCACACCAGATACGGCAGCCAGCAGAGCATGACGAGCAGGGCCGCCCCAATGACGTCGGCGGGCCTCCACTCAAAGCCGAGCACCCGGCGAACCAGGCCGGGGCTCTTGCGGCTGACGCGCATCGTTCGATCCAGCGCGCTCTTGCGCACCAGAACGTGGTAGGCTCCCTCAAACAGCGCGACGAACAGGGCGATGCAGACCAGCAGGCGCAGGTAGAACGCGCGATCGGTGAGGTCGAGCGTGCCGGAGTTGGAGCCGATCTGGTCGCCTAGGGCAAACAGCACGCCAAGCACGACGGGGATCAGCACCTGCCAGCCCAGCCAGCGAGGGGCGCCGTGGCGGCGTGCGTCCTCGCCTTGGGCCTGCAATGTCAGTGCCTGCGGCTGCGCGGGCCTGTTGGGCTGCGTCGACTCCTGCGTTTGCGCCGGTGTCTGCGGCTGCGCGCCGGCCATGGGGGCACCCGTCACGTCCATCGCTTCGATCCTTTCGCTCGCCATTCGCGCCGAACGTCGGCGCCGCTACGTAAAGGGCGGGCCAATGCCAAAGCATGTGCCCGCCCTTCGGTGGTTCGTTGTGTCCCGCGCGCCCTAGTCCTCGCCGGGGTGCGGCTCGGCGTTCTCGAGCCTGCGGCGCCACATGAGCTCGTTGAGGTCGATCTCAAAGGTCTTGCGCGCCTTGTGGGCGGTGCCGTCGAGAATGAGGCCGGTCGAGATGAGCAGCAGGCCCAGCACCAGCAGCACCACCGACACGACGAGCGTGGGTATGCGCGGCACTAGGTGCGTCTGGAAGAACTCGGCGACGACGCTGCCGAAGAAGCACGCAGCAATGATCATCAGCACCAGGCCGATGACCCCGAAGAATAGCAGCGGCCGGTACTCGCGCACGAGGTTGAAGATCATACCGATGACCTTGGCGCCGTCGGTGACCGAGTTGATCTTGGAGTGGGAGCCCTCCGGGCGGTCGCGGTAGGCGATCGGCACCTCGATGAGCTTCATGTTCTTGTCCAGGGCGTGGATGGTCATCTCGGTCTCGAGCTCGAAGCCGCGCGAGAGGACGGGCAGGGTCTTGGTGAACCCGAACCCCATGGCGCGGTAGCCGGTCATGATGTCGCGCACGTTGGCTCTGAAGAGGAAGTTGATCATGCCACGGACGAGGCGGTTGCCCAGCCCGTGCAGGACGCTCTTGTTCTCGGCGAAGTACGTCGTGGAGAGGCGGTCGCCGTTGACCATGTCGTAGCCGTCCTCCAGCACCAGGCGCACCATCTCCGGCGCCGCCTCTGCCGGGTAGGTGTCGTCGCCGTCGACCATGATGTAGCAGTCCGCGTCGATGTCGCGCATCATGGAGCGCACGACGTTGCCCTTGCCCTTGCGCTGCTCGCGACGCACGCGCGCGCCGGCTTCGCGGGCGAGGCGGGCGGTGTCGTCGGTCGAGTTGTTGTCGTAGACCCACACGGCTGCGCCCGGCAGCTCGCGGCGAAAGTCTGAGACCACCTTGGAGATGGTGAGTGCCTCGTTGTAGCAGGGGATGATGACCGCTACGCGCTCATAGGAAAGGTTCTCGGCTCGTTCGTCGCCCATGTGCTCAGCCACTTTCTCAGTCAATGATCATTCAAGGTAAGAGTATTGCCGTTGCGTTGTATGTGCAAGGTACGCGCCCGAGTTCTCAATAAATGCAATGGCCTGAATTCTACCTGAAACAATTGGCCTCTCGCGCCTGCGCGATCAGGTCGAGCGTGGTAACAACACTAGCTTCACTATTCGGGCCGATCTCGAAGGCGCACAGCTTCTTCACGGGGTCCATCGCGTTGCCGACGGCCACGCTCGCCGGGATCGCACCCAGCAGGTTGGCGTCGTTCATCGAGTCGCCGAACGCCATGGCCTCGTCCACCGTGGCGCCCATGCTGTCGAGCAGCAGGCGCGCACCGCTGGCCTTGCCCGAGCCGGGCGGCAGCGCGTCCATCCAGTGGCCGCCGCAGGCCGCGAGCTCAAGCAGCCCGCCCAGGGGCGCCTCGAGCAGCGGGGCGGCCTCGCGCGCCGGCCCCAGGCTCACGACGGCGGCCTTGACGATGGGGCCCTCCGGGAGGCTTTCCTCGCTGACCACGGGGGCGTCGAGGAGCACGGCGCTGCGGCCGCGCATGAAGTCCACGTGCATGTCGAGCAGGTAGGCGCGCGCCTCGTCGAACAGGGCGACGCCGACCGGCACGGGGCAGGCCCTGGCGGCGGCACACAGGACGTCGATCGCCTGCGGGTCATACGTCAGGTGGCGCAGGGGCATCCCGCGCATCACGACGTCCATGCCGTTGCCGGCGACGAAGTCGATCTGCCCGGCAAGCTCGCCGAACGCCTCGCGCAGCGACCAGAGCGTGCGCCCGCTCGTCGGGACGAAGCGCACCCCCGTGGAGGTCAGGCGGCGTATCACACGCTCGGTCTGCGGCGGAAACGTCGAGTCGGGCAGAAGCAGCGTCCCGTCCATGTCGACGAACACCGCCCGCAGCCTGCCCGCGAGCTCGAGCAGCCCCTCGACGCCCTGCCTGGGCGTACGGCCTCCCATGACGCGCCGCCCGGCTAGTTGCCGCGTTCCACGGCGACGCTCACGAGCTCGTCGAGGATCTCGGAGGGGCTGATGCCCGCGGCCTCGATCGACAGGCGCACCAGGCCGCGCGCGGACATGTCGGGCGTGGGGTCCACCCCCAGCACGTGGCAGCGCCCCCCGTCCCACACAAGCGTGACGCACCCGAGGTCGCGGCAGCCGCTGACGAGGTAGGCGTCGAGCGCCGCACGCTCGATCTCGCTGCGGATCGCCTGGGCCTCCTGCCCGGAGGGAGAGAGGCTTTCGCCACACACGGGGCACACGGGCGCGCCGCCCGGGGCGGGCGCCTCGACGGACGGCAGCACGTAGGCGTCCCGCTCGTCACCCAGCACGGGAACCACCATCTCGACTCCCTGCACCCACTCCTGCACGATGACGGGGCATCCCGCGCCCGCGGATTGCGAGGCCTGCGCCAGCACGGCGGCAAGCGAGGCGCGGTCGTCTGCCTTGCTGACGCCCGGCATCAGCCCCGGCAGGCACCCCCTGACGCAGACGGGGTATCCCGCGGGAACCGCGCCCTCGATGAGGTCGATCGCGTCGAGGGCCCCCAGGCCGGCGATCGCGCCCGGGGCGAGGGCCACGCCGCACGGGGTCACGGCGGCGAGAGGCTCCCCCTCGCCGCGAAGCTGTTCGATCCGCTGGGCGAGCAGCGCGCGGTCGGCCACCTCTCGGCAGGTCAGCGCGGGCGTTCCCACGTGGGGGATGCCGAGGAGCTCGAGCAGCGACTCGACGCCCGCCTGCGCCGCGCGCCCGGTCTGCCCATGGGCCACGATCGCCACGTCGGGGCGTGCCTCGCGCAGGTCGTGCGTCAGGCGGGCGCCTGCGTGCAGGGTGACGGCCTCGTGGCCCGCCTGCGCCAGCGCGTCGCATATCCACTGGACGTCCGGGCAGGCCGACTCGGCGCATCCGGCCGTGGCCTCGGGTGCGTGCGCGTCCGTGAGGACGGCGACCTTGTATCCCATGTGCTAGCTCCTACTCCTGTCGTGCCGTCATTCGGCCTTGCTTCCTGTCGTGCCGCGTGGAGGCAGGCCGGCGCTCGGGGCGCCCACCGGCCTGCTGTCTGCGTACCTAGTCCTGCGCCTGCGCACCGCCCTTGTCGCCGGGCCGGCGCCTCCTGCGCTTGGCCTGGCCCTGCTGCTCCTGCCCCTGCGCCTGGGGGCGCTGCTGGTCGGGCGCGTGCCGCTTGCGCGGCTCGCCGCCCTGCTTGGGCTTGGGGGACTGCGGGCGCTTCGCGTCGGCCGCCTGCCCCGCGACGTGCTGCCTGCGCTGCCGCGGGGTGCCCGAGCCCGCCTGCGCCGGGCGCTCCTGGCCGTCACCGGGCTTGCGCGGCGTGCGCACGCGCGTCGTGGCGCCGGGCTGGCCCTGTGCGGGCGTCTCGGCCACGGTGTGGTGCCTGCGCGCGCGATGCTGGGCGCGCGTCGCCTCGGCCGCCTTGTCCGTCGCCCTCTGCTGGCCCTGCTGGGTGCGCCTGGGCTGCTGCGCGGCGGTCTGGCCGCCCTCGGGCTGCGCCTGCTGCTTGCTGGCGGCCTGGCGGCGCGGGCGCATCCCCTTGCGCTGCGGCGGCCGGCTGTCCTGCGCGGCCTGGGCGTCTCCCTCGGCCTTCTGCGCCGCGCCGCCCGCGGAGCGCCGCTTGCGCGGCTGCGCCTGTCGCTGGGCGGCGTCCTTTGCCTGGGCGTCGGCGTCGGCGGTGTGAGAGGGGCGGCGCTGGCGCGTCTTGGTGAGCAGCGAGCTGTCGAGCTCGTACGCCTCGGGGTTGCTCGCGCGGTCCAGCTCGGCGAGCTGCAGCGCTATCTCGGCGGTGCCGATGCGCTCCAGGGCCTCGCGGCTCACCGTGTCGGGGCGCAGGGGAGAGTTCTGCGCCTGCGCTTTCTTCTTGCACTCCTGCGAGCAGCTCATCTCCGAGAGGGCCACCGTGAAGGACTTGCCGTTCTCCAGACGCATCGTTATGGTCTCGCGCGGCGTGTTGTACTCGACGATCTTGGCCTTGCCCAGCGGCGTGTCGATGACGGCGTTGCGCTTGGGGGCGCGGCTCTTGAAGTCGCGGTACGCCTCGAACTCGTAGCGCAGGCAGCACATGAGCCTGCCGCACATACCCGAGATCTTGGCGGAGTTGAGCGGCAGGTCCTGCTCCTTGGCCATGCGGATCGAGACGGGCTCGAACTTGCCGCCGAACCGGGCGCAGCACAGCTCCTGCCCGCACGGGGCGTACCCGCCCACCAGGCGCACCTCGTCGCGCACGCCGATCTGGCGCATGTCCACGCGCTGGCGGAACTTGCCCGCGAGGTCGCGCACCAGGTCGCGGAAGTCGATACGCTCCTCGGCGGCGAAGTAGAACACCGCCTTCTCCCCGCCAAAGAGGAACTCCACGCCCACCGGCTTCATGTCCAGGCCGTGCGAGCGGATGAGGTCGCGAAAGACGGGCATGGCCTCCTCGCCGCGCCGGACCAGGCTCTCCGCCTTGGCGACGTCACGCTCGGAGGCGACGCGCAGCACGGGCTTGAGCTCCCCCTTGATCTCCTCGGCGGGGGCCTCGAAGGGGTCGGAGGTGGCCAGACCGAACTCCGTGCCGCGCTCGGTGGTGACGATGACGTGGTCGCCGGCCGTGGCGCCGCTCTTCGCCGGGTTGAACCACAGGTCCATGGCGTTGAAATGCATGCGGACGGGAATGACTAGTGGCACTTGAGCATCTCCTTGATATCGAACAGCATGGCCTCCAGGGCCAGCTGGGGCGAGACACTGGACCTGACGCGCTCGCACGCCCTGTCGACGCACGCAAGGGCGCGCGCGAGGCCGTCAGTTCCCAGCCTGCAGGCATACGCCTGCGCCGTACGGGCGAAGTCGTCGCAGCAGGGCTCCTCCTGGCTGCCCGAGGCCATCATGAGCGCGTCGCGCAGCAGCGAGCGCTGCGCGCCGAACATCTCCATGATACCCGAACGCTCGCGCGCCGACAGCTCGCGCTTCTGGCGCTCCTCCAACTCCTTCATGGCTCCGGAGCTCATCCAGCTCGCGTTCTCCTCCAGGATGGCCTGCTGGGCGTCCTTGAGGTCGGACAGCGGCGCCTTGGCGGCCAGGATCGCCCTGCGCGCGGAGTTCAGGACGTCGAGCTCGTCGGCGTCGGCGAGCCGCTCGAGCGCCTGCAGCGCCTGGCGTCTCGCCTCCTGTCGCGACTCGGACCCCAGAAAGCCGCGGGCCTGGGCGGGGGAGGAGCAGCACCCCAGCGCACGCCTGCACAGGTTGTCGGGCATGCTCAGCTCGTCGGCCAGGGCGCGCACGGAGTCGTGCGTCGGTATGTTCCTGAACGGGACCACCTGGCAGCGCGAGATCACCGTGGGCAGGATGGCCTCCCTGCTCGTGCCCAGCAGGATGAACATCACGTGGTCGGGCGGCTCCTCGAGCGACTTGAGCAGCGCGTTGGCGGTGGCCGAGGTGAGGCCCTCGGCCTCGTCGAGGATGTACACCTTGCCTCTGCCGCGGATGGGCGCCAGCGGCATGTCGTCGATGAGCTCGCGAATCTGCGAGACCAGGTACCCCACGGCGCTCTGCGGCTGGAGCAGGTGCACGTCGGGGTGCACGCGGCGGGCGACGCGCACGCAGTCGTCACAGGCGCCGCAGCCGCCCTGGGGGCACATGGCCGCCTGGGCGAGGGCGTAGGCGGCGTCGAGCTTGCCCGAGCCCGGGGGGCCTACGAACAGGTACGCGTGGCTCACGCGCCCCTGGTCCACGGCGCTCGAGAGAAACGAACGGACGGCGTCCTGGCCGGTGAGACCGCGCGCGATGAGGCTCTTGTCAGATGGCATGGCGCACCTGCTCGTAGGGGGGCAGCTCCACCAGGTCGGCCAGGCACTGCCTGACGCGCTCGTACACCTCGCCCACGCTGCCGCGCGCGTCGATCACGCGCACGCGCTGCGGCTCCTGCCGGGCGACGTGCAAAAATCCCTCGCGGACCCTCTCCTGGAACGACTCCCCCTCCTGCTCGAGCCTGTCGGCGCCCGACGCGGTGGCGCGCTCGAAGGCGCCCCGGGGGTCGAGGTCGAGCAGGATCGTGCGGTCGGGGGCCACCTCGCCGCAGGCCAGGGCGTTGGCGCGCTGCACGCCCTGCGCGCCCAGGCCGCGCGCAAATCCCTGGTAGGCCATCGTCGAGTCGTAGAAGCGGTCGCTCACCACGACCGAGCCCGCCTGCAGCGCGGGGCGTATGACCTCCGCGACGAGCTGGGCGCGGGCCGCCTCGTAGAGGAGCAGCTCGCAGACGGGGTCCATCCCCGAGAGCTCGGGGTCGAGCAGCACGGCGCGGACGCGCTCGCCGATGGCGCACCCGCCCGGCTCGCGCAGCCTCTCCACCGTGCGGCCCAGCATGGCCAGGCCGGCGCACACCAGGGCGCACTGTGTGGACTTGCCTGCCCCGTCAACCCCCTCGAAGGTGACGAAGACGCCCCGATGGGCCGAGTTGTCTGTCTGCTGCGTGGCAGTGTGCATGCCGTGGCCTTCCTTCGCGCCAATTTCGACTGCGTGCTTTTCTGGATCATGCGCCCCCGATGCCCCGGGGGCCTTGTGCGGGGCGCTCCAGGGAGATTTTGACCCATGGTGATGGTGGATTGGTGCTCTTTGCCGCGTTTGATGTGCGAATTAACAAAATTCCCCGCCCTATGTGCCCGTCGAGTGTGGTATAGTCGCGCCTGACGCGGCAAAGAGCCGCTGCATCTCTCGATAATCTTCGCATGATACCCCAACACACACCTTCCTAGAGACACCATGCCGAGCGTGCGGGCCCGCCCGCATTATACAAGGCGGTACTGGGTCGGGAAGGCCCTCCGTATGCGAAGCGTCGACGGTGCGCGACGAATCGCGTCACTTCGTATTCCCAACAAAGAAGGAGCCACCGTGAAGTTCTTTCTGGACACCGCGGACCTCGACGAGATCCGTGAGGCAGCGTCGTGGGGCGTCATCAGCGGCGTAACTACAAATCCGTCCCTGTACGCCAAGATCGGCGGCAAGCTGGCCGACTTCGAGGACCACATCGCCCGAATCTGCCAGATCGTCGACGGCCCCGTGTCCGCTGAGACCACGGCAATGACGCGCGACGAGATCGTCGCCGACGGCCGCAGGCTTCATGCCATCGCCCCCAACGTCGTGGTGAAGATCCCCGTGATGCCCGAGGGCCTGGCCGCCACCCGCCAGCTCGCCGAGGAGGGCATCGACGTCAACATGACGCTCGTGTTCTCCGCCACGCAGGCGATCCTCGCCGCCCGCGCGGGCGCGCGCTACATCTCGCCGTTCGTCGGCCGCTTCGACGACATCGCCGAGGACGGGCTCAACCAGCTCGGCGACGTGATCTCGGCCATCAACGGCTTTGACTACGGCCACGAGGTGGAGATCATCGCGGCCAGCGTCCGCTCGCCCCACCACGTCGCCCAGGCCGCCCTCATGGGCGCCGACATCGCGACCGTTCCCTTCGGCGTCCTGGGCAAGTGCGTCCAGCACCCCCTGACCGACCGTGGCCTGGAGCGCTTCCTGGCCGACTGGAAGAAAGTTGAGCAGGCATGAGTGTGAGCGATAACGGCGACGCCCAGCTTCCTGAGCTCGCCGCTCCCGGCGGCGAGCAGGCCGAAGGCCAGCCCGCCCGCGCCGAGGCCGACATGCAGCCGGCCCGCCGCCGCACTCGTCGCCCCAAGCGTGAGGCGAGCACCTCGGGGGAGGAGGGCGCCGCACCGGTGGCCGAGGCCGCAGGCGACGCCTCCGCGGACGATCGCGACGCCACAGGGTCAGATGGCCCCGCAGGCGAGTCCTCGTCCGCCCCTCGTCGCCGCGCGCGCCGCACTGCCAAGCGCGAGGCGAGCGGGGCGCCCCAGGCTGACGAGGCGACGGGCCAGACCGCTGACGACCGGCCCGATACCCAGGAGGACGGCCCGGCGCCCGCGCGCCGCCGCACGCGCCGCAAGCCTGCCGACCAGCAGGCGGACGTGCCGACGGCCGAGGCCAGCCCCGACCCCGCAACGCCTGCCAAGGCGGAGGCGCGCGAAGGCGGCACTGGCGTGGAGAGTGACGCCGTGAAGGCGGCCATCGAGGCGCTCCCGCCCCTTCCGCGCCGTCGCCGCGGCCGTCCGTCCAACGCGGAGATCCAGGCCCGCAAGGCGCTCGAGGAGGCTCGCCGCCAGGAGATCGAGCGCCTGCAGGCGTCAGGCGGCGCCGTCGCCGAGGCCACTGGCGCCCCGGCGGAGAAGACGCCCTCCGACGAGGCCGCGCAGGGGGCGTCCCAGGACACCCGCATCGCCCGCAGGCACACGTACGCACCGAAGGCCCCGCGCACCGACCAGGCCGCGGGCGAGCGCGCCCAGGCCGAGCAGGAGCGTGACGGGCGCCCCGCCGGCCGCGAGGGTGACCCGTCGCAGGACAGGCCCGCCCAGCAGGAGCGGGGCGGCGAGCAGGCGCAGGGCCGCGAGGAGGGCTCCTACCAGCAGCGCCGCGGCTATCGCCAGCGCCAGGACGGTCAGTACCCGCAGCATCGCCAGCGCCAGCAGCGCATGAGCCCCGCCCAGGGCAACGGCCGCGATCGGGACCGTGACCGCGGCCAGCAGCAGGGCCGCATGCGGGATGCCGGCCAGAACAACCGCCGGCAGCGCCGCCAGCAGCCCCACGAGGCCGCCACCCCCAAGACCAACCGCGAGGAGCTCGCCGCGCTCAAGGTCGCGGACCTGCGCGCCAAGGCAACCGAGCTCGGCGTCGACCCCGCGGGCCTCAAGAAGTCCGACCTCGTCGACGCCGTCTACACCGCCATGGTGAAGCAGGAGGGGTTCTTCGACTTCTCCGGTATCCTCGACATCATGCAGGAGGGCTACGGCTTTGTCCGCACCAAGGGATATCTGCCCGCCGAGCATGACGTCTACGTGAGCTCGCAGGCAATCCGCGCCAACGGCCTTCGTCGCGGCGACTACGTGACGGGCATCGGGCACGCGGGGCGCCCCGGAGACAAGTACGCCGCGCTCAACAAGGTCCAGACGGTCAACGGCCGCCCGCTCGAGGAGGTGCGCACCCGTCCCCGCTTCGGCGACCTCACGCCCGTCTTCCCCGACGAGCGCCTGCGCATGGAGCATGGCCGCGACTCGATCCTCGGCCGCTGCATCGACCTCGTCGCCCCCATCGGCAAGGGCCAGCGCGGCCTCATCGTGAGCCCCCCCAAGGCGGGCAAGACCACGGTGCTCAAGAAGATCGCCGAGTCCATCTCGGTGAACAACCCCGAGGTGCATCTCATCTGCCTTCTGGTGGACGAGCGCCCCGAGGAGGTCACCGACATGCAGCGCTCCATCAAGGGCGAGGTCGTGGCCTCTACGTTTGACATGCCCAGTGACAACCACATCACGGTCTCCGAGCTGGTGATCGAGCGCGCCAAGCACCTGGTCGAGCTGGGGGAGGACGTCGTGATCCTGCTCGACTCCATCACCAGGCTCGCGCGTGCGTACAACCTCGCGCAGCCGGCCTCGGGACGCATCCTGTCGGGCGGCGTCGACTCCACGGCGCTCTATCCGCCCAAGCGCTTCCTCGGCGCCGCGCGCAACATCGAGGGCGGCGGCTCGCTCACCATCCTGGCGTCGGCCCTGGTCGAGACGGGCTCGAAGATGGACGAGGTCATCTTCGAGGAGTTCAAGGGTACGGGCAACATGGAGCTTCGCCTCGACCGCGAGCTCGCCGACCGGCGGATCTTCCCGGCGATCGACCCCATCGCCTCGGGCACGCGCAAGGAGGAGCTGCTGCTCGAGCCCGGCATGGCGCCGTTCATCTGGGGGCTGCGCCGCATCCTCGCGAACATGAACAGCAACGAGCGCGCCATGCAGTCGCTCATCAAGAGCCTCAAGGCCACCAACAACAACGAGGAGTTCCTCATCCGCAGCGCAAAGAAGGCCCAGCTGCAGGAGCTCAACGCGGAGTTGTGATATCCGACGGCCCTTTTGTGAGCCGTAGCGTAACCATGACGGGCGTCCCCAGCTGCGGGGCGCCCGTTTTTTCGTATTTGCCTGCGCCGGGCGAGCGCAAGACTCTGCAGTAGAGCTTTAAGGAATGAGTGACGATAACAATAAACTCTTACGTGAGACTATAATGATACGGGTCATTCAAGACCGCGGAATAATCGTTGAGAAGTGGCATTTTTCGAGGTAAGACGGGGAGCTTTCTTGCAAGTGAACGGCAGAAAAGATACCCTATGCAACTGATGGCATTATGCCGGGCGATTCGCGTCGGCCGCCATCGATGACAACTTGACCGAGACAACGGGAGACACACCCTTGAAACGCAGCATGCCGTTGTCGCTTGTTGGCCCCGCGCGCCTCGCCCTGGCACTGGTAGCCATGGCGCTGGCGGTGTGCATGGCCTTCTGTGCGACCCCAAAGATTGCCCAGGCCGCCCCCGGTGACATCGTCAGGGGAACGGTCACCTCCGAGCTTGCGCTCTACGCCGCCACCGACGGCGCCGGCGAGGTGCAGATGACGCTGCCCGCCGGCACGACGCTGCAGGCGGCCGAGGTCGAGGGCGGCTGGTACGGCGCGCGGTTCGACGTGAACGGAGCCTCCACGCCCCTGTACTTCTACGGGCTCGACTCGCTTGCCCTGTACACCGCCCAGGACTCCAGCGTGCTGCGCGGCGCCGTCGTGGGCGGCGACATGAGCGTGTACATCGCGCCCAGCGAGTACTCCGAGGCGCTTGACGTCTTCTCCTGGGGCAGCACCATCCAGTTTTGCGTGTTCAACGACAGCTTCTACATGGCCCGCCTCTCGAGCGGCCAGATCTGCTACATCCCCACCTGGCAGGTGCTCCTGTACGACCCGGCGGAGTCGGGCACGCTCGAGCGCTATGCGGGCGCGTATGGCGCGAACGTCTACCAGGCGCCCGACACCGCCTCCGCCGTCCTTGCGACCTTCGATCCCGGCGTGCAGCTGTGGTTCGCGGACTTCAACGCCGACTGGCTCATGGCGAGCATGAACGTCGATGGCGCAAGCAGGACGGTGTTCGTGCTCAAGAGCGAGGTCGGCACCGAGCCTCCGGTCATCGACGAGGGCGGTGACGCCGGCGATGGCGACGAGGGGGGCGACGACGTCCAGATCACGACCAACGCCTGGCTGATCACCAACGTCTCCCGTGCCAGCGGCATGAGCGAGCCGAGCTGGGACAACTACCCGTCGACGGAGCTGGAGGGCTTCTCCTACGGCACGGTGCTGCCCGCCGCCGACCTGGGCAACGGCTGGTACCAAGTGCTCTACGACGGCGTGACCATGTACCTGAGCGGCGAGGAGGTCAACGTGGTGCCGCTCGGCAACATCAGCATCACCTACCAGAGCTACGGCCTGACGCTCAGCGACATGGTGTCGCTGCAGAACGACGGCACGCACATCATCGGCAACACGGGCGTCTCCGCCACCGCGGCGGACATCCGCACCTACCTCAACCCCGAGAACTTCCCCGAGGGCACCTCCGGCTTCTTCCAGTTCATGCGCCTCGACACCCCGGCGGGCGTCAGCATCTCCGAGCTCAACGCACAGCTGTCAGACTGCGGCGTGCTCGCCGGCCAGGGGCAGGCGTTCTCCGACGCCGCCTACGCCTTCAACGTCAACGAGGCGTACCTCATCAGCCACGCCATCCACGAGACCGGCTACGGCAGCTCGCGTCTTGCCTGCGGCCTGTGGTACGACCCCGAGACCGAGACGGCCTACGACGAGCAGCGCGAGGGAACGACGCTGGTCTACAACGTCTACGGCATCGGCGCCTACGACTCCAACCCGATCAACGGCGGTGCCAAGATGGCCTACGAGCAGGGCTGGACGAGCGTCTACGACGCCATCTACGGTGGGGCCAAGATCATCGCGAGCTGGTACATCGCGCCGAACTCCTCGACGCTGTCGGGCCAGAACACGCTCTACAAGATGCTCTGGCATCCCGAGTACGCCGCGACGTACTGGGAGAAGCCCTGGCACGAGTACGCAACCGACGTCGCCTGGGCGTATGCCCAGACGTACTACCTCACCCAGCTCTACGCCGACTATTCCAACTTCTCGCTGATTTTCGAGGTGCCCTCATATGCAGGCAACTAGAACAGGAGCTCACATGAACCGCGGTCGTCACTTCGCCGTGCCCCAGCACTTCGAGCCGGCGTGCGTCGCCTCTGCCCGCCAGGGCGGCGACCTTCGCATGCGTCTGTGCACGGCCGGCCTGGCCGCGATGCTCGGCCTTGCGCTGACGCCCGCGGGCGCCCTCGCGACCGAGGATGTTCCCGACGCCGGCTGGACCCCCGACGTGCCCTCCATCGACACGGGTGGCTCGACCGGTGGCGAGACCGGCGGCGAGACGGGTGGGGACACCTCGGGTGGTGGCGAGGTCGTCGACCCGGCGCCCGAGCTTCCCCCTGACACGGGTGGCGATACGTCCGGCGACACCGGCGGCGGTGACGCGTCCGGCGACGTGCCCGCCGGGGACGGCGGCGGCAGCTGGGGCGACACGGGCACCGGCGACCTCATCGACGCCGGCAGCACGCCCGACTACGTCCCCTCCTACGAGGAGACCTACGGCGGGGGAGACACCTCATCGGTGGCTGCCTCGCCCGGGGCCTTCGCCGACCCGTACGCCACGACGAGTGAGGTCGCGGCGCAGGAGACCGTACCCGAGGAAGAGGCCGCGGTTGAGGAGACCGTCGCCGCCCCGGTCATCACCGGCTGGTCCCAGGCCGATCGCGTGCTGAGCGGCACGGCGGTCCCCGGGGCCACCGTGCAGGCCTACGACGCGGCGGGCACTCTTGTGGCCGAGGCCGTCGCGGGCGAGGACGGGACCTTCTCCATCGCCCTGCCGGAAGGCTACGACCTCTCGTCGGTCAACCTCGTGACCCTGGGTTTTGACGGGGGCGCCTCCGCGGCCACGACCGGTGCCTCGTTCGCCGAGACGCTGGCCGCTCAGGAGCGTGCCCGCGTGGCCTCCGAGGTTGCCGTCACCGTGGGCAGCCTTGCCGACAGCATCGACGCCGACCTCTCCTCCTCCGGGCTGTACGCAAGCTACGAGCAGCAGAGCAGCTCGCTGCCCGTCTTGCCGTACGTCCTGGGCGCCGGCGTCGGCGTCGTCGCCAGCGGCGTGGCCGTGGGCGCGTTCATGGGGATCAGACATGCGGTCACGGGCCGCGACGAGCGCGCGGATGACTCGGACGAGGGCGCGATGGTCGCTGACGTGCGCCCCTTCTTCACCGCGCCGTCCGCACCCGTTCGCTCCGAGCGGCAGGCCGTGGGCATGGCCACCTCGCAGGGGTCTGACGACGACGAGCTCGAGCGCCTCGCCATGGCGTTTGCCAGCGGCGAGTCGCTGGACGCCGCTTCGGCTCCCGCCCAGACGAGCATGTCGGCCGCTGCGTCTCACGTCGTTCCCGCGCCAGGCGCGGACCTGCTCTCCGACTTCGACTTCGACCCCGACCCCCAGGGACCGGGCGGCAAGGGCCCGGACGCCTCGTCGACGCCCGACGACGCCGACAAGTTCTCGACCGCCGCGTTCCTCAGGGCCGCTGCCGCCCCTTCAGTCCGGCCCTCGTCGACTGACGTGACGGGCGCGTCCGCGGCGACGTGGGGCCTGGGCTCGGCGGCGGGTTCGGTCTCGAGGGCGTCGCTCTCCGGCGCCATCCCCCATGTCGAGGACCTGTCGGGCTTCGACGTGTTCGAGCCGGGCTCCGTCAGCGGGCTTGGCGAGGAGGGCGTGGATCCCCTCGCCTCCGCCGATGACTGGCGCGCCCTGGCCTACGCCGAGCTCGCGCGTGGCGTTGGCGGCGCGAGCGAGCGCAGCTCCATAACGAGCGCGACCATGCCGCGCACGCCGTCGACAACGATGGCGTCAAAGACGAACTACTTCGCGCCGGTCGTGGGGCCCTCCACGCCCTCGCGCGTGGCCCCGCTTCTCCAGGACGAGGAGAAGCGCGCCAGGATCGAGAAGATCCTCGCGATGCAGCAGACCCTCGCGGGCCAGGTGCAGGCAACCCCATCGGGTGTGCGCGTCGCCGACCCGGCTCGTCCCGCTCCGTCTGCGGCCTCTAGGGGCGACGGCGTGCCCCAGATCCAGCGCGGTGCGTCGGCCTATGCCGGCATGACGTCCGCCGTCACGGGCGCGTCCTCGCGCCTCAACTGCGTGGTGCCCGAGATCGGCGATCTGGACAGCAGCCTGTACGCGCCGACGGTCGCCATGGAGCCGGTTCGCGTCGCCGCGCAGGCGCCCGTCGTGGCCGCGGCATCGCGCACCAGCTTCAGCGTCCCCGCGGTCTACTCGGCTGACGAGCAGCTGCCCGCCACCGACATGTTCACCTACGACCCGAGCATCTACGAGACGTCGCCGCTCTCGCCGGCCTATATCGATTACCTGGTCAAGGACGAGTTCGAGCACCGTCACGACTCGCCCGCGCAGCGTGCGGCGGCCACCGGCCAGTTCCAGGTGATCGAGGGCACCGGCCAGATGCACGTGCGCCATCGCGCCCGTCACATGGCGTAGGCCTGAGATGGGCACCCCCCGGCGCTCGAAGATGCGCACCTGGCTGGCGGTCGGGTGCGTCTGCCTGCTTGTCGTGCTCGGGCTGCTCAGCGGTGTCCTCGACATCGGCGACAGGCTGATGCGCTCCAGCGCGGTGCTGGGCGTCGTGTTCTACGCGCTCGTCGTCACCCTCGTGCTTGCGGGGGTCGTGTGGCCGCTCGTCAGCGTGCTTGGCCGCCCGGTGTTCTCGCTTGCGAGGCTGCACGACGGGCGCGGCCGCGCGCGGGCCCTCTGGTGCCGCAGGCTCGCCGCGAACCTTCGCGACAACGTCGAGCTGGATCAGGAGCAGCTCGCCCGTCTCGAGGCATGCACGGCAGGCCCAGACACCTCCCAGCAGCTCGCAGAGCTCTACCGCGAGGTGTGCGTTCCGCGCGTTAACGCCAGGATCAAGAAGTCGGCCGTGGGTGCATGCGCGGCCACGGCGATCTCCCAGACGGGCGTCTACGACGCGCTGTCCATGCTCTCCATCAACTTCGCCCTCGTGCGCGGGATCGTCACCGACTGCGGGTTCAGGCCGAGCAACGTGCAGCTCGCGCGCATCTACCTGCGCGTGATGGCCGGTGCCCTGCTCGCGGGAGGCCTGGAGGAGCTCGACCTCGAGGAGATGCTGCCGCTCGTGCTCGGCCAGGCCACGTCCAAGGTGTCGGGCGTCCTGCTCGCGTCCACCGCCCAGGGGATGGTCAACGCGTTCACGACGTATCGCGTCGGCGTCATGACTAAGCACCTCCTCTTCGACGAGGACGAGCCCTCCTCGCAGCTGCAGGTTCGTCGCGCCTCCTACGGCGAGGCCATCTCCCTCATGAAGGAGACGGACTTCTACTCCGAGATGTTCCACATGGTGGGGGAGAGGCTCTCCCAGGCGCGCTCCGCAGCCTGGAACTCCGTGCGCAGCTCGGTCAAGACCGCCGGGGAGTCATGGCTCGGCCGCGTGACGTCCGGTTTTGCCAGGCGAGGCGATCGTCAGGCCGAGGGCGGCCGAGACGACGAGGGGTCCTCATCGGCGCCCAAGGATCCCGATGCGGGCGAGGGCACCCTCGGCGTCTAGCGATCTCTAGCAGCCTCCCGAGACACGCGCGTCCAGCCAGGAGCGCATGTGCTCCCTCATCTGGGCGAGCTGGCTGTCGGTGTCGGGATTGTCCGAACGATAGGAGAGCAGCTCGAACACGTGCCCCTGTTCGCGGGCGATCAGCGCACTCTGATGATAGACGAGCTCGAACACGAAGCAGGCGTAGCTGATGAGATAGTCGATCGGGTGCGCGCGTTCGCTTTTCAGCACCGTGCGATGCTCGTAGAACGCATTGCGCACCGCGGGGGAAATCGGGCTCGTCCGCATCTGGTCTTCCGGCGAGCCGAAGATGGCCTCGGGCGGCTCGAGGCAGCTTGCCTTGAGGATGTCGATCTTGTCCGCATCGCGCAGGATGTCGCAGAACGTGCGCGTCCGAGGTTCGAGGTCCCCGGGGAGGCGAAAGTCGCTATGCGTCTCGATGGCGGTCCGCAGGATCTCGATGTCGGCGTGAGGCGCGCTCTCGCCCTGATGCGTCGTCTGCGCCGCCGGGCATGGCGGCAGGAACTTCGCAAGCAGCCCGTCCTCGAACAGGATCTCGACGCCAAGCGCAGCATGGCTCACGGACGCCGAGTCGTTGAACGTGTCGAAGCGCCTGACCTGCTCGAAGCGCCCGATGTCGTGCAGCATGCCGCAGAGCCACGCAAGGTCGATGTCTCGCGAACTGAGGCCGGCCGCAGCGGAGATCCGATCGCACAGCGCCGCCACGCGGTACGTATGGTCGATCTTCAGCTTGATCCGAGGGTTCGTCGCGTCATAGTCCGCAACGTACCTGTCGAACGCGTCGCGTACGAGCTGGCGGTCGATGCGTGTCGCGTCGGGAGATGAGCACGGGGTCGATGTCATGGCTGCCTCCAGCAGACGGTCTTTCGGGGTTGGGTCGCACGGCGAACGGGGGCGCGGGGTGCTTCGGGGTCAATTCGAGAAGATGCCCCGAACGGCGCCATGCCTTGCGTCTTGCAGGGCGTGGTCGTCGGAAGGGCGTGTGGCCGCATGCCTGGTGCCTACTGCCACTGGCCCCAGACGTCGGGCTGATAGCCGATCGTCGCCTGGCGACCGTTGCGGACGATGGGGGTCCGAATGACATGCTGGTTCTCGAGCAGTTTGTCGAAGCGCTGATCGGACGCAAGGTACTGGAGAAGCTTAACCGTCTGCTGGTCCTTGTTCTCCGGATCGACGAGCGCCTCGATCCCGCCAAGCGCGCTGACGACAGAAGCAAGTTCGCCCTTGCTCAGGCCCTTCACCTTCATGTCTATGTACTGGAAGGGAATGCGACGCTCCTTGAAGTACCGCTCGGCCTTCTTGGTGTCGAAGGACTTTTTGGTACCGAATATCTGTATGTTCACGTTGGATGACACCTCACAGCCTCGAACTGACGCACCGTACGTATGCCTGATCGAAGAGGAGACCGCCGACCTGCTAACGTAGATCTCGTATCTATGCATCATTATACGGTCGATGATGGGGCGCCTCGACGGTGAAGTGGGTGCAATGAGGTTCCAGGCACGTGAAACTCCGCATAAATGTGAACGTACTATGAACCAGAATCAAAAATGGCCGTATCTCTTGACCCCGGCCCCCGGGGAGAGTAGATTACTTCCTCGCGCCGCGGCCCGGCAGGGCGGGCGCGCAGGACCTTGAGAGCCGGATA
>CAWVLT010000001.1:0-36302 GCA_963930185.1 Coriobacteriia bacterium | reverse complement strand
GGCCTGCCATGACCTTGAGCAGCGTGGACTTGCCCGCGCCGTTAGGGCCCACCACGCCGATCTTGGCGTCCGGGTAGAAGGCCAGGGTCACGTCGTCGAGGATGACCTTGTCGCCGTGCGCCTTGCGGGCGCGGTACATCTGGTAGATGAACTCAGCCAATGTGCGTCTCCTAAATCCAAAGTCTCGAGTGCCTGCGCGCGATCCACGCAGGCACGCTCCACATCACGGGGTCGATTGGGAAATGCGTCGCGAGCAGGCGCCACGAAGAAGCACGGCGCAAGCTGCAAACGCGAGTGCCATGCGAGCAGCATTCTCGCACATGCATTTTCGCACATGCATTCTCGCATATGACGCGCAGAAAACGGTGATGCGGATGTGAGGAAGAAACGCGATTGGGCCCGACTGAGCCAACTGAGCCATCATCGCGGTTGACACCCCCGCCCGCTCAAGCGCTGGTCATCGATCGTGATGGTCAGGATCGCCCGTTCTGTGTTCGGCTGGTCAGGATGAGGAGTTCTGTGTTCTCCTACTCATCTGCTAGCATTTTCAGCAAACCTTCTACCAGCGGTGATACAAATCAACAGGAAGTATCATCGTCAAAACGGTCAAAACGCGCCGGAATGTGACACAGAACTCGGGCTCCTGACCACCCCGAGCACTCACGCTGACACAAAACTGCCAATCCTGACCATCACCCGCCCCCGGCGCCACAGAACTCCGCATCCTGACCATTGCTCGGCGCCGGCCAGCGCCTCAGCGCCGACCATCGTCCCATCACTGGCCATCGCCTCAGCGTTGGCCATTAGCGCAATGTCGACTATCGCCCCGTCACTGGCCATCGCCTCAGCACGCTACTTCAGCATCTTCTTGCGCTTGAAGAGCACGAGCGCCGCCACGCACAGCACCAGCGAGGCACCCACGGGGATCAGCCATGTGCCGTCAAAGGGCAGGCCCACGTTCATGCCGTAGAAGCTGAAGATGATGGTGGGGATCGCCATGACGATGGTGATGACCGTGAGCAGGCGCATCGTGACGTTCAGGCTGTTGTTGATGACGCTGCTGAACGCGTCCATGGTACCCGTGAGGATCTTCGAGTAGATGGTGCACATCTCGATGGCCTGTCGGATCTCGATCAGGACGTCCTCGAGCAGGTCCTGGTCCTCCTCGTAGAGCTTGATGATCCGGCCGCTCGTGATGCGGCTGAGCGTGGTCTCGTCGGACTTGAGAGAGATGGAGAAGTACACGAGCGACTTCTCCAGGCCCAGCATCTTAATGAGCTCCTCGTTGCGCATGGTGGCATGCAGCTGCCGCTCGGTCTTGACGAACTGCCGGTTGATGTTGCGCAGGCATACCAGGTACTGCTGGGAGGCGCGCAGCAGCACCTGCAGGAAGAACCTCGTGCGAAACGTCGTGTCGAGCTGACGTACCTTGCCCGAGACGAACTCGTCGATGATCGCGTTGGGATGCAGGCTGATCGTGACCACCATGTTGCGCTCGCGCAGAAACAGCACGGAGAGCGGCTGGGTGTCGTACTGGGTGAGCGAGGGGTCCTCGGTCTCGGCCGCATCCTCCACCGAGGGGCAGTCCACGATGATGAGCACCTGGTTGGTGTCGTCGTCGTAGTCGATGTGGGAGCTCTCCTCCTCGTCGAGGGCGGACTGGATGAACTCCGGCAGGATGCCTGCCTCGTGCTCGAGCCACGAGCGCTCGCGCTGGGTGGGGGCGACCACGTTCATCCAGCAGCCAGGCTCCGGGGAGGTGAGGCGCTCCAGACCGTCGATGCCCGTCTTGTAATACTCGATCATCGACGTGCCCCCTCGTCGGCCGCCGGAACGTCACCGTCGGCGCGCCCATCGCCACCAGCGCGCCCGTCGCGGTAGGCGCGTTCGTCGCCAGCACGCTCGCCGCGGTCGGCGCGCTCGTCGCCAGCACGTTCGCCGCGCTCGCCGGGCGCGTCGCGGTCACCATGCGCGTCAGCCGCGCCCTGGTCCTCGCCCTCGCCGTCCTCGTCCTCGTCGTCGGACCCCGCTACCGAGCAGCTCGCCGTGGTGAGCCAGTCGCTGTCGGGCCGGCAGATGAGTCGCGCGTTCATGTAGGCCTGGCGCATGGTGAGGATGGTCTGGCCCTGATAGTTGCCCGAGGGCATGAGCTGGACCACCAGCGCCACGTCGGCCACGCCGTCCTCCATCAGGCACAGCGGCAGCAGCAGGTTCATGGAGTTGGTGCGCGGGTAGTACGAGGGGATCGCCGTCTTGAAGTTCCAGCGCACGCGCTTGGTGGCGATGTCCACTGCCTCGGTCAGGCGCCAGCGCAGCCGGCGGAACAGGCGCGGGTCGTCCTGGACGATCCGCCCCACCTCGCCGAGCAGCTCGCAGCGTCGCTGTCCCGTCGATCGGGCCACCTCGCCAAGAAGGCCGCTGGCCCGCACGTCCCCCTGCAGCTCTTCCTCGAGAAACGCCAGGGGCAGGCGACCGATGTTGTCGACGAGCACGTGGTCGTAGTCGATGATGAGCTCCCGCTCCAGGTCGTAGAGCAAGTCCTCCTTGCGCCCGAAGTACGAGGCGGGCTCGGGCAGAGGGTTGAACAGGCTCACGACGCGCTTGCCCAGGCCGCGGGCACCGCCCGAGCAGAACCCCGCGAACCTCCAGGGCGCCTGGCCCGCACCCTGCTCGAAGCAGGCGAAGATGTCGTCGTAGCGGCGCGTGACCAGGCCGGTGTTGAACGCCGCAAACCCCGCCTCGTCATCAACGCAGACCTTGTCCTCGAGCCGCAGGCGATAGAACGTGGTGCAGATGTAGCTCTTGAGGATGGAATAGCGCCGCTCCCCCGCGTCCTGCCCCTCCGCCGAGGCCGCGACAGCGGGCGCGAACGCGAGCAGGGGCGCGCCCGGCACGTCGGCGGGACTCCCTGGCTCGGTGAAGTCCCACGGCTCGGGAAGCGCGAGGCCCGCGAGCTCGCGCAGGAAGTCCTCCCACGAGCCGAGCCACGCAAAGCGCTCGAGCTCATGGGAGGGAATGAGCGTGCGCGTCTGGCGCTCGGGACGCACGTAGTTGTCGATGTAGCACAGATACCAGGGCTTTTCCTCGGCGTTACCGTAGGTGACATGGCGAATGGACACCTCGATAGGGGTCCTACCGTCCTTACGCATGTGCCTCAGCGGGAAGATGACCTTGCCCTCGTAGTAGCGCAGCCGCCCCGACCCGAATGCCTCGCGCCAGTCCTCGTCAAGCAGACGGCGCACGTCCGTGCCCGCGGGCACGCATTCGCGGAGGATGTCCAGGGTCGACTCGGGGCAGTAGACGAAGTCGGACAGGACGGGCCGCAGCTCGTCCCGGATGCCTCGGGGGATGCCGCCTGATGCGTAGGAGGAGGCGAGCCTCCCCAGGTCGGCCCCTGCCCCCGCTCCTTCGGGATCCAGGGGCTGCACGCCACCCGAGCCGCTCGGCGCCTGGCCACCCTCGGCGGCGTCATCGATCTGCGCCGCGCCCCGCGCGCCGCCCGCCTCGACCGCCCAGTCATCGCGCTTGTGCACGGTCACCAGGCGCTGGGGCACGCCGCCGGCCACGATGTCGGTGAACGAGAGGAACTCGTCCAGCTCGGCCAGGAAGGCCTTGAGCTTGCGGAAGCCATATGCCTCCCTGTCAATGCCCGCGTCCATGAGGGCGAAGGCGACGGTGGCCATGGGTATGGGCTTGTCGAACTCGAACTGGTCGGCCAGCACACGGTAGATGCGCTGGCGCACGGACAGGGGGATCTGCGTGCTGGGCTTGCTCATCAACATGCCCGCCTTTCTCGCCTCGCTCTGCATGTCCGGACGGCCCGTCGGCACGGAGGCATGCCCCAGGGGCCGCACAACATCGTACCACTCCTGGCACGGCCCGCCTCGCCAGGCCGCTCCCCTACGACTGCTCCTCCACGTGACGGACGCTGGGGATGAGCCAGGTCACCGCGGCAAGGGTGAGCATCGCCGCACCCGCCCCGACGAACCACGCAGGCGCACCCACGGCGTCGGCGAACAGCGAGGAGAACGCCAGGCCGACGGGCATGGCCCACGCCATAATGCTGCCGTACAGGCCAAACACGCGCCCAAGGAACTCCGGCGGTATGCGCTCCTGCATGAGGGCGGTCTGCGGGCCGGCGTAGAAGGGCGAACTCACCCCCATGACGCAGCTCATGACGAGAAACGCCACGAAGCCGCCCGGCCCCAGCAGCCCGGAGACGAGCGTCACCGCCCCGTAGGCCGCCGTGGCGACGATCACGCTGAGGGCGCGGTTCCTGAAGCCGCCCGTCGCGGCGAGCAGGGCGCTGCCCGCCATCATCCCGACCGCGAACACGATCTCGGCAAGCGCCGCGTCGCCCGTGGTCCCTCCGAAGTGGCCGATCGTCATGATGGGAAAGAGCGCCGAGATGGGCGAGTACACGAGCGTGAAGGCAAACCCGCACCACAGAAGGGCAAAGAGGCCCCGGTACTGCCGCAGCACCCGGAAGCCCTGCGCCGTCTCGCCCACCAGGGCGCGGGCGGAGTCGAGCAGACCGGGACGCGCAGAGGCCGCGCCATCCGCCGTGGGCGCCGCGCCATCTGCCGCTGACGGTGCTCCGGCGGCCGCGTCGGCGGGGGTGACGGGACGGCGCAGGTCGAGCCGCGCCACCAGGATCGCGCCCGTCGCGAACAGCGCGCCCGCGACGTCCAGGGCGATCATGGCCGTAAGCCCCAGCGTGGGATAGATGACCGCGGCGATCGCCGTGCCGGCGATGTAGCCGCCCGACTGCACTCCCTGCATCACGCCCGACAGGCGCGTGAGGTGCTCCGGCGGAGCCACGAGCGGCGTGAGCGTCTGGGCCGCGGGGGTGTGAAACGCCGACCCGATGGCCCGGAAGAACAGCGCCACGATGACGACCCACACGGGCAGCACGTCCACGACCAGCGCGACGACCGCCACCGCCGCGCTCACGGCCGCGATGAACAGGTCGGCCCCGATTAGCACGTGCTTCACCGAGAGCCGGTCCACGATGGCCCCCGCGAACATGCCGAACAGCGCGAGCGGCAGAAACCCCATGAGCGAGGCGAGCGACAGCATGCTCGCCGAACCCGTGGTAAGGGTGATGTGCCAGATGAAGCCCATCTGCAGGATGGAGCTCGTGAGGATGGAGACGAGCTCGCCACCCCACACGCAGGCAAGCTTGAGCCTCCAGGAAGTCACACCGCCACCGTCTCCCGGTGGCTCGACGCAAGGCGATTCAACCTCTGGCATGTATGCCTCCCTCACCCGTGCGCTCAACTATAATGTACGCACTCACTATACCGCATGGCACTGCATGGGCGGCACGCGCAACGGGGAAAGAAGGGGGCTTCGCCATGCAAAGCACACACGCCTGCTTGGGTGGGGCCTCATCACGGCATGGGGACTCGTGAGCCTGACGCTCGACTTCGCACCCTTCCCCGGCGGAAGGCCCCTCCTGAACGCCGCCCCCGCGTTCATATCCGCCCTCGCGTGCCTATGTCTGCTCGCGTGGGCGCACCGCCCCGGCGGGGCGCGCGGCCAGATGGGCCAAGGTCGCAAAACGGGCCGGCGCGGGCGCGCTGCGATCTGGGCGGCAGGCCTGGTCACCAGCGCCTGCTCCGCCGTCAACCAGGCCGCGCTGTGGGTGCAGGCTCCCCCGCTCGTGCCCGTGCTTGCGCAGACCGTCGCCTCGTTTGCCTACATCGCCCTCATGTACCAGTGGTTCTGCGCCTATGCGCCGCATGACCCGCAGGTCGTCGAGAGCAGCGCCATCTGGTCGACGATGCTGTGCGCCATCATCTATCTAGCCGCGACGCTCGTGCCCTACGAGGCAGCCTTCGCCCTGTGGCTTGCCCTGCCGCTGCTCTCGAGCGCCTGCCTTGTCTGGAAGCGCGCCGAGCACGCGCGTACGTCTGGGGAAGCGAACGGCACGGCGAGCACGGGCGGCGAGTGCCCCTCTCTCGCGCAGACCCTTACGCGGCAAGGTGCGGGGGGCGCGGAAGAACCGGCCGGCAGCGCGGGCGCCGCTCCCGGACGCCCGCTGCGCGGCTCGTTGCTGAACCTGCTGAGCATCGCGGCGTGCAGCCTCGCCCTCTCCCTGCCGGCAAACGTGGGCGTGGCCCCGGGTGACGGCACGCAGGCCACCCTCGTGGAGCTGGGCGGGCCGGGCGGCCTTGCGCTGGCGGCGGCCCTCGTCCTGTGGTACGTCACCTCCGCGCGACGGATAGACCTGCGTAGCCTCTTCAAGATCCTGAGCCCGCTTGCGGCCGTGGGGCTTCTCCTCGCCGCCGTGCCCAACCGTGTGACCGGAATCGTCGGCCTTGCCCTCACGACCGCCGGATGCTGGGCGCTCTACGTGTTCGTGTGGATCTACGCCGTCGAGCAGCCGCGCGAGCGACCGGACGATCTCGTTCGGCACTTCGCGCAGACGCGCATGGCGTTCGAGGCGGGCGGGACGCTGGCCGGCGCGCTCATGGCGGCGCTCGGGCTCGCGTGCACTCCCGATGTCGTCGCGACGCTCGTGCCCTACGTGCTCTTCGGCGGCCTTGCCGTCCTCACCATCGCCAACGCCCTGCTGCCGGGAATAGAGGAGCCGTCCGACACGCATGACGGCATGGCCGCGGCAGGCACGCGCACGGCCGCGGCGGCGACCGGCAACATGGCATGCCTGCCCGACAACCCCGGGGCACCCGGGGGCGCGGGGCACGGCGGAGCCGGGTCTCGCGATGCCGGCCGTGACGTGGAGCAGGCGCTCGACGCGCTCATCTCACATCGCGCCGGACGGCTCGCCGCGCAGTTCGGCCTGTCGGAGCGCGAGTCACAGATACTCACGAGGCTGCTTCGCGGCTACAGCACGGCAGCTATCCGCAACGAGCTCGCCATCGCAAAGGGCACGATCGACACCTACATCCAGCGCATCTACCGCAAGTGCGGGGTGCACGCGCGCCAGGAGCTCGTGGAGCTGGCCGAGGGACGTGTGCCCTCCCTCCCCGGCGACGCGCCCAACAGCACGACCACAACCGGCAACGCCGGGCGCACCGCCAGCGGAGAGGCATCAAGGCGGTAACGGGTGGCGCTCCACCTGCAAAAAGCACAGCCGGGCGCAAGTGACAATGCGGATGCAGCAGATATCCGTTTTGCTGCCACTTTTTTGAGGATATGCACGAGCTGCACGTGAGGAAAAGATCCCCGAGTATTTTAATATGATTTTAGTTATTTCTTTTTAACGTGTCTTTATTTTCGATTATTTATACTATATTATCTTTTATGAATCTCTATGTAAGTCGGTAAATTACATAGAGCATAACTGGGAAATTCATTTCCTCATTTTTTTGGACAGCAACGCCCCGACGGCTGACGCGGGAGGGCGGCAAGGCGACAACACGGCCGCGCAAGTGAAACAGCGGGAACGGCAGATGCCGATCACAGGTCGAACCAACACACAAGAAGCGCCGGCCCCGCCTCCGTCGATCGGAGGAAGAGCCGGCGCCCACCCGTCAGAGCCGGGAGCCTATCGATGGATCCGAAGGCCTACCACTGCACGGGGTTGCCCATGGCGGCGCGACCGGCAGCGTAGCCCGAGTAGCAGGCCCAGCCGAACGACCAGCCGCCGAAGTCACTGAAGCGGCCACCGCTCATGATGTTGCCGATGGTCTCACAGCCGGCAGCGTACAGGTTGGCGATGGCGCTGCCGCCAGCGGCCAGGACGCCCATCTCGGAGTCAACCTCAATGCCGCCGATGGTGTTGTAGGGGCACGCCTGCGCCACGATGGCGTAGTAGGGGCCGCCGCCCATCGGGTACAGGTACTCGGGTGCCTTGCCCAGCACGTGGTCGGCGCCCTCCTCGCAGGCGGCCTCGTAGCGGGCGGCGGAGTCGGCCAGCAGCTTGGGGTTCATGCCAGCGGCCTCGGCCAGCTCCTCGAACGTCTCGCCCTTGTAGATCTGGCCGGCCTCCACGCCGGCGGCCAGGACGTCCTCGATCTGGTCCATCACGTAGTCGATGGGATCGGGATAGTAGTCAAAGTTCACGCTGAACACCGGCGAGGTCATCCCCATGCCGACCAGGCCCTGCTCCTTGAGGACGTTGATCTGGTCCTGGGAGACGATGGCGTAGAACGTGCCGCCGTTGCTCACGATGTAGGCGTTGCCCGCGTTCATGTTCTGAAGCAGAGCGTCCTCGGGATGGAAGCGCTCGCCGGCGGCGTTGACCTGCATGAAGCAGGGGGCGGCCGTCAGGGTGTGTGGGATCATCGTGGCATGGTCATCAAAGCCGGAGAGCCTGGCGATGGGCTGGGTGATGTGGCTGCACGCGCCGCCGATGTGGTAGCGGTTGGCGCCCACGGCCCACTCGGCCTGCAGGCCCTCGCCCTTGTTCTGCGCCATGGCGAAGGCGGTGGAGAAGGAGCCGTTGTTGTACTCGCGCTGCATCTCGGGGCTGCCCATGAAACCGCCGCAGCACATGATGACCTTGCTGCCGTAGGCGGTGACGGGCGCGCCGTCGTAGCGCGTGCCCTTGACGCCGATGACTGCGCCCGAGTCGTCGGTGAGAAGCTCGGTGATGGTGGTCTCGGTCAGGATGGTGTCGACGCTGGAGGCAACCTTGTTCCAGCACTCGGCAGCCATGGGCTCCATGATGGAGTCCTGGTTGTACTCCAGGCTGAAGGGCGTGGCCATGAAGTCGAAGCCGCCCTTCTCGACAATGAAGTCGGCCATCTGGCCGGCGGCCTCAAGGAACTGGCGCACGAGCGGGGCCTTGGCGTAGTGGCCGGTCTCGGACATGGCGAACTCGAAGCACTCGTCGTTGGTGCCGCTCATGGCGCCGGCGACGGAGGCCTCCTGGATGGTGCCGTTTGCCTCGGCGTCGGCCTGGAACTGGCTACCCGTCACGCGGAAGCCGGTGGACATGGAGCCGATGCCGCCCAGGCGCGCGGACTTCTCGATGAGCAGGACCTTGCCGCCCTCGGCGGTCGCGGCGGCGGCAGCGGTGATGCCCGAGACGCCGGCGCCCACGACGATGACGTCAAAGCCCTCGTAGCTGACCTCGTCGGTCGCGGCAGGCACGTCAACGTCAAAGGCGGACAGGTCGGCGCCGGCCTGGGTCAGGGCGTCCTGCACGGCGGCGATGTAGCCCATGCTGGTGAGGGTGGCGCCGCAGATGGCGTCGACGTTGAGTGACTGCGCAGCGATGATGCGCTCGCCCAGGCGGTCGGTCACCGTGTCGAGGATCTGCTTCGTCTCGTCAAGCATGGCGTAGGCGTACACGGCGTGCACGTCCTCCTCCAGCGAGGGAATGACCTCGTTGGTGGCAGGGACGGTCTGCACGAACTCGATCGATTCGATAGCATTCTCATTCACGGTGACGTTCAGGACGATATCGGCGCGACGGCCGGTGCCATGGCCCTCGTAGGTGCCCGGCGTCATGTGGGTTCCCGAGGCGCTCTCCTCGGCATGGGCGAGCGAGGCGCCCGCGGCGGCCGTGGCAGCCACGGCGGCGGTGCCGGCAACGAACGTGCGGCGGCTCATCTCGGTTACATCTGACATGCAAATCCTCCTTTGGCTTGGCGATGTCGTGCAGGGTCGCATCGCGGCGTGATCCGCGGACGACCCGGCATGCCTTAAGGATGGACGAGTCGCGTGCGCTTGTCTGTCAGGCAGGCGCATGATGGCGAAAGACAGGCACACGCCGGCGCATGTAAGGCATCGCATGACAAGCGTGATCTGCGACGATGTGATCGGCCAGCCCATCGCGTCGATCAACCAGAGCGTCATGCCGAACACCCGCAAAAAGCAAGGCGCCGCCCAACCCGCGCGCAAAGCGACGAGTCGGGCGGCGCCTGGAAGCCAAATGGTCGGCGCAAAGAGAGTCAGGCACGCCCTATGCCTGGGCGAGCTCCCGGCCCACCAGATAGCCAAAGGTCACCGAGCGGCCGGCAGCGGCACCCACGATGAGCTCGGGATAGCAGTCGGCAAAGTAGCAGCCCGAGTCGTTGCCGATGGCGTAGAGACCCTCGATGGGCTCGTGGTTGGCATCGAGCACCTGGCAGTGGGTGTTGATCCACATGCCATCCATCGTGCACAGCAGCTGTCCGCCCACGGTGATGCCGTAGAAGGGAGGCTCGTCAACGGGACGCATGCGATACGACTCCTTGTAGAAGTCCGTGTCCTCGCCGGCCGCGCACAGCTCGTTGTAGTGCTCGACGGTGGCGCTCAGGGTCGCCGGGTCCATGCCCAGCTTCTCGGCGAGCTCCTCGATGGTGTCGGCCTGGACGAGCTGGCCACCTTCGAGAGCCGGGTTGAAGCTTGCCGCCATGATCTTCTCGAACGTCCACTTGACGCCCTCGTAGCCCTGGGCCACCCGATCGGCGGGGATGATGCGCGAGCAGCCGATCGTGTGGAACGCCGTGACGTCCTCCTGCCAGCTGGAGTCGAAAATGCTCACGAACACGTGCCCGCTCTGCCCGGCCGCCTGGTGCAGGTTGTAGTCATAGGGAAGCGACTCGTTGGCGAAGCGCTCGCCCTTGCGGTTGACCTGCAGGAACGGCTGGGAGCCCATCCACCACATGGCAGGGGTCGACCAGTCGCCGCCCACGCTGCCCGGAAGGGTGCTGCCGCGCTGGAAGTACATGGCGGTGTGGGCGAGGTCCATCTGGCCGCCGGCGAAGTGCGCGGCGCGGATGCCGTCACCCGTGGAGGCGGGGTCACAGTAGGTCATGACGTTGCCCAGGTAGTCCTTCATGTTGAGGGCCTTGAGCATCTCGACGTCGTTGGCGTAGCCGCCGGTGGCAAGCACCACGCCCTTGGCGGCGTTCACGCGGATGTAGGCGCCGTCCTCGTTCTGGGCGATGGCGCCGGTGACCCTGCCGTCCTCCTGGATGAGCTGGACCATGGGCGTGTTGTAGCGCACGTCACAGCCCGCCTCCTCCATCTTGGCCGCCATGACGGAGGTCTCGGTGAGGTCGGGGTTGTCGAGGTTGTAGTACATGTGGCAGGTCGACCACTCCTTGAACGGCGACTCGGGGTCGTCGTTGATGTCGGTCTCGAGCCACACGTGCATGTCACCCTCCTCCATCAGGCCGGTGTACCAGTCGATGGCCTCGCCGCTCTTCTCGACCCACAGCTTGATGAGGCTGGCGTCGGCGCGATACGACGAGTAGCGCAGCAGCTCCTGGACAATCTCCTTCTCGGAGATCTCAACGCCCGCGTCCTTCTGGGTGGTGGTGCCCACGGCGCCGATGTAGTTGCGCATGCCGAAGCCCACGCCCTGCTTCTCGAGCACCACAACGCTCGCACCGGCCTGCGCGGCCGACACGGCGGCAGGCATGCCGGCGGTGCCGGCGCCCACGACCACGACGTCGCAGTCGAGCGTCTCGGCGAACTCGAACTCGTCAACCGACTTGGGGCCCTCGCCCCACACCTCGTCGGCAGAAAGAACGCCCTGCCCGGCCTCGGCCTCGGTCTCGCTCGCCAGCGCCTGGCTCGTGCCCTCAAAGGCAGCCCCCAGCGCGGTGATCGCCACCGCACCGGCCGCCGCGCCACCGACGAAGTTCCTACGCGTGATGTTCTCCATGTGAACGTCTCCCTTCGGTGCTGTCGCCCCGCCATACCATGGCGGCGGGACCGCCGGCCACCATACCGGCTTTTGGTATCCCCCGATGTATCACTGTACTGCGCCCCGAGGCCAACAGGAAATTGTTTATTATGATAAGCAATAAGCATTGCTTATCAGCAGAGGCCACCAGGAACGCTGGCTACATATGCGATACGCGACATTCGGCAGGAGGCGCCATGCACACGCGGCAGCTCGAGACGTTCGTCAACCTCGCGAAGACCCTGAACTACGCCGCCACGGCACGGGCGCTGTACATATCGCAGCCCGCAGTCACCCAGCAGATCGCGCGGCTCGAGCAGGAGCTCGGCGTCAAGCTCTTCGAGCGCGACACGAGAAAGGTCGAGCTCACCGCCGCCGGCAGGGCCTTCTGCGAGGACTGCAAGGACATCCTCTCCCGCCTGGACAACGCGCTGGCGCGGGCACGGGGATACGCCCGCCGGTTCAGCGACTCGATACGAATCGGATGCAGCAGCGACGCTGCGGTGCGACAGCTCGACCGGCTCCTCAGCCTCTACCTCAAGGTCATGCCCGACGTCCATCCCTACGTCCTCCATGACGACCCCGTCAGCACGCTCGGAAAGCTCACCCGCAGGGAGCTCGACGTGGCCTTTGGCGCGCGCAGCAGGCACCTCAACCCGCCCGGCATCACGTTTCGCGAGCTCTTCCGCGGCAAGTTCGTCTGCGTCATGCCAACAGGAAGCCCGCTGGCAGCCTGCGATGCGATCGCGCTCAGCGAAGTGGCGGGCCAGTCACTCATCTTCCTGGAAGAGGATAGCTGTCCGCCCGAGATGCGCGAGGTGCAGGACCAAATTGCGCTCATGGCGCCCGAGTCGATCGTCTACTACAGCGGGTCGGCCCTCGTGAGCGCGACCATGATCCGGGCGGGCATCGGCATGGCGGTCATGCCCAACTTCGCCTGCCCCAATCTGCCTGGCATTTGCGTCAGGCCCATGGAGGGACTTGGCGAGATTCCCTACGGGGCGTTCTGGATCGAGCGGGACGAGGACGAGAGGGTGCGTTCCCTCATCGACTGCGCCGTGGAGGTTTATTCCGATGAGTCGGGCGAACATGGTTCGCGCACCCCAACACAATGACTCTCGTATAGGCACCAACGCGAGCCAGATTGATTCCCACGATCCACAAGGCAAAGGCCCCCGACGCCTCCCTGGTAAAGGTGGCGTCGGGGGCCTTGGGCAAGCTCCTCCAGAGATCCTTACCCCAGCGCCTCCTCGGCGGCGGCCATCTGGCCTGCGATGCGGCCATTCACCAGGCAGTCAGCCGTGGCGCAGGAGCCCAGGCGGCAAGCGCCGTGGATGCCGCCCGCGATCTCGCCGGCCGCGTACAGGCCGGGGATGACGTTGAGATCCATGTCGAGCACGCGGCAGTCGAGGTCGGTCTTCACGCCGCCCATGCAGTGGTGAACCTTCGGCCACAGGCGCACGCCGTAGAACGGGGGCTCGTCGATGGTCTGAGCATCCTCGGGAATCGCCTTGCCAAAGTCCTCGTCGACGCCGCTCTCGATGAACGAGTTGTAGCGCGCCATCTCCTCGACCACCGCGTCCACGGGCATGCCGTAGAACTCGGCGGCCTCCTCGATGCTCTGGAACTCATGGTGATGCCCGCCTCCATGGCGCCCTCGAGGTCGGATCCGGAATACAGCGCCTTGGCGCAGCTGATCTGCACGCAGGGCTGGCCGGTGGCAAGGATGGCGTCGGCGTACTGCTTGCGGTCGGCCATCTCGTTGACGATGCGCTTGCCGGTGACGACGCTCAGCGTGGGGGCGTAGCTCGCCTGGCCGTCGGTATAGAACGCGGCGACGCCGTAGCCCTCCTCGTCGGGGCTCATGAACGGCAGCAGCTGGATCCAGTCGGTCTGAACGGCCATGGCACCCGCGGCGACGGCGGCCTTGAGCGACTCCGCCGTGGCGCCGGGCTGGTTGGTGCAGTCAATCGAGTCGTCGAGGCGGGGATCCTGCGCCGAGCGGAACTTGACGTCACGGCCAAAGCCTCCGGTTGCCAGCACCACGGCCTTCTTGGCGTGGATGGCGGCAGGCGTGCCGGTAGAGGCGTCGTTGTCGGTCGCGCCGTCACTCACCAGGGCGCCCACGACGCGGCCCTCGTCGTTGAGCACGAGGCTCGTGAGCATGCGCTCGGTCTCGACCGGGCAGCCCAGCTCCTCGAGCTTGGCCGTGAAGGGGCCGGTCACGCCGTAGCCGCTTACCTGCGCGATCGAGCGCTTGACCGTGTGGCCGCCGTACGGGTACAGGAAGTAGTCGCCGTCCTCGTTGGTCGCCCAGGTCGCGCCCTGCTCGATGCTCCACTCCCAGGTCTCGTTGGACTTTTCGGCGATCAGGCGGCACTTCGCCTCATCGTTGAGGTATAGGCCGGCGACGAGCATGTCGTTGACGTACTGGTCGACCGAGTCCTCCACGCCCTCGCGCTCCTGCACGGAGGAGTTGCACACGGCGATGTCGCCTGCCGCGACCGAGGAGTTGCCGCCCGAGATGGCGAGCTTCTCGATGATCTTGACGTCGGCGCCGGCATTCTTGGCCTCGACGGCAGCGGCAAGTCCCGAGTAGCCGCTGCCGATGACGAGCACCTCGCACTCCTCGTCCCACGTGACCTCAGACGCCCTGGCAGGGGCAGGCATAGCGGAAAGGCCGGCGGCCGCACCCAGCCCGGCAAGGGCCCCTGCCGCCACGGAGGCGCTGACAAAGTTACGACGGGTCATCTCGCTCATTTTTTCTCCTCCACATGCAATCCGATGCTTGCAATCCGATGCTTCTTGCGACCCGCTTCGACGAAAGCCGCCCGACATGGGCTCCATCCCGGCAAGGGGTCGTCTGACATCACCCAGACTACCGAGGTGCACATGGGGACAAACCCCGCCTTTGGTGGGAAACAGCCCAAAGAGAACCTCCCCCCCTTACGGGGGTGGCGAGGCAAACATCGAGCTAACGAAGCGAAAATGGCCCTAGGGTTGCTGATCTTGCGGCGAGAATAGATCTATCACGTCTTGCCTGCTGTGCACGCCCAGCTTGGCGTAGATGCTCTTCCGGTAGCTCTTGACCGTGTTGTGGGACAGGGAAAGCGCCTCGCATATCGAGGCCGTGTCCCGCCCGCGTGCAACCATCAGCAAGATCTCGGCCTCACGTTCGGTGAGGCCACGTGCAGCCGCGATGTCGGCACAGCGCCGCTCCCAGGCATCCCAGGGGTCACGCGGTGCCTCCCCCTGCGTCGGGCCCGAGAGAAGGGCCCGCCTCTCCGCGACCCTGCGCTCATGGGAGTTGGCGACCCAGATCACCATCAATACCAGATAGAGCAGGCAGAACGCGACGGCAACGACCTTCATGAAATCGGCGGTGCCCTCGACGCCGAGCCAGCGCGCGACGAAGATGCCAATCCACAGGCCCAGACGCGGAAGCGCATAGGCAAACGCGATGCCCGCCAGGAGCAGCTGCCTGTGGCTGGCGAACCGCGTGATCACGAGATAGAAAAGCGTGAGCATGACAAGCTTCCACCCCGCCGCGACGAACGCGTTCAGCGTGAGCGCATAGGTCTCCGGCAAGAACGGCAGGAGGAGCAGGCCGGTAGCCAGCAGCCCGAACACCGTGTTGAAGAGCGAGGATGGGGACGAGACGCCCTCGCGCCGCCCGAACACGGCGATGAACACCAGGGCGGCGGCCACGCCTCCAAACTGCGACACGACCAGGGACGCCTGCGGTGCGCTCCCCTTTCCGAGCACAAACGTGTCCATCACGCCATAGACGACCGACAGCGCCAGCGTGCATACGACCGGGACGAGAAACGCGTCGAGGCGGTCACGCGCCGAGACGGACGAGCCGGCCTGTTGACTCACCGTTGGCGCACAGCGCTGCGACGACAGGGGCGTCGAGTCCGAATCCTCCTGGCAGACGAGAGGAGCAAGACGCAAACAGCAGGCGGAGACGCCAAGAAAAACCATGTAGATCGGGACGTTCGCGTATGCGGGGACCAGCTCGAGCGGCATGACGAGAAGCATGCCAAGCAGAGACATGAGCCCGCAGGCGCGAGCGACGTCAATCCGGGAGAAGCCCGCTATCGCCTCGAAGTAGAACGGGACGACAAGCCCCATGCCAGCGCCGGCACACACCCCGGACGCCCCCACCCATAAGCCGTCACCGAAGATGGCTGCCACCAGCGTGGACGCAAGGCCGAGCGCAAGCAGAAGATAGCCGACGATGACAAGGGGCCGTCGCGGAAACGCCGAGCTCCTCCCGACCACGAGGGACAGCACCACCGACGCCACGAACATCGCGGGGTTAAGCGTGTTGTCGAACAGCGCCGTGAGACCGTCCTCCATTCCCTGGAGCCAAACCGGGTAGAAGAACGAGACGCATACGGCGTAGAGCAGAGAAAAGCCAGCCGCAAGCGCAGCGAAGCGTCGCATGCCTCCCCCATCAGCCCACCGAGTTCCCGTCATGGCACCGCTTTCTTCCCAACGGCCGTAAAGATTCACCCGGTACTGTATCACACCGGGGCGCCGCACCTTGAGTGACGTGGCCCACACGCGTCGGCGTACTGCTTGCGGTTGGCCGCCCAGGCGTCAGATGGGCTCGGCCGTCCCGCCCGCCATCAGCATGTCCTCGCCGATGGCCCGCGCGATCATGTCCAGATACACGGGGCCGCCCTCGGGGGTGAGGTGCGTGCCGTCCGGGTAGAGGTACACGCCCTCCCAGCCGGCGCAGGTGGCGGGCCAGTCCACGTAGGTCACGTTGTCGTGCGCGGCAGCGCAGTCCATGAGGTTCTGGTTGGCGACATCCTGGAAGCCGTCGGGGTTCACGGTCCCCACCAGGTAGACGCTCCTGTCGGGGCCGGCGTCAGCCACAAGCTGCTCGAGCTGCTCGGGCGTGGGCGTGGTGTTGGAGAACACGGCGAACACGACGATGTCCCCAACTGCCCCCTGGGCGAGATAGTCCTGGAACACGCCGACCGCTTGGTCAGGGCGGCGGCCTATGAAGCTGTCGATGAATCCGTCGGGGAACGTGCCGTAGAAGTTGGTGTCACCCGGCACCGAGTCGCCGATGAGCACCGGGTCGAGCACCCCACGCGCCACCTCCTCGGCAGGCGCACGCAGCGCGAAGTACCCGTCAGGAAGCGTGGGACGCTCAACGGTGGGCTCCATGATCTGGACGGGCTCTGGGGTTGGCGACGCTTCGGGCTGCGTCGGCTCCACGGGTGACTCCATGACCAGCGCGCTCACGCCCGATCCGCGCCGGGCGGCAAGGTCAACCCCCCTGTCTGCGGCCTCGCCCGTGCTCACGATGGCCTCCTCGGGAACGAGCGTCGCCTCGGGAACGACGAGGCACCCGACCGCGGCGGCCACGGCGGTGGCAGCGGCGGCCACCATGGCAAAGGCCGCGCGCACACCATCGCGCCGGGCGTGGCGCACGGCCATCTGGCGAGCCTGCGTGCGACTCCATCGCCCCTGGCTCGGCAGCAGTCCCGTGGCAGCCGACCCCCCGGCGCCCCGGCGAAGCCCCGCAAGGGCCCGCCAGACCCGGTCGTCGGCAAACGGCCGCTCGACCAGGCACCACGACGCGACCATCGCCACAAGAGACACGGCAACCGCCACGAGCCTGAGCCACCACGGGGCGGCCCCGTCAGCGTCGAGCAGCTGGATGATGGGGTAATGCCACAGGTAGAGGGAGTAGGAGCGCACGCCCAGCCACACAAGCGGGCGCCACGAAAACGCACGCGCAATAAAGCTGCCTGGCGTCATGAGCGATGCCATGAGCAGCATGGTCAGGGCGCAGACGAGAACCATCCCACCGCGATAGAGCACGGGGGACGTCGCCGGCACGAGTACCATGATCGCCAGAAGACCCGCCAGGCTCAGCGTGCCGGCAACGCCCATGCCCACGGGGCCAAGGCACCTCACCAGCCCGCGCCCTGTACGCGGCGCCGAGCCCAGCGGCCACCAGAGCGCCAGCAGCGCGCCGAAGAGCACCGCGAAGCAGCGGGTGTCGGTGCCGTAGTACACGCGGCTGGGATCGGCCGACGGGTCGTACAGCACGCCCATGAGCACGCACGAGACGACGGCGATGCAGGCGCACACCGCAGCGATGGCGCCGCGACCGGCCCCCTTGCGCAGCATGAACGCCAGCACGAGCGGCCACACGAGGCAGACCTGCACGTCGATGCCGATGTACCACAGATGCGTGAGCGGCGAGGGCGGGCCAATCTGCTCAAAGTACGAAGACCCGCTGAAGACGTAGTACCAGTTGGAGAACCCCAGCAGCGACGGAACGATGTCGGGGCGCATCTTGGTGAGGAGCACGTGGCTGAAGGCGACGCACGCAAGCGCCACCAGCACAACCATGGCCACGAGCGCCGGCCACAGACGGCTCAGGCGCCGCTGCCAGAAGGCCCGCAGGCTGACGGCCCCCGATCTGTCGTACTGCCGCAGAAGCGAGCAAGTCACGAGATAGCCGGTCAGCACGAGGAACATCACGACGCCCATGTGGCCGCTCGGAAGCCATGCGACCCCCAGGTGATACGCGATGATCGACGCGATTGCCAACGTGCGCAGGCCGTCAAGAGCGTCGACGCGACCGCTAGCGACGCGAGGCCTGCGCATGTCGCCCGCCGCGCCACGGGCCGCCCGCGCGCCACGAGCCAGACCGCACGCCCCCATCTGCGAGCCGCCCGAAGGCTCGGCGTGCTTGCCGATCGCTGCCTTTCCGCCCATGTCGCGTCCACCTCCCAAGTCCGCGCATCAAAAAGGGGCCGGGGGAATGATACCCCCGACCCCCTAGTCTAGCGCGTCGCGTCGACGGAAACGTCGCGAACTTACGCTCGCACGCCAGCGTGCCTTACAGGGCGGCCAGCGTCTCGCCCACGAAGTAGCCGGTGGCGGCGCACAGCGAGCAGCTCGCCTGGGCAAGCGTGGTCAGGGCGCCGCAGGCGTACAGGCCGGCGATCTCGTTGCCCTGGGTGTCGAGCACCTGGTTGTTGGGGCCAACCATCAGGCCACCGGAGGTCTTGTAGCGCACCACGTTGAGCTTGAGGGCGTGGTAGGGCGGCTGCAGCGACTCAAGCCACGAGGTCTTGCCGAAGTCGGCGTCCTCGCCGGCCTCGACGTAGCCGTCATACGTCGCGAAGGTCTCCACCAAGGTGTCGACCGGCACGTCCATGGCGACGGCCAGATCCTCGAGGGTCTCGGCGGTGCGATAGGCCTCGGCGTGGACGTTGATGTTGTTCTCGACCGACTTGGCGATGGTGCGGGTGTCAAAGGCCTTCTGGTCGAAGATGACCCACCACTCGCGATAACCGGCGTCGATGGCGGCCTGGGCGGCGTCGTGGGACTGGCCCTCCTGGATGAAGCGCTTGCCGTTGGGCAGGACGAGCACCAGCGGGGCCCAGTAGCCCCAGGTGGTGGCGTTGGGGATGTCGCCCATCAGGTTGCAGTAGTGCTTGGCGATGCCGCTGTCCATGTCGGCCAGCTGGGCGCCGGCGGCCGCGGCCATGGTGTGGCCCTCGCCGATGCAGCCATGCACGAGCACGCCGATGTTGGCCCAGTCGGGCAGGTACTCGTGAACCATCTCGCCGTTGTCGATGAAGCCACCGGTGGCCAGGACCACGGCCGGGGCCTTGATGTCGACGTAGGCGCCGTTCTCGTCCTGGAAGCGGCAGCCGATGACCGCGCCGTCAGGGGCGTCCTTGATCAGGGAGGTGGCCCTCATACCGTACAGGAACTGGGCGCCCATCTCCTCGAGCTTGGCCTGGATGGGGGCGAGCACGTACTCGTAGCCGGTGCCGATGCCCTCACCCGGCAGGATGACGCTGGCGTTGAGGCGAGGCAGCTCTTCCTCGGTGGAGGGCTCCTGGATGGTCACGCCGAAGTCGCTGATGGCGGTGTCGATGAACTTGGTGTTGGCGTAGTACTTGCCCTTGGCCCACTCCGGGAACCACTCGTACTGCTCCCAGCCGGCGGTCTGGCTCTCGGCGACGCCTTCCCAAGCCTGGTCGATGGTGGTAGCGTAGCCGGCGTCGAGCTGAGGCTTGGTGCCGCTGGCGAACATGAAGAAGCACGAGGTGGCGGAGTCGCCGCCGAACGAACCCTTCTTCTCGGCGAAGATGATCTTCTTGCCGGCAAGGGCGGGCTCCATGCCAGCGGCCAAGCCGGACAGGCCGGTGCCGATGATCAGGATGTCAGCCTCCTGGGTGAAGTTGATGTCGGCCGTGCCGACCACGAATCCGGCCGAGGCGGCCTCGTCGGCCATGGCGGTGCCGGCACCAAGGGCACCGGCCACCAGGCAGGCGGTGCCACCCATCTTGATGATGTCCCTACGCGTGAGCTCCATGAGCGTCTCCTTCCAGACGTAGCTTGAGCCATGCGGCCCATTTGACACGTATTCGCCGCGCCGTGCGCGGGCGGCTGATGTATCATTGACCCGTCCACGTGCGCTTATTTCAGCATACGCGGAAGTGCTGCGCGTCACTTCATCGATAACCTATGAACTTCGCATCCTCGCAGGTCAGATGATGTGAAATCGCAGCGGGAAATGCGAGAAGGATCGAGTTTGCTCGCGACGCCGTCGCCGGTGTGGTCGTGAGACGACGAGAGCAGGAAGCTACAAGGGGGCTGGATTGGCATCGAGCAGGACCGCGTTGGCGGCCCGCCCGTCAACGGGACTCCTCCTAGTTGCGGGCTACGGTCTCTACAAGGCCGCAAGCTCAACCGAATACCTCAGCGCCATGGGCGCCGCCCCGACGAACATGGGGTTCGTCTCGCAGCTCCCGTTCATGCTGGCAAACTGCGCCGCCGAGACGCTCGTGGCCTTCCTCATCGTCTTTCTCGCCCACACGGGGAGGCTCCTGCCCGGGAAGCTGTCCGACGTGATCGGGTACGCGCTGCTGCTCATCGCGACCGTCGCGAGCGACGTCGCCGACCTCACGGGGGTGCTCGGAACGCAGCTCACGGGCCCGGTCGCAACCCTCGTCGTCCCCATAGCCCTGGGACTCGTCAAGGGGGCGGGCAGCATCATCGTCTCCCTGCGGTGGTTCGAGCTCTACGTGCTGCACGCGGGGAGGAGAAGCCTCGCCTGGCTGCTGCTCGCGTTTGCCCTCGGGGCCCTTGCGGGCGTGGGGCTCTCCTTCATGCCTGCAGGTCCAGCCAGCCAGCTCGCTATGCTCCTCATCTACCTCGCCTCGCTTGCCTGCGCCCGCCTGGTTGCCATGCGCGCCGAGCAGACGCCGGCGCCATCACTCGTCAACCAGCTCTCCCCCAAAAGCGAGCCGGGCCGCAACCTGCTGAGCGCGTGGCTGTGCTTGCTCGTCTGCCACTTCGTGGTGGGGATCGCGAACACTGCGGTCTTTGGCTCGTCGTTCGCCTCGATCATGGCCCACGTCAACGTGAACACCTGCATACTGCTCGCGGTGGCGCTGCTCGCGCTTGTGTTCGGCCTCACGCGACGCTTCCCCGATCCCGAGTTCACGTTCAAGCTCATCATGCCGGTGTTTCTGGTCGTCTTCACCCTGGCGGCGCTCGCGGCCGATCGCTTTGGCCTCATCACCGGATACGCCATGATCTGCTGCTATGAGGCGATCGCCGTGACGTACACCATCTACATGATCGCCTTCTTGAGGAACGGCCTCTTCGAGCCCTACCAGATCCTTGGCGTCACCTCCGGGCTTTCCAGCCTCGCCCTGCTCATCGGCCTGGTGATCGGCGGGGTGCTGAGCCTCGCCAGCAACCTGCATGACATCCCGCTGTTCACGATCCTGGCGTTCGTCGCCATCTACCCCTTTGGCATCGCCCTGCTGTTCGTACAGCGCAACCGGGCCCGCAACACCGCGAGCGCGGCCCGCAGGGAGGCACTCGTTGAGGCGGGGCGGCAGGCAAGCACCAGTCCCCGCGCCGAGCAGGCGCGAGAGGGCGCGGCCGAGACGATCTCGCGCTCCGACGTGGAGGACTACCACCTGGCACGCGTGCGCAAGTTCGCCGAGCGCTTTGGGCTCACCCGTCGCGAGACCGACGTCTGCGCCGAGCTCACGCGCGGGCGCACGGTCAGAAGCGTCGCCGAGGCCCTGTGCGTGTCGGAGAGCACGGTGTGGACCCACATCCGCGGCGTGTACTCCAAGTGCGGCGTCAACACCAAGCAGGAGCTCATCGACATGTTCGAGAGCGAGCCAGAGACGTGTGACACCGCCGGAGTACAATAACAACCTGCACGGGCAATCTGCGATGGCGGGACAAAGCAGCGGAAAGGTGGACTCTGACGCAACGAGAAACCAACGCCATGTCCGCCGAGAGAGGCACAGCAGAGGTGACGGGCGTCTTTCGCATGGGCGATGCCCGCGTCTCCGACTACCTCGACGCGCCCTGCTCCAATTTGCTCCCAACTAACCCCATGAGCTCGTCCTTGCCATGCGTCTTGGTTTTGGCGTAGATGCGCTTGACATGCGTCCAGACAGTGTTTTCTGAGATGACGAGCGTCTCGGCAATATAGCGAGCCGAACGGCCCAAGGCCAGGTGCGACAAGATCTCCCGTTCGCGCCTCGTGAGCCCGTGTTCCGTGGAGATCTCTCCGATCGTCCGCTCGAACGTCTCTCGTGACGGGGGCAACGCCTCCACAGCGGGATCGGCTACACCCCCACCGCGTGTCTCCTCCCCGTCGCCTCGCGACCCCACTGCACTGGGAGCATCCGGCTGTGCCGCTGGGCAATCCGGCGTCTGGACCAACGGCCCCTCGGCTGGCACCGTCTTTGTCACCCGCCCATCGCGTCTTAGGAGGAAGATGAACACCAGCGCTAGCGGGTAGATGGCGACAAAGGCAAGCAGCGTCAGCAGCGACAGGTCGAAGCTCGCACTCACGGCGTTAAGGCACAGGCCTATGCACAGGCCGACAAGCAGGCAGCCGCTCGACCCAAGCGTATACACACAGGCAAGAAGGGCGCTGGAAAGCTCGAGCCGACGACCCTCGCGTATGTTAAAGAGGTTGAACAGCATTCCGCACACGCAATAGCAGATTGTCGCCACCAAGCCCGTAAAGGGTCGCGCCATCTCCCCCATAAACGGCAGCAGAGTCATCACCACGATGAAGACCGGAAATGCGACCTTGAACGTCGAGTTCATGCTGAGCCTCTTGCCCATGAGAAGCACGATCACCAAAAAGATCAGCAGAGAGATGACGCGCACGAGCCACATGGGCACGGCGCCGATGATGTATTCGGACGACGAGCCAAGGACCGAGGTGTGCATGATTCCCACAACGCCGACCAGGACAAAGAAACAGGCATACACAGGAATCGCGAAATAGCGCTCTGACCTAGGCATCCGTATCGAATGCGCAGTGGTGTCGGGGAATGGCGGCCGACGTACCCAATGGGCGATGCCCGCAGAAAGCAGCAGGGCGACAGCCGCCAGCGCGGAATTCACCGTCGTGCCCAAAAAGTCGCACGCAACCACCGCAGCGGTGTAGAGCGTGGAGCCGATGCAGATCTCCGACAGAACATGGGCCGCGTCGGCCTGGCCTATCATCACGTCAAGCCACGTGACGCACAGCATGAAGAGGCCGGTACCGCAAAGCACGCCGGAGATCACGCTCGGCGCGCCGCCGGCGAGCAGCCCGGTGCCAGGCAGCACGCTTCCCAGAACAACGCCCACCAACAGCACGAGGCTCGCGACAAACGGCGACGCCACGAGCCGGCAGGGACGCCTGCGGCGCAGCAGGATGAGACAGGCCAGCGCCACGAGACACGATGCCGCGTTCATGGCAAGCACAAAGCCAAGGTCGGAGACAAAGCCAACAGACTCCTGATGCATGCCCAGACCGCTACCGTAGAGATACGTCGCAGCGAAGCGGTAGAGGGCAAAGCCCACGCTCACAACAGCGATGCTTTTCGCACGACCGGTCATGCACACCCCCTTGGCAACATCCTCGTTGACAATCGCACGCTTCGTACAGAAGCGTCACGCCAGCTGTCGTTAGCTGTCAATAGTAACCCATCGCACGACGCCATCGCCACGAAACCCTGCGATCCGGCCGACCAGAACCCTTCAGCGTGCAGGCAAAGCGACAGTCCCATCCACCTGCCCCGATGCAAAAATCACCGAGATCGGTGTATGCACTTTTGCAGGGTACACCATCCACGGGCACCAAAGATGCGGTACAAAGAACAGAGGCGAGGCGCGCAGGGCGAACGTCACTGCCAAACGTCGCGAAAGCACGCATCGCACGCAATCAGGCTCTTAGAGCATCGTTCGGAAGCGAAAGGATCGATCATGGAACTCAATCGACGCAGTTTCGTAAAGGGCACGGCACTTGCCGGGTCCATGGCAGCGCTCGGCGGCCTGGGCATCGCCAGCGTCGCGCAGGCCGAGGAGACTGATGGGGAGGTGGCCGAAAGCGCCGAGACCGAAGCCACGCCCGCGGCAGGCGCCGGCCTGCAGGACGGCCTGTGGATGGGCGAGGCGATGGGCCATCGCAACAAGACGTATGTGCAGATAGCGGTGTCGGGTGGCGCCATCGCGGGCATCAGCCTGCTGCGCTGCGACGACACCGTGGGCATCGGCACCACCGCCGCTCCCATCATGATCGAGCGCATCAACGCCGACCAGAACCTCGACGCGGACGTGGTGAGCGGCGCCACCCTCACCTCCTTCGCCGTGAAGAACGCCATCGAGGCTGCCATCACCGCCGCCGGCGGCAATCCCGACGACTATCACAAGGGCTCGCCCGAGACCACCCCGAGCGAGGACGTGACCGAGGACGTTGACGTGGTGGTCGTGGGCGCCGGAACCGCGGGCCTCGTCGCCGCGACGCGTCTGCTCGAGGCGGGCAAGAACGTGTGCGTCATCGAGAAGCTCGACATTGCCGGCGGCTCAGGCCCCATGACCTACTCCGGTGTGCTCGCCATGGCATCTGACATGCAGCTTGGCTGGTCGGCCGGCCGCCACACCGAGGATGACACCTACTTCAATGTCGAGGCGCACCTCGATCTCCTGCGTCAATACTATCAGCCCGAGGACCCCTCGATGCCCTACACCACCGCCATGTACGAGACCTCCGCGCAGGTGGTCAACTGGATGGCCTCGATCGGCATCGGCTTCTGCACCATGGGGACGATGTACTTCCAGGAGCCGGTCATGGCCCCCGGCCCCTACATGGGCGGGTCGGGCCTTGCCATGCAGCACCTGGCAGACCGTATCGGCGCCCTGGGCGGCACCATCCACTATGCAACGACTCTCACTGAGCTCATCCAGGGTGATGACGGCACGGTGACGGGCGTCAAGGCAACCGCCAAGGACGGCAGCGCCCTCACGGTCAATGCCAAGGCCGTCTGCATGGCAACCGGCGGCTTCGGTAACAACTCCGAGATGATCGCCGAGTACTACCCCACCTACGCCGAGGCGCCGTGGGCATGCTGCAGCGGCTCGACCGGCGAGGGCATGCAGATGGCCGTGGGAGCCGGCGCCGTGCTCGAGTGCATGGACCGCGAGCTGGGCGCCTTCAACTCCACGACGCCCGACGCGGCCGGTACGCGCTTTGAGCTTGCCTTCCTGCACACCTTCGCCCCCGGCATGATGGTCAACAACAACGGCGACGAGTTCGGCCAGGGCAGCCTGAGCCACGCATTCATGGGCAAGGCGGTCCTCAATCCCGATAATGGCGGACGCTTCTATCACCTGACCGATCACGCCGGCGCCGTTCGTCTGCAGAAGATGGACACCTGGGGCAACTGCACCGACTACGCCTGCCTGTTCGACCGCGGTGACATCGTGCGCTACGACTCGGTTGACCAGGCCGCCGAGGAGCTGAACCTCCCCAACCTGCGCGCCGCGTTCGACGCGCATAACCAGCACGCCCTGGCCGGTGAGCAGGATGAGTACGGACGCACCCCCACGTTCATTAACGAGAACGAGGGTGTCTGGCTGGTAAGCTGCATGCCCACCTTCTATCTGACCACGGGCGGCATCGCAATCGACACCTCGTGCCACGTGCTTGACGCAAACGGCCAGGCCATCCCCGGCCTGTACGCCGCCGGCGACATCTGCGGCTCCATCGAGGAGAAGGACGGCACCGGCTACGCCTACGGCTTTGACGCCGCGCTCTCCTACGGCTACATCATGGCCGAGACGGTGGCAGCCGAGGCTTAGTCGCCAAAGGTAGCAGCCCCATGGGTCAAGGCGCCGCAACGCGACGAGCAAATGTGCCTTCGACCCCTGTCACAAGTCCGCCGGCATGCCCGATACGCCTTGGGCATGCCGGCGGTTATTGGGTACGTTGAGTTTTCTCCTTTTCGTGACGCGCGCCCACGCGGCATTCTCGTGGATGGACTATGCCTGCATCTGCTCGGAAGATCCGGTTGCGTGTGTCGAACAGCCGACGCTCGACGCGTCCCCCATGCGGGCTTCGATGCTCTCAAGGGATACCATGCGCCCCGACCCCACACGCCACGAGGCCAGCAGGCCGGCGTCGCACAGCTGCTTAACACGGGCGCGACTTATCCCCAACATGCGAGCCGCCTCAGCAGAAAACACAGCCGGTACATCCGAAAGGCTGGCAGTCGTTGAAACCGCGATGACGATTCCGCCTCTTTGGGGCTGGTTGCCAAACGAAGCGCGCGGGGGCTCTTGGCCAGCGGCAAGCTCGTCAAGCGCCCAAAGGCGTAGCCAGTCCGAGGCCATCTCGACGGCATCTTCCAACCCCTCGCCCTGCGTCCCGCCTTCAAGACCAAAAGGATACGCAGTCACAAGGCCGCTCTCACCCTCGACGAACTCGAACTCACGAATATAAATCATACGCTTCCTCCAAACCATCGGAGATCGCAATGGACAGCTTGCCTTACTGGGTTGGTTCAATCCCGGCCTGTTTTATCGCTGTCAAATCCCCCGTAAACCAAAAATGCCGAGGGACACCCCCTCGGCACTTGATGGAATGCATGTCCTCATGTGAGGCCATGAAACCTATTTTTGTATATAAAAGACGTCGGCTTGCGTCAATCGCAAGCAAGACTTCGCGTCCTGCCCCATCACCGCCCCACGTCATGACTCCGCGCCACGCCCAAAAGGCCCGACAGATAACCGTCTCGGGCTATTCGGCTGCCTCGCCAAACATGCTCTGCGCCACAGCCAGACCCTCGCCCTGGACGCCGATGCCGCAGCTGCCCACGATCGTCTCGCCAATGGCGCGCAGGCCGGGAATGGGCTGGCCCGACTTGTCGAGCACCTTGTAGCCGTCATGGATGTCGACGACCAGGCCACCGACCGTGATGTGCATGGCCCAGGTGCGCGGCGAGGCGTAGAACGGCGGGTTGACGATGGGGCTGTTCTCGGAGAACGTCGTGCGCCCAAAGTCGGGATCCTCACCCGAGACTGCGGCCTCGTTGTAACGCTCGACCGTGGCAGACAACGTCGCCGGATCGCAGCCGATCTTCTCGGCGAGCTCCTCGATCGAGTCGGCGATGAAGAGCTGCCCCTGGTCCACGAGACTCTGGAGGCTATGCCCGTAGCGGTTCTTGTCACCCTCCACGCGACAGGTGTCAGCGTCGGTGATCATGTACATCATCTGGTCGGTCTGGGCCATGATGTTCTCGGTCATGGTGTAGCGGTCGAGCACCTCGTTCATGAAGCGCTCGCCCTCCTTGTTGACGATCATGCAGTCCACGTCATCGCCCACGGTCGTCTCGTCAGTGGAGTTCTTGCAATCAGCCATGGGGAAGGGCATCTGGGTGTCCATGAGAGCCACGGTCCCGCCTACGGCAAGGCCCATGGTGATGCCGTCACCGGTGTGCCCGTAGCAATTGGTGGTCGGAATGTAGGAGTCCTCCTCGAACGGCCACATGGTGTTGTACTCGCGCAGCATGTCGGGGTTACCCGAGAAGCCGCCTGTCGCCAGGATCACGCCCTGCGTGCCGCGAGCGTTGTACGTGGTGCCGTCAGCGCCCTGGGCGACCACGCCCACCACGGTGCCGTCCTCCACGATAAGCTCAGTCGCCGGCGTGTTGAGGTAAATCTCGACGGGGTAGTCGTTCTCCTCAAGCTCGCGGTTGTAGAACATGAAGTAGCCCTGGCCGCATACGCCCTCCTTCGGGGACGTCCACCGAGGCCAGGAGTAGCCCACGATGCCGCACAGGGGCTTGAACCCGAACTCCTCGCTTTCCAGCCACTCGTCAAGGGCCACGATGTTCTCGGCGGTCTTGAGCATCTCGTCATAGGTGCCCTCGCCCTGCAGGGCATACTGCAGGCCATGCAGGTACACGCTGTCGAACACCTTGGTGCTCCCCGACGCCTTCCATTCCTCATAGTCGGCGTTGAGCTTCTCGACGTCCTCCGCGGGCATGTAGTCAGGCGCTTGGGCAAGCTCCTCGGCAAGCTCCGCCTCGTAGCTCTCGGTCATCTCCTCGCGCAGCTCGTCGGGAGCGTTCACGTACTCGAGGTACCCGCCGGACACTAGGGCGTTGCCACCGACGTTGCAGCTCTTCTCGAGGAGGATGACCTTCTTCGCGCCGAGGCGCGCCGCCGAGAGCGCGGCCACCATGCCCGACCCGCCGGCGCCCACGACAACGACGTCGCCCTCGAGCTCGACCGTCTCGGTAGAGGGGGCAGGCTTCTCGTAGTTACCCGTCAGCGCGTCGGGGTCACCACCGGCCTGCTCGACGCAGTCGGAGGCGGCGATGATGATCGCGCGGCTCGTGAGGGTCGCGCCCGCGATTGAGTCGATGTCCAGGCTCTGGTGCTCCACGATGGCGGCAGGAATCTGCTCGAGGGCCTGATCGGAGATGAACTTGGTCTCCTCGTGCTGGCCGATCTTGACGTCAGTGATCGCGGAGTCGCTAAAGGTGACCTCGACGTTGACTGGACCAAACTTGCCCTGTGCGGCCGCCGAATACGTGCCCGGGGTGAAAGAAAGCTCGCCGGGGGCAGCATCCGATGCGTCCTCGGCCCAGGCGCGGCGGCTTGCACCGCGAAGGCCAAACAGCCCGACCGACACCCCTGCGAGCATCGCGCCCGCAACCAGCCCACGTCGGCTGACCGGCAGGCCACAAGCCCCCAGGCCGTCCCTTATGATAGCACCCTCGATCTTATCCATGGTAATCCTCCCACGCTCGTCTTTGTGTGCGACCCGTTCGATACAGGCGGAGACACGGCTTCGATCCGCACCGGCCGCCATGCCGTACAATAGCCGCGACAAAAGGCAGGCTTGGCGCGCACGGAGGATGCATTCAGTGGTAACCTTGTAACCTCGGTGTAAACTTCCCAGCTCAGAGACCCTGCACCTATGTCGAATCATCTAGTCACAGAATCCAGGCCAAGAGGGAGGGCGCGTGTCAGATCGAGATCCGGCCGATGAGGTCCACCCATGTGGGGACTCCGCACTAGCAAGCAGCGTGGGCAAAAGCGAGGCCGCGGCCCCCGCCGCAAGGGTCGGACGTAGGCTCAGCGAGCTTCGTCTCCTCTCCCCCTGCCTCTTTGGCTTCGCCTTCGTGCGTGCCTACTACGACATCATGGCGAGCAAGCTTGCGGAGCTTGACGTCACGCTGCCCTGGCTTGGGCAGGACATCATGGCGCTCGGCATGCTACCAGTGTTTGCAGGCTGCATTGTCGCGTCACGCAAGGTACTCCCCCTCTATAGGCATCGTGAGATACCCATAGTCGCGACGCTGCTCATGCTCGCGGCCAGCGCACTTCTTACGGTCGCGATATCTCTTCCCGAGCAAGCGTCCCTCCTGATGGTGGCGAGTGCCCTTTTCGCCGGAGCCGGCTTTGGGATTTCCATCCTTCTTTGGGCGGAGCTCCAGAGCTGCAGCAACTCCTTTCTCGTCGTCCTGTATGTGTCTGGCTCGTTTTTCCTCGGCTCCTGCCTAGGCTGGTTCATCGAAGGCTCAAGCGGGCCCCGTCTTTGCGCGGCGTTGGTCATGCTTCCCCTCCTGTCGCTCATCTGCCTGCGTTTCGGGTTTGCCAAAACACAGGCAGACGCTCTCCCCGGAGGCTTTACGGGCGACCTGAAGTTTCCCTGGCGCCTTGTCTGCGCGTTGGGCGTCTATGAGCTGGCACTTGGCTTTCGTCAGGGAACTGGATCCTTCGTGGGCGGGGCCTTTACCGCAGGAGTCGCGGTCGCCTCGGCAGCCATCTTCCTCATCGCCTACTTTCTCTCCCACCGCTTCGACTTCACCTACGTCTATCGAACGCCCTTCGTTCTCATGAGCTGCGGCCTGCTTGCCACGCTCGTATCGTTCTCGTCGCGCAACCTCGCCGCCGACGTTCTGATCTCAACCGGGTATTCGCTCATGTTCGTGCTGCTGACGATCCTGCTATGCGACATCGCGCGCCGTTTCGGCATTTCGGCGGCGTTGCTCTGCAGCATCGAAGAGCTCGTGATGTTTGCCAGCATTCCGGGTCACGTACTGTCATCCGTCCTGGAGCAGAGGCTCTTTCCACTTTTTCCAGGGAGCGAAACGGCCCTGCTCGTCATCCTCTCGGTGCTTGTCATCGTGGCGAGCGTGACCCTTCTGACCGACAGGGAATACTCCCGCTGGGGAACCTCTCTGTTTGGCATGGACGACCTCCGCGAGAGAAGGACGCGCCAGGACCTGCTTTCCGAGCGATGCAAGGACCTGGCAGGGCGTTTTGGATTGAGCCCACGGGAAAGGGAGGTGCTTGAGCTGATCGTGGCCGAGAAGACGCCACCGGAAATCGAACGCGAACTCTGCATAGCCAGCGGCACGCTGAAGTCGCATACCCGGCGCATCTATCGAAAGTTCGACGTTCACAGACGCGAAGATCTCATGGCAGTCGTAAGCGAGGAAAGTCTTCGAGGCAAAACGGTAGCACCGACCACCAGCAGCGATGGCGCAAAATCGCAGGATAACGTTTAACCTTACGTCAACTAGGGTCTTTGACGCGTAGCGTTGTGACGCCATGGAGCACGATCACTGTGCCCGTGGCGCCACGACGTTTTCGTCACCCATGGCTTTATTGGCCTAATCTTCGTCGGCCTTCGCCGGTCTTCGCCATTCTCCGCCGGTCTTCTCGCCTGGGCTCTACTCGTAGCAAGCGACTGGACACCAGCAGCAAGTGCATGTCTCGGCGTCGCGCTGAACTAGCCCAGCGCCACCCCACCGAGCCAGCCCCAGCGCGGCGTCACGATGTCACCGTAGAAGCTGACCCAGCTGCCGAGGTCGATGGAGCGGATGTAGCCGATGTTGTCCATGACCGTGCCGCCGCCGATGTAAATGCCAACGTGGCCGTAGATGCGCCCGGCAGCCGTGGCAGAGTGGCTCGAGACCGCGACGATCATGCCTGGCTGGATAGATCCCATGTCAGAGCTATAGCACCACGAGGCGTACATGTCGCACGCGTTGCCATAGAAGCTGCCGATCCCGGCGTTCTGGAACACGTAGGTCACCCAGGCGGCGCAGTAGCCAGCACCGGGCGAGGGCGTCGAGTAGCAGGCGTTCACGACGGCGCTGGCGGAACCATAGCCCGACGACCCGCCGCCCCAGGAGCTACCCCCGTCATCGTAGGAGCCGCCGCCGTCGGAGTAGCCGGCGTCCCCGCCCGAGCTGCCCCCCGAAGCGGCCACCTGCTGCGCCGCCGCCTGTTCTGCCGCGATGCGCGCCTCCTCGGCAGCGCGAGCCTGCTCCATGAGCTCCTCGTTGTACTGAGCGGTCAGCGCCTGGACCTCCGCGTCGAGGCTGTACAGGAGGGAATACGACTCCTCCTGGCGCGCCTGCATGTCGGCAAGCTGGGTCTCCTGCTCCACGCGCAGGGCATCGAGCTGGGCGTACTGTTCCTGCAGCACCGCCTGCTGATCCTCGAGCTGCTGCTTGACCTGCTTGGTGTGCTCGATGAGCTGGGCCTCGCTCTCGCTCACCTTGGAAAGGTAGTAGATGTTGACGGCAAGCTCCTCGAACGATGACGAGGAAAGGAGAACATCCAGCGCTGTGGTGTCACCGTACTTGTAACCGTTGGAGATGTACGTCGCGAGATCGTCCTGGCACTGCTGGAGCTCCGCCTGCGTGGCGTCGATCTGGGCCTGGGTGTCATCGATCTGCACCTGGGTGTCTTCGATGGAGCCGAGCGTGGCGTCAAGCTGGATGCTGAGCTCCTGCTGCTGGGCCGCCAGCTCGTCGATCTGGGCCTGAACCTGGTTGTACTGCTCCTGGGCCGAGGCCAACGCCTGGGCCGTGGCCTCCTCGGCATGTGCCTGAGCAGCTACCATAGAACGAACTGCCCCCGCAAGCAGAAGCGGGGCTGCCCCCACGAGCAGGCATGCCTGCTTTCGCGTCAGAGCGTCCATTACACCTCCCGTTACGCGGCCTTCGACAATGAATGGGCTATGATCAGCCGCGTGACTATTGCATGATCAAAGAGGTGATTTTAGCAGCCGAAGCACCGAGGTTGTGGGCATCAAAGATAATTCGTAGCCTCTACGTATTCTGTTCATGTCTAAAAATATCAGTAATAAAATATTTCAATATTAACTATAGCTATAATGCGTTCTTATTTATCATATAAAAACCTCCCTGACAATACAATCATGTCAAGGAGGTCATAGCAAAACCGAATGTTGGACAAATGGCCTAGAACTTCACGCCCATCAGCTTGTCGATGGCCATGATGTAGATCTTGAGCGAGCGGCGCATGAGCTCCTCGCTCACGCCCTCGTCGGGGCCGTGCATGATGCCCACCCAGTCGGGCGTGGGCTCACTGGGCTCCTCGGGACCAAAGCTCACGGCGTTCTTGAAGTGGCGGGCATAGGTGCCGCCGCCGATGGTGAAGGGCTTGGCGTTCTTGCCGGTGAACTCGTTGTAGCAGTCGATGAGGACCTTGACGCACTCCGAGTCGGGGTCGATGAAGAACGGCACGGTCGCCGAGGCGTTCTCGAGCGTGGCGCCGAACCTGCCGGCAAGCTCGGAGAGTCGCTCGGTGATCTCCTCGCCGGTGATCGACTTGGGATAGCGCGAGTCGACGGTCTGCGAGATGCGCCCATCCTGCATGTGGATGGTGCCGCCGATGCAGGTGAGCGGCTCGAACACGTCGTCGGTCGCGGCGATGCCCAGCGTGGAGCCGTCCGTGGAGCCGTGGATCGTCGCAAGCAGCTCGAAGTAGGGCTTCTCAACCTCGGCGAGCAGGTCGTTGTCACGCAGGTATCTCACGAGCATGCCGATCGCGTTCTTAGTGCCCGCGGGCATGGAGGCATGGCCGCCCTTGCCGTGCGCGGTGATGGTGACGGTGCCCTCGTTCGCCTCGGCCACCTCGATGCCCTCGGCCGCGGGGAGCGTGGAGGCGTTGCCGTACACCGTGGCGCTGGCCAGGCTGGGGATGGCGTTGGAGACGGTGCCGCCCTCGATGCTGACAATGTTGCCGCCGCTCAGGTCACCAGAGACGAACGTCCCGCCGAAGTGGCCCTTCTCGCCGCAGCACACGGGGAACTCGGCATCGGGCGTGAAGCAGAACGCGGGCTCGGGGAACTCGGCCAGGTAGTGCTCCACGTCGCTCATGCCCACTTCCTCGTCGCTGCCGAGCATGCAGCGCAGGGTGTAAGGCAGCTGCTGGCCCTTGCGTGCAAAGAAGTGCGCGGCGTAGAGGGTGAGAATGGCCGGGCCCTTGTCGTCGAGCACGCCGCGTCCCAGCAGGTAGCCGTCCTTCTGGGTGAGCTCGAAGGGCTCCACCGTCCAGCCGGTACCGGCCGGCACGATGTCGACGTGCGCGATGGTTGAGATGTACGTGTCAGAGGCGCCCTTGAGGTCGGCGTACCCCAGGTAGCCCTTGAAGTCATGCGGCTCCAGGCCGAGCTTCTCGGCGATGCCCAGCGCGCAGGTCAGCGCGTCGTGGGCGGCAGGGCCAAACGGCGCGCCGTCCTGGGCCTTGCTGGCGTCGACCACGCTGTTGTGGGCGATGAGGGCGGCCATGTCGTGCAGCACGTCGGACCAGACCTCGTCCACATACGCGTCGATTTCCTTGATGAGGGCTTCGTCAGCCATGGAAGATCCTCCTCACTTGTCGCGGATGCCTAGTGAACCACGTACATTCTATCCCCATGACCAGCCAAAGAGCCGTTCAAGATCCGCCGCACATTCTGGACATACGGGGCATGGACATGTACGCTAAGATCGACGCGAGGGGTATCGCTCTCACGCGAGAGAGACATCGTTCTCGTATGTGCCGGTTCAACCTGATGTCGACATCTCGGTCATGCCTAGTTTCAATTTACGGTTGAATAACAAGCTCACAGGTCTCGTTTCCCTTGGCTACCTGCCTGTTCGGCAGTGCTGCATGCTATCCTTGTTTCTGTATGTCACCTCGTCGCAGGGCAATCTGCAAACCGCCAAGCAAAGGAGTCCCGCCGTGTCTGAGAATATATTCGATTTCGAGCAGGTTGTCGCATTTCCCATTGAGGATGTCTGGCAGGCCATGAAGCGCACGAGCGAGCTGGACGTGCTGGGAGGCCAGAAGGTCATCGAGCGCGTCTCCGATTCCGAGTGGACCTGCGCGCTCGACGAGAGCAACACCACCCGCTGCGTCGCCAGCTATGACGAGGCAACGCACACCGTGACGGTCATCCTCGACTCCGCGACCAAGCACGCCGACGACACGACGACCATCTCCGCCAGCGAGACCGACGGCGGCACGCTCGTGCACGTCAAAACCTGCATCCACGGTGGCTTCATCGTCAAAGCGCTGCTCAAGCTCGTGGGCAAGGGCGCCTATGACAAGGCAAGTGCCTCGATTATCTCCAACATCGTGGCGATCTGCGAGGGCCGACCCACCAGCATCCTGAGCCAGGAGGAGATCAACGAGTTCGTCGCGGACCGCGTCAAGGAGCTGCACAAGGACAAGAAGGACGAGTAGGCGCTTCGCCTATCGGAAATTGAGCGAAAGGTCTCGCACGAACGACCGAGAAGAAGGGGTCGCGCCGGAAAGTACGCGGCCCCTTCTCGTTTGTCGCCAGAAGCGGTTCCGAGCACGTTTTGTTGCACGATTATTGCGCGGGTTTGTTGCACGAAAAGAAAAAGGCCAGAGGCTTCATAGCCCCTGGCCTGCAATTTTAAGTGGTGGAGATGAGGGGATTCGAACCCCCGGCCTCTGCCTTGCGAACAAAGGCAAAGTTCTCCAATTTGAGCAGGACGCCCCAGTCTACCTGCACTTTTTCCTAACCTTAAACCATACCTATTCGCTTCTAAAGTCACTTTTTGGCAACTTTTTGGCGAACTTTTTGGCAAGTTGCAAGCTTCCAAAAATATACATTTAACAGGAGGTTTGCTATGGTCTACGAAGCATCTTATTTGCGCAAATCAGGCAACAAGTGGCGTGGTGTTCTGACTTTTCATGACGATTGCGGTGCTCCTCGATCCGTCACGAAGACTCTCGATGCAACGTCAAAGCCTCAAGCGAAACGTGAGCTTGATTCGTGGAGGGCTGAGATGGAGCTTTCAGCGCTTGACCAGCCGAAACAGACCGACGAAGAGAAGGAACGACATCGAATCATAAATATGACTGTCCCCGAATATGTTCGATCTCACATCGAGGGTTTAGAATCAACCAAGTCGATAGAGCGCTCGACGGCAGCCCGCTATCGTGCCGCGCTCAAAGGACAGATAGCCCCTTACTTCGAGAAGATTCGTCTGTACAAGCTTTCGCCCGACGACATAAGGAAGTGGCTCTCCTCGTTGCTTGAGAAAGGGCTATCTAACGCCACAGCAGTGAAGGCCTACGTGCTGCTTAAGTCCTCGCTCGCTAGGGCTGTTGAGCGCGAAATCCTAGAGAAGAATCCGGCAGATAGGGTCAAGCCCCCAAAGCTCATACCGAAGAAACCAGGGATAAATGCCCTTGACGTCCGTGAAAGGAGGAGACTCCTCACAACGCTCGACGGGATTGAAAATATGCCGGTTACACGACCGCTAGGAAGAGAGACACCTGCGAGTGGGAGGCCGAGCTTGCGCCCTTCTTACTCTCGAAACACCAGGAGTCGAGCGCATACAAGAACAAGGTCGTGATAGACAGCTGGAACAACATCCGGAAGTACGACGAGGTCAAAGGCGCCTTCTTTATATTTGACGAGCAAAGGGTCGTCGGTCGTGGCGCGTGGGTCAAAGCGTTCCTTCGCATAGCCAAGGCCAACGAGTGGATCCTCCTCTCGGCAACACTGGGAGATTGCTGGAACGACTACGTTCCCGTATTCATCGCAAACGGCTTCTTCAGGAACCGAAGTGAGTTCGAGCGAGAGCACGCCGTATATTCTCGGTTCAGTAAGTATCCGAAGATCGATCACTACATTAACACAGGGAAACTCGTGAAGTACCGCAAGGATATTTTAGTCGAGATGGACTACCGGGCTATGGCCGTCCAGCACCATGAAACGGTTCCTGTTGGCTACGACCTCTCTTTGTACAAGCAGGTTGGGCGAACTAGGTGGGATCCATACAAGGATCAACCTATTCCGAACGCCGGATCGCTTTGCTACGTCTGGCGTAAGGTGGTCAACTCGGATGAGTCGAGGGTCAAGGCCGTAAGGAGGATCGTTCGAGAGCGCGGTCGAGTAATCATATTTTACAACTTCGACTCCGAGCTCGAGATTCTTCGGAATGTCCCATACGGACGTGGCGTGAGAGTGGGTTTGAATTGCAAGCACAGCGCTACGCCTCCCGAACTCACCGCCGCACGCGGCGGTGAGTTCGGGAACGCTCCCCCGGAGGGGCCG